>JBCBBC010000033.1:0-36878 GCA_038532145.1 Pseudomonadota bacterium | reverse complement strand
GTTCATTTTCGGTGGGCGAGGTCGTATCTCTTCCATCATGGGTGATGTTGCCAAAGGCATTACCAGCTTCCGGAAAGGCCTGAAGGAAGAAGACGCTGACAGCAAAGCAGTCGAGGGTGATGATATGGTCAATATCACGCCAGAGAAGGAAAAGGCGAAGTCAGCCGACTAAGTCGCCTTTTAGTAACGCGGAAGGCGTCAGAACATGCTGCCGCAATTTGGTTTCAGCGAACTTCTGTTTTTGGTGATCATCGCCCTGGTGATCCTGGGACCGAAGGATTTGTCGCTGACCATGCGCAAGCTTGGTCAATTTGTTGCCAAGGGTCGGTCTATGGCAAATGAGTTCAAGGCTGCCTTTGACGATATAGCCCGCCAGGCCGAACTGGATGACTTGCGCCAGGAAATCGAGGATCTCAAACGCGACAATGCCGTCACGCAAGCCGTGGATGAGCTGAAAGGCGTCGAGAAGGATATCAATGAAAGCGTCATGCGCGAGGAACGTGCCATGAAGCAGGAATTGAAAAAGCCTGTGCCAGACCTGCCGGAACCGCCACCTGCCGAGGAGACGCCCGCTGTTTCTGAGCCGGTCAACGATCCATCACAGGACAAGGCGGCCTCATGAGCCAGGACCTGCCCGCGGATCAGCGCCCGGATTTGATCGAAAGCGAGATTGAAGCCTCGCGCGCGCCGCTGCTTGATCATTTGAATGAGCTGCGGTCGCGCCTGATGAAGGCGTTGCTGGCATTCGCCATCTGTACGATTGCCTGCTTTTTTATTGCCGGCCCGATCTTTAACATTCTGGTCGAACCCTTCATTGAAGCCTTTCGGACCCATGGCGTGACCGAAGATCCGCGACTGATCTATACTGCGCCGCTCGAATTCTTCTTTGTGAAGCTGAAAATCGCCCTGTTTGCTGGCCTGTTCGTGTCCTTCCCGATCATGGCGTGGCAGGTCTATGCCTTTGTCGCGCCGGGGCTGTACAAGAATGAACGCGGCGCTTTCCTGCCATTCCTTATTGCGGCACCTGCCTTGTTCACAATCGGCGTGCTGTTCGTCTTCTATGTCATGATGCCGCTGGTGATGACTTTCGCGCTGAGCCAGCAACAGGCGGGCGGCATTGATGCCGTTCAGATTGAAGCGCAGATCAAAGTGTCCGAATATCTTTCCCTGACCCTGGCTCTGATGACGGCGTTCGGGCTCTCATTCCAGCTGCCGGTCATCCTCGGCCTGCTCGGGCGTGCTGGTCTGGTCGGAGCGGAAACGCTGCGCAGTGGGCGCAAATATGCGATTGTCGGCATTCTCGCCGTTGCCGCTTTTGCGACACCACCGGACTTCATTTCACAGATCATGCTGACTGTGCCGGTCTACGGCTTGTATGAGATCAGTATCTGGATCGTATCGGTGATGGAGCGCAAGGCCGCTGAGGCGGATGCCGAGGCCGAAGCCTAGAACGGGGTGCAGTCCATCAATTCAAGACTGATTGGCAATCTTGTCGATGGGGACGCGCAAGCGCCTTCAAAGTCCGCGCTTTCAATGCCGATCGTCCCTTCCAGGTTCGCGCCGGCAAGGCGCGCGTTTCGAAAGCTTGTATTGGTCAAGGTTGCTTCAAAAAAATCCGCATCGACCAGGACAGCATTATCGAAAACAACACTCGTGAGGTCGGCTGCCGTCAGCGTTGCGCCCGTCAGATTTGCGGCGGAAAAATCGGCTTCAAACACCTGACCGGCGCGCAGCTTTGCGCCGGTCAGAATGGCACCAATAAACTTTCCATTCTCCAGGCTGGCGCCGCTCAAATCTGTGCTGTTCATTTGTGCACTATTGAACTGTCCGAACTGCAGATTAGCGCCGATCAGAATGGCATTCTCAAACGAGGCGCCACTGAAATCGGCGTGGCGCAGATCTGCGCCTTGCGCAATGGCACTGTTGAAATTGGTATTGTGACCCTGAACCCCGCGAAGGTTGGCGGCGGTTAGATCCGCGCCGGGATAATTGGCTTCGGACAGGTTCCAGCCGGACAGGTTCTGTCCTGCCAGGGGGCAATCGGTGCAAGAACCACTATAGGAGGGCGCCCAGGAAATCCGGGTCGGGACTTCTTGTGCAAGGCTCATTTGGGTTGCGACAAGCGCGCTTCCCAAAATGGCCAGTGAACGCATGCCAAATTGAGTCTTCATGCGACCGGTCATAGGGGAACTCCGCCGGCGACTGAACTGAAATTGTGGTAATCAAATGCGCGCAGGGGCGGTTGTTGCAAACTTGCCGCACTCACCGCCATCATACGCAGTTCGGGATACTTTTCCCTTTAGGCAATTTCGTATTGGCGTCGCCGCAGGCCTGATTGAGCTGGGCTTGCGACAATCCCTTTGCAAGGGAGAGGTCTGCGCCAGAGAAGTTCGCGCCAGATAGATCCGCTCCGGTCAAGTTGGAGGCACCGAAATAGGTGCCCACCGCGATCGCATTCTGGAGATTGGCGCGCGAAAAATTGGTGCGATTGAAGCGGGCTCCAAAGAGGTTGGCGATGGACAGATTGGCGCCGGAGAGATTGGCGTCATCATATGTGGTCAATGCCAGATTGGATTGCCGCAGGCGTGCGCCCGACAGATCGATCTTGTTGGCGTCCTTGTAGGAAAGCTCCGCCTGGAACAGATTACATCCGGGGCAGGATTGGCCGTCGCGAACTTTCCCGATATTGTCGGCATTCTGCGCAATTGCCGGGCTTGCCGCCAATCCGGCCACCACAACAAGGCTCGCAAACTGTCTCAGCATGGGACGGGTCTTTCGCGTCTGGGTTTCGTCTCCAAATCCTTCACGCAAACCGCGGGCCAGCCCGCCTGAAAAGCCTATTCTGACGCTTCGACCTTGCCGACTTGCCCGCAGGTATCACAGACAATGTCGCCATCAGCCTCGTCCTGATACAGCGTGAAACTGCCACAACTGGTGCACGCTTCGGAGAGATAGGATGGGCTTTCGCCTGTGCCTGCCTCGGTGGCTTCGGTCTGGTCGTCTTCGCGCTCGGCCTCTCTTTCCTCACGTTTCTTGTTGAGGATGACGATATTGTCCGGGATCTGTCCGCGCGAATACCCGCGAGAGATTAAATGCGCGGCCTCATCCGGTAAGGGTTGTGCGTGCGACTTCTCAATCCCGTCCTCAAGCCCACGTCCGAGGCCATCATGCGTGACATCGCCCAGTTCCGCGAGATCCTCGCGTGCCAGGTAAGACACGGCAAGCTCCCGGAAAATATAGTCGAGAATAGATGTTGCCCGCGTGATCTGGTCATTGCCGGTCACTTCACCGGCCGGTTCAAACCGAGTGAAGACAAAGGCGTCAACATATTCTTCCAGCGGCACGCCATATTGCAGGCCGAGCGAGACCGCGATGGCGAAATTGTTCATCAAGGACCGGAACGCGGCCCCTTCCTTATGCATGTCGATAAAGATTTCACCGATCGAGCCATCATCGAATTCGCCCGTGTGCAGATAGACTTTGTGCCCGCCCACGGTGGCTTTCTGAATATAGCCTTTGCGGCGGTCGGGTAGCCGTGTGCGAGACACACCGGACGGCGCTTCGAATATGGTTTGCGGCGCGGCGTCCTCGGCCATGAGGTCCTCGGCGAGAGCGGCGATATGGGTCATCCGGTCGGCGGTCAGGCGATCGAGCTCTGTATCGAGTGCCGGCAACCAGGCCGAAACATTGGCTTGCAGCAATTCTTCCACATTCAGATCCGGCGTGGTCGCGCTTGAGAGAATGACTGGGATCCCACACGATTTTTGGATCGTCTTTGCGAGGGTCAGCGTCTCCTCTGAGCTCAAGACCTGGGTCAATGCAGCTGCGTCGAGCGCGGCGCTTGCAAGTTTTTCGGGGCGGCCATCCATGGCCTCTTCCGCTTCAGCAATTTCACGCTTGGAGAACCCAATGGATTTCAGCAGCGCCCGTCCATCTGCATCGAAGGATTCCGGCGCCAGGCGCAGATCATTGGAGATGATATCATCACCCAATACCCAACGCGAGAAAGCGGCATTTAGCGGCAACCCTTCGCCAAGGGCGCTTTTGACCTTGTCGATCGCCTGGGTCGAGAACCCGCGCGTCCGCAAAACATCGCCGCCAAAATGCGGCATCAGTTCCAGATCGGCCGCCGCATCGATCTCCGTCAGCAAGGCGGGCAGGGCCGCGGGAGCTGTTCGAGAAAGGCCAATGCGCGCCATCAGATGCAGATTTGGCTGATCACCCTCAATCGCCTCGATCAGCGTGCTCATTGGGCGCAGGCTCAGCGTCGTGGGTTGAAACTCCGACAATGCGCGCGTTGAAAGAGGCGCGAAGGCGAGGGAGATCTCGCGCTTGGTCGTGCGCGCAGGACGCGCCTCCAGGTCGAGAAGCGCGGCGTGCTTTTTTGTGAAACTATTGCCCGTGGCAATCGAGTCGATCAGCTTTAGCAGGGCAATCACTGCATCCGCTTTATCGAGCGAATAAGCCAGGCCGAGGCCCATCATGGCGGCGGACAGCCCACAGGGCACAAAGATCAATTTGGGACCATGCGCGTCCAGAGCGGCGCCGCAGAGATCGTCCAGCACATCTATTTCCAGGCCATCGGGCGTCACGAAGCGCGCCAGATCCACAGCCATGGCCGAATCATCCGCCGCTGGGGCAGGCGTATTTTCGATCAGGGCGCCGACGCCGGCGCGGCGAATATCGTTGATCTCGCTCACGTTGGCAGTTTCAGCAACGCGACAGGCGGGTGGGGCGGCGGCTTCGATCGCAGCATTCCGGAACGCGTCTGCGAGCGCTTCGAAGCCGCGATCCTGTTGCAGGGCCTCTTCGATCAGGGCGAGCGGTACGCCGCGCGCGACAGCCTCCGCCAATTCGGCATTCTTTGGCGTATCGCCCAGGCCTTCCAGTAATTCCGCCATAGCCAGCTTGCTGGTTCGATCGAGGCGTTGATGGGTCGCCGCAGCGATCGCATCGGGGGCATCTTGCAGATTTGTCATCGGGATCGCGGTCAGGTCAGAGAACGACAGAATCGGGCTGATCAGCCCTTCTTCCATCGCTGTTGCCAGCAATTTCGCGTTGCGATCGGGTTTGGACATAAACTGCGCCCTCCAGCCAGAGCGGGCTTGACCTGGCCCGCGACATGATGTGTTGCCTGTCCTAACTAGATTCGGCGGCGTGCACGCGCCATAATGCGGTCAAATATCACTGTCAGGACGAACAATATGTTTAAACTGTTTACATGGTGGAATGGCATCAGCCCGGGCGGATGGTTCGACATCAAGCGGCGCGGCGTTCTGATCGGTAGCGACGAGTATGGAAATCGCTATTTCGAGGACCGCAAGATATCGGTTGAAGGCCGCAAACGCCGTTATGTGATCTATAATGGCGTCGCGGAGCCGTCCAAAGTGCCACCGGATTGGCATGGCTGGCTGCACTATACGTTCAAGGAACCCCCAACGGACGCGCCATTGAAGCGTCAGGACTGGGAAACTGATCACACACCAAACATGACCGGGACCGTGTTTGCATATCGTCCAAAAGGCAGTCTGCGGGAAGGTGGCGAGCGCCGCGAAGCAGACGCAGATTATGAGGCTTGGGATCCAAATGCGTGAATCCATTTTCGAAACGCTTGTCGGGCTCGGCGTTCTTATCGTCGCTGGAGTCTTTCTCTGGTTCGGTCTGGCGCGCGGCGCCGATGCCGGCGTATCTGGCGAGACGGTTGAAATCGGTGCGCGTTTCAACAGCGCGGCAACCATAGATCGCGGAACAGATGTCCGCATGGCCGGTGTGAAGATCGGCACTGTAAGAGATATTTCACTGGATCGCGCGAGTTCGCAAGCGCAAGCAACAATGATCATTGACGCAAACATGCTACCATTGAGCGTGAACACGACGGCCCAGGTCACGTCAGATGGTTTGCTGGGGGGCGCACACATTGCCCTCAGCGACACAAATGGTGGTGACGCAATTTCGCTCTGCGAAGGTGAGCAGGCTCTGTTTGATGGAAGTGGCTGCGGTGAGATCGTGTTGGCCCGTGGCGCCATCGATGCCTTCGGAGAAGTTGCAAATTTTCTCGGAGCATCCACCCCTCTTCCAGTCGACACGGTGTACGCAAATCTCGGCGCAAGGTTTAGCGCCGCAAACGGGATCAAGCCTGGAACTGATGTCCGCATGGCCGGTGTGAAAATTGGTGAGGTTCAATCTGTTGCTTTGGATCTCGATCGGACGGAAGCAAAAGTGGTGTTGAAAGTCGATGAGCGCATCCTCCCGATTGGCGATGGAACATCTGCCCGTGTCCAATCTCAGAGTCTGCTGGGCGGAACTTACATTAATCTTGAACCAGCCCCGGGGTTTGGAGAGATTTTTGTCTGTGAAGAGGGTGAAGAACTCTTCGGCGAAACCGGATGTGGTGAAATTCTCTATGCGCAGGGTTCGGTAGACTTGCTAACGCTGTTCGCATCATTCGCCTCTGGCGGTGGCGGCGGAGACAGCGAGTGATCCGTACCATCGGGCTGGGACTGATTGGGATTGCCATGGTCGCCCTCGCCGGCGCACAGGAGCGTGACGAGGGAGTGCGTGACCTCGAGCGCGAACTGTTCGGTGATGAAGCAACGGTCGATGGCGATGAAATAGACGAAGACGAGCTGGTCCCGACGCAAAAACGTACGTATAAACAATATGATACAGTCATCTTGCGCGCTTTGGACAAGATTACAGGACGCTCGACCGATTTCGAAATGCTGGTCGGCGAGCCGAAAGTGTATGGCTCGCTGCGCATCGACTTGCAGACCTGTTTCCAGACCCCGCCGGAAGAGCCGCCGGAAAGCGCTGCTTTCATAAAAGTGACCACAGCTAACACCACGCAGGTCCAGACCATGGCCGAGCCGCGTGATCTCACGGAAGCGGAATTGCAGGCATCCGAAGATGAAGAGGAAGCCGCTGAAGTGCGCTTCTCCGGCTGGATGTTTGCCTCATCCCCCGGTCTGAATGCGCTCGAGCATCCGGTCTATGACATCTGGGTGATCGCCTGTAGCGAAGTCGATCCGTCAGAACTCGAACCTCTCGATCCCATCGAGTAGAAGTCTGCCTCGACGCGCAGCGCCCGCCACAAACGGGCGCGGAATGAGTCGCGCGTGATTTCCTCAAGCCCGAACTGTTCCAGGTGCGGATTATGAAATTGCGCGTCGAGCAATTTATAACCTCCGACAATCAGCCGGGCGACCAGATGCACCAGAGCAATCTTTGACGCATCCGTCGCCCGCGAGAACATGCTCTCGCCAAAAAAGGCACCGCCGAGCGACACACCATACAGGCCACCAATCAGCTGATCCTCATCCGACCAGCATTCGACACTATGCGCATAGCCCTGGCGGTGCAGCGCGCCGTACAGGTTTAATATGGCATCATTGATCCACGTGGCGGGACGTGACGGATGCGGCGCCGCACACGCCTCAATGACGCGGTTGAAAGCCGTGTCGACCGTAACCCGATAAGGATTCTGGCGGACCGTGCGCTGCAGCCGTTTCGGTACGTGGAACCGCTCCAGCGGCAGCACGCCGCGGAGGTCCGGGTCCATCAGAAAGAGCCGCATATCCTCCCGCGAATCCGCCATCGGAAACACCCCGCGGCGATAACAGTTCAGCAGATCATTTGTGTCGAACCGGTCGGACATGCGGGGAGTTTACTTGAGACGGGTTGAAAAACAATCAGAGAGCGGGTGTGGAGTTTGAAGTAGAGCAGACGGGTGAGGTGGAGCCGTCGGAAGGTTGTTTTGGGTCAGGAGCGGACATCAGCTGTGCGTCCTATCTGGGGCGAAAAGCGGAATTTAGGCGAGTGGTCGACTTAGAGTGAACTCGGGATAGTGGGCGACGGTCAGTTTTGGCGCGCTGCTTTGCCAAGTTCCGCGTCCAGTAAATCAATCAGTCGGGCGCGCACAGTAAGCTCAGTGTCGACCAAGTTTCTTTCTTCAAAGCGGTCTTCGACCAAGTCATACAACTCAGGAAGGTCGGACGTTGAGCGTCGGACAAGTTTCCATCGACCAAGGCGAATGGCTTGCTCTATATAAGAATTGCCCCAGGCGTCAGGTTCGCCCAGAGTACCAACAAGTTTGGCTGTCTCGACCTCCCAGAACAAGGGTGCTTCACTCGTAGTGACGTCTTCGCCGAGGAGTAGCGGCAAAAAAGAGTCACCGTCAGTAGGTCGAGCCGGCGCCACATTGAGCAACTCGGCGAGCGTCGCTTTAAATTCATAGAGAGCGGCAGGTTCGTCGACTACTTCACCAGCCGGCGTATGCCCTTCCCAGAGTGCTATCATTGGAACCCGAATACCGCCTTCGTATAGGTCGCGTTTCGCACCGCGCAGGCCTCCGGTCGCATTAAAAAACAAGTGATCTCTCCCACCTACCGATACCGGCCCGTTATCCGAAGTAAAGATTACGAGGGTATTTTGCTCCAAACCTTGGGTCGCCAGTTCATCGAGGATAGATCCAACCATGGAATCGATCATAGTGATCATGCCCGCTGTTGCGGCCATTGGTTCGCTCTGATCGGCATAGAAATTGCCGGCATAGGGCTCTTCCGTCCAGCGCCCACGATACGGCGCGACAAACTCTTCGGGCGCGAGTATATCTGCGTGTGGCAATGTAATGGGGATGTAGAGGAAAAAGGGCGACTCCTCGGAAGAAAATAATCGAATCAGATCAATTGCCTCATCGAGGAAGGCTTGGTTGGAATGGACGCCGATGCCAGATCGCTGATTTTCCGGGAAGGAGATTTTCTTGCCGTTCCTCCAGAGGTAATCTGGATAATGCGCGTGCGCTCTGTTCTGGTTAAGGAAACCGTACCAATGATCAAATCCCTGCAAATCGGGACGTCCTGTGCTATCGATCTCGCCAAGCGCCCACTTGCCGATCATCGCCGTCCGATACCCTTCGGCTCTTAACAATTGAGCAATTGTTTCATCTCCGGAGGCCAAGGGTTCATTCTGGTTGCCACTTCTTCTGAGATTCCCCGAATGAAGACCTCTCATTAGAGTCTCGCGCGACGGAGCGCAGAGTGTCGAACCGGAGTAAAAGGCATTGAAACGAACCCCTCGCGCAGCCATTTCATCGAGCCGTGGAGTCAATATTTTGATTTGTCCGTAGGATCCCAATTCGCCGTAGCCGAGATCATCCGCCATTATGAGGATGATGTTTGGATGAATAGTCTGGTCAGCATGCTCTGAGGGAGGATGAGATAGGTTCGTTGAGCAGCCAAAACAGATTGAGATTCCCGTGACAGCTGCGAACATCAACGATCTAAGTTGGGCGTTGTGGCGTGTTTGCATATGGTGTCATCTTCATAGTGGGTAGTACAAAGTTTATACAAATAACGAGTTTGATAACCCAGCAACTCCCGAAGGCTCCAAAGTTGTTCACATATCGTATATCTATACTTCAGAGCGAGACCGGAAAGAGTGATATTGGTATTTGAGGAGCGCCAACTGCGAGAAAATGGAGGTTGGCTAAGCTCGCTTTTCCCAGAATCCAGGATTCACCTGCGTCTGTTTTAAGTCGCTCACTAATGTCCGCTGTAACGCCGAAAGCAGACAGAACCTCGTCAAGATCGAGCCAATAAGCCATCTCCAGAACGTTTCATCTTTCAAGGACATCTCACCGTGCGACCACAAACGGTCGCTGGGCATCCTACCGAAGCCTCGAGCAGTACCTCAGCCACCTATTTCAGCCCCAGAAACCGCTCCAGCCAGTGAATATCATAATTGCCATCCACCACATCCTGCGCCTCGACCAGTCGGCGGTGTAGCGGCAGCGTCGTCTCAACCCCGCCAACCACCATCTCATCGAGGGCACGACGCAGGCGCATGATGCACTCGTTGCGCGTGCGGCCATGCACGATCAGTTTGGCGATCATGCTGTCATAATGCGGTGGGATCGTATAACCGGCATAGACAGCGCTATCGAGCCGGACATCCGGGCCACCGGGCGCATGGAAGTCCGTGATCTTGCCGGGCGACGGTACGAAAGTCTCATGATGCTCGGCATTGATCCGGCATTCGATGGCGTGACCAACCAGCATGACGTCTTCCTGCGAGAAAGACAGTTTCTTTCCGTCTGCGACGCGGATCTGTTCGCGAATGAGGTCGATGCCGGTGATCATTTCCGTTACAGGGTGCTCGACCTGGATCCGTGTATTCATCTCGATGAAGTAGAAATTTCCATCCTCATAGAGGAATTCCATCGTGCCCGCGCCGCGATAGCCCATTTTCTTGACGGCCTTGGCGACAATCGTGCCGATTTCCTCGCGCTGGGCCTGATTCAGAGCAGGTGAGGGGGCTTCCTCGAATACTTTCTGGTGCCGGCGCTGAAGCGAGCAATCGCGCTCCCACAAGTGACAGACATTGCCATGCGTGTCGGCGATCAGCTGGATTTCGATATGCCGCGGCTTGCCGAGATACTTTTCCAGATAGACTGCATCATCGCCAAACGCCGCTTTGGCTTCGGTCTTGGCGGACTTGATCGCGTTATCGAGGTCTTTCTCGGTCTCTGCGACCCGCATGCCGCGGCCGCCGCCGCCAGAGGCCGCTTTGACCAAGACTGGATAGCCGATCTTCTTGGCGACTTTCTTGCCTTCTCCGATGGAAGATACGCCGCCTTCAGAGCCCGGCACGACGGGCACACCGGCATCGATCATGGTCTGTTTGGCCGTGATCTTGTCGCCCATGGTGCGGATATGTTCCGCTGTCGGCCCGATGAAGATCAGGTCATGCGCTTCGACCATGTCCGCGAATTGCGCATTCTCTGACAGGAAGCCATAGCCGGGATGAACCGCATCGGCGCCGGTGATTTCGGCGGCGGCAATGATTTGCGACTTTTTCAGATAGCTATTGGCGCTCGGCGCCGGGCCGATACAGACGCTTTCATCGGCCAGGCGCACTGCCATGGCATCGCGATCGGCTTCGGAATGGACGGCGACCGTCGCAATGCCCATCTCCTTACACGCGCGATGGATACGTAAGGCGATCTCGCCGCGATTAGCGATGAGGACTTTTTCAATCATCGAACCTGGTCCTTATGCGACGACGATCAGAGCTTCGCCAAATTCGACCGGTTGGGAATCCTCGACGAGGATGTCTTGGACGGTGCCATCGGCCTCCGCTGTTACGGGATTGAAGGTCTTCATGGCTTCGATCAGCATCAGCGTATCGCCCTTTTTGACCTTATCTCCGACATTCACAAAGACGCTCGCGCCGGGTTCTGGTGACAGATAGACGGTGCCGACCATGGGACTGGTCACGGCATTGCTCGGGGTGGCCGCCGCCGGTGCTGCTGCGGTAACGGGTGCAGCTGCCGGAGCCGCGGCGGGGGCCGCAACCGGCGCTGGTGCGGCCGCGACGGGGGCTTGTACGATGGCTGGTGCGACTGGGGCCATGGAGGTCGCTTTGCTGACCCGAATGCGCAGGCCTTCATGTTCAACCTCAACTTCGCCAAGGTCTGCTTCACGCAGGATGGCGGCTAATTCCCGGACCAGGCCGGCATCTAGTTTTGTCTTGCTCGTGGACATCGGTTCGTGGGCTCCTCAGTCTTTTTTATTCTTGTAGAGCGGCGTCTAACGCCATCAAATAGCCGCGCGCGCCAAATCCTGCAATGCAGGCTGTGGCACAGGGGGCAACGTAATTGGTCGTCCGGAATTCCTCTCGGGCTGCCGGATTGGACAGGTGAACTTCATAAATACCCGCATCACAGGCGCGTAAGGCGTCATGCAGCGCGATCGAGGTATGGGTGTAAGCCCCGGCATTGATGATAAGAATCTCTGCCGCCTTGGAGGCTTCCTGCACCCAATCGACCAGTTCGCCTTCGGAATTGGTCTGACGAAACGTGATCTCCGCGGTCGGGGCAGCGGTTTTCATCTGCTGATGAATATCGTCCAGCGTGGTCGATCCGTAAATCTCAGGCTCGCGGGTTCCAAGCAGGTTGAGATTAGGTCCGTTGAGAACATATATCTGTTGCGTCATTGCCACACGCTCTTGCGTTGGATCGCCAAGCTTGGCAAGCCTATTTTGAGCATTCGGAGCAGGGCAAATGCAGATATATTTGAACGGTGAAAGCCGCAATGTGGATCCCGGGACCAGCATTGAAGCCCTGGTGCTGACGCTGTCGGATGATCCGCGCGGGATCGCGATTGAGCGAAACCTCGAAATTGTTCCGAAAGCGGAGCATGGTCAGACCGTGCTGGAAGAGGGTGATCGCCTGGAAGTGGTTCAGTTTGTCGGCGGCGGATAATGACCGACTTTGAGATCGCCAATCAGATCACGGACACGATGAATCTGTTTCTGCAGGGCTTTGCCATGTTGAGCACGGTGATTTTCGCTTATATTGCGGGCGCTTTCTATTTCCTCAATCGCGCGCCTTTTTTCACCCAGGTGATGTCCTTCATCTTTCTGGTCTTCGCCGTTTCATTCATCCTGATCAATATGATGGGTGCGTTTTATCATTACATGGCGTTGGCCGATCAAGTCGATTTGAGGGTTCAAGATGGCAATGCCTCATTTCTGATCGAGGCGGTCCACGAAGGACGAACGCGCGAAATGGCGTTTCTTGGGCTCTGGACGATCGCTCCGGTTGGGCTTGGCACCTTGGCGATGTGTTTCTGGATGACGTTTTTCTGGCACCAGAGACAACCTATGGATGCCCCAAGTCTTGACGCTCAGCTCTAAAGCGAAGGTCGGACTGGGAACCAGCATCCAGGTATCCTACTGATAAGGGCAGTCCGTTGAGTTCCCGATATCATTCGTACTCTCGGTTTTGCCTTCCGTGCCGCTCGACAATTTGCACATATTATTGGTGAGGGTCTGCCCACCCATTTTGTATTGCTGCGTATATGTGGCACTGCCTTTTGGCAGACCTTGCTGATAAATGCGCGGATTGTCCTTTCGGCAACTTTCCTTGTCCCCAAGAGCGATATAGGCCTTCAGCCAGACTTCGGATCCATCGGGGACATCGCCAAATTTCTCCAGGTCCAGACAGAACCCTCTGGCCTTGGTCAGATCCTTTGTGAACATATTGGATTTGGACTTGCCGTCAGGGGTTTTCCATTTCAGCTCGATGTCGCTGATCGTGTAATTGCCGTCATTTTGAAGATGGAGATATCGCACGGGATGATCGGTATCGGCGAACGCAGGTCCGAAACCTACGGCAAGGACGCTTATTGCAAACAGCGCGCAACGGGTTGCGTGGCTTCGATTGGATTGGATGCATGTCATGGTTGGACCTCACAAAGCGGGGTTACTCGTGACATCGTATTTTCAGCTTTTGCATGGGTCGTGCGCCTGTCAGATATGACAGCGCGTCTCATCGATGCCCGCTTATGGCGGGGCTTACAGGCCTTCCGGAATGCTCAAGCCCAGCGGTTCAAGTGCAGTGGCGAGATGATCGAGGGCCGCTTCGCTTGGTCCGGCATAGTCTCCTGTGGACGGCCGATTGCCGAGATATCCGAGCCACTCGGACCCCTCCGCCGATGACAAATAGGCTGAGACTGAGAGATTGCGGAACGTGTCAAAGGCCGAGGCCTGGTCCTGCAACCCCGGTTCCACCCGATCGCTCCAGGCGATCCGGTCGAGCAAAGTTGTCTGTTGCTCAAGCCTGGCCGCCGCAAACGACGCTGCACCAAGCCCGCGCGCTTCCGCTTCCAGCCATTCGAATAGGGCAAAACAGCCTGTCCGGGCGCTTTGTGTCATCTCATACGGGGACGACACCCACTCATCGACAAAGTCAGGGACGCCCAGCGCACTGCCGAGCGGCAATTCATCAGAGGCGGGCATAACGACATCGCAGAGCGCCGCCACGAGCTGTAATTGCGGGCCGGTCATCGTCTTTTGCCAGGTCACTTGCGGGTCGAGCATATCGGGGTCCACACCATAAGGTGTTCCAGAGATGGGGCGTGGTGTCCCGAGCAAGGGTTGCGAGGCCGCGGGATCAGCTGGAGCGCCTTGTCCACAGGCGGCGAGTGCTGGCGTGACGCCAACGCCGAGCAGCAACCATTTCATCGTCGTGCGGCGATCTACCCTGGGCAGATAGGGCTGGCTCATAGGACCCCCCGTTTCATTTCATTGACGAGATGGTCTGCACCGCGCATGGCCAGTGTCAGAATGGTCAACGTCGGGTTCTTGTGCGCTTTCGAAGCGAAAATGGCGCCATCGAGAATGAACAGGTTCGGGACATCCCACGCTTGGCCATAGGAATTGGTGACGGAGTCCGCCGCCGACGCGCCCATACGGGCCGTGCCGATCTCGTGGATGATTTCGCCCCCGGCGGCAACGGCGTCTTTCGGGGCTTTCACTTCGCTGACCACGCGGCCACCCATCCTCTCGATGATCTCAATCGAGGCCTGTTGCGCATGAGTGACCTGATCATATTCATGATCAGAATGCTTATAATGGAATTTCAGGATCGGAATGCCGAACTTGTCTTTGCCCTCGGCATCGATCTCGGCATAGCAGTTTTCATTCGGGATCATCTCGCCCCGCTGAGCGAAATGGATGAAACTGCCATAATAGCGACGAGCAGATTCAAGAATACTCGCGCCATATCCGTCGAGGCCGCTGCCGGATCCCATGCCCGGCGCACTGAACTGCGAGTAAACTTCCAGATGGTAGCCGCGGGGAAAATCGAGCTGACCGGCGGCTTGTTCGTCATAGAGCCAGAATGGGATGTAGACATGCATCCCCATCGCGCCGTCTTCATTATAGCGCGGTCGGTTTTCCAGCGCCGGGATCTGGCCGGTAATGCCGGATCCGACCGTGTCCATCAGATTGCGCCCGACCTGACCGGAGCCATTGGCCAGCCCGCCACTATCCCTTGCGTTTGAATTCAGCAGGATGCGCGCACTTTCCGCTGCGCTCGCGGCGAGGACGACCGCACGCGCGCCGATGAATTTATGCTCGCCTGTGGTCTTGTCGATATAACGCGCGCCATTCGCCTGGCCGTCTTCACCGGTCGTGATTTCGTAGACCATGGCGTCGGTCGTAATGTTCAGGTTTCCGGTCGTGCGAGCCCAGGGCAGGAGGGAGGTGGTGGTCTGAAACGCGGCGCCGATATTGCAACCGCGGCCGCAATCCGTGGCCCAGAAACAGGCCAGTCGTCCATCTCCGGGGTCGCGAGTCAGCACAGCGCGTCTGGCCGGCACACAGGGGATGCCGATATCGGCCGCGGCGGCCGCGGCAAATAATTCCGGTACGCGGGCCTTTGGCGGCGGTTGCAAGACGCCCTCACCGCTATCCGGATGGTTGACCAGGCCCGAATTGACGCCATAGACGCCAACCAGCTTTTCCACCCGATCATACCAGGGCGCGAGGTCGGCATAGCTTATCGGCCAGTCAAACCCCAGACCATCCCGCGTTTTCGGCTTGAAATCATATTCGCCCATCCGGAATGAATTGCGGGCCCAGTGATTGGTGCGCCCGCCCAACATGCGGGACCTCCACCAGAGGAATTCGGTATCCTCGCCGGTCGAATAGGGTTCGCCCTGAATGTCCCAGCCGCCATCAATCGTAGCATTATAGTAGCCAAAATCCTTGTCCGGCGTGCCGCTGCCCAGCAGTGGGGCGTCACGGTTTTCGGAGAACATCGGGGTTTCGCCCACCGGATCATAGTCCCGTCCGGCTTCCAGCATGTGGACCTTGACCCCTGACTGGGTGAGCACATAGGCCGCCATGCCGCCCCCTGCACCAGACCCAATCACGAGCACATCGTGCTCATGTTCCGCCATTTGTGTCTCCTCACTCTTTTTTTCTTTGCAGCTAACTATGCGCATCGGACCGGTGCAAGCGCGATCTTGCTACACCCTGGCATCTTGCTCTCCGCCGCGCCCGCAGCTAAGCGAGCAGAATGACTGACACTCCTTTGATCGTCGCCGGACGAAGCTTCAATTCTCGCCTTATTGTTGGGACGGGAAAATACGCCTCTTACGCCCAGAATGCCGAGGCGGCTCGCGCTGCCGGGGCTGAAATGGTGACGGTGGCCTTGCGGCGCGTGAATCTTTCCAACCCGGACGAAGACCGTCTGCAGGATCATGTCTCGCCGGACGAGTTTACCTATCTGCCCAATACGGCCGGATGTTTCACCGCGGATGAGGCGGTGCGCACCCTGCGCCTGGCCCGGGAAGCCGGCGGCTGGGATCTGGTCAAACTAGAGGTCCTGTCGGATCAGAAGACGCTCTACCCAGATATGGAAGAGACTCTGCAGGCGGCCAAGGATCTGATCGCGGACGGATTTGAAGTCATGGTCTATTGCTCGGACGATCCGGTCTATGCGCGCAAGCTGGAGGATGTGGGCTGCGCTGCGATCATGCCGCTCGGCAGTCTGATCGGATCAGGGCTTGGGATTCAGAACCCATTGAATATACGGCTCATCGTCGAACAGTCGCGCGTGCCGGTGATCGTCGACGCGGGCGTGGGCACGGCATCAGATGCCGCTCAGGCGATGGAACTGGGCTGTGATGGCGTGCTTATGAACACCGCGATCGCGGAAGCCAAAGATCCGATCCGGATGGCGACAGCGATGAAGCATGCGGTAATTGCAGGGCGGGAAGCCTATCTGGCTGGGCGCATGGGTCGCAAACGTTATGCCGACCCATCCTCGCCTCTGGCTGGCTTGATCTAACTGTCGGCAAGCGCCGCTTCAATCAGCGTCTCGACGCTTTCAGTGTCCGCACCTGACACCATTTCAGTGCCAACGATGAAGTTTGGTGTACCAGAAATGCTCAACGTTCGGGCCAGGCTCTTGGCATCGGCCACCGTCTTCTGGACGTTGATCGACTTCATGTCGGCCCGCATCTTGGCGACATCGACGCCCACGGACTCGGCAGCTGCATCAATCTGATCGGGACCGAAGCCGGAGCCATTGTCGAGCTCCATGAGGGCCATGTGCATTTCGATATATTTATCCTGCCTGCCGGCGGCGATGGCCGCGAGGGCGGCTTTTTCGCTCTCCGCGGACAGGATTGGGAATTCCTTGAACACGACACGCACCTTGTTGTCATACTTCTCCGGAAGGTCGACCGCCCATTGCGCAGATCGTTTGCAGAAGCCGCAGCGATAATCGAAGAATTCAACCACGGTTACCGGCGCATCCGCAGGTCCGACGGAATAATCCGCCGCATTGTTGATCAGGGCATCCTGATTGTCGGCAATCGCCGCCATGGCCAGGGCGGCCTCTTCGGCGGCGCGTTGTTCATTCAGGGCGATCAATGCGTCTTCGATAATCTCGGGATTCTCCATGATGTATTCGTAGACGATCTTCTCGATCGCTTCCTTGTCCGCCGTATCCACCTGTCCCTGGGCGCACGCGGGCGTTAGAGCGATCGCAGTAGCGGCAAGTGCCATGGAGAAAGTGCGGGTCATATCGGGGTCCTGATCAGATCTGATTTCGAATACTGTATTGGGCAAATGCTTTCATCGGCGTGAAAAGCAAGATGTGAATCCTGACAATTACGTGATTCCATTAACGGCGTCGCCGCCAGAAAACTTCATTCTCCGGCAGGGCCGGATCAGTCGCATTGCGAATATCGCTGGCCTGACGCCACGCCGGCGTATTCGGGGTCAGTTCCCGAATGGCCCGCTCGGCGAAGGAATAAGCCCTTGGATAGTTGCCGATATTATAGGCGGCTTCAGCGGTCGCCACTTGCGCCATGGGCCGATCATCCTGCTGCTCAAATACGATGGCAAGCTGGGTCCAAGCGAATGCATTATTCGGTTCCGCGATCAGTGCGTCGCGCAAGGCGTCTTCCGCCAGGGCCACATCGTTTTCGTCACCGCGTGCCAGCAATGACCGCGCCAAGGCAATTTGCAGCAAGGCATTGCCGGGCAGCAGCCGGTTGGCTTCGATCAGAGGGTCAATCGAGTCGACGGGTTTTCCGGTTTCAAAGAGGATCTGACCCTTCAGCTCGTGAAAATAGGGATTCTCCGGTTCTTCGGCGATGAGAGAATCGATTTCTTTCAGGGCCGTCGTCAAATCGGCGGCCTGCATCGCTGCGATGGATCGGGCATATCGCGCGGGCTGTGACAGATCGGTTGGCGGATAGTCCCGGAATACCCGGGCGGGTGGTTCAAGAAAGCCGACCAGTTTGGCTTTCATCATATCAAATTGTTTCGCGGCGACAGGATCTTCCGGCTTGTCCGCCAGCCCAGATTCCTCTGCCAGCCTCCGGGTCGTGCGAACGCGATTGGACGAGAGGGGGTGTGATCGAAAATAGGGAAATCGTCGCGCTTCCGACAGAACTTCCTGATAGCGGAATTTCTCGAAGAATTCGACAATCCCCATGGGTGATTGGTCGAGCGCGACCAGGTACTGGACAGCCATTGTGTCAGCCATCGCCTCCTCGGCACGGGTGTGAACGAAGAAATTCAGTGCCGCAAATTGCTGAGAGCTGGCGATCAGCGCGGCTCCAGCATCCGGGGCCCCAGCAGCGATGGCGAGGACACCTAAGCCGATCGATACCAAGGCCGGACGCGACGCGACGTTTGCGGCGCGTGCGCGTGTGACCGTATGCCCACAGGCGATATGGCACGTTTCGTGGGCCATAACGCCTCTGATCTGACTTGCATTGTCGGAGGCCATAATGAAGCCAGTGTGAATGTGAATGCGTTGCCCACCAGCGACAAACGCGTTCACGCTGGGATCATTGATAACGTAAAGTCCGACATCTTCGGGTTGCAGGCCTGCGACCTCCAGAATCGGGTTCGTCCAGTCTCTCAATATTTGTTCGATTTCCGCGTCACGGATCAAGCTCTGCGCGAGAACAGGTGTCGCCGATCCGAGCCAAATAATGGCAGCGGCAAAAAGCGTCTTGATGTGTTTCATTATCGCGGCGATCCTTGTTTCCTCAACAGAATAAGCACTTGATTGTGGCTTGGCGAGGGCAGCGTCTGCAAGATGACGGATTTGTCAGGTAGATTCTGGTGCAAATTCAAAGAATAGCGCCGGATCTACCGTCGCATTTACGGTATCTTCTGGCCTGATCGACGCCGCAGACTGGCAAACAGCATGGATATCCTTGGCGTCCGAGATGCGAAGACGCAATTCAGTCACAGGACCCGCCAATTTGCTGGCATTCACTGTGAAATCCTGCCCTTTGCCCAATAGAATCGCTTCGGGACGATACCAGAGCGTGTCAGACTTCGGATTGATGACGCTCCGCCAGTCTGGCGGCAATTGGCCGGTTTCGATCTTGTGGACGGGTCCCAGAGCCCGGGCAACGGCGAGCGAACGCGGCTGCCGGTAGACCGTTTCGGGGGTGCCGGACTGTAGGATCGCACCGCGGTCGATCACGGCGATTGTATCAGAGTGTATCAGCGCTTCACTGGCATCATGCGTGACCAGAAGCGCCGGCGCCTGCGCTGAGCGGATCGCACCCAGGGCCGCCTCCCGCACACGATCCCGCATAGACGGGTCCAGCCCGGAAAAGGGCTCATCCAGCAAGATGGCGACAGGATTGGGGGCAAGCGCTCTGGCAATCGCCGTGCGCTGTTGCTCGCCGCCTGAGAGGTGATGCGGATACGCATCGCGGCGATGTGTCAGGCCGAGCTGCTCGATCCAGGAGTCGGCCACGCGGACACGTTCGGCTTTTGGCAAACGCCTCAAACCGAACATCACATTTTGCAGAACGGTCATGTTCGGGAAAAGGGCGAAATCCTGGAAAACCAGTCCGATTTTTCGCTTTTCAATCGGGACATGACGCGTTGCGCTGGCCAGGACGGTATCGCCTGACAGGATCTGTCCGCGGTCGGGGCGTTCCATTCCCGCCAGAAGACGCAGGAATGTGGTCTTGCCGGATCCGGACGAGCCGATCAGCGTCGTGATCTCGCCGGGATTCAGCGTCAGCGATGCGTCACGAACGGCTGTTACTTTGCCAAAGGATCGGCTGACCTGATCAGCGATGAGGGGATGAATCGACATCATGGCTCAGGATCGCTCCGTCGCGCCGAGCCGCCAAGACAGCAATAACACTGGCAGCAATCCGGCGCCGACAATCAACAAGGATGGCAATGTTGCCTGGGCCAGTCTTTCATCCGTCGCATAGGCGTGCGCTTTTACGGCCAGCGTGTCCCATCCGAAGGGGCGAAGCATCAGTGTTGCTGGGAGTTCTTTCAAGATTTCGACGAACAAGATCAGGCCCGCCGCAAAAGCGCCTGGGGCCAGCAATGGCAAATCGAGACGCAGGAATTGGCGCAGGCCCTTGCTTCCAAGACTCTGCGCCGCGCGATCGAGATTTTTTGGCAAGCGATCCAGCGTGGCTTGCAAAGGTTCGACACCGGCTGATGTGAATCGGCTGATATAGACCCAGATCAGGAAGGTGATGGCGATCGGACCGGCAAGGGCCTGACCGGTTTCGCGCAGGATGAATAGAGCGCCAAGACCCAGCACGGCGCCCGGGGCCGCATACCCGGCGGCGGCGATCAACCGGGTCATCATGCGCAGGATCTGGCTCCGCTTCGCCGCGAGGGTGAAGATCAATGCCGCGATAAAGGCCGCGCCCGCCCCCATGACGCCAAGCGCCAGGGTTGCGCGCAGTAAAGGCCACAAGTCGACACTGCGCGCATTGGTTTCCTGGGCCAGCCAGAGTAAACGACCGATTGGGGCGATGAAGCAGATCAACAGAATGAGCGTGCAAAGGGCTGTCGTGATGATGGCAATCGGTCGTGACAGGCGCGCGCGCCGCGGGACAAGCCATCTCGATGAAGTCTGCTGAACGCCTTTGCGCCCCTGATAAAGCCGGGCCGCGATCAGCAAACTGCCTGCGATCAGCACCAGCATCAGCGCCAACCGAGCCGCGGTGTTTGGCTCATTATAAGACTGCCAGGACCGAACAATACCGACGCCGAGGGTCTGAATGCCCAAAAAGTCCGCCGCGCCATAGTCCGCTGCCGCTTCCATCAATGCCAGACAAAGACCGCCCAGAATCGCGGGCAGGGCAACTGGCAGGGCGACGCGCCAGAACAGATCCAGCGGTCGCGCGCCGAGACTGCGCGCGGCTTCCAGCGTTGCAAGCGATTGCATAGAAAATGCCGCCCGGGCGGTGATGTAGACATAAGGAAACAAGGTCGATCCCAGAACGAAAGCGAGGCCTGGAACACTAAACAGATTGGGGAACCAGTAATCCCGCGCCGACAGCCCGGTCAGATCTCGCAGGTGCGCCTGTAACGGCCCTGCCACGCCCATCAGATCGGCCCAGGCATAGGCCATGACATAGCCTGGCATAGCGAGCGGCAGGATCAGCGCCCAGCTGAAAAACCCACGGCCGGGAAAGTCATATTGGCTGATCACCCAGGCGGCAGGGACGGCCAGGCCAAGCATAATGATACCGGCAATCAGCAGCGTCAGGAGTGTGGTGATTGTGTAAGGGACGAGACGGTTTTGCAGCAAATGATCCCATGTCGCCCCATCGCCAGCAGCGATGCCGGTATACAGGGCCATGAAGACCGGCAATCCCACCAATATTACAATCAGTATTGGCGGGATTGCTGTCAGAGATGGAAACGTTCGCGGCATTCTTCCTGTCTAAGCCGCGATTGCGCTTAATTCCAACCGGCCAGGTCGAAAAGACGCTGTGCTTCAGCCTGGTTCTCACCATAGACGTCGAGCGCCGTATCAGATGGCGTGAAGTCAGGCAGTGCGTCGACGCCATCGGGAAGCGGCGCGCCGTCAATCAGCGGCAACTCCTTGGTGTCGCGGGTCAGATAAGATTGCCCGGTTTCGGTCAGCAGGAAGATTAGAAACTCTTCTGCGAGCGCCAGGTCATCAGCACTCGTGGTGATCGCCGCGCCGGTAATGTTCACGTGCGAGCCAGAGCCTTCGACAAATTCCGGGAACAAGAAGGATGTGGAGGCGGCAACGTTTTGATCTGCTTCGCTGTCGCTGGCACCGAGCCGAACCCAATAATAGTGATTGACGATCGCGATTGAACATTCGCCGGCAGCAATTGCACGGATCTGATCTGTATCCCCGCCTTGCGGATTGCGCGCCATATTTGCGACGACTGCGGTCGCCCATTCCTGCGCGGTTTCGGAACCGAGACGATGGATCAGTTCACCCATCAGGGACAGGTTATAGATATTGGACGATGATCGCACGCAGATTTCGCCGGCTTTGTCTTCTGCGGCGAGTGTGGGCCAGGTCGCCAGCTGTTCAGCGTCCCAGCGGCTCGGATCATAGGCAATGCCGCGCATGCGCCGCGCGACGCCATACCAGTGGCCGTCTGCGCCGCGATAATTGGCAGGAACCAGGGTTTCCAGTGTGTCACTTTCCAGCGCCTGGGTCAGGCCGGCATCCTTGAACCGCCACAGGCTGCCAACATCGGCGGCGAGCACAATGTCGGCGGGGCTTTGATCGCCTTCGGCTTTCATCGTTTCCAGTAACTGGCTGGCGCCGGCCTCGCGAACGGCCAGCTTCGCGCCGGTCTCTTCCTCAAACATGGCATAGAGCGCCTTGTCGGAATCATAGTGACGCGAACTGTAAAGCGTCAGCACGCGCTCGGGCGCGGCAGCCGCTTCGCTCTCAGCGGATTCGCTGGGATTTGAACAAGCCGCGACTGCTCCAACGAGCAGGCTCAGGCCGGCGACGATTCTTGTGCGATAGGTCATGCCGCTTCTTTGTCACACTTGAGAATAACTCGCAACTGCGCGATTCTTGGGCGGCTGCGACATTTTGGTGCAAAGTTTGCATTAATCTTTCGGTGACTCGGTAGACTCGAATCAGTTTGCTGATACGTTCAACGAAACCCGCAGAATAGTGGGTGATAAATCAGTGTGTGGGGAATTGTATGACAGAAATCATACTCGATCTGGGACCGGTCACTTCCGTTGATGAAACCGCCTTTGCGCAAGCCATAGAGAGCTGGGCGCAATGGCAGGAAGCTCGGGATACCCAGATTAGCAAAGAGCGCGATGCGCCGGATCTGATGATCAAAACCGTTTGTGACGCAGCGGGGACTCTGCGTAAATCGGTGATCTTTCAGAAACAGGAATGGGCATCAGCCTTTATGGGCTTTTGGGAACAGGAACGCGCCGCCTCCTGAACGTAGCAGATATGCGGGAATGATGTGGCACGCCGGCGTGAGCCTGTTAATAAGAACGCATGTCTGCTGACTCTCCGACTGTCCGATCGATTGCCGTCATTGGCGGCGGGATTATTGGGTTGTCCTGCGCCATCGAACTCGCAGATCGCGGTCTCGCCGTTTCCCTCTATGACAAGACCTGGCCGCCACGCGGCGCCAGTTGGGCTGCGGCCGGAATGCTGGCGCCTGCTTTCGAAGCGACGGCGGAGCCCGGGACGCATCCACAACTCCATGACCTTTGCGACCAGAGTGCTCGCATGTGGTCCGAGTGGGCGAAGCAGCTGGAGCGGCGCACCGAGCTGAGTTCGGGATACCATCCCGGGCCTTCGCTCGCGATTGCTCGTGATGAGGCGCAAGCGGAAAAGCTGCGCGCGGTCACTGCGATCCTCGCGACACGGCGGGATGCGCCGACCGACTGCACAGCAAGTGTGCATCAGATGGAACCAGCGATTCAGGCCGGGGTGCAATCGGCAATATTGCTGCCCAGTGACGGACAGGCTGATAACCGCAAGACCCTCACAGCGCTCACGACCTGCGCCGAGGGCCATTCGAACATTACAATCCATCCGCATGAGGCGCCGATTCATAGCGGTCAGGGCAAGCTCGATCATGCCGGTCACGACGCGACCCTGCTGACCGCGGGGTGGGGCACCGCCGTGGTCGCGGTGGAGGCGAATGGGCGTCGTGTGCCCATCCTCAATTGGGATTTCATGCTAGACGATATCGATTGCTATGGCGGGCAAATGCTGGCCGTCGCGCCGGTCGAAGGGGCGCCGAAAATCACCGTACGATGCGGGCATATCTATATCGTCCCAAAATCCGACCGGATCATTATTGGCGCGACGACAGAGCCCGGACGCCTGTTGGACGTGCCGGAGCCGGAAGTTATTGCCGACCTGAAACGGCGCGCGGCCGAAATTTGTCCCGTCCTGGCGGATGCGCCCATTCTTGAAAGCTGGGTCGGCATTCGCCCCGGAACAGATGACCATGCGCCCTTATTGGGTGAGACGCAGACAGAGGGCCTATTCGTAGCGTCGGGACATTTTCGCAATGGCATCCTGCTGGCGCCGATCACAGCGCAGATCATGGCAGACCTGATCGTGAACGGCAGAAGCACAGAGCTTTCGCGCGCCTTCTCCCCGCAAACGCGACTCGCCGCCGCGGTGTGACGCCTCGTCAGAGTGGACGTTCCCAGCATTGCGGCATAGATCTGCGGCGACAGGAGAATTTGCATGCATACGATTGGCCCCCTCAGTGAAGATCAACTCGCCATTCAGGATGGCGTCGCGCGGACCGTGGCGCAGTTTGATGATGAATACTGGGCCAGGACCGACGAAACCGGCGATTGGCCCGAAGCCTTCTGTGACGCGATGGCGGAAGGGGGCTGGCTCGGCATTGCCTTTCCGGAAGAATATGGCGGGGCGGGCCTCGGCCTGACCGAAGCGGCCCTGATGATGCAGACCGTAACCCGCTCCGGCGCCGGTTATTCGGGCGCCTCAGCCATTCACCTGAATATTTTCGGCCCGAAGCCGCTCGAAAAATTCGGCAATGATGAGCAGAAGCAGGAAAACCTGCCCAAGATCATTTCTGGCCAGGAAAAGATGTGTTTCGCGGTCACCGAACCCAATTCCGGGCTCGATACATCGTCGCTTGAGACCAAGGCCGAGCGAACCAATTCTGGCTACACGATCAATGGCCGCAAAATCTGGACAACCGGCGCCCAACGCGCGGATAAGATCCTGATCATTGCCCGCACAACGCCCAAGGATCAGTGTGCCAAGCCATATCTCGGCCTGTCACTTTTCTATACCGACCTTGATCGCGGCAAGATTGAAGCCAATCCGATCCCGAAAATGGGTCGCAAGGCCGTCGAGTGTAACACGCTCTTCATCGATGGTCTGGAAGTGCCAAAGGAGCATCTGATTGGCGAAGAGGGCGCCGGATTCAAATATCTCATCCAGGGCCTCAATCCGGAACGCGTCCTGTTTGCCGTGGAGAGTATCGGGCTCGGCTTTGCCGCTTTGGAGAAGGCCACCACCTATGCCAATGAGCGCGTCGTGTTCGGCCGACCGATCGGACAGAACCAAGGCATCGCCCATCCCCTTGCCAAGGCCTGGGCAGAGCTCAGCGCCGCCGAATTGCTCTCTTACAAAGCCGCAGCTCTGTTCGATCAGGGCGAGGAATGCGGAGCCGAGGCCAATGCTGCGAAATATCTCGGCACCGAGGCCGGGTTCAATGCCTGCGAGACGGCCGTCCTGACCCATGGCGGTATGGGTTATGCGCGCGAATATCATGTCGAACGTTATATGCGCGAAGCCATGCTGGCGCGGATCGCGCCGGTCAGCCGCGAAATGATCCTGAACTTTATCGCCGAGCGCGTGCTGGGCTTGCCGAAGAGCTACTAGTCCAGCGGAGACTCATAGACCATGAATTCCCAATCATTCTGATACGGATCAGAGTAATCACCGCTGGCGTCCAGGGTCGGGTTGGGAATATAGGCCCAGGCCGCGCGGCCATCGCCGAGATAGACCATTTCATCCATGCTGCCCCAACCGGAATCGACCATTTCGACCGGCTCGGTCAAGCGATTGCCCTCAGCGTCAATCTCCATCAGATAATAGGCCTTCGGATGCAGCGTATGTTTGCCTGAAAAGCGTTTCAGGGATGTGCCGTCGCTCATGCACTGGAATTTCGCCCAGCCGAGCAGGAAGCGCCCATTCTCAAGGTCTGTCAGCTGTGGGGCGCCCAGCATGCAATCATCATCCTCGACGATCCATTTTACGCGTTGCACCAGCCCATCAATTTCATTGCGGCCATTGGCGCCTATATGCTGGATCCCGATCTTGGTGAGTTCATGGGCGGTGTAATCGCCGCCCCAGAAGCCGCCTCGAAATGCCGGATAGTTTCTGCGGCCATTATTGTAATACCACTCTTCCATATAGATCCGCTCACACGGTTCGCCCCAGGCCCAGTCGCAGGCCTCAACGCCGCGTTCAGGGCGGCCGCGCTCAATGGCGAGATCTTCCTCGACCTTGATGAAAGCAGCATAGTCCGGATCGCCTTCAGGAATGAGATCTGTGCCGACCAAGGCAACGATTGAGCGATCATCCTCAATCGGGATGACTTTATGACCGCCGCCATTCGTCACGGCCCCGTTGTTCGAGGCGACGATGAAGTTCTCATAGCCCTCAAAGATGGTCGAAGACGTCTCCATCTTGACCGCGATGGCGCCCTTGTTCTGCGCCTGCCAATATTTGGCGCCATCTGTCGTGCACAAGGTTCCGAAATGGCCGGTGAACGGATTGTGGAAGACCCGCATATGCAAGACGTGTCCGCCGCCACAGCCCCAGGTCCAGCCGCGCTCGCGGTTGCTATTGTTCGGATCATCCGGGTTCAGGCGCCAGCCATCGCGATCAACGATCATCAGCGCGCCGCTCTTGTGACGCCCGCCGCCATTGTCGAAGGAATTGGTGGTAAAGGCAGCGCCATATACGTCCTGGGCTTCGGAGTAAGCCAGTGTGGTCGCGGCGAGCTGTTGTCCACCGACAGCCTTGTGAATGACATAGCGATCCGGTTCGCTGCTCAGCGATACGCCATCCCATTCCAGTAACCAGACCTCGCCATTATACTTGTAGGCATTCTGGCGGTTGGAGGGATCAATGTTGGAATTATTGTCGACTTGCGACTGGTTATTCGGTTGGTCGATACGGGAATAGGGATACTCCTCGACCAGATCCTTGGTGACATATTCCGACTCAGAGGTGGGGGCCTCGAAATCCGTATTGCATAAGACCGCGATGCGCGAGCAATCGGCGCTGACGGAAATCCCATGCGATTCATGACAGATATCCATGATCGCTTCATTGCCGGTGCGGCGCATCGTCTTCGTAGCCGGATCATACGAGGCTTCAAAAACAGACCCAATGGTCGGGATATCCGGATGCGCCGTCGCACGCGTGTCTTCTAGCGTCATGGAGACAAACATGCGCGGTTGGTCGGTGTCGGTTGCGCAGGAGTCGAAATAGGTGCGCATTGGCAATTGCTTTGGGTGCCTGCCGGTCAGGTCTTTGAGAGATCCGATATAATGCGGAAAGGATTTCCGTTCGGCCGCATTCCGATAATTTCCTGGCAGACCACCACTCGTCGTTTTGGCAACGTCGCCCGATACCGAATTGCTGGCGGGGGGCGGAGGCGGCGGCGGAGGAGGGGGCGGGGGGGACGATCCGGCCGGCGGGTTCGTTGGTGGGGCGCTCGCGCCGGCGCTGGCGGGCGCGACCTCGCCATCTCCACCGCCGCCGCCACAGGCAGAGACAAGTGCAATAGCGGTTGCTGCTGCGAACAGATTCGTGAAGGTATTCATGCTCTTCGCCCCCGATTTGAAACGCAGGGGCGTGCTCGCATATATTTCTAACCGGCTTGCGAACGGGGACGGTTAAAATTGAAGGAATGGCTTTACCATATTCGCTTTGACGGATGATATGCGCGTGCCAAATCGCTACTCTTCGGCATCGTCGCGACCCAGAACCGTGGATTCCAGCCAGTCAATCTGAACGTCGTAGTACCCCTCGCTCTTCTGCGGGCCGGTCATCGACTGCATTTCACGAATGCTGCCGGTTTCGGAAACGTTCAGATTATGATCGGCGTCTTCAAACGATGCGATTTCCAGGGTGGCATTCGGGTTCTGACCGAGTGTGTCCTGGTAGAATCGGCGCGTCTTGCGCCAGTCGATGTTCAGGTCTTTCTCGCCAAAGATTGCCAATGTATCGACGTCTAATTGCGACAGCATCGGATCAAAATCCTCAATGAAGATGTAAGAACACATATCATTGTCCACGCGCGGGCAGCTGCCCGCGTCACAGGATTTCTGCTGCGCTTCAAATTGCGCCCGCGTTTGCCAGGCTCCGCGCTGCTGCAAGATGTATTCATCAGCGCGCAATGACTCCGTTGCCGCCTGATAGCGCTCAAAAGGTGCGCCTGTCCGAAACAGTTCGCATCCCGTACGCCACTCCTCGGCATATTGCGCGGCCTGGACCTCCGTGCCTCCTTCATAAGGCAGATTGGAGAGCAATAGATATGCGAAATTGTCCTCGGCAGTTGTCCCGCTGACGGAAATCCAGAATTCAATGCCCGGATCCTGTGACAGCGCCAGCGGTGCGATCCAGCCGGCGCGACTGATGCCCCAAATTCCGATTTTGTCCGAACCCGGCGCGTTCGCATCCCGCAAAGACTTTACCGCGTTGAGCACTTCATCGGCGCTGCTCTGGACGGATTGATTGATATCGAACGTGCCTTCGCTTTGCCCCTGACCGGGCTTGTCCCAGACCGCGGTGGCAATGCCGATCTGATTGAAACGCTGTCGTAGGTCTGCATAGGAATTCCATTCGCGAATATTTGACGGTCCATAGCCATGTACGAACAGGATGAGTGCCTCGCTTTCAGCGGTCGCTGGCGTATCGAATATGCCGGACAGGGTGTTGCCGTCGGACTGAAACGTGAAATCAATGGTGCTGCCAGGTGTGAAGCGAACATCTAGTGTTTCGGACGGTGAATCCTCCGGTGCAGCGCAGGCGCTGACAAGGACGGCCAAGGCTGCAACGATTTTTTTCCACATGGTGTTAATGCCCCTGTTTCTACTCGAACCCGCTAGGTAGATGACTGGCAGCGCAGGTCCAGAAAATTCGCGCTCTCATCCGGATGGCTATGTAATTTGGGGCGTGGATGCGACGCTCAATCCGACGGGGTTCAGGGTGCGCTTATCTTCTCCCCCATGATCATTCATCGCTATCTCTTCGCGCATTACCAGCAGGTTGCCGTCTATTTCTGGCCAATCCTGTTCTGGAACCTTTGGCGGGTGGATCGCTGGAGTGAGGCGACAGGGCGTCAGGCCTTTGTACAAGTTGACCGCTATGGCCGGGCCTGGGTGCCTTATTTCGAAGGTATGGCGCGGAACTATATGGCGCATGATCCGGACACGCGCTTCTATGCGCCGAGCGATGTCGAGGATCTGTGTCCGCAAGTCTTTGCACGGGCCATCACCCAATTCTCCGCAGACGCCAGCGCAAGCTGGGGTCCAGGGAACTTCATCTCCGCACGTCTCAAAGGCACGTTCTTGCCATGGACCCCAGCTTGCGCTGGCGTCGACGGAACCAGGGTGCGTCTCGAACCCGGCTAGCTCTCACCCAAACCCCCGAACGCCTCATCCTGAGCTTGACGAAGGACGAGGCGGGGCTTCCAGCAAGCCCGACCCCCAATCCTCCGACAAGCTCAGGATAGGGTCTCAACAAACAAACCAAATACGAGTAGATTCTTCAGCCCGATGATCGGGGCGCGCGTTCTGGTCGATTCTCAATCCTCGCCACACCCATATTCTAGCTGCAAAAATTGCGTTCATGCCGTCAAAGAAGGTTGCAAGCGCAAAAAACGCTTGTATATATCCGCCTCTCGAACCGCGCGCTCCCTTCGTCTATCGGTTAGGACGCCAGGTTTTCAACCTGGAAAGAGGGGTTCGATTCCCCTAGGGAGTGCCACTTTTCTCAGTCAGTTGACGATCCGGCGCGGCGATCCCGTTCAACATCGACAAACGTTCCACCGACCTTGAACAGACTGTATCCGTCTGCATCGATCATCTCGCGCACTTCAACATTCGTGTCTTCGGCCGTTCGAGCTCGGGTAAATCGCCATTCCTCTGCCGTCGTTTCGGCCGGAAATCCTTTCGATCTGGAAATCACCAAACGCCAAAGAGGCACGGTTTTGTGGACATGAAACAGGTATTCGAGTTCGTTTTCCATGCTCAACACTCATAATCATCTATACTCAGAGTCTCAACGATTCCGGCCTGCCTTTATTTGGTTCTCGGAGTGCCTCTTTTACCACGCCCGATTGATTTTCTGTCCGTTCGCTGACCAAAGGCGCGTGACAGGGCGCGTCTGTAAGGTTAACAAAAAAGCATAATTGGGGGTGGGCCCATGAGTAACGCGGCTGAACAGGTAGCGAAATTGAGTGCAGAGTCAGGTGTGCGCCTGATTGGTCGTGTCAAATGGTTTGATACGGTCAAAGGCTATGGTTTTGTGGTTCCTGAATCTGTTGAGGGTGTGATCCTCAACCAGGATGTAATGCTGCACGTCTCATGCTTGCGGGCGTTCGGGGAAAGCGCGGCAGATGAAGGGGCGCGTATTGTTTGCGATATTGTCGAGCGGGAACGCGGCTGGCAGGTTTTGAATGTGATTGAAATGGATCGGCCGAAAGCATCCGTGATGCGTGATCAGGGCGAAGCCATTGTTTATGAGCGGGTTATCGTCAAATGGTTTAACGCGGCGCAGGGCTTCGGCTTCGTCAATCGGCCGAACGACGCCGCCGATATCTTCGTCCATATCTCTGTTTTGCGCAAAGCCGGGATCGATGCGCTTGAGCCCGGGGCCGAGCTCGATATTGTCGCTGGCCGCGGCCAGAAGGGCGAGAATGTCATTGTCGTGAAAAAATAGCATCGGTCTGATCCCCGTTGCTTGCCGCCCGCAATTCCCGCGGTTAGACAGGACCCATGAAACGGATTTCTATTGCTCTCGTTGCCGGGCTCGCGGCACTTTGTGCTCCAGCCCTTGCCGACCCGATGGAGGTGACACCGCTGAGCATTGTCAGCGCTGATGCCACGCATGCCTTCACGGTCGAAGTTGCGAATGATCGTGACGAAATCAGCTTCGGACTGATGGAGCGCGAAAGCCTCGATACAGACAAGGGCATGCTGTTTGATTTCGATCCGCCTCGTGAACCCTCCATGTTCATGAAGAACACCTTGATTCCACTGGATATGTTATTCATCGCCGACGATGGCAGTATCGAAATGATCGCCCGCAACACGGTGCCAGGATCGCTGCGCACAATATCGCCAGGCGTCCCCGTGCGCGCCGTGCTGGAAATTAATGGCGGTCAGGCGGCAGAGCTCGGCATCCTGCCGGGTGATACGGTCCAGCACCCCTTGTTCGAGAATGTCGACACCGAAGCCCCGGCAGAATAGGTCAGGATGCGCGAAGAGGACCTGCCTGCACATCTGATTGTGCCGGACGGCTTTGCCATATCAAAGTCCCGCGGCGCATTTTCGAACCATAATGGTCCGGTCTACGAAGCGAGCGGTGACGGCGATGTTCGCAGCGGCCTCTTCGTACTCGACCGGCATTGCAACAGCATGGGGTTTCTGCATGGTGGCATGGCTAGTGCCTTTGCAGATCGATCGCTGGCCATGGCCGTCTGGGCGGCAACCGGGCGCGCATCCGTGACGCTGAAGCTCAGCCTGCACTTTCTCGAAACCGTGCGTTTGCACAATTGGCTCGAAGCGCATCCGCGGGTGATCAGCAATGCGCATGAACTGGTGCAGGTGACGGCGGATCTGTTGATTGATGGCAAGAAACTCGCGGCCCGCGCCGATGCGACATTCCGAACACTGCGCAGACGGAAAAAACAGGGTTGAAACCCGAAAAACCGACGTTATACCGGCAGGCCGGAGCGTGGCGCAGTCTGGTAGCGCATCTGGTTTGGGACCAGAGGGTCGTAGGTTCGAATCCTATCGCTCCGACCAGTTTCTTCTAACGGAGATGGTCTACATGGATGCCCGTATCTACAAGCCTGCAAAGACGGCCATGCAATCTGGCCGCGGCAAGACCAAGGATTGGGTCCTAGAATTCGTCTCCGGTGGAAATCGCTCCAGTGACCCAGTTATGGGGTGGACCAGCATTGACGATACAACCGGCCAGGTCCGGTTGCACTTTGACAGTCGCGAGCAGGCCATTGCCTATGCCAAGCGCGAGGGCCTGATTTTCGCCGTGGAAGAGTCGCGGGATGTCAAACGGTTGGTGAAATCCTATTCAGAGAATTTCGCCGCCAATCGCAAACAGCCCTGGACTCACTAAACGAAGCTGGGGCTCCCATTGAAATTGCCCAGATTGGGCAGAGCGGCGGCGATTTCCGCATCATTCAGACCGAACCAACGTCCAAGCGGTTCTGCGAATTGCTCCACGGATGTGGTCGGGATCAATCGGCCGCTGCCAGCATCCTGATCATGTCCGAGATCATAGGGCGGCATGTCCCCGTAGATCTGACCGCCCTGAACCGCATCGCCTATGACAAAATGGTGGCTGCCCCAACCATGATCCGTACCGTCACCATTGATCGCCAGCGTACGACCGAAATCTGACGCGGTGAACAGCGTGACATCACTGCCAAGTCCAAGTTCCTGCATGGCCTGGTAGAAGGCGACGACCCCGCCATCGATCTCGCTCTGTAATCCTGGCAGGTCATTGGCTTGATTGGAATGCGTGTCGAACCCGCCAATGGCGACGAAGAAGACCTGGCGATTGACGAGCAGCGCATCGCGAATGGCAATCGTATTGGCGACGGCCTGTAATTGCTGCCCGAGGAAATTTCCTGGAAACTCTGTCACGAATGGCTGAATGGATTCAAAGGCTTCGTTGAAGGTTTCGTTCGTGGTCAAGGCCGTGCGCATGGCATTGGCGACGTCGCGATCGATCAGGTTTGAACTGTTAAAGTCCGTCGCCTCGAAATGATCGCGCAGCTTCTCATAGATCTCAGACTGCACGCCGGACCCGTCATCATTGGCGAAGAAATTCAACGCGTCGATTTCGGGCGCACCATCCAGTCCGATCTGATAGGGCCGGGCATCGGCACCCGTCAGGAACAATTCGTTGCCGAGACTGGTAATGGTCGAAAACTCGCTGCTGCCGGGATTAGCGCCCGCGGCGAGCATTGCGTCAGCGAAGCGTCCGCCCCACCCGAATTGGGCGCCTTCCGGTTGGCTCGACATCCAGGTTGACTGCTGGTCATTATGAGAGAAAAGCCGTTTGGGTTGCGGCACCGAGTCCTGTTCGAATTGTTGCTTTGTCAGCGGCTGGATCAAAGGTCCGACATTTCCGACAATGGCCGCATTGCCCGCATCGAACAGACCTTTGATGCCGCTCAACTCCTCTGGCAGCGCGAATTGCCGCGTACCAAAGGAGGCGCTATTGCTCGGAGTGAGCGGCAGCAGCCGATCACGTGCCCGCGTCGAGCCCCCTTGCATATTGGCATATTGGTTCATAAGCGAGGCGCGGATTTCGGCGTACCGATCATATGAGGCCTGATCATACGGCAAGACCGTGTCATGACCGTCGAGCCCACCCAGGAAGAACAGGCAGACAATGGCCTTGTATCCGGATGTCTCTGCGGCACTGGCCTGGAACGCGGCGAGCGAGCTGCCAAGGCCAGCTAAGGTTGCGGCACTGAGGGCGCTGGCACCCGTGAGGAAGGTTCTGCGGTTCGTTTTCATCATATCCTCCTAGCGCTGCACGGTGTAATCGGGCGATGTCATCATCATCAGAACCCCAAGCGCTGACCGCAAATAGGGGCCATTATAGTTCGGGTCATTGGGGTCCTCGAGCGCGATGTCTTCCAGGAACGTGACGATGGTCGCTTTAGTTTCGGCGCTGGTCGTGCCGAAATTCAGCAGCAGATCGAGATGCTCGACCAGCGCTGTCGGATCATCCGCCAGCAATAGCTCATCCGAGTAATCCGGAATGAAGCTGGTGGCGGATGGGTCACCGGCATTGTTGGCCGCAAATGCGAAGATGAAATAGGTCATGAAATTCGCATAGTTCGAAATCGAATTGGCGTTGACCAATTGCAGTTCCGGCATGGTCAGACCTGCCGCGCCGGTTTCGGTGCCGGGTGCGATATAGCCGGGTCGGTAAAAGTTGAAGACAGAGGGCGATTTGTAAGGCGCCTGCGCCAGACCGCCGCCAAAGGTTGTATTGTAGAGCGGGAATGTCAGCTCGGGGGTCACTGTACCCGCATCAAAGGCACGCGCCCATTGCGTAAAGCGCAGGATCGGCTCCTTGATCTTGCCGAAACTGTTCTCGGTCCGATTGGCAGGATCGCGCGCATCCGGATCGAAGAGCACCGCCGCGATTGTCGCTGACAAGTCGCCGCGACGACCATCCCCGACCATTGTGCCATTCGGCAGGGCGTATTCGCCGGCTGCAAACGCGGCTGAAACGCGACCAACATAGTCGGGCTCAGGATGGCTCGTGACGAAGCGCTGGATCAGTTGTCGGGCCAGGAAGGGGGCTGTATTGGGATGGTCGACCAGGGCGTCGAGGGCAAGATCGATACTCTCGGTTGCGCCGGTGCCGGCCGGAATTGTCGTCCCGAGGAAGCTTTTCTCGAGTTCAGAATGCCATTCCGGATAAACTTCCATCGGGGTATGTAGCGCATCCGGAGGTAAGGTTCGAAAATCAAACCAGAATTCACCGCCGGACAGGCTAAGGCCGGTGAAAACCCGGGCCAGACCGGTGACGTCAGTATTGTCATAGACTTCTACCGGAACTCCGCCCTGCGTGACGACATCGCCGTCTTGCTCCAGCTCAACCAGGCCGATTGAGAAGAGTTGCATCACTTCACGGGCATAATTCTCGTCCGGCATGCGACCCGTGGCGGGATCGCCTTTGATGTTTTGTAGATAGGTCAGATACTCGCCCATAGCGGGGGAATAGGTGACCTCCTCGAGCAAGTCGCGATAATTGCCGAACGCGTTGCTGACCAGAATATCCTGATAATGCGCGACGGTATTCGGGACCTCGAACAGGAAATTTCCTTCAGCGCCTGAAATGACCACGATTTGCGACAGGGCAAAGGCCATGCGCTGTCTGAGTTGGTCATCGCCATCGATCGCATTGATCCAGAACGAGAAGGTTGGTGTGTTGCGCTTCTCATAGCTTAACTGGCCGTCGGCATCGCGCGCATCCGGTTCCGAAATCTCCGCGAGGACATAGTTCAGATTGAGGCTAGGGGCCTTGTTGAACTCTGCCACGATCCAGTCTGAAGGCGATGTCCCGGTCAGCTGCGTAATATCGCTGCTTGTCGGTCCGAACGTCGCCTGAGACAAAAACTGGGCTGTTGATTCCGCTGTTTCAAACGCCGCGCTGGACGGCGGTGGTGGAGGTGGCGGCGGCGGAGGAGGAGGCGGTGGCGGTGATGTGCCGGTCCCGCCAGGCAGTGAGCCGCCATTGCTGCTGCCACCACCGCCGCCGCACGCGGCAAGTCCAAGCACCAGCGCCAAGGCAGCGCTTTGTGCCAGTAGGGTTATCTTGCGTGTCCGCATCCCGTCCTCCCTCGTCCTCTGTGTGAGTGTCGCTTGAATTCTTTAACGAATTCGCATCGCTCACATGAAGTTTCTGTCCCTCTTATGACGAAGGTTTAACGATCCGCTCGCGTAAATCCGTCGGTATTTTTTATGAGATGCAATGGAATATCGTTTTGGATGCAGTCCAACGGACATTTCCCGGCTTTTCCTTTTCGGCCATTCGCATTAAGGCAGGCGCTCAGACGGCCCCTTAGCTCAGCTGGATAGAGCACCCGCCTTCTAAGCGGACGGTCGCAGGTTCGAATCCTGCAGGGGTCGCCAGCAATTCAGGATGCGTTTTCGAAAGAATTGCGAACGCGGGTTATTGATTTCCAATGAGTTTTTTGAGGCGGCGCCAGTCTGCGGTTGCTTGCATCTCGCTTTATTGGCAGTTTGCTATGGTTAATTGATTCCTAGCTAATCGTCGTGGAGGGGACCCGTGGCGCATGATGTTTTCCTAAGTTACCGTCGCACCGATCAGGCGCTGGCCCAAAAACTGGTGGAATCGCTCCAGGCCCAGGGCGTCAAAGTCTGGTGGGACCAGATGATTGAGGGGGGCGAGGATTGGCGCGAAGCGATTGTCGAGAACCTCACCTCAGCGCGATCCCTGGTGATTCTGTTCTCGGAAGAGTGCAATACGTCGAAACAGCTCAAGAAAGAGCTATCGATCGCCGATGGTTTGGACAAGGAAGTCATTCCGGTTCTGATTGAGAACACCAAGCCAAAAGGACATTATCTGTACGAATTGTCGGCGCGAAACTGGCTCCGAGTGCATCCGAACCCGGAGCAGAAAATGGGGGAGCTGGCGCAGCGCCTTTCGATTGAGCTACGGACTCCCAATACCAGTGGACTGGGCACGAGCATTAGTCCGTCGGTGCAACCCGTTTCCCCGCATTCGGTAATCCCTGCCAAACCGGCACCCAGCGCGCCACCGCTTGAAGCAGAAACCGTCGAGAAACTGATTGACGCTAATCAAAAACTCGAAGCAAGCGCCAAGGACCGGCGCGATTTCATGCCCTTCAAATGGTACGAGATCTTGATTGGTTTGATTTTTGGCGGGCTTGCCGCCCTAGGTGGTTATGATGTCGAAACGGGCGAGATTACGACGGGGTCTCTCTGGCTCGACTTTTTCGGTATGACGTTCACGTCGCTTCTTTTCATGGCGATGCTAATCTTCCCGTTCCGATACTATTTCAGGCGGCGGCGTGTGTGGCGCGCAATCCGTTACTACGCGATCAGCGTGTTTATACTGATCATTGCTGTCGGTGCCGTCTGGGGTATCCATCCGGACATCATGGACGAGACAATGGGTGCCGGTGAAAATCTCGCTGCGATGTTGTTTGGATCCATCATCCTGTTTGGTTTCATCGCTGGTCTGACATTCTGCACTTATGGCTTGATGCATTTCCAGAGGACGCAGCGTGTCTTTAATCGCCATGTGGAGACGCTCTAAGGCAATCCGATCGTCAGGCATTGATGTTCCGGCATCAACATGTGCGCAACCGCGTTTAGCGCGACTGCGCACATTCCAAGAAAATCAGCAAAGAAATCTGGTGCCGCGAGGGAGAATTGAACTCCCGACCTCATCATTACCAATGATGCGCTCTACCACTGAGCTACCGCGGCCT
>JBCBBC010000032.1:0-37538 GCA_038532145.1 Pseudomonadota bacterium | reverse complement strand
ACTACGACAACCTGATCCACCTTGCTTGTCAGGACCCGTGTTTCAGCCATTAGCAGGATAGGACCTGTATCAAATATGATCAGATCATATTCTTGTTTCAGGCGCTCAAAAATCTACAATCGTCGTCGGCGTTGCGACCTTGGGGCGACCGGATGATGTCGCCGATCTGCTCGAAGGTTTGCAAAAGCAGACGCGCATGGCCACCAAGGTCGTCCTTTCTGTTACAGATATGGAAAAAGACGCGCCGCCCGAAGACAAGCGCTATGGCGCCGAGGTGTTGATTGGCAGCAAGGGGCTGTGTGCGCAACGCAATCGAATTCTCGAAACTGTCGGTCACGATTACGACTATCTGGTCTTCTTTGATGATGATTACATTCCATCAAAATCGGCCATTGAAGGCGTGATCGAATTCTTCGACGCCAATCCTGGCGTCGTCGGTATCACGGGCCACTTACTGGCGGATGGCATCCTTGGGCCAGGAATTACACGCGATGAGGCCATCGTACTGATCGACGCGTTTGATGCGGAGCCAGCCCCCGCACCGACCAGAACCAATGGCTTGCGCGGCTTGTATGGCTGCAACATGGCCTATCGTCTGTCAGCGATCGAAACAGAGCGGTTTGATGAAAAACTGCCGCTCTATGGCTGGCAGGAAGATGTAGACTTCTCGAACCGTTTGATGACCAAAGGCGATCTCGTGGAAACCAATGCTTTTGTCGGCGTACATCGCGGCACTAAACGCTCGCGTTCACCAGGCAAGAAACTGGGTTATTCGCAAGTCGCCAACCCGCTTTACCTCGTCAAGAAAGGTTCAATGAGTCGAGGCCGCGCTTATAAACTGATGGTCAAGAACCTGATCGCCAATCATGTGAAAATCATGACTCCGGAGCCCTGGGTTGATCGCGCCGGTCGCGCTAATGGAAATTGGCATGCCTTGTTTGATCTTCTGCGTGGCAAAATGGATCCGCAAAAGATCAACTCGCTCTGACCTCTGATGATTTTGCGTCATTCCCTGCTGTTTCCGACTGAACCAATCGGAGTCGAATTGTGTCTCTGATCGGACTGATTTTCATCGCGCTGGCGGCAGCAGCTGTGTTTCGCTCTCAAATGGCGGCCCTCGCTGTTATGGGCGTGGCTGCTCTGTTTCAAGCTGCGACCGTAATGGATTTGGGCATGGCGACCATTCCACCCGGGCATGTCACGCTGGCCTTCTTCATTCTCGCTGTAGTGTTTCGGGTGAACGGATTAGGTGTGGCGGTATCCGCATTGGTCTATCCCAGGGCCGGTTTTTTTCTGGCCATGCTTGTCGGCTGGGCCGTAATCTCGGGCTTTGTCCTGCCGCGCGTCTTTGCCGGCATGGTTCAGGTCATTCCACTGAACCTGATCGGAGAATATTTCGTCAAAGTGCCATTGTTCCCGCGATCCGCGAATTTGAACCAATCGGTCTATTTCATCGGAAATCTGTGCGCGTTCCTGTTTGTTTTTGGCATGATGAAAAGCCCGGATATGCTGAAAAAGGCGGCTGGCGCTGGATTGATCATTTGCGGCGCGAACATGGCGATCGCCATACTCGACTCTTTCACGTTTGCGATTGGCCAGCCAAACCTTCTCGATTTCATGCGGAACGCTGGCTATTCGCAACTGTTTGGTGCGACCGTTATGGGCCTCAAGAGAATGACGGGGTCTTTCACCGAGGCATCAGCCTTTTCAGCTATGGCGGTTGGACTCTTCGCCTTCGCGTTCCGCCTGTGGCGCGGCGGCGTTTATACGAAATGGTCTGGGCCGCTCTCCATCGCTCTGGCACTTGGCGTTGTGCTTGCCTTTTCATCAACGGGGTTTGTGGCTTTTGGAGTCTATTTCATCGTCACCTATTCGCTCAACCTCGTCTCCAACGCGGGCGGCGGCGGGGTTTCCGGCGCACGCTCGCGCCGCATGGTCTTTGTTTCGCTCGCGCCCATTGGTGCCTTAGCCATTGCTGTCCTGGTCGCCTTGCGACCGGATCTGTTGGACCCGGTGGCTGAATTGTTTGACAGTTCCATCGTGACTAAACTGTCTAGCGCCAGTGGCCAGGAGCGCATGGCCTGGAATTTGAGCGGGATCAGCAATTTTTTCAATACCTTCGGCTTGGGTGTTGGCCTCGGGTCCGTCCGGACATCGAGCTTCCTGGTCTCCGTACCGGCCAATCTCGGCGTGATCGGCATCCTGCTCTATGGCGCATTCTTCTATCGGCTCTTCTTCTCCTCGAATGGACAGCGCTGGGGTCATATTGATCCGGAGAGTGAACAGATCGTTGCCGCTGCGCGATCGTCATGCTTTGCGCTTTTGATTGCAGCGGCCGTGTCGTCTTCGACGATGGATCTCGGGCTGATCTTCCACATTATGGCGGGCATTGCCTGTTCTTCGCCAGCCTATTTCATGCGGCAGAATGCGCGCCTCATGGATCCTGAAGAAGCCGTGGAATTTGATGCTTTGGGGAATGCTCAAGGTTTTGAAGGCTATCCCGAAAGCGTCAATCCCCGCTCGCGATAAACCGTAACAAGATTGCGGCGTTGCATTTCTTGATGGTTTTCCGAATACGCACCTGCTGGTGTTCAGGCAGGCGCGCTGGCTCAGGTCAGGTCCTGCTTCAGGTGATCCGCCAGACGGATTGCGACAGACGTAATCATCAGGGTTGGATTGGCATGACCACAGGTGGGCAGGACGGAGCCGCCTGCAACATAAACGCCCTGACAATGCCGGACTTTGCAATTCTCATCGACAACTCCGGTCGTTTCATCTGTCGACATCCGTGTGGTGCCAGATGTATGCGCCGTGTCGATAATCGGGACCGCGCTCAAATCGCCCGCAATGATCCAGTCTTCCAGCAAGGGTTCCGGCAGATCAGCTTTAATGAATTGCTCGCGGATCAACTCGCCCATCCGCATCAGCGTGCGAAGGGGGCGTTCGCCTGGTTCCCAGGTGACTTGCGGCAAAAACTCGCCAAGCGCATTTTTCTGATCGCTCAATTGAATACGATTGTGCGCGAGAGGTTCCTGTTCGACGATCGCGTCAAACCCGCAGCTGATCAATTTGTGCGGAACGCCCTGAGTCTGATATTCCTCGACAACGAAGTTCGGCATCATGCGCACCATGACATTGACGATGGCATTGCGCAGTCCGCGCGGAACGCGATCACTTTGCAGGAAGAGACGCCCAGCGCCGGTAAACATCATGCCGGGCGCTTTCAAGATTGAAAGCACGTCGCGGATGACCGAATCGCTCTGTCCACGCAGCAGACCGGCGAGGGCGCCCCACGGATCGTCTTCAGCGCGGTCCGCAACACAATAGGCGCCGCAATTGTTCAACCCTTCCTCAGCCTGGATCGGCATGTTCAGGCCCAGGCCATGCATATACATATCGACCCGATTATTCGATTGCAGACCAAAGAAACCGAACTGGTAGGTGATCTGCTTGATGTATTTCGGGTCGAATTTCACAACAGGCGCGTTCATGTGATCCATCAGATAGCGGCCGACCTGATCGCGATCATTTCCTAACCCGTTCGGATTTTTGCTCGTTGATGCGAGCAAGAGCCGCGCATTCTCCAAAGCCCCGCACGCGATGACGACTTTTTTGGCGCGCACTTTCGCAAACCCACCACCGAGACCAATAAAGTCGGCTTCGACCATTTCCGAACCTGCGTCTTCAATCGGTGTGACACATTTCGCAGTAGCATTTACCAGCACGCGAATATTGTCTTCCTTTTCCAGTATGAAGTCCGGCCCCATGCGCATCATGCTGACGGGATTGTTTCGCGAGCGGGCGAACTGCCAGAGGAATGACGAGAAGACGTCCGGGTCGAGATTTGGCTTGGTCGCCTTGCCAGTATAACGATCCCAGAAATCATCGCCGTAAGAGCCTTCGCCCAGATTCAAGCGCCTTTCGGCCCGGCGGATATAAGGTTCAAGATCATTCTCATCGAACGGCCAACCGGATTCCGGCAACCAATCGCGCCTTGCAAAATCGTGTGCTGAGAAGGGCGCAGATTTACCGGCCCAGGCTGCGGTCGATCCACCCAGGCCACGACAGCGCACGCCAAAGCGCTGGACATCGGCGGACCATTTTTCAGCCTGATGCCCGTGATATTCGCGGCGCCTTGAAATCCATGTCTCTGGCACGGTGTCACTTTCGAGGATGACTTCGTTCAGCTTCTCATGTTCGTCGGTCTGCTCGGTATCGCCGCTTTCCGCGATCAGAACCTTCACCGAAGTGCCGAAAAACTCACGCGCAATGGTCAGGCCAGCAGCCCCGCCACCAATGATCAGCAAATCAGTTTCGAAGGTCTCGCCTTCGGGAAACGAATTGAGGTTCTTAATGTCCATGGATCACTCGTTGTGGCGGGTTAAATCTTTTCATCGGAAGTCGCCGTGCAAGCTTCTTGCCGATTGTTTTGCGGTCAGGCCGCGGTTTCTACTGGGTTGCTGTATTTCTCGATCAGTCTGTCGACCAGGGCGCGGGTCGCGTGTGTTCCGGCGATTTCATTCATTCCGGTGCCTTCGAATTCAAGTCCGAGATAGCCGCGGAAATCGGACTCAATCACCTGTTTCATCATACCCTCGAAATCGAGCGTGTTTTCATTACCGTTCGCATCGAATCCAAACGCCTTGACGCTGACGCCCTTGGCATAGGGCATCAACTCCCGAACCCCTTTGACGCCATCATATTTGCTGCCGTCCGGTAGTTTGAAATTCCCGAAATCGGGCAGGGTGCCGATATGTGGCGAATTGGCTTGCTTCATCAGGTCCGCTAACCAGCCGCCATGTTGAGAGAAGCCGCCTTTATTTTCGATAACCAGGCTGATGCCCTGACTGGACGAATAGTCCTCCAATTGATGCAGGCCATCGAGCACCAGTTTGTGCTGCTCGTCGAATGGCAGGTCATTGTCGGTTTCAGCGATTACGCGAATGGCATGGCAACCCAGGAAGGCGGCTGTGTCGACCCATTTCTGATGGTTGGCGGCGGTCTGCTTTCGAGCCGTTGCGTCAGGGTCACCAATGGCGCCTTCGCCATCAACCATGATCAGGACGCTATCGACGCCAGCGCCATCTGCGCGCTTTTTCAGCTCAGTCCAATAGGACCTGTCTTCTCCGAGACCGCGATAGAATGTGCTGACATATTCAACGGCACCAATGTTGAACGTCTCGCGCACAAATTCCGGGAAGTGCAGCGGATTGAGCGGCATCTGAAAAAAATCAGAGAACCGCTCGGTCAGGGCAAAATGCAGACGCTTGGCGTGACGACGAAAAACCGATCCGCCACTGCCAATCTTACGATGCAGGGCATATTGCGCGAAGGAGTATTTGAACCGTGGCTCTGAGGCATTGGCGGAAGGCGAGCTCATCTTGGCGGTCTCCTCAATCTTGGCTTTCAACAGATGGGGCGGGCTGGGTCGTAGCGGGTTTGCCGCGCTTCAGAATTTTGCGCAGCAGGCCAGCGATTGCGGATTCAATGCCCTCAGGCTCACCGCTTAGTTTCCAGATGGAGCCGACTGTCGCGCAATAAGCGATCATGCCTGCGCCCCCGAGAACTGCGGATGTCCAGACAATGGATAAAGAAGACTCATAATTGAGGAAGGGGCGCAGTAGGTAAACGACGGTTGCCAGAACGGCCATGCCTGCAAAGGGGCGCAACATAGAGAAAGCCTGATCTCTCAATCGGAGTCCGATCAGGTGGCGAACGATAAAGGCTCCGGCAATGGTCCAGGCTGTGACACCGATCAGCAGTCCGATCAAAAATCCATTCACGCCGGCCAGATGCCAGCCAATGAACAGGCAGGGGACCTTAACGATCAGGCCGATCGCCGCTTGCAGCGCATTGTACCGCGCCTTGTCGAGCGCCAGGACGACACTGGGCACGGGTTGCGAGGGCAGCTGAATAATGGCGGACAGAGACAGGACGGCCAGGAAAAGTGAGGCGCCCGACCAGCTATCATTGAAAGCCAGGGTCACAATCGGTTCCGCCAATGATGCGACGAGAGCGAGCACAGGTGCGACGGCGACCACAACGGCTGTCGACGCAGTCAAATATCCAGGACGGATCGCTTCCGGCGTTCGTAACTCTGCGAAGGCGGCAATGAAGGGGCGGATGATCGGTATGACCAGAACCTGAAACGGCGCGCCGGCCAGCGTTTGCGAGATAGAGTATTGCCCAACCATATCCTTGCGAGCGTTCAGGCCCAGCACAAATATATCGGCTTGCCAGTTCGCGGCGACAAAGAATTGCGAGACCGTGGTCCAGCTGATCATGTCGGAGAAAACCGGCCAGTCTTTCAGCGACAGACGCGGCCGATAAGGGGCGAAGAGATAAGATCCGATAATCATCGAAACCGGGGTCAGGACGGTCATGATGGCGAGCGACCAGTAACTCTTCGTCCACAAGGCCAGGGGGATGGCGATACAGGCCGTCACAATCTTGGCCAGCGTGTCAATGATCGCTTCCGGGAAATAGTTCAGGCGGCGTGCATACATGACCAGTTTTGGATTAACAAGGCCGCGCAAGGCAGGTGACATGGCCAGGAAGACCATGAGCAGGCCAAGCCGCGGCTCATCATAAATATGCATCGCCACGGGCGCCATGGCGATGACGAGACCGGTGACCAGCAAGGCCCGAATGGCCGAGATCGTGAATGCCGTATCGAGCATGGAATCGGTCACGGTCGGGGTTCGTATCAGGGCCTGAATGACAGGGATCTCAGTCACCGATTCCGTGAACTGAATGAAGATCATTGCAATCGCGACGAGGGCAAAATCCTCAGGCACCAGAATCCAGGCCAGAATCAGGATGAGCGCAAGATCCACGAATTTGACAAACAGACGTGCACCAAGAAGGGCAGCGCTGGCAAATGCCGTCCGCTTTGTCACATCTTGAGCCATTCTACTTCATCCCCTCGCCAAACGCGTTGCGAGCTTCACTGTCCCCAAAATCGTACTGCGCCAGAACTCCGTGCGTATCCGTACATTTCTGCTGCGACACTTGCCATTTCCCTAGCATCGAACTTGCGGTGATCAACGGGGCAAACGCTGCCTGAGGCGTTACGTCTCTGTTTGTGTCCGTTTGGCACGCATTTTCTGTCTCGGTGCCTGTGACTGAGCGCATATCAGCCGCGACCGACAGGCATCGTTCAGGCATGATCGACAGAAAGGCGGACATATTTGGGAGCTCCAAAGCGCGATACGTGGACAGGGGTGCATGAAATGTGCGAGATTAATTGCAAGAGACTTGCCAATTTGACGGGGACTAAAAGTGGTTAATTCAACGCGTCGACAAGCCTTGCTCTGGGGTGGAGCCATGATCGGAACAATCGCTGTGCCGGGCTGTGCCGATGCGCAGGCGCCGAACCCGGTTTCCGAGCCCTCAGCCGATCCTGAATTGTTCAAGATATCCCTGGCGCAGTGGTCGCTTCACCGCGCCCTTTACGCGGACAAAAGCGATCCGAATCATTTGCCGCCCCTAATGTTTCCGCTGAAAGCGCGGCGGGATTTCGATATCGGCGCCGTTGAATATGTAAACTCATTCTACCGCGATACAGTGCGCAATGAATCCTTCCTCAACCAACTCAAGAATGTCGCTGATAGCGAAGGCGTGAAGAGCCAGCTGATCATGTGCGATGGCGAGGGCCGGCTTGGGGATCCGGACCCGCAGGCGCGCACGCAGTCGATCGAGAACCATTATAAATGGGCGGACATGGCGGCGCATCTTGGCTGTAAGTCCATACGCGTAAACGCTTTCAGCGCAGGCGGTTTCGACGATCAGCAATTCTATGCGGCGGACGGCCTGGTGCGACTGTCTGAATATACGCGGCAATACGATATTTCAGTTATTGTCGAAAACCATGGCGGCTGGTCCAGCCATGGTGCCTGGCTGGCCGGCGTGATGAAATTTGCCGACAGCAAATGGGTCGGCACCTTGCCCGACTTTGGCAATTTCACTTATGGCGACGGCGCAAAATATGATCCTTATCTGGGCGTTGAAGAGTTAATGCCCTATGCGCATGGCGTCAGCGCCAAGAGTTTCGGATTCGATCGCAATGGGAATGAAAGTCGGTTCGATTATGAGCGCATGCTTCGGATTGTGCTCGATGCCGGCTTCCGGGGCTATATCGGTGTCGAATATGAAGGCAATCAGGTCAGCGAAGTCGAAGGCATTCGCAAGACCAAGGCGCTGCTCGAGCGCCTGCGGACTGAGCTTGCACCGGAATATTCATAGATCTCTAGTTCGAGGCGTCCAGACTTAGCAATTCGCGACTGATTTCAACATGCTGCTCGATGAATCGATCGGCATTCAGCTCGCCATCGCGCATCGGAATCTGTGCCCGTTTGGCACGCTCCATGGCGTTCTTCGCGTCCGATAACAGGTCCAGCGCTGCTGCACGCAGAGCTTCTGGATCCTGTGAAGGCACGAACGTCACCGCGTCCTTTGCATAGTAAGCATCAAGCCCACCCGCGTCGCTGACAATTAGGGGGACGCCATGGATAATCGCTTCCTGAGAAACCGTGGCCCCACTGGCATGCAGGTTCGGGATCAGCGGCACCACCATAACCGATGCCGCGGCAATTTCCTGCTTGAGCTCCTGATCCGTTTTCAGACCTCGTATCTCAACATTCGCAGCGCCTTTGGCAAATTTTGCTTTCAGTTTTGTGGAGAAGATTTTCAGCTCGATGCCCGGCTGATTGGCGAAGGCATCGATCGCAGTTTGCCAATCGCGATGACGGTCATTGCCGATACATACAATGCGATGCGGTGTGTTTTCGCGCAGAACCGGCTCTTCCATTCCCTCATGCGGAATTCCGAACCTTACCAGATCCACGCGCTTGTCCGGGAACAGTTTTCGGGCCACCTCGAGATTGAGCGGAGAATGCACGGTCAGCACATCAACATATTTGACCAGATACCGATACAGCGCCCGCCTTAGCGGATCGACGCCTGGCCACTTGTCGTACAGCCAGACGCTTTGTCCCAGCAGTTTCGGCCGCGGTTTGTTCTTTCCGCGCAAGGCGATGATCATCGCTATGGCCAGAAATTGCGATTCAGTATGCGTCCAAACAATGTCAGCCGACATCGCCTTTTCGGCATTGTTGCGGGCATGGATGTAATCGAACCCAAAGATCACCCGAAACGCGCCGCGCACCAGGTTGAGAATGGGCGCATTCTTGATCTTCAATGAAAAATCGACATCGCACCCCATTTCCCGGGCGCGATGATAGCCATAGGGTGTTGGGTCACATATGCCGACAAGGCTGCCTTCCGACCACATCTTCTCCCAGGCAATGACATCTTGGCCATGGGCCAGATGAACAAAGACCTTGATCCGGTCGTCAGACGCCCTTTTTGAGGTTGTTTCGGTTTGTGTCATCAACTCAATTGTCCCGTGACGGCGCATTTTCGCTTGGCTCGCCTAGAGTTTAGCAAACGCCGGACCGGTCGGTCGAACGCGATCAGAGCAAACCAGGACCCGACGACGATAACTGTCAGATGAAGGGCAATAAGCATCCAAACAGGAAGCGGTAAATCAACAAATTGCGTGATTCCGTTGGACCAGGCAAAAAGCGGAAAATGCATCACGTAAAGTGGATAGGAGAGTTCACCGCCAAACCGCGACCATGCGTGGGCTCGGCCGGACTGGGATATATCCGCCGCAAAAAGGATCAGAAGCGGCGCCCATCCAAAAATAAACACCGCATCGCAGATCACTGACAGGATTTCATTGTCGCCACGTGGGATCAGCAACGGAATAATCAATCCGAGCGAAACAACCCAGAAGGGCAGACGCCACGAAAGTATGGCGCGTTTGTGCAGCGCATAGACGATAAGGCCGGCCGCGAAGGAGACCCCCACGCGAGGAATGCCCCAAAAAAAGTCGACCGTTCGATCCCCAAGTAACAGGTCGCCGTGTGCGATCCCCGCGACGAGAAGCGTGATCGCGCAGAGGATTGCCACGCTCACGACTCGTTTCAGCGTTAAGATCGTGAATGCGACGGCCCACGCGATATTTATGAAAAGCTCATAGAATAGCGACCATAAAGGACCATTGATCGGAAACACTTCAAGCGGTCCGCTAAGCGCGACGGTTTCTCCCAGATAAGGTAAGACAAATAGCCCAAGCAGGCTGGCAAGCATGACGTCAGACAAGGCGACATCGTCATTGCCGAGGACAAGTTTGCTGACGAAGTAGCTCGCCGCGACAATCACCGAAAGGGCCATGAGCGGATACAGACGCACCAGCCGATTAAGCGTAAAGTCTTTGAGTCGAAGATCGTGTCCGATCCGGTCCCCGTAAGCATGCGCCATCACAAATCCGCTGAGGCAGAAAAAGAAATCAACCGCCAGATCCCCGCGCGGTACGACCACATAAGTGTGGGTCCAATTGCCCAGGTGGAACAAGACCACGGCAGCGGCAGCCAGCCCGCGTAAGGCATCCAAAGCGGCATAGAAGGTCTTCGCTTGACCTGAATTGGGCTGCGTTTTTTCTGACATCACCCGAGGTCCCCACCTCGTTCGTTTGAACACTTCTCTATCATACCGGACGCAGGCGAATGAAAAGAATCACAACAGATCAATGTGCCTACACCGCGGCACGCATTCTATAAGCTGTTTTTACGACAGTTGCTTGATATTACAGCATGTTTAACACCCCAATTTATGTAATTGGCTTGCCTAGAAGGGGGAGTCAAACGACACTGAAAAGGTTCGGATCGTGACGAGGATATCAAATGGACAAGGATGCCGTTGAAGCACTGGATGATTTTCTGGACGTGCTGCGCCGAGAATTTCGAGAGAATCCGGAATTTGCCCTCCGTGCCGTAAAAGCGCTCGGCGGCAGCGTAGAGTTCAGAGGTGAGAATACCGCGAATCTGGTCAATCCTCTCGAACTTGTCGCTGCGAACGGGCTCGATGGGGCAACTCAGTCATTGGCATCATTTTCCGCCACAGAGTTGAAAAAGATTGCGAAAAACCATGGCCTTGCGACCCCAATCGATGTCAAAGGCAAGTCCTCGCCAGAGCTGTCCGATTTGATCGTGCAACGGGCCGCGCGTAAAATCGCAGAACGTCAATCCTGATCTTCTCGGTGTCCAAAGCCAGTGTGCATGTTCGCGCATGGACAAGCCAGGCCGCCCGTGGTGAAAGCGATCTAAATTGGCAGATTGGCGACCGATTCGGAGCATTCGAGCATGGCAAAAGGTTTGGTGACACTGTTTGGGGGATCGGGGTTTATCGGGCGTTATGCCGCCCGGACCCTCGTGAAAGCGGGTTATCGTGTGCGCGTGGCTGTACGTCGTCCGCATCTGGCTGGCGATGTTCGACTGGCCGGGTCACCCGGATGGGTTGACATTGTTCAGGCCAATGTGCGGGATGAACAATCGGTTGCAAGAGCGATCGAAGGGGCGACAGCGGTGGTCAATCTCGTCGGCATTCTCTACGAAAAAGGTAAGCAAACCTTCGAGGCGGCCCAACGCGATGGCGCGATCAATGTTGCCAAGGCGTGTGCCGAGGCTGGTATAGATCGACTTGTCCATGTTTCAGCCATCGGCGCTTCCGGTGAAGCCAAAGCCGATTATGCTGAAACCAAAGGCGACGCCGAAGACGGTATCCGTGAAGCCCTTCCAACCGCCACTATTTTACGCCCATCCATTGTGTTCGGACCCGAGGATGAGTTCTTCAATCGATTTGCGGCATTGGCCTCGCACCCACTGACGACGATTGCACCTTTTCTGCCAGCAATTGGCGGCGGGCAAACCAAGGTTCAGCCGGTTTATGCCGGCGATGTTGCAGAAGCCATTTCGGCCGCTGTTTCGGGTGACAACGCGCCGGGCAAAACATTCGAACTTGGCGGGCCTAGCACGTATTCGTTCGTCGAACTCTACGAGTTTATTGGGCAAACAATCGATCGGAAACGGTACGCATTGCCGCTGCCCTTCGCGATCGCCAAACCCATCGGCCTCGCGATTGGCACAGTGTTTCGCTATGTTTGGCCATTGTCTTCGGGGATACTCGGCGCCCCGCCGATTACCGGCAATCAGGTCGAACTTCTGAAATCCGATAATGTCGTTTCCGATGGCGCGCTAACCTTGGCGGACCTTGGCGTGACGGAACTGGAATCCATCGAGGCCATTGTGCCGAGTTATCTTTATCGCTTTCGACCTTATGGGCAGTATCATCAACGGAATGAAGCCACCCGCTAACGGTTTAGGCCGCGACGAGTTCGACTAGTCTGGTTTCGAACTTGGCAATGTGCGCGTCGATCCAGCTTTCCGGTGTGTGACAGAGCTCACCTGCATGTTCAAAACCAGCATGGCTCATCGTCTTGATCAGGTCATCATCGCTCGCGAACTTTTTGATAACTGAAGGCAATTGATCCGCGCTGCGAATGGCAAATCGCTCGCCGAAACCGAGCCGTTCAACATCATCTGCCAGTGCGGCCCGCCGGGTCACGATGACCGGCAAACCACTCATCGCGGCCTCCAGGATAACCAGGCCAAAAGGCTCATTCACGCGACTCGGAACGATCAATGCACGGCATTGACGAGCAATTTCGGCAATCTCACTGGGCTGTTTCCAGCCCACGAAATTCGCTTGAGGATAGAAGGCGGATCCGTCTTGTGAGAGTTCTCCTTCACCAATGACGGTCAGCGTTTCACCAATTTTGGTCGTTGCCGCCAGGGCCAGGTCGGCGCCTTTGTCGCCGGACACACGTCCAACAAACAGGAATCCGGAATTGTTTTCCGCCTCGATCCGCTCTGTCGTCCATGGACGAACTGGATTGGGAATGGTCTCGCCATCTGAGCGTGGAAACCCAGCCTGTTCGAAACGTTCTTTCATACGGTCATGAATAAACGTGAACATGAAGGGACGCGCGCCAAACTCAGAAACCTCGTTGAGATGTCTTTGCCGCGCAAATCGCCAGATCTTGTGCAAGTGACTGCGCCGATCGCAAGCGCTCATCAAGCAGCCCATCGAACCGGGCTTGAGGTCGCAAGGCAAGGTCTTCCGGAAATTCATGAAGGCGCCGTTCGGACAGACATTGAAAAAGTCATGACAGGTGACGATCGTGCGTTCCGCGACCGTCTTGAGTGCGATGAAAATGGAAGGTGACAACATTTGTGACCAATTGTGCACATGATAAACGGTTCCTGGTGTGTCATGTGCTGCAATCCAGTTTCGCACCAGGTCCAGTGCAGCGCCATTATGATAACCTTGCCGCAATGCCTCCAAAGCAGAAATATCGAGCAGGGGTTTGGAGTTCAATCCAACGACGTCAACGTTCAGATCTTCCAGTTCGGGCGTGCTGGCTTCACCCGTGAGAAATGTGACTGGCAATCCGTGCGACACATATTGCCGAATGCACTCTGCCGTCAGAATCCCGGCCCCACCTTCAGGTTTGGAAAAATCGTGGATGACCACGACACGTTCAATACCACTCACGTGTGGGTCCCTTTTCTGGTTCAATCCTGCACGAATGACTGTCTTGGGGCTATCTATTCAAAATGAATGCCGCGGCAGTTTTTGTGGCTTCTCGCTCGATCGCAAGCGGAAACCTCCGACGCGTTTGCGAACGTCCATAACCACCATGCCGGCACGCGAATCCATGTGATGGCTGCCAATAATGCCTGACTGAAAGTCCGGTTCGATCTTGCGCGTCAGGGTTTCCTCATATGCGTCCATCGAGATTGTCTCGATCTTCATTGCGTTAACGCCATAGCCATACAATCCTCGCGAATTGTCTTGGGACATACGGTAATAAGAGCCGTTGCTGCAGATTACGCGTCCACCATTGCGCGCTGTTCGCGTGTCAAACACAACTGGGTTCAGCGGATGCGGCGTTAGTTCGGACATGCCGGGTCCATCCACTTTATAGATATGCAGTTCCGAACTCATTTCGCCGAATGGATCATTCGACATATTGGTGAACAACCACCATTCATCTTGGATTTTGACGAGGCTGCTATCGGCGGCAATGACATCATCCATAACGGTTTGTACCCGCTCCCACTGGTGCGGAAAGGCGGTGCATTTCCAGGTCTCGATCCGCTTCTGGCTGCAGACTTCCGGCATCATGAATAGGGTGCCGTCATCGCCCTCGAACAGGAAGGGGAAAGACATATGATAATCTGTTTCAAGCGCGGGCTTGATATCGATCAGCGCGCCATCAACCAGCCGCCCGACCGCGATATAGCCTGTATCTTTCGCATAATTGTAGACTTCGAAGAAACAGAACATTTCGCCATCGCGCTCCCAAAGGAAGGGATCAGCAAAATATCCGTTTGCGGTAGAGTGATGCTCTTGCATGGCCGCCGGATCCACCGTGAGCATGTCCGTTTTTGAGGTCTTGAGGAAAAACTCGCCGGGTCGAAAGTGTAGTTTGCTGGCCTGAACTTCGATGAAACGCGTCGCGGCGCGCCGCAAGAAGCCGAACGCGTATCGCGACATGGTCCAGAGGCCGGGCCGATCCGGCGATTGCAAATCCGCCGCGCCTTCCTCATGCGTCATGCCGGTCAGTTTGATGCGGTTGAGCTCGCGTACGATCAGCGTCACCGCTTTCTCACACATGAAGAGATGCTGCAAACTGGCAAACAGTTTGAGATTCAACACCGCGCTCGAGACCCGGGTTGGCGCGTCACCTTCGGCGGTGGTGCGGCAGAGCTTCACTTCGTAAAAGGGCGCATTGTCGGCAATGGCGCGAATGCTTGTCGATCCGGCTGCTTCCGTCAGGAAGTTGAGAAACCAGACGCCATGAGTCGACGCGGTCGGCAGGACTCTCGAGCCTTGCCAGCAAGTGAGATCGATAATCACGTCCGCGCCCAGCGCGTCGATGCCCGGCTCATCATTACAGCTCAGGACTGGCAGCGCGCGTCTGACCTCATCAAAATGCGGCGTCTCGGTGACCAGGGGTTTGGCCACGAGTTTCGATTCCAGTTGCCACCATAACCGATGAGTCAAAGACATGTCCGCCGGACTCGGAGTCTGGTTGCGCTCGATCAGAGCGACCAGATCCAGGCGGTCTGTTGTAAAAATACGTTCCGCCAGCCGCACCATCCAGGGTTGGAGCGATTGCTCTGAATAGCACACAAGTGCAATTTTCAGACTTGCCTTCTGCACGGTCCTGATCCCCAAAAAATCTACAAACCCAATCGGGTTGTGCGTCCCACAATGATCGCAACGTTAGCAACATGATCGCAAGATGCAATTTCTATTCTCGAATCTGCGCGCTGTTACTTCGATTGCGCGATTAATGAGCGCAGCTTTCGCGTTTCAGGCGCAACAAGTTCGAATACCTTTGAAAACTTGGATCTAGCGCGGTGAATTCTCTTGCTGAGACCTGTTCAAAATCATACAAGGAAGAGGGTATATTCGGCATCTGGATTGCACTGGGACGTGGGCGTGGATCAATCACGCCGCAACTGTGCCGATATTGACCTGGGTGAGTCGAGTGGGGTGGGTTTCCCTTCGACGGTAGAGTTGAAATAAAGGGGAAACAAATGGTTTTCAAATATGACCCTGGTGAAGCGCGAGAAGAATTCGCAACGCGCGGCTTCGTGCATCTGAAAGATCTTATGACCGATGACTTCTTGAGTCATCTGGAGGCATTCTACAAAGAGAGCCAGGCTTCTGCTCAGAACGAGAAAGAAGATTGGAAGATCTATGGCAAGAAACGTCAGTATCTTTTTGACTTCTCGTCAGATGAAGCTGCGATCGAATTTCGTGATGGCATGGCGCGTCTGCTCGGCTACGAAACGGACGCCCTGACGATTTCGGAACGACACCTGAAAGTATATGATGAAGACGCGATGCCATGGCCGGCCCCGCACAAGGATCGGGCCGCATCGGCGGTGTCGATTGGATTGCCCATCCATTTGCCTGAAGGCTCGACGGTTTGCGTCTTCCCTGAACTGGAATTCGGTCCCAATGAGGAAGAACGCGCGGTCTTCATGACCGACCGTGACCATCCGGACCTTGAGCATATCTACGCCAAAGAAAAAGCCGTGATGCTGAATGAAAGCGTCGGCGATCTGGTCGTATTCCTGGGCTCTTCGATTTATCATGAGCGCGTGAAAGCTGGTGGCGCCGCCATTCTCTACGTCAAAGTGAATGATGACGGTCGCGATCCCCTCGGGGAGAATATTTTCGGCGATAAACGGAATGTAGAGCCGGCTTAAAAGCGCCGTCTCGAAGTAGAGTAGGAAACCAAGCCGATGGCTGAGAAACTGAAATCAGCGGAAATGACTCCGGGACCGGGATTCATGATCCGAAGTGAGTTTGAACGTCCGGATCAGGCCCTGATTGATGGCTTTGCAGATTTCGAAACAGCCGATGTTTCGGACGCCATGAACCGCCTTTACGCGATGAGTGGCGAGATCAAGAATCTCTCTAATGACAAAGAGTTGCTGGGCGCGGCTTGCACGGTAAAGCTCTATCCCGGCGATAACCTGATGATCCACAAGACGCTCGATATTGCCAAACCGGGCGACGTTGTTGTCGTCGATTGTAGCGGAGCGATGACCAATGCGGTCTTCGGTGATCTCGTTGCGAACAAAGCCAGGCATCGCGGGATTGGTGGGTACATTATTGATGGCCTGATCCGGGACCTGGACGGCGTTAAAGAGACCGGGTTGCCCGTCTATGCGCGCGGCGTAACACCATTTGGACCTCTGCACCGCGGACCCGGCGAAGTGAATACGCCAATTAGCTGCGGCGGCGTGGTGGTCAATCCTGGCGATATCATCAAAGCGGACTCAACTGGAATTGCGGTGGTCCCGCGCGCTTATGCACAGGAAATTCTCGACCGGCTGCGCGAAAGCAAGGCCAAGCAGGCGGCCTATGTCGAAAGCGTCAAACGCGGCGACTTCTCGAACGCCTGGGTCGACGAACAATTGAGCGATACAGGCTGCTTCATCACGTCATAGACGCCTGATCCGCCCCGGAGGCGCGTATTCTGCCCCAACCGATCAACTCTCTCTGGTTACGCAACAAGCGCCGTGTGCTGAGCTTTCACGCCGGTATGGCCCGGCGGCGCCTGCGGCATGTTCGCGGTGCGTTTTACGATCGGCTATGGCGTGATGCTGCGGCGGGTGTTGGGGCGACAGTCGAGCGGCGTCCTAATGGATTGCTGCAAGTCTCGACCGGATCGCTGGCGACTTTTGTGTCGCAATCAGACCTGATGCTCGATAGCGACATCATGCTGCGCTTCATGGCCAACAAAGCGCTGACCTATGAGTTCATGTCAGGCAAGGGCATTCGACTGCCGCGCCATGCCAAGTTCGATCTGAACACACTGGATGTCGCAACGAATTTCATGCGCGAGCAGGGTGGGCCCATTGTGATCAAGCCGGCGGATGGAACCGGGGGTGGCCGTGGGGTCACGACAGGCATCAAGACACAGGATGCGCTCGTGTCCGCGGCGCGGCATGCAGCCGGTTTTAATATCCGTCTTCTGGCCGAGGAACAGCTCACGGGCGCGTCCTATCGGCTGCTTTATATAGACGGCCAGTTCATCGATGCGGTCCGCCGTGAGTCCCCGATCGTAACCGGTGACGGACAGAGTTCAGTGCGCCAGCTGGTCAAACGCGAAAACGTCGCCCGCCAGACGACTGATAAGATAACCGCGCTCAGCCCGCTTTTGATCGATCAGGAATCCCGCAACACACTGGCTGCCGCCGGGCGCACGCCAAGTGATGTGCCATCCAGCGGGGAAGACGTGCAGGTGAAGCTCGCCGTCAATGAGAATGCCGCCGCGCAAAACCATGTTGTCCGGGAACAGGTTCATTCGGAAATCGTCGAGACCGGCGCCAAACTGGTGAAAGCTTTCGGTATTCGGTTTGCAGGCCTCGATGTGACGGCAGATGATATCGCTGTGCCGGTGACGAACGAGCGGGTGATCTTCAACGAGATCAACGTCAATCCGGGGATCCATCATCATTATTTGGTCGCCGATCCAACGCAACAGGCCGACGTGGCCCCGAAACTGCTCGATCATATGTTCCGGAGCAAGCAAGGGACGATTGAATTATGAGCGCATTAGACACGTCCACACCTGTGCTCCTCCTGGGTGGCAGAGAAAATGCCCTTGCGGTCGCTCGCAATCTCGGTCGGCTTGGCGTGACGATTTATTCGAGTGGCAAGCCAGGCAGCCGGTCGATGGATTCAAAGTATTGCACGCAAGCTTTCATCGTCCCTGAAGGAACCGAAGCGGCCGACCATTGGCACGATTTGCTCCTCGCCAATCCGACCTTGAAACTACAAGGCTGTATCGTATTCGCCTGTTGCGACGAGTCGCTGGATTTCCTGCAATCAAACCGAGACCAGTTGGCCGAGCACTATAAACTGGAAGAGTTCGTGCCGGAACAAAGGCGGACGATGCTCAATAAGCAGGCCACTCTGGAAATCGCTGGTCGTATAGGTGTGCCCGCCCCCGCCTATTGGGAGATCAATTCAGACGAGGATGTCGAAAAAATCCGGGACCAGGTCAGATTGCCCGTTATGGTCAAGCCATTGGATTCGTTTGCCTTTGTGCACGAGTTCGGCGCAAAGCTCTTCATTGTCGATACTGTCTTCGATGACGTTGTCGAGAAGGTCAAGCTTGCCCGCTCTCGTGGGCAAGAGGTGATGGTCGTCGAAATGATTCCCGGTCCGGACGATCTGCTCAGCTCCTACTACACCTATCGTACTGCGGATGGCCGGCGATTGTATGATTACACCAAGAGCGTCATTCGCCGCTGGCCCGTTAATCGCGGCGGCGCCTGTTTCCATCAATCAGAGTGGCTGCCGGAGACTGCCGAAATGGGACAGAAACTGTTCGACGGCGTCGACTGGCACGGCATTGGAAATGTTGAATTCAAGCGCGATACGCGCGATGGCCAACTGAAGATCATCGAAGTGAACGCGCGATTCACTGCAGCGCACCGACTGGTCACAGCGGCGGGCGCGCCAATTGACGAGATCATTTACCGGCATCTGACGGATCAGGAGATTCCTGAATTTGAATCCTATTCAAACAAGCTGCGGATGATCTATCCGATTGGCGATTTCATGGCCTACCTCGAATTGCGGCAATCGAAACAGCTGAGCCTGCTGGGATGGCTGAAAACGGTGTGTGCGCAGCCGGCTGTGGTGCCCGATTTCAGTTTCGGAGACCCCTATCCAGCGCTGGCTGAATGGGCATTGATCGTGCGTCGTGGGTTTGGGAAACTCTTCGGCATCTTTCGTCGGTAAACCTCATGCGCATAAATTCAGGCGATCTCACGAATTTCTGCCGCCAACTCTTGCAAGCGGCGGGTGTCGATGACGCTCAGGCAGAGACGCTGACGGATAACCTGGTTTGGTGCGATATGGCCGGGCGTCGCAATCACGGCGTTCAGAGACTGCCAATCCTGCTCCGACATGTGGAAGCCAAGACCATCAAATGTCCAAGCGCACCGCGGCTGGAATTGCTCGGGGAAACGCTCGCTCATCTCGATGCGGATCAATCCTTCGGGCATCATGCCGGTCGCCTCGCCATCGACCAGGCCTGCGATCTCGCCGCGGCCCATGGTGTGGGGATCGTTGGCGTGACAAATAGTAGTTTCTTCGGTGCAGGCGCTTATTATGCCAACCGCGCGGCCGAACGGGGCATGATCAGCCTAGTCCTGAGCAATTCCTTTCCGAAAGTCGCGGCGCCCGGCGGATTACGCGCCTTGCTGGGGACGAACCCGTTTACATTTGGCGCGCCGCGTCGCGCCAAGCGCGCCTTGCTCGTCGACATGTCGACCGCCTCGGTGGCCGGATCGACGGTGCGGGAAAAAGCCGAGAAGGGAGAGCTGTTTCCGGATGGCATAGCGATCGATGATGTCGGCAATCCCATCCACGATCCCAACCAGGTTCTGAAAGGCACACTTTTGCCGGCTGCAGGTCCGAAGGGATTCGGCATTGCCCTCATGGTCGAAGTGCTGAGCGCAGCTCTGACGGGGGCGGCAATGTCCCGGCAGGTGGGGTCCATGTACAAGAATTTTGACCGACCGGGCGCTAATGGACATTTCATGATGGCGCTGGACGTGACCCGCTGGATGCCGGTCGAAGACTTCTTTGATCGCATGGATCTTCTGGCGCAATTTGCGGATGCATCTGGTTCGGATAACGCAGTCCGAATGCCCGGGGATGCGCGCTGGGTCGCGTATCAGGACAGTTTGAAAAACGGGATTGTTCTCGAGCCTGCCACGATGACCAGTATTGCCGATCTCGCGCAATCTCATGGACTGACAGTGCCCTGGGAGTCATCAAGCCAGCAGGATGACAAATGATGGCCCCGCCAACCTCTCTCTCCCGGTTGGCACATATCGATGCGGCCAAGGGCGTGAGCATCTTTCTGGTTGTCTATTGGCACGCTGTCGACGCTCGCCTGGTCTTCAACGAAGCTCTGTGGATGCTGCGTATGCCGCTCTTTTTCTTCGTTTCTGGCCTGTTCGCCGCCAAGGCACTGGATCTGGATTGGCGGGGCTTCCTGACTAATAAAGTTGGCAATATTCTCTATCTCTATGTGTTCTGGACTTTCCTGGTCTTTGCCACGACGATTCTGGTCGCGCAGGTCTTCGGGCCTGATCCGATCAATTGGCAACAGCCCTTCTTGTTGTTTGTCGAGCCACCGCGAACGCTTTGGTTCATGTACGCCTTGGCCGTGTCCTTCGTCCTGGCAAAACTGTTGAAACCATTGCCGCCGCTCTTCGTGTTCGCAGCTCTGTTCGCGCTTTACTGCTGGAGCATTTCTGGCGGCGACTGGCGCACGGTTCCGTTCTACGAAAAAGTTATTCGATTGTTCCCGTTTTTCTATCTGGCCATGTGGATCAAACAGCCTTTCCTCGATTTCGTGGAGCAACATCACAGACTGGGATGGTTGGCTTTGATTGTGTTCGTGGCGAGCGCTATGGCCCTCTTCCTGAGTCCGGTCGCCAATTGGGGCATTCTCACCTTCGCGGTTGGCTTGATCGGCGTGATCGGCGTGACTATGAGTTTTCGAGCCGCTCCGAGCAGCCGGCTTACCTCACTGATGGCGAATATCGGGAACCGATCCCTGCTCGTCTACGTCATGCACCGTATCCCGCTTTTTTATATGGAAAATGCAATGGACGTGCTCGGAGTGCCTGTGAACGCAAAGACCATGTCGATCACGGCTGTGATTGCGACCTGGCTGTGTCTGGTGGTTGGGGAACGAGTTCTGCTGCCACTGTTCTACTGGATGTTTGATGCGCCCTGGCTTGGCCCGAACGCAAGGCTTGGTCGACGCTTGTCCAGTTACGGAACAGGATAGGCATCACGCCCGCTAGTCGTCGGCGGGCGGCAGCAAAGGCGGGATTTCATTGCCATCTGTGTCCGTCACTAAATAGACCAACGGATACACGATGCCTTTCCGCGCGACCGCTTCACCGTTCACGATTTTCGGGGCGAATTTCAGCGTCGCCACCGCATTTCGTGAGGAGTTCACAAATCCGGGGTGGCCGCATTTCACCTCCAGATTGGTGACATAGCCTTCAGGCGTCACATCAAAATAATTGTCGCATCGGGCGCTAATGCTCTGGCTGGCCAGATCAGCCGGATAGACGGGCGCCGGATGTTGAATCGGTTGCACGTCGCGGTCTGCGAAGCTTGGAGAGGCGGTTAATGCAATCATGGCGGCGATTCCGGCAAGCGTGCCGCCGACGCCGCTCGTGGTTTTGATCGGATTGCGAATGAGAGTCATGGAGATATCCCTTGCGATGCGTTTGGCTTTCATTCGGCGAGAGCGCCGCAAATAGGCATCAACAAAGGTACGTACAGCGTGACTGACTGTGATACCTTCTTCTTCGCACGCCTGTCTGAAAGCGGCCTTTTTCGAGTGCGGCAGGCGCACTTCGATCATTTCGGTCTTCTTTTCAGGACGTGGTTTGTTCATGCCGAGCTCCAGACGTGCGCCGAGGCGTCACAAATGCCTGCCTCATGGCGACATGAAAACCGAAAGCCCGTTCATACGCCAGACTTTTCGTGTCCGGACAGGCTTTCGGTGTCTATTTTCCGCTTCGCTGAACGGGACTGATTACTCCTCAGTCTCGGTCTCCGTATCATCATCTTTCAGAATGATTTTCTTGATCTTGATGTCGATATCTTCGTCGATGCCGGCTTCACCGAGGGCTTCTTCGATCAGGAGATCCAGGTCCGCCTCCGTGAGTTCGTCGCCGGAATCGATCCGCTTGACGATGACTTTCTTATGCGACTCGACTTTGACTTCGCCGTGAATTTCGCCGCCGGCCTCATCATTGAAGGTGAGTATTTTGACGACTTTCTTGGTCACGGTCTCACCGTCCTCGCCTGTCTCGTCATCTGTCTGGATGATCTCGATCCGATTGCCGGCTGCTTCCAACTCTTCCCGGCTGACGCCGCCGGAGCCATCCGTGTCGAGCTTGGCGATAATGTCCGCATCATATCCCGGAGCGATTTCGCCCTCTGTGATGAGGCCATCATTATTCTTGTCGAGCGCGTCGAAAGGCGTTGAATCGGCTGCCGATGGCAGAGCGCTGACGGAAAAGACGCCGAGCGCGGCGCCGGCGGCGGTCGCGATTGATTTGAAGCGGTGACGTGCGAGGGTCATGGTGATCTCCTGGACCTTGTTCGGTTGTTCTTCCAGTCGAGCTTCCTCGATATAGGTGGAGATGAACCGTCGAAGCGCTTGCGATGCAGTTTCGTCGCGTTGCTTGGTCGCCGCCATGAAGTCTTGCTTCTGCTGATACGGCAACCGGATGTCTAAGCTTTCGCTCTTCTTTTCTCGACGTTTCATGTCTCACCCGATCAATTTGGCCGGACCAGTGCCCGCACATTCAAAAATCTGCCTCTGTATAAAAGGACGATTGTGCCAAGACGCTACCAGAAAAGTGTCAGGACACGCGATTTTCGATCAGATCAGGCCCAGATCCGGCGCCGCTGCGATCAGCCCGATGCCCAGTATCAATCGGTAAATCACAAAGGGCAGGAAGGTCATTCGCTTCAACAGCGTCATCAAGGCGTGGATGGAGGCAATTCCCGACAGAAAGGCAATCACCGCGACGATTATGCCATCCTGAATCGTCACCAGACTGCCGGTCGTGTCGGCGTCTAACAGGCCCAAAGCCCCGTACAGACCAGCCGCCGCCAGGATAGGAGCGCCGATCAGCATCGAAAATCGGGCAGCTTCGGTGCGTTCATAGCCGAGCGCCCGCGCCGCCGTCATTGTGATCCCGGAACGGCTCGTTCCGGGGATAAGGGCGGCAATCGCCTGCGTCGCGCCGATCAGAGCGGCGTGTCCCAATGTCATGTCGGCCTCGGTCCGGTCCTTACCGCCGGCGACATCGGCCCACCAAAGCAACAGACCAAAACCAATGGTCGCGCCAGCCACGGTCCAGACGCTCCGCAATTGTTGCTGCACCGCCTCGGGCACGAAGACTTCATGAGCGATGGCGGCGATCAGTGCGATCGGCGTCGCGACGATGATGCACAAAGCGAGATTAGCGCCCCTTGATAGCGGAGTTTTGCGAAATCCCGCGCCCAGAAGCTCGAATGCCCCGGCGATTGCGGCCACCACATCCTTGCGGAAGTAAATCAGCATCGCGGCCAGAGTGCCGAGATTGGAGACGGCATTGATCAAGAGCTCGTCCCGGCCTTCCAGAGTGAAGTAATTGGCGGCAATAAGCACATGCCCGGACGAGGAGATGGGCAGCCATTCGGTCAGTCCCTGAATGATTGCGATGATGGCAAGCTGAAGAAATGACATGTGGTGTCCGCTATTGGTTCCGGCTTCTCGCCTGTCGCACAAAACAGGCCAGCTTGCACGTGGAAAAGCAATATATCAAAATGATATTAATAACTGAGAATGATTCGCGACAAGGGGTCGAACTGCAGTTCACACGAATTAATAAATATCATTTTGATATAAATAGAATGATTTCACCCTTGTGAGGCGGTATTTGATTGCTCATAAGCAAAGCTCCACCCACAGGAGCGCGATATGGCAGAAAAAATGCTGCAATTCATCAAAGTTGAACGCGCCATGCCGAAAAAACGGTCGGCCAGGACGCGCAAGGGTGACTTTAACGAGATTTATGGCGATTACGCCGCAAAGGCGGCAAAGTCGCAAGCCTCCCGCTGTTCGCAATGCGGCGTGCCATTTTGTCAGCAAGGCTGCCCACTCTCAAATAATATTCCGGATTGGCTGAAACTCGCAGCGGAAGACCGGCTGGAAGAAGCTTATGCGGCCTCCAGCGCCACCAATAACATGCCTGAGATTTGTGGGCGCATCTGCCCGCAAGACCGCCTGTGCGAGGGCATTTGCACGATTGAGCAATCCGGGCATGGCACGGTCACGATTGGCTCGATTGAACGCTATGTCACGGATACGGCCTGGGAGCAGGGATGGGTAAAGCCGATCAATCCCCCGCGCGAGCGCCCACAATCTGCCGGGATTATCGGCGCTGGCCCGGGTGGCCTCGCGGCGGCGGAGCAGCTGCGCCGCAAGGGTTATCAGGTCACCGTCTATGACCGCTATGATCGTGGTGGTGGTCTGCTCGTCTATGGCATTCCGGGATTCAAGCTCGAAAAGGATATTGTCGAGCGTCGTATTCAGCATCTCGAAGCGGGCGGCATCACGTTCCGATTCAATTGCGATGTCGGGCGCGACATCACGCTCAATGACATTCGCGACCAGCACGACACCGTGCTGATCGCCACGGGCGTTTACAAGGCCCGCGATTTGAAAGTCCCTGGTATTGGTGCCGAGGGGGTTCACGCGGCGCTCGATTTCCTGACGGCCTCCAACCGCATCGGATTTGGGGATTCGGTTGAGGCGTTTGATGATGGCACGCTCAACGCAAATGGCAAACGCGTGGTCGTGATTGGTGGGGGCGACACCGCGATGGATTGTGTCCGCACGGCGGTGCGTCAGGGCGCGAAATCGGTGACCTGTCTTTACCGCCGCGACCGCGACAACATGCCAGGTTCGCAGCGCGAAGTGGCGAATGCCGAAGAAGAAGGCGTCACGTTTGAGTGGTTGTCTGGCCCGGAAGCGGTGCTTCACAACAAGGCCAATAAGGTCAACGGCGTAAAGGTCCGCCTGATGAAGCTCGGCGCGCCAGATGCGTCCGGACGCCAATCACCGGAAAAAACAGATGAGACCGTCGACATGAAAGCCGACATGGTGATTAAGGCGCTCGGCTTCGACCCCGAAGACCTGCCAGTCTTGTTCGACGAGTCCGCGTTGCGGGTTAATCGATGGGGCGCCATTCAGGTCGATTTCAAGACGATGGAAACCAGTCTGCCGGGCGTCTATGCCGCCGGTGATATTGTCCGCGGCGCGTCGCTGGTTGTCTGGGCGATTGTCGATGGGCGAGAGGCCGCTGAACATATGCACCAGGCCATGCGCGTGCTGGCGCGTGAACGCAAGGTTGCGGCGGAGTAGGATATGCATATCAGTTTCAAACCCGATGCGCCGCCTATGCCGGAGATCAGCTTCGACGACTTTCTGTCGGTCGACATTCGTATCGGTACAGTGCTCGAAGCCAGGCCGCTGGAAGGGGCCCGCACACCATCGATCCGGATGCTAATCGATTTTGGCGCGACGATCGGGCAGAAAAAAAGCGCGGCACAGATTACCGAACACTATCGCGCGGAAGACCTGGTTGGGCGGCAAGTCATGGGTGTGGTCAATTTCCCGCCGCGGCAGATTGGTAAGTTCATGTCCGAAGCCCTGACGCTCGGCTTCGCCGACGATACGGGCGCCATTCGGCTTGCCGGTCCGGACGCGCCCATCGCCAATGGCACAAGGATGAGTTGAGATGACCGTAATTCATAGCAGCCAACCCGGCTATAACCGCTTTGTCGCGCCTGCACCGCGCGCGAGTGTTTGCGCGGTTCGAAAAATACCAAACAGAGCAACAGAACGATGACTGATTTTGTTCAGAATTATCTCGCCAATCGCCAGCGTCTGATCGATGGCCACGCCTATAATCCCGAAGATGAGCACAGCGCCTGCGGCGTTGGCCTGGTTGCCGCGCTGGACGGCCAGCCGCGCCGGGAAATCGTTGAAATGGGCATCAGGGCGCTGAAAAATGTCTGGCACCGCGGCGCCGTGGACGCAGATGGCAAAACCGGTGATGGCGCTGGCATTCGGGTCGAAGTGCCACAGGAATTTTTCCGCTATCAAGTCTCACGCTGTGGTCACAACCCGACGGATGATCCGATCTGTGTCGGTCAGATCTTCCTGCCGCGTACCGATCTGGGGCAGCAGGAAGCCGCTCGCGCGATTGTCGAAACCGAGATCCTGCATTTCGGTTTCTATATCTATGGCTGGCGCCAGCCGCCCGTGGATGTTTCCATCATTGGTCAGAAAGCGCAGGATACAAGGCCAGAGATTGAACAGGTCATGTTCCGCGATGATCGCGCCCGCGATCCGGAAGAGCTGGAACGGGCGCTCTATATCTGTCGCCGCCGGATTGAACGCCGCGCTCGCGAAGCTGGAATTCCCGGTTTCTATGTCTGTTCGCTCAGCCACAAGTCGCTGATCTATAAGGGCATGTTCCTGGCCGAAGATATCGACAATTTCTATCTCGACCTGCGGGACGAGCGGTTTGAGTCTGCGGTCGCGATCTATCACCAGCGCTATTCGACCAACACATTCCCGCAATGGGCGCTGGCCCAGCCGTTTCGCATGCTCGCCCATAATGGCGAGATCAACACGTTGCGCGGCAATCTGAACTGGATGAAGAGCCATGAGATCAAAATGGTCTCTGGCACATTTGGCGACTATGTCGACGATGTGAAACCGGTGGCGCCGCAGGGCAGCTCGGATTCCGGCGCGCTTGATGCGGTGTTCGAAATCCTTTGCAAGGCGGGCCGCACAGCCCCGATGACCAAGGCGCTGCTGATTCCGGAAGCCTGGTCAAAGCGCGCATCGATCATGCCGGAAAAGCACGCGGCGCTTTACGCTTATTGCAATTCGGTGATGGAGCCGTGGGACGGCCCCGCCGCCATTTGTGCCTATGATGGACGCTGGGCCGTGGCCGGCCTTGACCGCAATGGGCTGCGACCACTGCGTTATGCCTTGACCGGCGACGGCGTTCTCGCGGTTGGCTCAGAGACTGGTATGTGCCCTCTGTCAGGACACGACGTTGTTCGGCGCGGCCATGTTCAGGCGGGCGGCATGATCGCCGCCGATCTGGAGACCGGCAAATTCTACGAGCATGGTGAGATTGTTGACGAGCTCGCCGCCAAGCACCCCTATGAGAAGTGGCTGAAAAATGTCCGCGACCTCGACCCGGAGATTGGCCCCGGTCCGGAACCGCGCCTGTTTGATACCGAGTCCATGTTGCGCCGTCAGAAAGTGGCTGGCTTCACGCTGGAAACTCTGGAACTGATCCTGGCGCCCATGGCCGAAAATGGCAAAGAAGCGATCGGCTCGATGGGCGATGATAGCCCCGTGGCGGTGCTGTCGGAAAAATTCCGGCCATTGTCGCATTTCTTCCGCCAAAATTTCAGCCAGGTGACCAACCCGCCCGTCGACCCTTTGCGCGAAGACCGTGTGATGAGTCTGAAAACCCGGTTCAAGAATCTCGGTAATGTTCTGACCACGGATGAGACTCAACAGGACGTGTTCGTTCTGGAGAGTCCGGTCCTGTCGACGGGTATGTACAATCGATTGGTCGCCATGCTGGAAGATGGCGTTCAGAAAATTGACTGTACGTTCGATCTTGGCGCCAGTGTCGGCGATGGCCGCGCCCTGAAAGACGCCCTGGCCCGGATCCGCCAGGAAGCCGAAGACGCCGTGCGCGCAGGCCGCGAGCACATCGTCCTGACCGACGAACATCAAGGCGATGACCGCGTTGCCATTCCGATGATTCTGGCCACGGGTGCGGTGCATAGCCATCTTGTGGCGCAGGGCCTGCGGACCTTCTGTTCGATTACCGTCCGCTCTGCCGAGTGCATCGACACGCACTATTTCGCGGTCCTGATCGGGGTCGGCGCGACCTGCGTCAACGCCTATCTTGCCCAGGATGCGATTGCTGACCGGCATGCCCGCGATTTGCTCGGCAAAGTCAGCATTGGCGAGGCGGTCGTGAACTTCAAGAAGGCGATCGAGGCCGGCTTGCTGAAAATCATGTCCAAGATGGGCATTTCGGTCATCTCATCGTATCGCGGTGGCTATAATTTCGAAGCGCTCGGCCTGTCGCGCGCCTTGGTCGCGGACTATTTCCCGGGCTTGTCCAGCCGCATTTCCGGCCTTGGCCTCGCGGGCATTGAAGAGAATGCAGTGCGGCGCCACGAAGACGCTTTTGATGAAGATATCATCGCCCTTCCTATCGGCGGCTTCTACCGCTTGCGCGCTCGATCAGAGCCGCACGCGCTGGATGGCAATCTGATCCATATGTTGCAGGCAGCCTGCGATCGCGGCGACTATGCCGTATTCGAAAAATATGCCGACGCGGTCAATCATCGCGATCAACCGATCCAGCTCCGCGACTTGCTCGACTTCAAGCCGGCGGGTCCGAAAGAACCGCTCGAACGGGTGCAGTCGGTCAATGAGATCCGCAAACGCTTTGTCACGCCCGGCATGTCGCTCGGCGCCTTGAGCCCGGAAGCGCATGGAACGCTGAATGTCGCGATGAACCGAATCGGCGCCAAGTCCGTTTCCGGAGAAGGCGGCGAAGTGCGCGAGCGGTATCGGCCGCTGCCAAATGGTGACAATATGAATTCGGCGGTGAAACAGGTCGCGTCTGGTCGCTTTGGCGTCACGGCGGAGTATCTGAACCATTGCCGCGAGGTTGAAATCAAGGTGGCCCAGGGCGCAAAGCCTGGCGAAGGCGGTCAACTGCCTGGCTTTAAAGTCACTGAATTCATTGCGAAAAATCGGCACTCCACGCCCGGCGTGACGCTGATCAGCCCGCCGCCACATCATGACATCTATTCGATCGAGGATCTCGCCCAGCTGATTTATGATCTCAAACAGATCAATCCGGATTGCCGCGTCTGTGTGAAACTGGTCGCGCAGTCTGGCGTTGGGACCGTGGCCGCCGGCGTTGCCAAGGCGAAGGCGGATGTCATCCTGATTGCCGGCGGTGTCGGAGGCACAGGGGCCTCACCGCAGACCAGTATCAAATATGCCGGCCTGCCCTGGGAACTGGGTTTGGCGGAAGCGCATCAGGTGCTCAGCCTCAACAATTTGCGCGACAAGGTCACCTTGCGCACAGATGGCGGTCTACGCACCGGGCGCGACATTGTCATCGCTGCCATGCTCGGCGCTGAGGAATATGGCATTGGCACCGCGTCCCTGGTTGCCATGGGCTGCATCATGGTGCGTCAGTGTCATTCCAATACCTGCCCGGTTGGGGTCTGTACGCAGGATGAGTCGCTGCGCGCGAAATTCACTGGCACGGCGGACAAGGTCATCAATCTGATGAGTTTCATCGCCGAGGATGTGCGTCGTATTCTGGCCTCGCTCGGCCTGAACTCGCTCGATGAAGCGATCGGCCGCACGGACCTCCTGGCCCAAGTCTCACGCGGTGCGCCGCACCTCGATGATCTCGATCTCAACCCGCTTCTGGTTCAGGTCGATACCGCCAACGCGGTGGAGTATAAGCCGGATCATCGCGAAGAAGTGCCAGACACGCTCGACGCCCAGATCCTGCGCGACGGCGAACCCTTCTTTGCCCGCGGCGAAAAAATGCAGCTGACCTATGAAGTCCAGAATGTGCAGCGTTCGATTGGGGCGCGGTGCAGTTCAGCCATTGTCCGTAAATTTGGCGAAAAAGCTCTGCCGGAAGGCCGTCTTCACATTCGCCTGACCGGCAGTGCTGGCCAGTCGCTGGGCGCGTTCAGCGTTCAGGGCTTGCTGCTCGATGTGATCGGGGACGCCAATGACTATGTTGGCAAAGGCCTGTCGGGGGCGACCCTGCAATTGCGGCCGCCAGCAGATGCTTCCTATCAGGGCGGCGCAAACACGATTATCGGCAATACGTGCCTTTACGGCGCGACCAGCGGCAATCTCTATGCGGCGGGACAGGCCGGCGTGCGGTTTGCGGTCCGAAATTCCGGGGCTGAGGCGGTGATTGAAGGCTGTGGCGCCAATGGCTGCGAATATATGACGGGGGGGCGCGTCGCGATTCTTGGTTCTGTGGGCGACAATTTCGGCGCCGGCATGACGGGCGGCGTCGCCTATATTTGGGATCCGGAGCGCCAGTTCGAACATGTGGCCAATCCGGATGCGATTGATTGGTATCCACTGGTCGATATGGACCAGAAACATATCGATGTGTTCGAAATGATGCTGGAAATCCATCGCGACAAGACCGGATCAGCCCGGGCCACGGAATTGCTGAAGGAATGGGGGCAAACGCTCAGTGAAACGCTGATGATTGTGCCCAAAGAGATAGCAGACCGTGTGCTTAAAGATACGGATGTGAAAAAGGCGGGCTAGTGCAACAGGTCCAGGGCTTGCACTTCGCCCCGGACCTCCCCACTTTGGCGGGCGAGTGAGTATAACAATAGGTAACCCGCTAAATGAGCAAACGCGACTATTACGACGTGCTCGGCGTAGACCGAACTGCAGACGAAAAGGCCCTTAAGAGCGCCTATCGAAAGCTGGCCATGAAGTATCACCCGGACCAGAATCCGGATGATGCCGAGGCTGAAGCTATGTTCAAGGAAGTCGGCGAGGCCTATGCGGTCCTGTCAGACCCTGAAAAGAAAGCGGCTTATGACCGGTTTGGACATCAGGCCTTCGAGAATGGCATGGGCGGCGGTGCTGGCGGCCATCCATTTGGCGGCGGCGATCCGAACGATATTTTCCAGGACATTTTCAGTCAGGTCTTTGGCGGCAATCCTTTCGGTGGCGGTGGCCGCCGCCGTGGCGGGCCACAGCGCGGTGCGGATCTGCGCTACGATATGGACATCACGCTGGAAGAATCCTTTCACGGCAAGGATGCGACGATCAATGTTCCGTCTGCGGTTGATTGCAAAACCTGTGACGGCACCGGCGCCGAACCCGGCACGCATCCCGAAACCTGTCCGACCTGCCAGGGCAGCGGTCGCGTTCGTGCCCAACAGGGCTTTTTCACCATGGAGCGGACCTGCGCGGCCTGTCATGGCAAGGGCCAGATTATCAAAAACCCTTGCAAGACTTGTCGCGGAGTTGGTCAGGTCCAGGAAGATCGCAACTTGTCGGTGAAGATTCCAGCCGGAGTCGAAACCGGCATGCGAATTCGTTTGTCAGGTGAAGGTGAGCCTGGCACCCAGGGTGGCCCGAAGGGCGACCTCTATATCTTTGTCAGCGTAGATGAGCATGACATTTTCGAGCGCGATGGCCCGAACCTGTATTGCCGTACACCTGTATCAATGGTGACCGCAGCGCTGGGCGGCGAAGTCGAAATCCCGACCATTGATGGTGGCCGTGCCCGCGTCACCATTCCGGAAGGCGCCCAGACCGGGCGCAAATTGCGCTTGCGGGGCAAGGGCATGCCCAGTATTCGTGGCAGTCATCAAACCGGTGATCTCTATATCGAGATGTTTGTTGAAACCCCGCGTAATCTGACCGCCCGTCAAAAGGAAATCCTGCGCGAGTTTTGCGAGTGTTCCGGCAAGGATTGCAATCCCGAATCCGAAGGCTTTGTCGGCCGGGTCAAGAAATTCTGGGATGGTATGAGCGGAGAAGACGAAGCGACCAAACACTAGTCGATGGAGCGGACGCCACTCGATACGCTCTCGATCCTTGGCGCGATGTATGTCCTGACCGTGACCGTTTGGGCGATTTGTATTCCCAGCATCCAAGGGCAGGACAGCGTTCGTCGGAAACTGAATATCCTTTACTGGATCGTGGCACTTTCCATTCCCGCATGGCGGATTCTGGAAGGCTTGGCGATTGGCCGCCATATGGAATCGCCGGATTCGACTAATTTTTTCCAGGATGTACAAGCGGTGTTCTTGTTTGTCTTTGTCGGTTTTGCATATTTGCTGCATGCAGTCCTGAATGATCTTTCTAAAAAATAGGGGCGATTGTTGGCGGTACCGTCGCGGGCGGGCCAGCGATGCAACGCGAAAGCACTAAACCGATGTTTTAGTTGAGCAGGGGCCGGTCGTGGTCTACGACCTCCGCAGATATGCTGGAGGTGATGCAAAATGAGCGATCAGGAATTCGGATTCGACACAAAACAGATTCACGCAGGCGCGGCGGCGGATCCTGCCACAGGCGCGCGGCAGGTCCCGATTTATCAATCTACGGCCTTTGTTTTCCGTGATGCAGATCACGCGGCGGCGCTCTTCAACCTCCAGGAAGTCGGCTATATCTATTCGCGCCTGACCAATCCGACGGTTGGCGCGCTCGGTGATCGGCTCGCACAACTGGAAGGCGGAGCCGGCGCGGTCTGTTGTTCGTCCGGCCATGCGGCGCAGCTCATGTCGCTCTTCCCCTTGATGGAGCCTGGCCGGAACGTGGTCGTCTCGACCCGTCTCTATGGCGGCTCGGTGACCCAGTTCACGCACACAATCAAACGGTTCGGCTGGGGCGCGACCTTTGTCGACTTTGATGATCTCGACGCCGTCAAGGCAGCGATCAATGACGATACCCGCGCGATTTTCTGTGAGACGATTGCCAATCCGGGCGGCTATGTCACCGATCTCGAAGCGATCGCGAAAATTGCCCAGGACGCGCAAGTTCCGCTCATCGTCGATAATACGACGGCGACGCCTTATCTCTGCAATCCGATTCAATATGGCGCCACGCTCGTCACCCATTCCCTGACCAAATACCTGACTGGCAATGGCACCGTCACCGGCGGCGCCGTGGTTGATTCCGGCGCGTTTGACTGGACCGCGGCAGGCAAGTTCCCGTCCCTGACCGAGCCGGAACCGGCCTATCACGGGCTGAAATTCCACGAGACATTCGGCCCCGCGGCCTTCACTTTCCACTCGATTGCGATTGGCCTGCGCGATCTCGGCATGACGATGAACCCGCAAGGCGCCCATTATACGCTGATGGGGATTGAGAGCCTGTCCCTGCGTATGGACAAGCATGTCGCCAATGCCGAGAAGATTGCCAAATGGCTGGAAGGGCATGATGCGGTCTCGTCCGTGACTTATGCCGGCCTCGACAGCTCACCTTACAAGGCCCGCGCTGAGCGTCTCTGCCCGAAAGGGGCCGGAGCCTTGTTCACGGTACAGCTGAAAGGCGGCTATGAGTCCTGCGTGAAGTTTGTGAATGGGCTGGAACTGTTCAGCCATGTCGCGAATCTGGGCGATGCACGGTCTCTGGTCATTCATCCGGCGTCGACGACCCACCGGCAGCTGACGGATGCGCAGAAAGTGGCGGCTGGCGCGGCGCCGGATTCCGTACGGCTTTCGATCGGGGTTGAGGATGCCGATGACCTGATGCGCGATCTGGATCAGGCGTTGAAGGCGGCGGGGTAATGTGGAGGTCCCGGATCAAACCCGGGACCCACACCTAAGCTCCCGTCACAAAGGTCGAAATCACCTTCTTCAACCCGGCCTTTTCAAACGCTACTGTCAGCTTGGTACCGTTCGCATCCATCACTTTGCCATAGCCAAATTTTTCATGAAACACGCGCTGGCCCAGCTTGAAGCCGGACTGGCCGGTTTCGGAGGCCATCAAGGTCGCCTTGCCATCAATCACCGGCGTCGACTCATACCGCGTGGCATTCTCCTTCAACCGCCGCCAGCCCGGCGACGTATAGTTCGATCGCTCGCCCAGATCCTCGACCGTGCCGGTAAAGCCGTCCTCGCTGCCGGGGAGCGACGAATAGCCCGTCTCCGCTTCAGCCTCGACATGGTCTGCCGGTAGCTCGTCAACAAACCGGCTCGGCAAGACGCTTTGCCAGCGGCCAAAGATCTGGCGATTGGCAACAAAGGAAATCCGGCAGACTTCGCGGGCGCGCGTGATGCCGACATAAGCCAGGCGCCGCTCCTCTTCGAGGCCTTTCATGCCGCTTTCATCGAGGCTGCGCCGGGATGGGAAAACTTCCTCTTCCCAGCCCGGCAGGAAGACCAGCGGCCATTCCAGGCCTTTGGCGCCATGCAGGGTGAGGATCTGCACTTCGTCCCCATTCGAGCCGCCGCCGGCATCCATGACCAGTTCAACATGTTCCAGGAAGCCGGTCAGGTTCTCGAACTCGCCCATGGCATTGATCAGCTCTTTAAGGTTGTCGAGCCGGGTCTGCGCCTGCGGGCTGCGATCCTTTTGCAGCATGTCCGTATAGCCGGATTCATCGAGAATGGTCTGGGCCAGATCGGTATGGCTCATGCCATTATTGTGGCGATCGCGCCAAAGATTGATCTGGTCGATGAACCGGGTCAGCCCGCGCTTGCCGGGGCCTTTAATCTCATCCGTCTGCAGCACCATGGGCGTCAGCGTGAACAGGGACCGGCCATCATCGCGGGCATAGCGTTGCAGCTTTTGAACGGTCGTATTGCCGACCCCGCGTTTCGGCTGATTGACCACACGCTCAAAGGCGAGATCATCATCGGTCGAACGGATCAGACGCAAATAGGCCATGGCATCACGGATCTCCGCCCGCTCGAAGAAGCGTGGTCCGCCAATCACACGATAAGGAATGCCGAGAATGATCAGCCTTTCCTCAAACAGCCGCATCTGCCATGAGGCGCGGACCAGAATGGCGCAATCCTCATAGCGATGCTTGCCGCCTTTCGCGGCCCAGGCTTCGATCTCATCACAGACCATGCGGGCCTCGGCTTCGCCATCCCACAGTCCGCGGACCTGGACTTTCTTGGCATCCGGATCACCGGCCCAGTCGCCGCCAACAAACAGGGTTTTGCCGAGCCGGCCCTTATTGTGCGAAATAACCGAAGAGGCCGCTGCCAGGATCGGCTCGGTGGACCGATAATTGCGTTCCAGGCGGATCACGTTCGCGCCTGGAAAGTCCTTTTCGAAGCGCAGGATATTGTCGACCTCGGCACCGCGCCAGCCATAGATGGACTGGTCATCATCCCCGACACAGCAAATGTTCGAATTGCCCTGCGCCAGCAGGCGCAGCCAGAGATATTGGGCGACATTGGTGTCCTGATACTCGTCGACTAGAATATATTTGAACTTGCGATGGAAATCGGCGAGCAGGTCTGGGTTCTGCTGGAACAGGGTGATATTGTGGATCAGCAGATCGCCAAAGTCACAGGCATTCAGAACTTTCAGCCGCGCCTGATACGTCTCATAGCATTTGATGCCTTTGCCATCCGCGAACTGATAGGCCTCACCACTCGGCACCTTGTCCGGCAACAGGGCCCGATTCTTCCAGCCATCGATCAGCCCGGCCAGATAGCGCGGCGTCCAGCGTTTCGGATCGATCTCTTCAGCTTCGATAATCTGTTTGCACAGCCGCACCTGATCATCCGTGTCAATAATGGTGAAACTGGATTTCAGACCGACCAATTCAGCATGACGGCGCAGGATCTGCGCCGAAATGGAGTGAAATGTACCTAACCAGCGCAAGCCTTCACCAGCTTCCCCGGTCAGGGCCAGAGCCCGTTCGCGCATCTCCCGTGCGGCCTTGTTGGTAAAGGTCACGGTCAGGGTCTGGCTCGGATAAGCAAGTCCAGAGGCGATGATATGCGCCAGCCGTGTCGTCAGAACCCGTGTCTTGCCGGTGCCGGCGCCGGCCAGCACCAGAAGCGGACCTTCGGTTTTCAGCACCGCTTCCTTTTGCTCTGGGTTCAACCCGTCCAGATATTCGGCATCCGTCTTGGCCACCGGCGCTTTCGCCGCGGCCATTTCCGAGATGCTGAGCTTGCGATTCGGTCCCGTCATGCGGGGAATATAGACATGTTCTTTGCCCCCCGCGACTCCTTCTCCTCTTCGCGACTGCGCTTTTGGCCCTATATCTGTTGAAACAGGATTGAAAGCGGCGATGAGCGACACGCAAGACCTCGATAAAGACCCGGAACGCAACCGTCTGTCTGCCCGATTGGGCCGGACCGTGAAAGTCGGCACCAACCTGTCAGGGGCCGGCCTGACTTTTGCGGCCAATGCGATGTTTGGCGGCGAGAAAGGAGATGAGCGGATCGCCAAGGCGCTGGCGGCGGCGCTCGGCAAATCCAAGGGGCCGTTGATGAAAGTCGCGCAAATGGTCTCGACCGTGCCGGATATCCTGCCGCAGGAATATGCCGAACAGCTCGGCCAGTTGCAGGCGCAGGCCCCCGCCATGGGTTGGCCGTTCGTGCGGCGGCGCATGCGCGCCGAACTGGGCGCTGACTGGCAGGGCAAATTTGCTGAATTTGGCAAAGAGGCTGCCCATGCGGCGAGCCTCGGCCAAGTCCATCGCGCGACCTTGCATGATGGCCGGCAAGTTGCCTGCAAACTGCAATATCCGGACATGGCCTCGGCGGTGGAGAGCGATGTCGGTCAGCTGAAAATACTGCTCGGCATGTTCAAACGCCTGGATGGCTCGGTCGATCCGAGCGAAGTGGTCGAGGAGATTACCGACCGATTGCGCGAAGAGCTCGATTATGCCCGTGAGGCCAAGCATATGGCGCTGTATCGCCATTTGCTCAGCGATGCCGACTATGTCGACGTGCCGGACCTGGTGCCGGAGCTCAGTACGGACCGTTTGCTGACCATGACCTGGCTCAGCGGCGAGCATTTGACCAAGTATGAAGACGCCCCGCAGGACCTGCGCAATACGATTGCGCGGCATCTCTACTGGACCTGGTGGCAACCTTTTACCCAGGCCGCCGTTATTCATGGCGACCCGCATCTTGGCAATTATCAGGTCACACGGGACGGGGAGGGGCTGAATCTGCTGGATTTTGGCTGTGTTCGGATCTTTCCAGTCAGTTTTGTGGGCGGTGTGGTTGATCTCTATCGCGGCCTGCTCGCGGATGATTTCGACGCGATCTATGCGGCGTTTGAGAAATGGGGTTTCAAGGGCCTCAATCGCGAACTGGTCGAGGTGCTCCGAATCTGGGCGCAATTCATCTATGGGCCACTGATCGATGATCGCGTGCGCAGTGTCGCAGATGGTGTGAAACCGGGTGATTATGGTCGCAAGGAAGCCTTTTCTGTCCGCAAATTGCTCAAGGAAAAAGGGCCGGTCACGGTGCCGCGCGAGTTCGTCTTCATGGACCGCGCCGCGATCGGACTTGGCGCCGCCTATTTAAGACTTCGCGCGGAGCTGAACTATCACAGGCTGTTTGAAGAGAGTCTGGAGGGATTCAGCGAGGAAAAACTCGCGGCGTCGCAGGCAGGTGCGCTTGGGGTGGTGGGGTTGTAATTCACCGCAACTAACTCTTTCCAAATGCAACCAAATGTGCCAAATGCCCGCTTTGTTGCGAGCTAAGCGCTCCTCTAGCCCGTCTGGACGACATCTCGGACGTGGCTGAATCGGCGCCGCCCTCCCTCAAAATTCCGGCCAGAAGGCCATATCAGAAACCCGCCGCAAGGCGATAATTGAGAGTATGCCGATGTCGATCACTGCAGAGCGTAAAGCTGAACTGATCAAGAAATTTGCCCGCACCGAAGGTGATAC
>JBCBBC010000031.1:0-38766 GCA_038532145.1 Pseudomonadota bacterium | reverse complement strand
GGGCGCCGTCGAATGAACATGCTGTCATGCTGGGCAAATGGGCGGAGGCGTGTAAGGCCGGGGGCGGTAAAGTGGTCATGCAGCTCAGCCATGCCGGCCGTCAGACCCAGAAAATGGTCAATCCGCAACCTGATGCCCCAAGCGCGATCGCGGTTGATCTGCCGGGCGGGCAGTTCGGTACGCCGCGCGCCATGACCGGCGATGATATCAAGCGCCTGATCGAAAAGTATGCGATTGCCACCAAAGCGGCGCGCGCGGCGGGGTTTGACGGGGTTCAGGTCCACGCAGCGCATGGCTATCTGATGAGCCAGTTCCTGTCGCCATTGACCAATCAACGGGACGATGAATGGGGCGGACCGCTGGAAAACCGGGCCCGGGCTCTGGTCGAAGTCCTGAAGGCGGCCATTGCGGAAGCCGGGCCGGGATTTGGGGTCTCGGTCAAACTCAATTCAACCGACTTCCAGAAAGGCGGCTTTTCCAAAGCCGACTCGATGGCCGTGATCGACATTTTGAACGAACTTGGGCTCGATTTTGTAGAGATCTCTGGCGGCAATTATGAGCAGCCGAAAATGATGGATATGGACGGGCTCAAACCGGCGCATGAGGAAGGTACGCGGGAAAGTACGAAAAAGCGCGAAGCCTATTTCCTCGATTATGCCAAGGAGGTGCAGGCCGTCGCGAAGATGCCACTGATGGTCACCGGTGGCTTCCGTACAGCGGCGGGTATGAATGATGCACTCGCGGCGGGTGAAGCCGATTTGATCGGGCTCGGGCGTCCGCTCTGTGTGGACGTCGATGCGCCGGGACATCTGCTGTCCGGCGATCTGGACGAGCTGATCAAATGGGAGAGTACGCTCCGCATCGGGCCGGGAATATTCAGCCCCAACTCCTCGATTGGCATCTTCAAGGCGCTAAACGGGTTTGGCATGCAGGGCTGGTATTATCATCAGCTGCACCGGATCGCTGACGGTGAGGCGCCAAATCGCAAACTTGGCGTCCTGAGTGCGTTTCTGAAGATGCAGGGGATCGACAGCCGCATGGCAAAAGCGTACCACGCCGATCTCGAAGCAGGGGCGCGCGTATGAGCCTGATCATTTCATCGGCCTTTGATAGCGGCAACATCGTCGTCAGAGATGCCAGTGACGCGATGAATGTGCGGCTCGACATCGCCAAAGACCATCAATCCGACTTCTATCAATGGTTTCATTTTCGCGTATCGGGCGAGAAAGGACAGAACCTTCGCCTGATCATAGAAAATGCCGGCGGTGCTGCTTATCCCAAAGGTTGGGAGAGTTATCAGGCCGTCGTGTCGGAAGATCTGATGGACTGGCGCCGGGTGCCCACGTCCTATGACGGGCAGAGCTTGACCATTGAGACCACGCTCAACGTCAATGCCATCTATGTTGCCTATTTCGCACCTTACTCCTCCGAACGGCACAGCATGCTCGTCGCCGGAGCGCAGAATTATGCCGAAGGGCGGATCAGCGTCCTCGGCCAAACCCTGGATGGGCGAGATCTGGACTTGATCACGCTTGGCGAACCAGGATCTGAGAAGCGCAAGATCTGGATTACGGCGCGCCAGCATCCGGGGGAGACCATGGCGGAATGGTGGATGGAGGGGTTCCTGGAACGAATGCTGGATCCGATTTCCGCCATTTCCAAGGATCTCATGAGCCGCGCGGTCTTTTATATCATCCCGAACATGAACCCGGATGGTAGTGCGCGCGGGCATTTGCGGACGAATGCGGCTGGCGTGAACCTCAATCGCGAATGGGCTGAGCCCAACATGGAGAAGAGTCCGGAAGTCTATTTGACGCTGCAAAAGATGATGGAGACGGGCTGCGACCTGGCGCTGGACGTCCATGGGGACGAGGCGATGCCGTATAATTTTATCGCTGGCGCGGAAGGCATTCCGGGCTGGTCGGACCGGCTGGCGGGTCTGCAGGAGAGTTTCAAATCGGCTTATGTGAAATCCTCAAATGGCGCATTTCAGACCCGGTTCGGCTATCCGATCAGTGCCGCTGGAAAAGCCAATCTGTCCATTTGCACCAATGCTCTGGCGGAGCGGTTTGACTGCCTGGCGATGACGCTGGAAATGCCGTTCAAGGATGATGCGAACCACCCGGACGCGGATTATGGCTGGTCGCCAGCCCGCTGCAAGGCGCTTGGCGCCAGTGCCTTGAGCCCGATCCTCGCCGTCATGTCTGATCTTCGCTGATCGCCGCCATGGCCTGTTCGATCAGGCGATAGCTGTTGATCCGCGTTTCGAGACTGTCGGTGATTGAGAGCAGGAATAATTCATCTGCGCGCGCCGATCGTGAGACCGAGATGAGCTCGCGGGCCACCGAGAGCCCCGTTCCGATGATTCCGCGCTGCGGCGGTTCGAGCGGTGCATTGGCCAAATATTCATTGGCCGTCGCTGCATCCAGATAGGGACGAAATTCGCCTGTCCCGCGCCCCAGGGCCCAGGCCTTGATCGATCCGGCCAGATGGTTCGCTTCCGTCTCGGTCTCGGCTGCGAGCACGACCAGACCAATGCCTGCATAGGGTTCGGCGCAGAAAGGCGATGGCTCAAACGCGTCATGATAGGCGGCCAATGCATCGCCTGCGCCGCCCGGATTGAGAAAATCCGCGAAGGCCAGTTTGAGACCCATCTGTCCGGCGAAGGCGGCAGACCCGGGTGATGAGCACAGCATCCAGACATCGGGCCGAGGTCCTGGCGGATTGGCCGCAATTCCACGGGCGCGATGATCTTCGGCCAGTGGGACCTCGCCGCTTGAATCCAGCATCCAGTCCATCATCATGCGCAGCATGGCGGGGAAGTTCTGTCCGCCAGGTCCGAGCAGGGCGGCAGACGCGCGCGGGTCCGCGCCGGTGGCCCGGCCAAGACCGATCTCAATCCGACCGGGGTTAAGCTGGCTTAATGTCTGTCCCCATTCGGCCACTTTGAGAGGAGAGTAATTGGGCAGCATGATGCCTCCGGACCCGAGCGCGATGCGCTTCGTACGGGAGGCCAGATCGGCCATCAGGACTTCCGGCGTGGTGCCGGCAAAACTGGTCGCATTATGATGCTCCTGAACCCAATAGGCGCGATAGGACAGGGCGTCTGCGGCCGCCGCCAGCGCCCGTGTCTCGTTCAAAGCGTCGGCGGCGGTGCGGCCTTCAAAGATCGGGGACGGGTCGAGAATTGACAGTACGGGTTTCATCGCGCGTGTTGTGCGCTATGCAGAAGCCCAAGACAAGTTGGAGTTGGAATATGCGGATTGCTCTGTTTGCGATCATGAGCATGGTTTTGGCGGCCTGTGGCGCCGCCTCAGATACAGCTGAAATAGGGCCGCCAACGGTAGAAGAGATCGTGGCGAATGCCCCGAAAGGACCGCTGGATGCGGCCCCTTATCCAACGCATTACGCACTGGACCTGACGCTCGACCCGCGCGCCACGCGCTTTGGGGGTACGGTGATCATGACGATTGCCCTGGAAGACGCAGCGCACGGTCTCTATCTGCATGGCCGCGATCTCGACATTGCTGCGGTGCGCTCGCGCGTGGGACAAGCCGCGCCCGTCACAGGCAGTTGGACCATGGCCCTGGAATCAGGGGTCGCGTGGCTCGATTTCGGGCAAACTGTGTCCGCCGATCAGGTGGTTGTCGAAATTGATTATGATGCGCCATTCGACGTCAATCTGTCCGGATTGTTCAAAGTTACCGAGCAGGGGGATGCGTATGCGCTCGCCAAGTCGGAAAGCATTCAGGCGCGCCGCTTCATGCCGGGCTTCGATCAGCCGGCCTTCAAGGCGCCGTTTGATATCACACTGACCATTCCGGAATCGGACTCGGCGATCAGCAATGCGCCGGAAGCCGCAGTTGAGGTTTTAGAGGGTGGTCTGAAGCGGATCACATTTGAAACCACGCGTCCCTTGCCGACCTATCTTCTGTCGCTCGCCGTGGGCAGTTTTGACGTTGTCGACGCGGGCATGATCGAGCCAAATGATGTGCGCGCTGAGCCCATTCCTTTGCGCGGTTTTGCCCGCCGGGGCAAAGGTGCCGAACTTGGCCTTGCCCTGCAGACGGCGCCGGATCTGGTGCGTGTGTTCGAGGAAGCCTTGCAGCAGCCTTATCCGTACAAGAAACTCGACATTGTGGCGGCGCCGCAATGGCCGTCTGGCGCGACGGAACTGGCCGCCGCGCTGACCTATCGCGAGACCCGTATTCTCGCCAGCCCGGGCATCGGTCCGGCGGCCCGGCGCAGCTTGCTGGCCATTCATGCGCACGAAGTCGGGCACATGTGGTTTGGTAATCTGGTGACGCCGCCCTGGTGGGACGATCTCTGGCTGAAAGAGGGATTTGCCAGTTGGGGGGAAGGTGCCAGCCTGTCGGAAATCTATCCCGGCGAAGGCTATGAGCTGGACGCCATTGTCGATGGCATTCGCGCCATGAGCCTGGATAGCCTGGCCAGCGCCCGCGCCGTGCGTGAGCCGATTGCTCTGAATGAGAATGTGCGCAACGCCTATGACTCGATCACTTATAATAAGGGCCTCGCCGTCATTGGCATGGTCGACGCCTATTTCGGCGCGGACGTCTTCCGCCCGGCGCTCGGGCGTTATGTTGCAGCCTATGAAGATGGCGTCGCGGGCAGCCCGGAATTCTTCGACATTATTGGCGAGGAGATCAAGCGGATCGAAAATCGGCCTCCGAGTGTGGGTGATTTGGTTCCTGACCGTAACGATGGCGAGCATGATCTTACGCGTGTTTTCAAAAGTTTCGTGGAACAGAACGGATTGCCTTTGATGACGATTGAAAATTCAAACTCTGGTGGCGAACCAACCATCTTCGTTGCTCAATCGAGGTACAAGCCTCTTGGCAGTAAAATGGATAGCGATCGACTTTGGGTGGTGCCATTTTGTTACCGAATAGCGATCCAACGTGGTCAAGAGCGCTATTGTCAGATCAACCAACCTACTCGATCGTCGGTTCCATTGATTCAGCTCGTTCGGCGACCCGCGGCTTCAGCAGTTTCCTGGATCATGCCCAACGCAAACGGCACCGGCTATTATCGCTTCTCTCTCCCTTATGAGGCCTGGCAGGATCTCGGCCGCGCGTTTGATCAGCTCAATCCCGGGGAGAAACTCGCCACCCTGGACAGTGTCGGGGCCGAGTTTGCGGCCGGGCGGATAGATGTTCAGACCGTGTGGCGGTTCATTGATGAGGCCGTGCGCGATGAAGAACGCCGCGTGGTGCAAGCCGCCATTCGCGAAGCGGGCCGGTTCGAGACGCTCGTCGCCAACGATGCCGAAGCACTGGCGGGATATCGCCGCGCCATCCTTGATGTCTTCCGTCACCGATATACCGCGCTGGATCAGCATGGCGGCGATGATCCGGAACGGACCATTATGAAGTCGAGCCTCGAACGATTCCTGATCCGCCGAGGTGAAGATACCGATTTACGCCAGGGCCTGGCCGATGCCGCGGCCGCCTATATCGAGCTCGACGGGGTCGAGTCGGATCGAACGTTGAACACGGATGAATATTTGTCCGCCATGGCCATCGGGTTCCAAGCTTATGGCGAACCTTTCTTGGATCAGATGCTGGTCGCGCGCGACATGTATGATGTCCCGGTCTTCGAACAGGCTGTCGCCTATGCGATTGGCCAGAACCGGGATCCAGCGCTTTCGGCGCGCATTCTGGAACTCGCCTTGTCCGGTGATCTCGGATCCCGTGAAACGCTCTCCATCGTGCAAGGGCAGATGCGTCAGGAAGAGACTCGCGACCTCACCTGGGCCTGGCTGAAACAGAATTTCGCGACCTATCTGGATGTCATCCCGCGGCAACGTCGACGGTTCAGTCCGGCGCTGGCAGCATCGCTCTGCTCAGAGCAGGGGCGAGATGAATTGATAGCCTTGTTCGAAGCGCAAGGGAATCTTGCGGAAGGGCATGAGCGATCGCTCAATGAGACGACTGAGCGGATCGAACTCTGTGCCGCGCTGGAACGCTATAAGGGGGCAGAGGTCCGCGCCTTCTTCAAACAGGAAGGCTAGCGCCTAATTGTCTTCCTTTTCCTCCTCGGAATCTCGCGTCCGGGGCCCGAACAGCGCGCCCAGAGCACTGTCGAGCAGTTCATCTTCTAGGTTTGGAGTCTCTTCGCCCTCAGCAGATGGCGTTGCGGATTGACCGCCAATAATGCCGCCGATGATGGCACCCGCATCACCGCCGATGCGATCAGCAATCTCGCCAGCGGCCTGACCTCGTAAACGTGCGGTCAATTCGGCCTGGACCGCCGAGGAGTCGAGGCCGAACCGAACGCTCGACCAGCTGCCATAGACCCGGACCGGGATCGGGATGTCGCCAATGCCAATGGTCGACCCTGCGCCAGCTGCCGCGACATCGACCCGCGGGGTCAACCGAACATCTAGCGTCCGGGCGCCGAGATCGATGCTGCCCGCGCCGGTAATGCCGACGACCGGATTTTCGATGCTGAGATCGGTGATGCTAGCCACGCCATTGGTGAAATCCAGATTGCCGATGAATTTGGAGAAATCGGTCTCCGCTTCCGGCGACAAAGCCTCGCGGAAACTTGTGGTAGTTAGGTTTCCGCTTGCGACAAGCTCGCTGAGATTGGATGCATCGCGCACCAGTTTGGCCAGATTCAGACCTTTCAGCGCGCCCTGATTGAGATCCGATTCAAACTGGCCATCCAACCCATTGATCAGGGCTTTCAGGCTGTTTCCCTCGGAACTGAGGTCCAGATGCACGTCGCCAATACCGCTGAGATTCTGGAATCCGGTGAGCGCGGTCAGCATCTCCTGTGCGGCGATACTGTCCGCCAGAGCTTCAATCTCCAGGCGCGGGGTTGCGCGAGACGCATCCAGGGTCAGGTCGCCATACCAGTTCCCCTGGAACACTTTGAAGCCTGGCGTCTCATCATCCTGCCGGAAAATGGCGGAGAGGCGCCCGTCATCCAGGCGCGTATTCAATAGCGCATCATTCAGCGTGATCTGGTCCATGATGACCTCATCCGCAGCGACCGTGATGGTCGCGTTCAGCATATTCAGCGCGGCGAGATCAAGCGGCGTATCATCCCAATCCTCGTTCAGGCTGGGCTCGGTGTCGGCCTGCTGCGAGCCGGCGCCCAGGAAGGGCGTCAGGTCCAACCGAGGCATGCTCAGATCCGCGACAATGCGCGGGCGGTCGCCGCTAAGGTCGGCGCCGACACTGCCGGTCGCCGTGGTCTCGTCGAGCGTGATCGAGGCCTGTTCCAGATTTGGCGCTGACATGGAGCCCGTGGTCTGGCCCGAAATCGCAATCCTGTTGAGCGAGTCGCCGTCCGGCAATTCGGTGCCAAGAGTCGACAGAACGGCACGTGGATTGTCGCTCGATACGTCCAGCATGCCGTCAAGCGTCTGGTCCCCGGCAAGGCTGAAGCTGCCGTTATAATCTGTCGTCAAATCTTGTCCGCGTTGTTTCAGCGTGATGCCGGTCAGCGTCGGGGTCGAGACGGGGCCCGTCACACGCGCGACAAAATCAACATTGCCCAACATGGTCAGGATCGGGATCAGCGTGTTGCCGGGCTTCAGCAAACGTTGCGCATCCGCCGCATTAAATTCGACCTCGCCATCCATGGTGGGGGTCTCGCCAAGCGTGATACGCCCGGCATAGTCGACATCCAGGCCGGTGGCAGCGAGGTTCAGATCTGAAAAGGCGATCGTGGCGCTGGGCATTTCGCCGCTAATCGTGCCCTTGGCGCGGAGTGTATCGATATTGCTGGCAATGATGGGCAGACTGTCGCCGCCAAAAATGGTCAGGACCTGTCCGATTGTGTCAGAGGACAGATCAAATGCGCCGTCCATTGCCACCTGCTCGGCCAGGGTCAGGGCGCCATCATAACTGACATCGCCATAAATCGTGCCCAGCTCAGCCTTGACCGTGACGGGCTGCTGCGCGTTCAACGCGGCGATGGTTTCCAGGCGCACATCATAATCGAAGGGCTGACCATTGAGGAATCCTTTGCCGGCGGATGAAAGCGGTTTGTCGAGCGCCGACAGACGCGCCGTCGCATCGAACTCAGTCAGCGCGTATTCCGTATCCGTCGTCCGATCGCGATAATAGACGGCGGCGTTGGAGAGCGCGGCGCGATCGATTCCGGTTTCGAGGGTCGTCTCCTCAGCGGGGGCTTCCTGTGCCAGTCCGAAATCCCAGTTTGCGCGTCCATCCGCCAGGCGTTCCAGGCGGACCGTTGGATCGTTCAAGGTGATCTGAGCAATTTCGACACGGCGCGCGAGCAAGGGTAGAAGTTTGACACTGGCGCGCAGGCTGCCGGCTTCGATCATCAGGGGATCGGAGAACCCATCCGGATTTGACACTTCGATTCCGTCCACGCGCGCGGCGAAGGTTGGCAGGACGGAAATGCGGGCGTCGCCTTTCAGCACAACGTCCCGCCCCAGCGCCTTGGTTGCCGCCGATTCGATCTGCGCCTTGTAGACCTCGGATGGCACCAGATACGGCACCGTAACGAGAGCGCCGATCAGGATGGCGATGGCAATGCCAATGATGATCAATATGCGTTGCATGGGAGGAGTCTGGCCTATTTTTGCTGTATCCAAGCTGAATAGCTGCAACTCGTGTCAATGTCATGGCAATTGACGCTTGACCCCGAAAAAGGGCACGTATAGATCAGCCTCTCACCGCTTCGGCGGCGAAGCCCATGCGCGGGTGTAGCTCAGTTGGTTAGAGTACCGGCCTGTCACGCCGGGGGTCGCGGGTTCGAGTCCCGTCACTCGCGCCATTTCCAAAAATCCTGAATTTCAGAGACCACGGAAATGGTGCGGTCGCATGTTATTCAGTTGTGTCCGCAGCCAAAACGGTCCGTCAGATCACGCTGATTTTTCCATTTTGACGGTCGTGAGCACCGCCAATCCGGCCAGGAACAGGGCTGAAATCGAGGCCATTCCAATGCGCTGGCTGTTGAAGGCATTGGTAAATATCTCGACCAGAAGCGGTCCGGCCCAGACGGTGACGGTGCCGGCAATGGCATAGAGCCCGAAAAATTCTCCACTCCGCCCGGGCGGCGCAAGATGGACCAGCATGGACCGGCTGGAAGAGATGCTGGCTGTGGCCGTGATCGCGACAATCGTGATGGTGCCGAGATAGACCAGATCCGAGAGCGTCTGGAAGACCAATCCGTCCCAGACCTGATAATTCTCGACGAGGCCGAAAAACAAGCTGTCCTGCGTGATCGAAAGCTGAAAGACGAGCGTCGAGACCATGCCGACAATTGAAATGATCAGGGAAGTCTTGGGGCCAAATTTTGTGTCCATCCAGCCCCCGATCAAGCCACCCGCAAAGGCCCACATGGAGCCATACATGGCATAGGCGGTCATCTCCAGAAATCCCCATTCGAGGAAGAGGGCGACATAGACCGCGCCGAGGGCCAGCAAGGCCGCCATCGCATCGGCATAAAGCATCCGCGCAATCAGGAACTTCATCATTTGGAGGTATTGCGCGGCTTCCCGCACGGTCTTGAACACCGCCTTGGCACCGTCACGAAACGCCGCCGACCAGCTGGCACCTTTGGTGCCGCCATCCTCGGAATAGAGAAAGAAAGGAATTGAAAACAAGACCAGCCAAACCGCACAAATTGGGCCAGCCAGACGCTGGTGCTCAAATGCCTCCAGGCTGATCCCGAATTGTGGTGTTGCGAACGGCCAGCCAATCAAGCCGGGCAAAGCGAACAGAATGACCAAAGCTATGAAAAGCAGCGTCGCGGCCAAATTACCGAGTCCCAGACCTAGGCCAGATATCATCGGCAAGGATTGCGGGGCGCCGGACACCGCGAGCATCGCATTATGCGTGACTTCGGAATAGGTGTAGCAAACATAGGCGATCACGAGGAAGGTCATGATCGTGATGGTCGGAAACCCGCTTTCACCGGGGATGGCATACCAGAGCAGCCAGGACATGAGGGCGATGGTGCCGAGGAAGATTGCGAGGATGGGTTTGCGCCGACCACCGCGATCAAGAGCGGCGCCAAGAAATGGGGCTGTGAGCGCTCCGACCAGTCCAGCCCATTTGGTAATAGAGGCAATCGCAGCTTGTCCGCCTGCATTGGCGGTCCGTTGCGCCGTTTCGGGGTCCAGACCATCCAGCTCGCCGCTGGCCAGCATGTCCGCGCTGACCACTTCTCGGGCGAAATAGGGCGCGAAAATATAGATAACGATCAGGATGTAATACGGGTTGCGGGCCCATTCGAAGACGGCCCAGGCAAAGCCGGTTTTTCCAAGTGCCCCGCCGCGACCGTAATGGGCCGAGTCATCAAGGGGTTCGACCGTTCCAGCGGTCTCGTTGGCGGCTGTCATCCTGCGCTGTCTCCCATCCGCTCTTTTGGCGATTGAGGTCACCCTGCTTCATTCAATCGCGACTGTATAGGGGATGGGACGCTTGCCTTAGCGACAAGCGATCTTAGGTCGTGGCGTGCCTGAACCCTGGCGCCCGCGCATCACCCCGTGCGTTCCCAGATAAATCCGGTAAACCGGTCATCCGCGGCGAAGACATCGGTCGGCAGAGAGAAACGGTCCTTGTTGAATTCGCAAATCGCGTGAATGCCGGTCTTGTTGAACCAAAGCCGCCATGTGTGCTGCCTTGATGGTTGTTTCGCTGAAAAGCCCGCGCAGGAGAGCAGCGCCGCATTCGGTTTTCCGGACGGATCGCGCACGGAAGCATACCGGATCAAGGCAACGTCACTCTCCCGCGCCTGCATTTCCAGATCCTGGGTCGGCGCATAATCGTTCGGATCGGTCCATAAAGCTTCGGCGTCCCTAAACGGTGCCCGCGTGAGATCAATCGCGAGATCGACCGAGACTGGAACATCGAAACAGGTATGTTCGGTCGGTTGTTGTGGAAACGGCGTTTCCGGAGAGTCCGCATAGAAGAGCAGGAGGTGAAAGGCCGTCTCGATCACGGCGGTCGCCTGTTGCTCGGACACATAATAAACGCCCTCGGAATGACCCGCGCGACGGAAGCGTGATCCACCAGGATAGAGGCCATATCGAAACGGCGTCATGTACAGCCAGTGCAACCCTTCACACGCCTCTGGCACAGGTGGCTTGGTTTCTTCAAGAATGTCCTCCAGCAGCGCCTGATCGTCGAGATCGTCGACCAGCCTTAGCGTGGAGACCACATGTTGGGCCTCCACGCATCGCCAGAAGGTTCGCTTGAGCGGCGCGGCCTCAGATCGGAGCGCGTCGGGAATCCAGATAGGCAAGGCCATTGGTCAGTCCGGGAATAGATTTGATAATGTCCATGGGACGTCCGCCCAGCGCGACGTTCTGATTGCGCAACCAGGCCTGGGCGACACGATCATCGCCGCCAGTCATGGCGTCCAGCGATCGAAAGAAGCGGACAAATAGGGCCGCCAGTTCGAACGCTTTCGAGCCTTCCTGAAGCTGGAATTCATCCTTGCGCATGCGCGATACCGTCGGTGCGGACACACCAAGAATACCGGCCAGATCCTTGCCGCTGAGGCCTAGGGCTTCTGCCGCGCGCACGGTTGCCAGGGTCAATACACGGCGCCGGTCTTTCATGGCTTTTTGCGTTTGAACAGACATGATATCACCCTTCTATTGAAATAATCAGTATCAGTTATTTCTGTGGAAATCAAGGAAAAGAGATGCAAAAAAGCCCCGCGCTGTCGAGGCGCGGGGCGAGTTGAGGAGGATTATTGTACGGTCAGCGTCGTCGCTTGGTGTGATTGTGAGCTGTTGCCGACCATGATGGTGAACGTGCCAGGCTCGACAACGCGCTGCATATCGCGATCGAAGAATTGCAGCGCTTCCGGTGTGATAGGCAGGCTGACGGTTTGCGATTCGCCCGGGGCCAGGCGCACCCGCTCGAAGCCTTTCAACTCCATGACGGGGCGTGTGACGCTGCTTATATCATCGCGAATATACATCTGGACGATTTCATCCGCTGTGACGTCGCCTGAATTGGTCACGGTGACGCTGACACTTGTTGCTTCATCCGCCGCGATTTCAGACGCCGCCAGAACCGGTTCGGAAATATCGAACGAGGTGTAGCTGAGACCATAGCCGAAGGCGTAAAGCGGCGCGGTGTCGACAAAGGCATAGCCCCGACGTGCGGTCGGCTTGTGATTGTAGAAGACTGGAATCTGACCAACATTTTTCGGCACGGAGACCGGCATCTTGCCGCTTGGCGAGACCGTGCCGACGAGCAGGTCAGCGACGGCCGTCCCGGTTTCCTGGCCGAGCTGCCAGCCATAGAGAATGGCGTCGAAATGATCCTGGACATTGGTCAGCGCCAAAGGCCGGCCCGAAATGATCACACCGACCATTGGAATGTCCGTTGCCGCCAACGCGTCGACCAGATCTTTTTGCTGTCCGATCAGGGTGATGTCATCGCGGTCGCCAAGATGGGTTTCTGACCAGGCTTCGCGGGAGGTGGACTCATCGCCGCCAATCGCCAGAATGATCACATCCGCGCCTTGTACAGCGGCGACGGCGTCGTCGATCATGCGCATATTCTCGGCCGGATCAGCGAGATTGACTTCATCATCCCACCAGGACCGATTGTCAGTCAGTTTCACGCCTTTGGCGTGCACGATCTCAACCGCATCGCCAAACTCGGCCTTCAGCCCATCCAGGATGCTGATCGTCTGGCGCGGCTCATCGGAATACCCGCCGAGCACGGTGATGTCGCTATTCGGCCCGACAATCGCAACGCGGGTCAGCGCCGACGTGTCGAGAGGCAGGGCGCCCTCCTCATTCTTGACCAGGACCGCCGCCTTGTGCGCGGCTTCGAGGGCGACAGCACGGGCCTCAGCATTGCCGGTCAGAGCGTCCGCTTCGGCGCCGTCGGCATAGGGATCCTCAAATACGCCTCCGCGCTTCTTCATGCGCAGCACGCGTTCCACCGCGGTGTCGATAACCGAGATGTCGAGATCGCCGGCTTCGATGGCATCTTTCATCTGATAGAAGGCGACGCCATCCGGCAGTTCGAAATCCACGCCAGACTGGATCGCCAATGCGCCCGCTGCGCCGAGCGAGTCGACCAGGCGGTGGCGGACCTGCAATTCATTGATGGCGAAATAGTCGGCGACGACGACGCCATCGAAGCCCCATTCGCCGCGCAGGACGTCATTGAGCAGCCAGTCATTGGCATGCGAGGGTACGCCATCAATCTCATTATAGCTGGCCATGACGCTGGCCGCATTGGCTTCTTTCACGGCTGCTTCGAAAGGGGGGAAGAAGACTTCGCGCAAGATCCGCTCCGGCAGCTGCGCGGGCCCGATATTCATACCGGCTTCGGGCTGACCATGGCCGGTCATGTGTTTCAGCGTGGTCAGGACTTTGCCGTCTGGCACAGTTTCGCCCGTACCCTGAAAACCGCGAATGGCGGCGACGCCCATGCGGCTGACCAGATATGGGTCTTCCCCAAAAGTCTCCTCGATCCGGCCCCAGCGTGGGTCCAGCGCAACATCCACCACGGGGGACAGAACGTGATGCACGCCGCGCACGCGGATTTCGCGGGCCGTGATCGAATAGACCCGCTCGAGGAGTTCAGGATCAAAGGTGCTGGCCAGCGCGATCGATTGCGGGAACGCCGTGGCATAGCGCGCCTGGAAGCCATGCAGGCCCTCTTCATGGAACAGGGTCGGGATGCCCAGCCTTGTCTCTTCAATCATCCATTGCTGGACGGCATTTGTCAGCTTGACGGTTTCACTTGGTGTCCGGGCCGACATGCGGCGGACGACTGTGGCGTCGTTAACGTCCTTGCGTTCTTCGGTGACTTCCATCCCCATCGTATCCTGGGGGCGGGCGAAACAGCCAACGCCGTGCGGGTAATTGGCGGCCATTTTCTCCGGCGAGAAGTCACCGTTTGAATCCAGGACCTGGCCCTTATTGATCCAGATACAGCTCAATTGCGCCAGTTTTTCGTCCAGGGTCATGTCGGCGATCAGGGCGGCAATCTCCGGATCGGATGATAGGGCAGGCGCTGGGGTTTCGATGGCGGTCTCTGTTTCGCCTATAGCCGTCGTGTCGACGGCCTGGCAGGCGTGCAAAGCCATGCCGGCGAGTGCAAACAGGCTCGCTTTGAGAAGTTTGTGACGCATATTGAAGGCCTCCCTCGCCAGAAATCGCGCTGATCTTGTTGAATAATGTTAGCGCTAACATTTGTCACTTCGCCTGACAAGCGAATGATCGAAAAAACTTTCATGGCAGAAAAACTGAGCGCGAGATGACGCTCTATTTCGCGGGCTGAGACCTTTGTGTTGCAATTCCCTCGATTATGCCCGACGAGAAAAAATAATGGCGTTGTCATAAGAGTAATTTCAAGGGACCAGTATGCGACCACTCCCCTTATCGCAGATCCTCGATCCGACGCTGACGGGTCTGGGACGCTTGCCCGCGCGGGCCACGCTGACACCCTTTCCGGATGAACAGAGTCTGCGAAATGACGTTTCGCCCTGGCGCCAGTCCCTGGATGGAGTTTGGCGGTTCCAGCTGGTGGATCGTCCGACCAACGCCCCCGAAGGATGGGAGACCGCAAACACGTCGCCCGCTCCCTGGCGCGACATCAATGTGCCGGGCGTCTGGACGCGGCAGAACACCGGCGATCTGCCGCACTACGCCAATTGGCGAATGCCTTTTGCCTGCGCCAAACCGCCAGAGATTCCAAGCGACAATCCGACGGGGTTGTACCGCACCACCGTGCAGATCCCATCCGATTGGGCGGAGCGGCGCACCGTCTTGCACATTGGCGGATTCGAAAGCCTGGCGCTGGTCTGGTGCAATGGGCAATTTGCGGGATTGGCCAAGGATTCACGTCTACCGAGCGAGTTTGATCTCAGCGATTTCGTGCGAGAAGGGGATAATGAGCTGGCGATCATGGTGTTGCGCTGGTGCGATGCGACCTGGATCGAGGATCAGGATCATTGGAATCATGGCGGCTTGCACCGCTCGGTCTGGATTGAATCGCGCGGCGTCCCGCATGTGCAGGATCTGGTCGTCGATACGGATTTCGATCCGGAAACGCAGGCCGGGCAGGCGAAGGTTCGGGTTGATGTCCATGGCGCGTCAGACGGCTGCTCGGTCACGGCGCGTCTGGAGGATGCGCACGGCAATATTGTTGCTCCAGGCCAAGCCGCGCCGGTCGCACAGTTTGACACATCCCGCTCTACCGCCTCGCAATGGAAGCAGTCCTATACATTTGCCGGGTATGCCGCCGCGCTGTCATTAGACGTTCCGCACGCGCAGCCCTGGTCCGCTGAAGCGCCGACGCGGTACCGCTTGATCACGGAACTGAACGCTGCGGACGGTGGCTGCCTGGAAGTCCACGAAACCTGGATCGGCTTTACCCGGATCGAAACGACGGACCGGCGCCTGAAGGTGAATGGTCGTCCGATCGTCCTGATCGGCGTCAATCGTCACGATCACCATCCCGAGAATGGTAAAACCTGTTCCGAGGTGGATATCCGCGCCGAACTGGTGACGATGAAACAGCATAATATCAATGCCATTCGCACCGCGCACTATCCGAACGATCCCGTCTTGCTCGATCTGGCGGATGAGCTTGGCTTCTATGTAATTGATGAGGCGAATGTTGAATGCCATGCGCGCTGGACCGAAGTCGCGCAGCATCCAGGCTATCAAGCCGCGATCGTTGAGCGCACGACACGCATGATCGCACGCGATCGCAATCATCCATGCGTGATCAGCTGGTCGCTTGGCAATGAGGCCGGCCATGGTCCGGCCCATGACGCGGCGGCGGCGGCCGCGTGTCATCTCGATCCGGGCCGCTTTGTCCATTATGAAGGCGCCGTCGCGCTGCGGTTCAGCTTCCCGTTCGGGCGCGGGGCGGAGACCACGCACCAATCGCCATCGGACAGCGAGCGGGCAACAACCGACGTCGTTTGCCCGATGTATGCCCCGATTGATCATATTGTCGACTGGGCGCGTTGGGCAGAAGAGACCGAAGGTGATGATCGCCCTTTGCTGCTGTGCGAATTTTCACATGCGATGGGGAATTCGAATGGCTCGCTGGCCGCCTATGTGGATGCCTTTTTTGACGAACCTGCTTTGGCGGGGGGCTTTGTCTGGGATTGGCGTGATCAGGGCCTGGCCGAGCAGGATGCGGAAGGCCGGTTCTACTGGGCCTATGGCGGACATTTCGGGGATGAGCCGAATGATGCCAACTTCAATATCAACGGTCTGGTCGGCCCGGATGGCACGCCGCACCCGGCTTTGCGCGAATATATGTGGTCGGCCCGGCCCGTCAGATCGGAGTGGATCAAGGGGCATCAGATCCGCTATCACAATCGTCGTGCCTTTACTGATACCAGAGATCTGGTCCTGATCTGGGAAGTCCTCCACGAAGGTATCACGGTCGAGCGAGGACAATTGTCGCCGGTCTTGCAGCCAGGCGCGCGTGAAACGATCGACCTCCCCATCCAGAGCAATATGGACGCAAAAGGCGAGTGGCATCTCTCGCTCAGCTGGCGTTGTGCGCAGAGCACGGCCTGGTCGGACGCCAATCATGTGGTTGCCTGGGATCAGTTTCAGCTCGCGGCGACCACTATGGCGCCAAGCGTCAATGGGCGCGCAGTCAGCGCTCTGAGAATCGAAGATGGCACGATCTGGCAAAGTGAGACACCGCTGCTCGCATCGCCGATCACGCCGTGTCTGTGGCGCGCGCCGACGGACAATGATGGCGGCAAGCCCGGCACACGGCCGCTGTTTCAAAGCAAGACGAATGAATGGGTCGGCTATGGCCTGAATGCGCTTGAACCGGGCCAGAAATCCATCAGCGAGACCGAATATGGGATCAAGACCGCGCAAGCCTGGCAGGGGCAGGATGGCGCGCTGTTGCAACATGACAGCCAATGGACGCTTTATGACGGACATGTCCGGATCGATGAGACTTTGATCGTCCCTGAAACGTGGCAAGACCTGCCACGCGTCGGTGTCCGGTTCGAGGTCGCCAACATGTATTCTGTGCTCGAATGGTTTGGCCTGGGCCCAGATGAATCCTACCCGGATCGATGTGGTGCACAGACGCTGGGCGTTTGGACAGGCCGCGTCGCGGGTCAATACCATCCCTATGTCCGACCCCAGGAATATGGCGCACACGAGCAGTGTCGCTGGTTCCGGTTGAAGGATGAGCAGGGCAATGGATTTCAGGTGACTTTACCCACACCCCTCAGCTTCACGGCCCGCCCGCACCATGATGCCGATCTGAACGCGGCAGAAACCCTCGCGGAGCTGGTCCAGCGCGACCGTTTGGAAGTGCACATTGATGTCGCCATGCGCGGTCTCGGGACCGGTGCATGCGGGCCTGATGCCTTGCCGCAATACCTGGTCGGGCCGGGCCTTTACAAGTTCAGCTGGATTATCAGCCCGGTCGGTGACACCGGCTAGGACTTCCGCACCGGTTCGAACTCATACAGGGAAATACCGCGCGCATGCGCGTCGAATTTCAGTTTGCGGTTGAGGGGTGCATGCGCCCGGGAGGCGCAATTCTGGCGGTCACAAAGATAGCAGTTTACCCCGATCGGGGTTGGCGTCTGGCCATCCAGGCTAAGGCGATCAAAATAGACCAGATTTTCGGCATAGGCCTTGTCACACCCCAAGCCGATCGCGACGCGGGCCGGAGGGCGACCATGATACCCCCGGGAACGATTGATCGCTTTCGAGATGGACACATATGTCGTCTCGTCCGGCATCTGAATGAGCTGCGTCAGCGTCTCGCCAGGCTGTTCAAACGTGCGGTGGATGTTCCAGCGCGGACAGGCGCCGCCAAACTTGGAAAAGTGGAATCGGCCGGCACTGAAGCGTTTCGAGACATTGCCCGCCGCGTCGATGCGCAGGAAGAAAAACGGCACGCCCTTGGCATCCGGCTTCTGCAATGTGGTCAGACGGTGCGCCGTCTGTTCGAAACTGGTGCCAAATCGATGGCTGAGCAGATCGACATCATAGCGGGTGCTTTCACAGGCTTTCAGAAAGGCGTTGTAAGGCATCAGCAAGGCCGCCGCGAAATAATTGGCCAGCGAGACCCGCGCCAGACCGACGGCGCTTTCTTCTTCCAAACTCCAGCTAATGACAATCTCTTCAATAAGCTCGCGATATTCGAGCAGGCCCAGCTGAAACGCGAGTTGAAACTGGCGGCCGGTCGGGTGCAGCAATTCTGAAATATCGATGCCAGACCGATGCCGGTCAAAATAGGTGAAAGAGGATGGCATGGCCGAACTTGGCAGGACGCGGATACGCAGTTTGTGCTTTTCCTCCAGGCGTTCCTGAATGGCGACTTCAATGGTTTTCCCGCCCGCGGTCAGATCGGCATGGAAGCGCGAGGCAGACTCATCGAGCTCGGCGAAGTAATTGCTTCGCTTATGCAGGAATTGACGCACTTGCTCGACCGGGCGGGCGCTCTCTTCCAGAAGTTCGACTTTCTCGCGGTCGGCGAGGGGGTTGGCTTCGGAATATGCGCTCAGCGCCAGTTGGCGATAGCGTTCATGCAGGCGCAGGAAGGCTTTGACCGTTTCCGGGCTGGCGCCAACCAGATCTTCCAGCTCGCTTTTAGAGACTTGAGGTGCGCCAAAAACCGGGTCGCGCAGCGAATTCACCAATTCATTGACCAGGGCCGCGTCCATATCCTGGGCCAGGTCGGTAATTTTGACGTCGAACTCTTCGGCAAGTTTCAGCAAGACGGCTGTGCTGACCGGGCGCTGGTTGCGCTCAATAAGATTTATGTAAGTGGCAGACAGGTCGAGTCGTCGCGCAAACTCCGCCTGGGAGAGCCCCAATTGGTTTCGCAGGCGCTTGATGCGCGGGCCGATAATGAGCTTCTTTTTCACTCTGCCATCCTGTTACAACATTTACAAAAATAGCATGACCGCATTTACATGGCAAACTCGAAAATCCCGTAAATATTGGGGTTTTAATTGGACGTGGCACGCAAGTTGAAAATAAAACACACACGTTACAAAACAGGAGTGCGCCGTGCCAGACACATTGATCAAGGATGCTGTTTCCGCAGCCAAGCCAACCCCGCGCCATCGCCGTCCCGCTGAAATTGTCGGGACCATCCCACCGGCTTATGAGCGCGTGCTGACGCATCGAGCCTTGCTATTCATCGCTGACCTTGAGCGTCGCTTTGGACCGCAGCGCAAAATCCTTCTGGAAAATCGCAAGCTGGCGCAGATGCGGTTTGATGATGGCGAATTGCCCGGGTTTCCGCTTGAAACCGAGCATATCCGCAAGTCCGTCTGGGAAGTTGCTCCCGTGCCGAAAGCATTGCAGGATCGCCGGGTTGAAATTACCGGCCCCGTTGATCGCAAGATGATGATCAATGCCCTGAACTCCGGCGCCAAAATGTTCATGGCCGACTTCGAGGATGCCTCCTCACCGACCTTCTCCAACATGATCGAAGGTCAAGCCAATATGCAGGATTATGCTGCCGGCACGCTTTCTTTTGACGATGAAGCGCGTGGCAAATCCTATCGCCTGAATGAAGAGACCGCGACCATGCTGGTCCGCCCTCGCGGCTGGCACCTCGAAGAGGCGCATGTCAGCGTGGATGGCAATCCAATGTCTGCAAGCCTGTTCGATTTCGGCCTGCACATTTTCCACAATGGCAAGGCGCTGATGGAGCAGGAGAAGGGCCCGTTCTACTACCTGCCGAAAATGGAAAATTATCAGGAAGCGCGCCTGTGGAATGATGTCTTCAATTTCGCTCAGGCCGCGCTTGGTATTCCGAATGGCACGATCAAGGCCACCGTCCTGATCGAGACGCTACCAGCTGCGTTCCAGATGGATGAGATTCTATATGTGATGCGCAATCACATTGTCGGCCTCAATTGCGGCCGCTGGGATTATATTTTCAGCTATATCAAAACGCTGCGCAATCACGCCGAATACGTGCTGCCGGATCGCGCGCAGGTCGGCATGGACCGGGCCTTCCTGAAGGCCTACTCGCTGAAGCTGATCCAGACCTGTCACCGTCGACGCGCCCACGCCATGGGCGGTATGGCGGCGCAGATCCCGGTCAAGGGCGACGAAGCGGCCAATACCGCCGCCTTTGACAAGGTTCGCGCTGACAAGAAACGCGAAGCGCAACAGGGCCATGACGGCACCTGGGTCGCCCATCCGGACCTGGTTCCCGTCGCAATGGAAGTGTTCGATGCTGAAATGCCCAAGGCCAATCAGGTTCTGAGCCAGCGCCAATTCCCAAACATTACGGAAGACTCCCTGCTGACCCCGCACACGGGCGACGTAACGGAGGCGGGTATCCGGACCAATATTTCAGTTGGAATCGAATACACAGCCGCATGGCTGCGTGGCCGCGGCGCTGTACCGATCCACAATCTGATGGAAGATGCTGCGACGGCGGAGATTTCCCGCAGCCAGCTCTGGCAATGGTTGCATCACGGAACAGAATACCAGACCGCGAGCGGCGGCGCTGAAGTGTTCGACCGCGCCGCGTTTGATCGCCTGCTCGACGATGAGCTCGGTAAGATCAAGGCGACGCTTGGCGACAATGCCTATGCCGATGGCCGGTACCCGGAAGCCACGGAGGTTTTTGTCTCGACTGCGACAGGCGAGACCCTGGCCGACTTCCTGACGCTGCCCGCCTATGACGTGCTCAACGAGCTTTCTTAAACCCCAACACAAACAGACACCCGAAAAAATCGAGGATAGTAATATGACCCAACGCCCAACTTATAAGCAATTGATGGAAGAAACCCTCAAGCGCTACCCTGAAGGCCGCACGCGCGCCGGATTGACCATCGAAGATGTTGTGCAGCTGAAGATTCAGAACACCTATAACACGCATCTCGACATTGCGCGGTCCATGGCTGGCATCATGCGCGAAGACATGGCGGCCTATGACGAAGACGCGTCCAAGTTCACGCAGTCACTGGGCTGCTGGTCAGGCTTCCATGCGCAGCAGAAGATCAAGGCTGTGAAGCGTATGCGCGGCACCGCCAAGGGCACTTACATTTATCTGTCTGGCTGGATGGTTGCCGGTCTGCGCAACAGCTTCGGCCACCTGCCGGATCAGTCCATGCACGAAAAGACCGCCGTGACCGATCTGATCAAGGAGATCTATACGTCTCTGCGTCAGGCCGACGAAGTGGGTCTGAATGATCTGTTCCAGGAGCTGAAAGCGGCGCGTGAATCCGGTGCGGATCAGGCGATCATTGATGAGGTCATTTATCGGATCGATACGTTCGAAAGCCATGTTGTGCCGATCATCGCAGACATCGATGCCGGCTTCGGTAATGAGCATGCCACCTATCTGCTCGCCAAGGAACTGATCCTGGCGGGTGCGTGCTGCCTGCAGATCGAGAACCAGGTGTCAGACGCGAAACAGTGTGGCCACCAGGACGGCAAGGTTACCGTGCCGCGCGAAGACTTCATCACCAAGCTGCGTGCTTGCCGTATGGCATTCGAAGAGTTGGGTGTCGACGAAGGTGTCATCGTGGCCCGTACGGACAGCCTGGGCGCTGGCCTGACCCAGAAAATCCCGGTCTCGAACGAGCCTGGTGATCTGGCCGCGGAATACATCAAGTGGATCGAGACCGAAGAGGTCACCGATGCCAACCCGCTGACCGATGGTGAAGTCGCGCTGATGCGTGATGGCAAAGTGGTGCGCCCATTGCGCATGCCGAACGGTCTCTACAAGTTTAAGGAAAATACCGGCCGTGAGCGCGTCATCGAAGATTGCATCAGCTCGCTGACGGAAGGCGGCGCTGATCTGCTTTGGATCGAAACCGCGACACCGAATGTTGATGAGATTGCGTCAATGGTGAACGCGGTTCGGGACGTCGTGCCGAATGCCAAGCTGACCTATAACAACTCGCCAAGCTTCAACTGGACGCTCAATCTGCGCAAGCAGGTGCGCGAACAGTGGATCGCGGAAGGCAAGATCGCGGAAACAGACTATCCAGCGGACAATACGCTGATGTCTGCCAAGCTGGATGAGACGGAACTCGGCCTCGAGGCAGATGCGCGTCTGCAAAGTTTCCAGACCGACATCTCTGCCCGAGCAGGTGTGTTCCACAACCTGATCACGCTGCCGACCTTCCACCTCACGGCCAAAGGTATGGACGAGCTGTCGAATGGTTACTTCGGCGAAGAGAAAATGCTGGCCTATGTCAAGAACGTTCAGCGCGAAGAAATTCGTCGGGGCGTCTCGGCTGTGAAGCACCAGCACGAGGTTGGCTCCGATCTTGGCGACACGTTCAAGGAAATGGTTGCAGGCGACCGTGCCCTGAAAGCGGGCGGTGCGCACAACACGATGAACCAGTTCGTGGCCGCCGAGTAATCGGATCGGATTCCCTCCAGGAAGAAAAAAGGGCGTCGGTCGTAAGACCGGCGCCCTTTCTGCTTCCCCCAGTGCCCCATGGAGGGTTAGTCGAGACTGTCCAGCGCTTCGGCAACGCGATCCAGGTCGGCATCGCTTCGTTTGTCGAGAATGCTTTGACGATAGACGCGCACGCCGGCTTTGCGTTCGGCCAGCTTGCGTTCGAGGCGCGCATAGAAATCATCTGAGCGCACGTGGTATGGGTAATAGTAGGAGTATTGGCGCCGCGCATCGCGATTGCCGCTCAGAATGACCCGCATCATCGCATCCGAAGCTTCGCGGGCGTCTTCGCTGTCGCGTGTTTGAATGATCGATTGCACCTTGCGTTCCAGCGCGAAGCGTTTGACCCGCTTTTCCATCGTGGTTTCGCGGGCTTCGCCAAAGGCGATAACGCGAGGCTGGTCTGTTTCCTGGCTGGTATAGGTCTTCGATTTTCCACCGCCATAGACCGTGACGTCGCGGGCCAAGGCCGGGGCAGATAAGAGGGCGACCGCTCCAATCAAGGAGAGTATACGCGGTCCTGATACCAAGGTTTGGCGCATGAGTTCTTCGGGCTCCAGTAAAGCCATTCTGGCTTTGGTTACCTTCATCTTGGCAATTTATTTCGAATTTGCAACAAAATACTATAGTTAATGCGGAACTTCCTTATTCCCGCCTATTGTTTAGGGTGTTTGGATAGCGACGGCGCTGTGTCTGAGGGATGGATCATGCCAAAGGTCATTATCGTTGGCGGAGGGATTGGCGGCTTGACCGCCGCGCTCGCCTTTCACGCCTATGGCTGGAAGGTTGAGGTGCTGGAACGTGCGCCTCAGCTGGGCGAAATCGGGGCCGGCATTCAGATCAGCCCGAATGGGATGAAAGTCTTCCGGGCATTGGGTCTGGAATATGATGTCGCCGAGAACGGGTTCCTGCCGGAAGCCCTGGAGATGCGCTTCGGCCGCTCCGGTAACCGGATCTTCCAGATCGAAGCCCGCCGCGCGATTGTCGAGCGCTGGGGCGCGCCATACCTGCACCTGCATCGTGCGGACCTGGTCGAGGTGCTGACGCGATCCCTGGCGAAGCGCCAGCCAAATGCGGTTCGTCTCGGTGCGGTCTGTGCGGGCTATGAAAATACCGGGAGCGGTATCGTCGCGAAGCTCGATAACGGCGAACGGCTGGAAGCGGACTTGCTCGTCGGCGCCGATGGCATCCATTCTAATATACGCACGCAAATGCTTGGCGCGGATCATCCGAACTTTACCGGTCACGTGGCCTGGCGCGCGGTTGTGCCAATGGACCAGCTGGGTGACCTGGTGCCACCACCCACGGCCTGTGTCTGGGTCGGGTCCCGGCGACACGCGGTCACCTATCGCCTGCGCGGCGGTAAACTGGCCAACTTTGTCGGCATCGTGGAAGACGATACCTGGACGTCGGAATCGTGGACCGAACAGGGCACCAAGGAAGATGCCCTGGCGGACTTCAAGGGCTGGCATCCGGTCGTTACGAACATGATCGAGAAAGCGGATGCACATTATCGCTGGGCGCTGTTCGACCGGGCGCCACTGGAGCGATGGTCGGACGGACGCGCGGTCCTGCTCGGCGATGCCTGCCATCCAACCTTGCCCTTCCAGGCGCAGGGCGCGGTGATGGCGATTGAGGACGGGTTCCTGCTGGCCAAGCTTTGTTCTGAAACGCCAAATGATCTTGATGCGGCATTGGCGATCTATTTCGACTCACGCCAGCCGCGCACCAGCCGGGTCCAGGCGGCGTCGCGGAGCAATGCCAAACTGTTCCACAAGCGGACGCCGCTGAGCCGGCTGCTCGCCTATGGTCCGATCTGGATTGCCAGTAAGATCGCGCCGGCCGTCATTCGCTCGCGGCAGGATCCATTCTATGCGTACGATGTGCGCGAGGAGCCGCTACGGTGAACTGGCGGCCTCAAGGGCGGCTTCCATGATCGGGTCTGGCGCAGCGAAGGCGGCGTCTGGCAAGACCGGTTCATAGGACTCGCCGCGCGCGAAACGGGCAAACCAGGACAGTTCTGTGTTGATCTTGAACAGCTGATTGGCCGGTTTGCGGAAATTGTGCGGCTCGCCTTCCGCCTGATAAAGCACGGTCGGTGTGCCAGTCGCCTGAACGCCCCGATACATCAGGATGGATTGCGTCGGCGGCACACGGACATCTTTTTCGCCGACAAAGAACAGGGTCGGTGTGGTCACTTTCCAGACCTCCCTCAGCGGCGAGTCTTGGCGATAGCGACGGCGCGGCGCCGCGCGTTGCCAGGGCGTGCCACCAAACACGGCCTCACGGCCATGCCGAACATCGCTCTCGCCATGCATGGATAACCAGTCCGACGCCCCGGCGCCAGACGAGGCCGCGGCAAAGCGCTCCGTGTGGGTGATCAGCTTGTTAACCATATGGCCGCCGGCGCTCCAGCCCATCTTGATCAATTGGTCCGGATCCGCCAGGCCGTCTTCGATCAGCTTATCAATCCCATCCATCACATCATGATGTGCATTGCGGAAATAGCCGCCGACCATGTCGCGGACGAAGCGATCGCCATAGCCGGTGCCGCCGCGGTGATTGGGCAGGAAGACCAGATAACCTTGCGCGCTGAGCACTGGCAAATAGCGCGACACATTCCAGCTGCCGAACTTGGCCGAGTTACGCGGGCCGCCATGAGTGATGGTCACGAGGGGATAGGTCTGGCCCGGCTCATAGCCGAGAGGATAGACCAGCAGCCCTTCGAGCTGGACGCCGCGCCGACCGCGCCACCGGACCACGTCTTGCCGCGGCAGGTCGAACTGGCGAGACCATTCCGTGTAGGTCTTGGTGAGGGGGACAAATCCTGCGGTTTCGTCACGCATAATCTGATACTCGCCGGGACCGGACATGGTCTCGAACCGCGCGATATGCGTGTCAGCAATCGGATCATAGACCCAGTCCTGAATGGCATGATCGCCGTCGGTCAGCTGGCGGAGGGTCTTTCGACCCAGATCATAGTGATACAGGTTGGACCGGACGCCTGTATTGCCCAGGATGAACAGGCCATCGCCGGTTGCGTCCCAGGCGAAGGCGAGGGCTTCCATATCGCGGTCGGCAAGCAATCGCTGGCGACGGCCGTTTAGCGTTTCGACGAAGACCTTCGCGTCGTAATACGGCTCGCCATCCGGATTGACAGAGGCGAGATAGGCGAGGCGGGTCGCGTCGGGTGACAGTCGGGGCGTTCGCTCGGCGAACCGGTTCAGCGTCCAGCGCCTTGTTTCATCTTCGCCCAAGGTGCGGACAAAAACATCGGCGAGATGGCGCGAGTCGAGCGCATGGTCCGGGGCGAGGCTGGTGACCAGGTGCTGACCTGAGCGCGACACCGAGACGTCGAGCGCCGAGAAGAGGCCATGGACCAGGCGCTGGGTTTCGCCGCTGGCAAACTCATACCACCAGACTTCGGCATCGGCCTGGGCGCCATAAGGTGGGATCAACCAGCCGGCATCGAACATTTGCGTGTCCGAAGAGGGTTGCACTTCTGCGGCCGCGAAAAAGAATCCGCTGCCATTCGGGTGCCAGATCACCTGGCGCACGGACTCGCCATGCGTAGTGAGTTGTCTTGTGTCACCGGTCGTCAGATCAAGGAACCAGGCTTGCGCCTTCTCCTCCTCGGCCTTGGTGTCGAGATAGACATAGCCCTGGCTGTCGGGGTGCCACCAGATGCGGCTGTTCTGACCCTTGAAGTCTGGCGTCGGGCGAGACTCGCCCGTCTTGGTGTCGATCACCCGCAAGTGGCGAATAATCTTGTTCTCGGTCCAGTCGGTTTCTGATTCGAGCCAGGCAAAGGTCTGGCCGTCGGGGGAGAGCGCCGGTTGGGACAGACGCGGCATTTCGACAAAGTCCACCGCATTCATGCCATGCGGGGTGTCCGCCCGGGCCCAGATGTCCAGCGCCAGGGACGCCATAACCAGACATATCAATCTGCGAAACATGAGCTTAGTCTATCGCAGCAACCGACCTGCGCAAACCAAATCCGCCGCTATTCACTCAAGCGTTACCGCCCGTTTGGTGAAGGTGAGCGGGATCAATGCCGAGAATCCCAAGCGTCAATTCCCACTTTTTCGAATGCGCGTCGCCAAACACGATCTCGTCATGTGGGTCAGCGACGAGCCAGGCATGCTCGGACAATTCATGTTCAAGCTGACCCGGACCCCAGCCGGCATAGCCGAGCGTCATGGTCGCCTGTTCCGGCGCGCCTTCCGAGGCGAGGGCGCGCAAGACGTCGCGGGTTGCCGTCATCGAGAAGTCCGCCGCCACTTCGACCGTGGCGCCATCGCTGAAATAATCATTCGAGTGAACAACAAAGCCCCGATCGGTGCCGACCGGACCGCCATTCAGAACATAAGTGTCTGGCAATTGGATATTCTGTTCGATGCCGAGCTGGGTCAGCAATTCGGGCAGGGTAAGGTCATCAATTGGCTTGTTCAGCACCAGACCCATTGTGTAATCATCGCTATGCGCGCAGATCAAAATGACCGAGCGCGAAAAGCGCGGATCGCCAATTCCAGGCATGGCCAAAAGCAGTTTTCCGGTCAGGTCCTGCACCAATCGTCTCCTCTACACATCGCGACGCTAACCTGCCCGCACAATTTGGCAAGGATTTGTCATTGCGATGCTGGATTTGGGGTCTATATCGGGGACAGATATGAAGGAGATCCTGTTATGAGCATTGCAGTTGGCGACAAACTTCCCGAGTCGACATTCATGGAAATGACCGCAAACGGTCCGGAGCCTGTCAGCTCCGCAGATGTATTCGCAGGCAAGACCGTAGCGCTGTTCGCTGTGCCCGGCGCCTATACACCGACCTGTTCGGCCAAACATTTGCCGGGCTTTGTCGAAAAGCAGGGTGATCTGGCCGCCAAGGGTGTTGATGAGATTGTCTGCACCTCTGTGAATGATGTGTTCGTCATGGGGGCCTGGGGCAAGGATAATGGCGTTGATGGCAAGATCCGCATGCTGGCGGATGGCAATGGCACCTTTGCTGCCGCGCTTGGCCTGGAAATGGATGGCAGTGGCTTTGGCATGGGTCAGCGCTCTCAGCGTTATTCCATGCTGGTCGAGGACGGCACCGTGAAGGAGCTGAATGTCGAGCAGGGCGGTGGCTTTGAAGTGTCCAGCGCAGATTACCTACTGGGACAGCTTTAGAGGGCTCACGAAACCAAAATCGCCGAAGTGTTTTTTCCCGGTGCGACTGGGCATTTCATGATGCCCGCGAGCGGCGTGGGGGGCGCTTTCGCTTTGACCCCTGCCGTCTTCGGACCGCTTTAATGCAGGAGCGACCGACATGCCCAAAATGGAGTTGCACGCTTTGCATGGCGTCCGGAAGTCTGCGGCCTTGTCGCTTGGGCTGATCGGACTTGGCGCCGTCCTGTTGACCGTTTCGTCCTATATTGCGGTTCCGATCGGGCCCGTGCCGATTACCATGCAGACCCTGGCCGTCACGACGATTGGTGCGCTCTATGGCTGGCGATTAGGGGGTGGAACGGTGCTGATCTGGCTGGCGCTGGGCGCGTTGGGCCTGCCAGTCTTTGCCGGAGGCGGCGGCGGTGCAGAGCATCTGGCCGGCGCAACGGCGGGCTATCTCTGGGCCTTTCCGGTGGCGGCGGGTGTGACCGGCGCCCTGGTTGCGCGCGGCTGGAATGCTGACCGCAAGGCCCTGGCGTTTGCGGCCATGGGGATTGGCAACTTGATCTGTCTTACGCTGGGCGCGGGCTGGCTCGCCGGGCAGATTGGATTTGCGCGGGCCATCGAGGTTGGGTTTGCACCATTTCTGATTGGCGCCGGCGTGAAAGCGGCATTGGGCGTTGGCGTTTTGATGGTAGCACGGCGGTTCGGATGGTGCGGGTCGCGATAAAGGTCTGAACAGACCGCCCGGTTTGGATAATCAAATCAGATTCAATTCGTTCAAGATAAATCAAGATTCAACTGTTAGTAGTATTTCCTGGTTTGGTGGAGAAGTGCGCGCATGTCTGCGTCTCTTTTACTTGCAGGCGACCCGAGAAGCATGTGGAAGCGATACATTGTCGCTTTGCTGCTGATCGCTGGCTTGTTGACGACGTCTCACTTTGCGCCGCATTGGTCAATTCAGGCAAACGCGAAGAATGCAGAACTGTTAAACATTAGCGGTCGCCAGCGTATGCTGAGCCAGCGCATACTGCTTTTAAGCGCGCAATTGGCGGAAGAGTATGATCGGAGTTCGGCCGATGAGCTCAGTCGCACGATTCAACAATTTGCGGATTCCCAGACGGGTCTCGCGAAAACGCCCAGTGTTCGTTCAAAACTCAGCAAATTATACGGCGCCCCGGCTCATTTGAACGATCGGGTGTTGGAGTTTTCATTTCTGGCCCTCGACGTGGCAGATCCGATGGCGGATACGAATAAAGCCTATCGTAAACTGCGAACGTTTGACTCGAGGGCATTGTTACAAGATCTCGATCTGGCCGTCGCCGGAATTGAGGAGATGGCCGGACAGAATATCGAACGCCTGAAATCGATTCAGACCTGGTCGCTCTATGCGGCGATTGTCATTCTGTTCCTGGAAGCGGTCCTGATCTTCCTGCCGGCCCAATTGTCGGTCACGCGGTTCATCAAGAAGCTCGAAAAGAATTCAGAAGCCCTGGTCGAAGCGAATGAGGAAGTCCGGGATCAGAACCGATCCCTGCAGGACTTGCAGCAAACGCTCGAGAGCGATCGGCGCAGGGACCACCTGACGGGTTTATCGAACCGTTTCGGGATCAATCTCTCACTCGAAGCGTTCACGTCAGATGACGAGACGCCAGACCATGATCTGAGTGTCTTTCATATTGATCTGAACGGGTTCCGGCTGATCAATGATACGTATGGCCAAAAAAGCGGCGACATGGTGCTGAAACAGGTTGCCAGCGTCCTCACCGAGGGCGCGCCAGACGCCTCCCTGGTGGCCCGAATAGGCAGCGATGAATTCCTGGTCGCGATCAAAGCCGAAGCAAAGGAAGAAGAGCTACACGCCTTTGCGAGCGCGTTGAGGCAGCTGATTGAGCAACCGATCGATATCGGGACCGCCAAATGCCATATCGGCGCGAGCATTGGCATCGCATCGACCAGCCTGGTCGAGTGCCTGCCTCAGAAACTGCTGCGATTTGCCGATATTGCGCTGACCCGAGCGAAACGCCTCGGTGCGGGACGCTCTGTTCTGTTTAAGATGGATCTGCTGGAAGAATTGCAGACTCAAAAGGATACGGCGCAAGAGATCGATACGGCCTTTGCAGAGTCCCAGTTTGCGGTTCATTATCAGCCAATCTTTTGCGCCCGGACGCGGACGATCAATTCTCTGGAAGCGCTTGTGCGTTGGGAGCACCCTGAGCACGGGATTCAGTCCGCGGGTCTATTCATGGACCATATTTATCGCCTCGGTCTGTCATCGAAACTCGACCAGTTCGTGCTGTCCCGCGTCCTCGAAGATGTCGAAAACGCCAAGGCGAACGGGATTCCAATGCCGAAGGTTGCCATCAACGTCTCGGCGGCCTCTTTGATGGATACCGATTATCTGGAGCGCGTCTCTGCCTTTACGATGCCGGAATCCGGCCTGGCGCTCGAGATCAGTGAATCGGTCGATTTTGAGCGGCATATGGAACACATCACCAAGCGCGTCGCCGACTTCACCCTGAAGGGGCTCGACATTGAGATTGATGATTTCGGGACCGGTCACGCCTCGCTATATAGCTTCAAGAAGCTGCGGCCGTCGCGCATCAAGATCGCGCGCGAGTTGGTCATGGATGTGGAGGCGGCCGAGGATACGCGTCAAATGGTCCAAACCATTTGCACGCTGGCCAAATCCTTCGGCGCCAGCATTGTTGCGGAAGGCGTGGAAGACGAAAACATGGCGGCCGCACTGACCACGCTCGGATGCGATTATCTGCAAGGCTTCGGGTTGAGCCGACCCTGCAGCTATGAGCAAACCCTGGCGCAGCTTCAATCGGAACGCGCCGGAAAGACAGACAGTCTCGAAGCGGCGGCATAGCGCCCATGTGGTCGGGCGCCGGTGCGCCCAATCCCGCACACGTCTTCGTAACCAAATCCCCTGATTCTGCCTTATCTCATTGGGAATCACGCTGTTTTTCGATAAGCTCTTATTGAAAAACAATAAAATCATCCCCATGTGATCCCAAGGTTCAGATCAGGGAGAACCAAAAATGGAAACCAGTCTTATTGTCCTTGGCCTTATGGCGATTGCCGCTTTGGTGCTGATTACCTCAGCCGTCAAAGTGGTGCCGCAGGGCTTTAACTATACGGTCGAGAATTTCGGACGCTATACGCGGACGCTCGGACCGGGCCTACACTTTATCATGCCTTTCTATCAGCGCGTCGGGCGCAAGATGAACATGATGGAGACGGTGCTCGACATTCCGACGCAGGAAGTGATCACGAAGGACAACGCGCAAGTCTCATGTGATGCGGTCGTGTTCATTCAGGTCGTCGACCCGGTTTCAGCGGCTTATGAGGTGAATAATCTCGAGAATGCGATCACCAATCTGTCGCTGACCAATATCCGGACAGTGGTCGGCTCAATGGACCTGGATGAGGTCCTGTCGAACCGGGATGATATCAACGCGCGATTGCTCTCAGTGGTCGATGCCGCGACCAATCCCTGGGGCGTAAAAGTGACCCGGATCGAAATTGCCGACCTGTCGCCACCAGCCGACATTACCGAGGCCATGGCACGGCAAATGAAAGCCGAACGCCTGAAACGGGCAGAGATCCTGACCGCCGAAGGTGAGAAGCAATCTGCCATTCTGCGCGCCGAAGGTGAAAAGCAATCGGCCATTCTCGAAGCCGAAGGTCGCCGAGAGGCCGCCTTCCGCGACGCCGAAGCGCGCGAGCGGGAAGGCGAAGCGGAAGCGAAAGCCACAGCCTTCGTCTCGGAAGCGATTGCCAAAGGCGACGTCAATGCGATCAATTACTTCCTCGGCCAGCAATATGTCACGGCGTTCGAAAAGCTCGCCTCGGCGGGCGGCAACAAGACCGTCATCATTCCGGCCGAGTTCAGCTCGATCATCGGTACGATTGAAGGCATTCGCGGCCTGACTGACAGTGCCGCCGCGAGCAATGGTGGTCGCACCGCCGTTCCGCCGGCCGGAACGAGAGGATAGGAGGCGATCATGGAAAGCATTCTGACCTGGCCCCCTAATGCCTGGCATTGGTTGGCTCTGGCGCTGGTTCTGTTCTCGATCGAGATGATGACCGGCACCTGGGACCTGCTCTGGGTCTCCATCGCCGCGGCGCTGACCTCGGCCTTTGCCGCCCTTGCACCTGCAGGCATTGCCGGTTGGGAAGGCCAGCTCACCTTCTTCGCCATCAGCTCAGTGGCGCTGTTCATTGCCGGGCGGACTGTGTTCCGCAAGATGCGCGAGGATGTCGAAGAGCATCCGACCTTGAACAAGCGCATGGCCGGCACGCTGGGCCAGCGCGGCGTCGTCGCGGATGACTTCACGGGCGGCCTTGGCCGGGTGAAACTGGGCGATACGGTCTGGTCGGCCGAGAGCATAGATGGTGCCAATCTGGCCTCTGGCACGGCCGTCATCGTCGAGGCGACGGAAGGCAATATGCTGAAAGTCCGCCTCGCCTAACGCTCTGGTTGCAGATTAACCGACTAAGCCGCTCCTTTTGGGGCGGCTTTTTTCTGAGCGTCGCAAAACTCGACCTCTCGCTATCTCAAGTTGAGACACATTCGCTGAAAATCATAGTCCCAGTGTCAACGGCTTCTAAGGCCGCGCGGTCTAGGAATGGGGCCTGAGTCTAGGGGCGTGCCATTTTCATGGAAGGCCTGGACTTATGAGACTTTTGAGAGGGGGACGACGCTTCGCCCACAACCGCCGCGGCGCCAGTGCCGTGGTATTCGCACTGTGTTTTTTACCGATGATATTGATGGTCGGCTTTGCGATCGATTTCGGCTTGCATCTGACCTATAAAAAGAAGGTCCAGCACGCGCTGGACATGGCCGGGCTGGCGGCAGCGCGGCATCTGAACCAGGATATGGGAGCGGATCTCGACACGATTAAAACAATGGTCCGCGGTCACTTTCAGAGCACACTCGCGGACGCGGATTATATCAATCTGAACGAGGTCGATGTGACCCGCTCTGGCATGCGGATCAATCTCGAAGTCGACGGCACGATGCCGACCAGTTTCATGCATCTGGGCGGCGTCCCAACCATGTCGCTTTTTACAGAATCCGAGGCGGTCTATGGCGTGCCGAGCAAGGCTGAAATTGCGCTCGTGCTCGACACATCCCATTCAATGACCAAAACCGACGGTGGATCCGAATCGCGCCTGGATGCGCTCAGATCTGCGGTCGGGGATATGGTCCTAGAGCTTATAGATCCTGACGCTGCCGTTGAGATCAAAATGGCGATCGTTCCATTCTCCAACCACGTAAATGTTGGCGTGGATCAGGATGGTGCGTCCTGGCTCGCGGTTCCCGCCGACCTGACGCAGACAGAGACCAACTGTCACGTCAAACATTCCTGGTATGTCGATAACTGTGAGAGTGTCACCAAAAGTTGCGGTAGCGACAATGTGGAATCCACGTGCGCTACCTGGGACTGTGGGGAACTGGAAGCGACGGCCGACGATTGGGAGTGCACAGTATCAACGCGGGAATGGGAGTGGCATGGCTGCGTTCAACCGCGAACGGATGCCTTCCATTTGCAGGCTGGCTATTATTCGGCAGAGCAAATTCCGGGCATATTGAGCCTTGATCCGCGCCGGTGCGCAACGCCCATTCAACCGATGACGGATGTTGCCGATGATCTTGATACCGCCATTGATGGGCTGGCGGCACGTAGCGAGACATATATCCCGACAGGTCTTATCTGGGGGCTGCGCATGCTCACGGAAACGGCGCCTTTCCCGGCGGAGAATAGTATCAGTGAGTATATGTCACAGGGCGGAATAAAATCGATTGTCTTGATGTCGGATGGCGAAAATACACTTTTTCCGGATGCGACCGGGGAGGTGCTGGACGATGGAGACAATCCCGCCATTGCGAATGCAAACACAAACGCCATCTGCGAAACGATCAAGCAAGCCGGCGTGGAAATATATGTGGTTGCATACAATATTGATGATGCCGCCACGAGTGCGATTTTGGAGGGTTGTGCCTCCAGCGAGTCTCGATTCTATCCGGCAACCTCAACGGACGAGTTGAAGCAGGTTTTTGTTGCGATTACCCAACAATTGGGGCGCGACGTTTCAATCTCCGGCTAAGTGCCAATTCCCACCTGAGTTCGGCCGGAGCCAGGCGATATCAAGCCTGTGAGAGTCATCCCTTTGCCGGGATGGCTCTTTGCCGTGTCTTGCGCCTGTGGGACGCCGCGTTTAGCAATGGTCTACATGGCGATACACAATATGCACGCTCCCGATCTGGTCCCATTGCCGCGGCAACCGGATGGGGTGCCATGGCCGACCCAGACCTGGTCTGAGGCGCCCTTGCCGGAGGGCGCCAATCGCGCCGCGTTCGAGGCTTTATTGACGCAAGGCTTTTCCGACCCGGACACGCTTGGCGCGACACACGCCTTTCTGGCCATTCAGGGCGGGCAACTGGTCGCCGAGCATTATGATGACGCACACGACGCGGAAAGTACGCACCATTCCTGGTCGATGGCGAAATCGATGACGCACGCCTTGATCGGTTTTGCCGTGGCAGAGGGCGCGGTTGATCTGCACGCCCCGATCTCGGTGCCGGAATGGTCCGGCCCGGACGATCCGCGGGCGGAGATTACGCTGGAGCAGCTGTTGCGGATGGTATCCGGCCTGCAATTCGTCGAAGAATATGCCGATGCCGGTATCTCGCATACGATCGAGATGCTGTTTGGCGCGGGCAAGGACGATGTCGCCCATTATGCGGCGGACAAACCGCTGGAGCACGCACCTGGCGCCTTTTGGCTTTATTCGAGCGGCACGACGAACATTATCTGCCGTGCTCTGGCGACAGCTCTAGAGCTCGATCAAGCCGGGTTCGAAGCCTATATGCGTACACGTCTCCTGGATCCGATCGGGATGCGTTCGGCGATGCCCAAGTTCGATGCCGCCGGGACTTTTCTTGGCTCCAGTTTCTGTTTCTGCACGGCCCGTGACTTTGCCAAGTTTGGCTTGCTCTATCTGCGCGGTGGCATCTGGGATGGCGAACAGATTCTGCCGCAGGGGTGGGCCGATCATGCCCGAACGCCGACGTCCGTTGTGCCGCCCGAAGAGCCGATGGGCTATGGCGCGCATTGGTGGCTGAACATGGCCGGGCCCGGCAGCTTCTCGGCCAATGGTTATAATGGCCAGTATATAGTCCTGGTGCCGCAAAAGGATCTGATCCTGGTGCGCCACGGCGTGTCAGAAGACTATAAGGACAATGTCCGCGACTGGCTGGCCGCGGTGGCGGAGTGCTTTTGACGGGCAATCCGCCTGCGCCTTGAACCTGACCCGGCAAAGCACCTTGTTATTAGCTGATTCTTATATTAGGGAGTACTTATATAAGGAGATCAGAGATGGACTATGGGTCGGCATTCGGCATTGCGTTCGGCGACACAAAAGAGACAACCTATCAAGGCATACCCGCCCGGTCTGTTTCTGGCATTCGCGTCTATGACACGGACGTCGCTGATCTCTGGGACGCCCTGACCAATCCGGAACGGATCCCGCGTTGGTTTCTACCCATCACGGGGGATCTCAAACCCGGTGGCCGGTATCAGCTGGACGGCCATGCGGGCGGCACCATCACAAAATGCAATCCGCCGCATCTCTTCCACGCCACGTGGGAGTATGGCGACGATATCAGCTGGCTGGAAGTAGACGTGTCGGCCGCTGAAGCGGGGGCCCAGTTATCCCTCACCCATATCATGCGCAAGGATGAAAAAGGTGATGCGCATTGGCAGACTTATGGTCCCGGCGCGACAGGGGTTGGTTGGGACCTCGCTTTTCTTGCGCTTGACTATGTTCTTTCCAATGCCGGTGCGGTCATTGATGCGGCGGAGAATGCCGCTTGGATGGCGACTGCGGCGGGCAAACTGTTTGTTCGCGACTCGGCCCAGAAGTGGAGCGAGGCGCATATCAGAGCGGGCGAAGCGCGCGAAATCGCGCTCGAAATGGCCGCGCGCACGGCAAGCTTCTATACAGGTGAATAATGCACGCATTTGATGTTTTAGGGGATCCCGTCCGCCGCCGTATCCTGGAGCTGCTTTCGAGCCAGAAGCTCAGCTCCGGTGAGATTGTCAGTGTGATCCAAAAGGAGGTTTCGATCAGCCAGTCGGCTGTGTCGCAGCATTTGAAAGTCCTGCGCGAGAATGGCTTTGCACAGGTCAGCGTGGCGGGCGCCAAACGGATTTACGCGCTGGAGACGAGGGGCCTGGAAGACGTCGACGCCTGGTTATCTGGCTTTCGCCATTTCTGGGCGCCGAAATTTGCCTCGCTGGAAACCGAGATCGCGCGTGGGAAGCGTCGGCGTGCCAAGCAACAAAACCGGACGTGAGCATGCGCCTTATTCTGCCACCGCGGATCTGAATTCAATTGAGCTTTGCCCTCTGCGCCCTATGCTCGGCGAAAAAGGAAGAGGCAAGCATGACCGATCGGTTCGAGAATAAAGTCATTGTGGTCACCGGGGCGAGCGGCGAAATTGGCCAGGCGATCGTGCAGGGCTTTCTTGCCGGCGGTGCGCGAATTGTTGCGGCGGATCGGGATGAGCAGGCGCTTTCCGCAATGGTCAAAACGCTTTCTGAAGCCGGCCATTCCATCGTCAGTGTTCCTGCTGACGTCACCGTCGCGGCAGATGTTGAGCAATGCATAAAGGCGGCCCAGGATACGTTTGGGCGTCTCGATGCTTATATCAATAATGCCGGGGTTGAGGGGGTCGTGGCGCCGATTGAAGACTATCCGGAGGCGGAGTTCGACAAGGTCATGGGCGTCAATGTCCGCGGCGTGTTCCTGGGCATGAAGTATGCGGTGCCCGCTCTGCGCCAAAGTGGTGGCGGCAGCCTCGTGAACCTGGCTTCGGTCGCGGGTTTGTCGGGCGCGGCTGGGACATCTGCTTACAATGCTTCGAAACATGCCGTCATCGGTCTGACGCGATCCGGGGCTGTTCAACTGGGCGCCGAGAATATTCGGGTCAATGCAGTGTGTCCGTCTCCAGTCACGGGGCGCATGATGGCGTCTTTGGAAGCTGGATCCAACCCGGATGACCCCGCCGGCGTAAGGGAGATGATCGCGCAGCGCATTCCCATGCAGCGCTATGCCGAGACGGAGGATGTGGCAAACCTCGTGCTTTATTTGAGCTCTGACGATGCTGCCTTCCTGAATGGGGGAATCTATACCGTCGATGGCGGCATGACGGCGGTGCTTTGATCTGTGCCGACAAGGTGCCGTGGGAGTGCGGTTCGCGGTAGTTATGTGATGTTTGCTTTGGGTCAGGAGCAGACGATAGGCAATTAGGCCCTCATCCTGAGCTTGACGAAGGATGCAGGGCCGCGCTTTCCGAAAACCCGCCTCGCCCTTCGACAAGCTCAGGATGAGGCTAAAGTGAGATCCGCATTGGCGCCGAAACCGGACAATGAACTTACGCAGCACTTGGGGCCAGTAGCGCCGTGATATCGGATCGAAATTCTTCGGTTATTTCACCGCACTTTTGCTCCTCCAATAGACAGACTGAAAATCGATCTGCGAAGTAAGTGCCTTGCTCTCCGTTTTCACGGATCACTTTCACGACCAGGCGGCCATCCATTCGACCGGGATCAAACCTTGTATGGGACAGTTCAATTCCAGAAAGCAAAACCGCCAAACAGTTCACGTCGATACTACCGTCGAAGTCTTTCACTTCGCGAGCCAAATCCACCACATCCGTTTTCGAGTATCTGAAAAGAGTCATGGTGTCCCACGGCACCCAATATGCTACGGCCGATGCATAGCCTGCTTCGTTCGGTGGCAATCCGCAATCACGTTCATGACTGATAATCCTTGAAGTCATTATTTGCGTCGCAAACACCAACAACAAGACACAAGCGATGATCGTCGCCAGGAGATAGCTGCGCGTGGTCATGCGATATCGATAACTGAACGCAATCTAAAATACCAACGTTCGCTTCGACGCCGGCAGCTGACGTTAGAACGCCCGAAAACACTGGAGCACCCCAGACATTCCGTTATGTTGCGCGGTCAGGAGGCCATCATGTCTGCAGCGATTTTGCTTATTGATCCGAAATATCCGCACAATGTCGGGCAGTCCGTCCGGGCGTGTGCGGCCTATGGGATCCAGGATCTGTACTTCACTGGCGACCGAATGAACGCAGCGATGAAGGAGCTGAAACGCTTGCCGCGGGAAGAGCGGTTGCGCGGGTATCGATCCGTGAAACTGCAGCATCTTGAGCGCCCGTTTGATCACCTGCCAAACCTCATACCGGTCGCGGTTGAAATTCGGCCCAATAGCGAAGCCCTGCCGGTTTTCGAACATCCGGAAAATGCGCTGTACGTGTTCGGGCCGGAAGATGGCAGCCTCGGCTCCAGCGTGCTTGGACAATGCCACCGCTTTGTCGCGATCCCGAGTGCGCATTGTCTCAATCTCAGCATGGCGGTCGGCACGGTGCTGTACGATCGGCAGGCCAAGCTGGATCCGGCGCGGCCGCTGGATACGAGCGCGGCGAACGCGCCGGGCTATTTCGAAGTCCGCGATTTGCTGCCGCGACCCAGGCCTTGACGGGCGAGGCGGCGCTATAAATCGGACAGCTGCGGGATCGTCCCCTCCGTCCCCATCCAGGCTTCGTCGAACAGTTCTCGTGCATAGGCCTCTGAGCGATCATCGCCTTTGGCGCGATAAGTCTCGGCTAGGCCGAACAGGGCATAGGCATTGTTCGGCGCCTTGATCAGCGTTTTGAAGAATTCGCGCTCGGCCCGGTCATACTGACCGTCCTGCAAGAGATAGAGGCCAAGCGTCTGCCGCGTCGGGTAATACCACCAGGTTGGTTCGAAATAGGGCAGCTTTGCTTCCGCGGCAGCGGCAAACTCCAGGCGGTCAATGGCGCCCGTCAAATCGCCGGATGCAGCCAGCATGCGGCCTTCCAGCGTGAGCGCCGCAACCTCATGAACCCCGGCAAGTGGGGTCAGATAGAGCGCGTCATAATCCGCAAATCCGGCTTCGCCGGTCAGCGCCTTGAGCTGGTCCATCTCACTTTGTGCGCCGGCCATATCGCCTTGACGCGCCAGGACGGTGCCGCGGGCATAATGCCAGGCGGTGCGCATATAGAGATGCGCCGCAGCAGGTTCGGGGATGGCGAGCACCGTCTCGTCCGTGGAGAAAATCAAGTCGGCGGCCAATCCCCTGGGCGAACATATTGCCGCCTCACCGATCTTCACCGACTTG
>JBCBBC010000030.1:0-40196 GCA_038532145.1 Pseudomonadota bacterium | reverse complement strand
GCAATATGTGGCCTCCGAAACCAAGAAGATTCCGGAAATGGATGCCCTGATCGAGTGGCTGCCAAAAAATATTCCGGACGGCGACATGACCACGATCGTGCATGGTGACTATCGCCTGGACAATATGATCCTGCACCCGACAGAGCCAAAGGTCATTGCGGTCCTGGACTGGGAATTGTGTACCCTCGGAGATCCGCTGGCGGACTTTACCTATCACCTGATGAATTGGGTGATGCCGAGCTCTGATCCGTCGCGCGGAGCGCTGGTCGATATTGAGGACATGAAAGCGTATGGCATTCCAACCATGGAAGAATATACCGCGCTCTATTGCCAGCATACCGGCCGGGATGGCTTGCCGGAAGTTGACTATTATTTCGCTTATAATGCCTTCCGTCTGGCCGCGATCTGCCAGGGCATTGTCGGGCGTGTGCGGGATGGCACCGCGTCGAACGCGGCCGCGACAACGATGGAAGCCCGCGTCGCCCCTCTGGCGCATTTCGCAGCGGACTGCGCCCGCAAGGCGGGCATGGAAGGATGAGCTTCGATACGCCAATTGCTGACCAGGATGGTGTACTAAGCGGTCCGTTTCGGACCCCGGCCAATATGCTGATTGAGCAGGAATATGGCGGGCATAAATCCATTCATGATGACGCTGAAGCTGAGCGTTTGGGGTTCAAGGCGGGCCCGATTGAAGGCCCGACGCATTTTAGTCAATTCGACCCTTTGCTGGTAAAGCTATGGGGTCAGGATTGGTTCGAACAGGGCTGCATCTCCTGTCACTACAAGAATATGGTGGTCGAAGGCGAACAGGTGCAGGCCTTCGTTAAGCCCGTTTCCGATGGGCGGGCCGAATGCTGGGCGGTGAAATCAGATGGGACGCCTATCCTTGAGGCGTCGGCGACGCTGGGCCCGGATCATGGCGAGACCCTGCTCGAAGCGCGCATGGCGCGGCTTCGGCCGGCCGGGGACTTGGTCATTCTGTCTGACTTGAGTGTCGGCATGAATGGGCGGGAAGATGAGCCCGTCATCATGGCGCCAGATCAGAATATGGGCGCGCTTTACCCGTTCTCTCTGACGGAGAAGCTCACAAAGATCACTGAACGATCCAGCTGGTACGATAATGATAGCGCGTCCCCCTGGGGCCGTGCGATCATTCCGACTGAGATGGTCAGTGTGCTGGCGGAATATTCCAGTCGCAAAGCCGGGTTTCCAACCAAGGGACCTGTCATTGGTTTGTTTGCAGACCTTGAGATCCGGTATTTGAACGGCCCGCTCCTCGTCGGTGAACCATACCTGATCCGACGCGAAATCGTCGCGCTGGCACAGGGTCGACGAACCGAGAATTACTGGACGCGCACGCGGATCTTTGACGAAAGCGGCGAGACGCAAATGGCCGAATCCCTACTCAATCACGGGGTGCTGAAACACTCCTATGCAGACTATCCTGAGGAATTGCTGGCTTAGCAGTCTGCGTCTTCAAGCGACCGTTTAAAAATATAGGTCTGATCCGAAATAGGTTCGGTGACGTTTTTGTAGACGCGATTGTTCGGATCATCCCAGGATTGCGCGAAGGCCTCCATGCGGACGATCCGGTCGCCCAGGAAATCGCGGACGTGACCGGCATCAATCATGCCCCAATAGTCTTTCGGATCGACGCGGCACCCATGCGCCATCGCGGCATCCAGCATTTGATCGCTGATCTCTTGAATATAACCCAGCTCAACCTCCTGACCGACGAGGTGGTCTTCCATATGCTGGGCGCCGCTGCGATGCATCACGAAGCCGAAATCATAGCCTAGCTGCGCGGCCATCAGGGCCATGGGCGGCGGCGTGGCATCGTCTTTCAGCCATCCCCACCAGGTGCGAAAATCCATCATCGTGATGCCATGAACGGAAATATGCGCTGAGTTATGGATGTGTACATTATCCAGACCAGGTAGAATGACCATGGCGCACGCGGACATGCATTGTCCCGCAATCACGGCCGGCTCGCCGCGATTGTCGAGAATGGTGCTCATGCCCCGTGCAGTGGCGACATTGCCGCCCGGGCTGGTGATGATGATCCGGCTTGCGGCAGGCAGCGCATTCAGTTTCAGAAACTGTTCCGGAAAGATGGCCGCATTGTAGCAAATCACGTCCGTGCCCTCGAGCATCGAGACGCCGTCAGCCTCCAGACATTGCGCCACCAATCGGTCAGTTTCGGGGTCAGGGCGATCGAAAGCCGGTGTCTCCTGTGCGCTCGCCACGGGCGTTACCATCAGGCCGAGCCAACAAAGCAAAATCCAGAACCGCATATGATCTCCTTATCTTCCCGCTCAAGATGGTCGAAAATCTTGGCAAATCAAAGGCTATTTCATTCCAACGCTTGCTCTCACCGTATCTCCTGTCCAAACTGCCGGTATTGGGAGACTAAAGTGAAAAATATATTCAAGTGGGCCGCTGCGGCGGCAGTTTCAGTGGCCGCGTTGGCAAGTGTGAACGCTCAGGACGGCAAAACCGTGATTGAGGCGGGCCATCTTCTCGCCGTGCCGGGGGATGGCTATCTCAGAAATCGAAGCATTACGATTGAAGGCGGCAAGATCGTCAAAATCGATCGCGGCTTCAGATCTCAGCCAGATGGCGTGCGGGTCATCGACTTGCGCGATGCTTATGTCTTGCCGGGCCTGATTGATAGCCATGTCCATCTTACAAATGAATTCTCGCCGACATCACGGCTGAAAGTGCTCAGCGATTCCGAAGTGGATGCGGCGCTGGACGGAGCGTCGCATGCGCGCAAGACGCTGCTGGCCGGCTTCACCACCGTGCAGGATGTTGGCGGTGCGAACGAGGCCATCTTCTCACTGCGGGATGCGATCCGCGCCGGCAAAGTGCCAGGCCCCCGGATCAGGGCGTCGGGCCAGGCGATCACACCGAGCGGCGGGCATGGCGATGCGAATGGATTCTCGCCCGCATTGACGCGCATCTTCACCGGACCGAATGCGTGCAACGGGGCTGACGATTGTCGTCGTGCGGTGCGGGAGACCATTCGCTCTGGGGCCGATGTCATCAAGATTACGGCCACCGGCGGTGTGCTCTCCAACACCAAAGCCGGTCTGGAGCAGCAATTCTTTGATGATGAAATTGCGGCCATTGTCGACACGGCGGCCATGATGGGGCGGAAAGTGACGGCGCACGCCCACGGTAAGGGCGGGATTGAGGCGGCCTTGCGCAATGGCGTGCACTCCATCGAGCATGGCACCTATCTGGACGAAGAGACGATCGACCTGTTCAAACAGACCGGCGGGACGCTGGTGCCGACGGTCCTGGCGGGTGTCACGGTGACGGGATGGACGGACCAGCCCTGGTTGCCGGAACCGTCCCGCGAAAAGGCCGCCATCGTTGGGCCGCTGATGCTGGACATGTTGAGCCGCGCGCGAGAAGGCGGGGTCAATATCGCATTTGGCACAGATACCGGCGTCTCCAAACATGGTGAGAACGCCATGGAGTTCGAGCTGATGGTTCAGGCCGGTTTCACGCCCGAGGCCGCAATCCACTCCGCCACCATTGTCGCGGCCGAGCATCTCGAAATGGAGGATCTGATCGGGACGCTCGAAGTTGGAAAGTTTGCCGACATGGTTGTGTTGAGAAATGATCCACTCGATAGCATCAGTGCGCTCAAATCGGTGCGTCTGGTGATCAAGAACGGAGAAGAATTTCGCCCTTGATATCGACTTTAATGCATGACCTCAGTAAGACCGGTGTAAGGTGCTAATTTTCTTGCATTAAACGGGGGCGTTCAATGCGATTGAGACCGGATAATCTGGTCCTTGTCATGCTGGCATGTCTTTTGGCGAGCTGCGGTCCTGCCGCGGATCCGCAGGAGCGTGCGGGAAGCGTTTGCGTTGAAGTACCGAATGGCCAGTATTTTCAGTTTGTCGATGGCCGTCTGGTCACGACGTCCAGTGTTCAGATCAGCGAGCAGGAGCGACCGCCAGAAACTGCCCGCCGGATTGGAGCGACTCTGGCCGGGATGGGCTATCCCTGGGTGAGTCTGGAATGGGATGGCCAGACGGTGACCGTGTCTGGAATGGCCCTTGATGAAAATTCGCGGTCTGATGCTTTCATCGCGACCAAGTCCGCATTCGAAGCCGATCCGGTGGCGGGCCCGTTGGTGCAGCGTGTGATCAACAATATGGACATTCGCGAGACGGAAGACGCCATCGCCATTCGGCTCACAGAGGAACTGGTTGAGGAAGACGGCCTGACCTGGTTGCGCGTGAAGATTGTCGGCAAGGTCGCCACTTTGGAAGGCACCGCCCGAACGGCTCAGGAAAAAGAGCTCGGCTACGGCATAGGTCGTTCAACTGTCCTGTCGGATCTCGATGCCAGTCTGATCGCAAACATCGTCGTCGACGCCATTCGCGTCGCGGACAATGGCGATCCGATCGGCCAGGCTCTGCTTGATCTGTCAAAAGATGCGAGCGTGTCGGACTGTCAGTCAGCGTTCAATCAGGTCATGGATGGGCGCGAAGTCGAGTTCGAGCCGCGCGAATCCGTCGTTCGGAAAGCGAGTTCCCGCCTGCTGGATGCGGTCACGGGGGTCGCGCTGATCTGCGATGCGCATGCGATTGAAATTGCAGGCCATACCGGGCCGGCAGAGTTCAACGTAGATGCTCTGGACCTATCGCAAAGGCGCGCTTCATCCGTGCGCGATTATCTTATGGCCTATGGCGTTTCACCCGATGCGTTGACGGCGCGCGGGTATGGAAACATCGGTCCAATTCAGCCGGGTGTCGATGCCAATCTCATTTTCCCGAACACGGCTTTTGTTGTGAGTGCCCGCGACAGCTAGAATGTGCACACAAGACCTTTGTCCGCCGGCACGGTCGCCTCGACGGTATCGCGCCAGGCTTTTGCAATGGCGGTGGCGCCGGACACCTGGGTTGGCGTGACGAACGCTTTTGAAACGGGATAGAACGCGACCAGGTCGGCCCCGGTCCGCTTGTCGAGTTCACCGGCGGGTAATTCCTTGGCCCGATTGGCGGCATAGTCCGGTACGAAGAAAAACTCCGGCTCTGGTCCAGGCAGATCGGTCACCGGCACGCGTTTGTCTTCCCAATCCGTGGCGCCGATGACGAGGCTGCGGATCATAGAGTCGCCACAGGCTGTATGGACCGCTTTGGTGAATTCTGGCCGGCCGACAAAATCGACATAAGCGCTTTTGCCCGTGGTGGAGAAATTACCAATCGCATCATATTCCAGCACCTCGTCATACAGGCCGGTATCTTTGACGAATTGAACATTGCGCGGTGAGGTCACGCCGACCGTCCTGACCCCGCGGCGCTGCAAGCTGTGTGCAGCTGCGATTGCCGTTTTTGATGAGGCGCTGGAAATCACCGCAACGTCTGGCTGCGGGTCACCCGCCATCAGGCTGTCGCAAATCATCCAGCCGGTCAGATAAAGCGGACGGAACAGCATTTGTTGATCCTCTGTGCCCTCAACATAGGCCGGATCTGTATCGATGAAGCTGTAAAAATTGTAGATCGGTGCCAGGCCTTGCCGATGCGCGGCGGCATCGAAAAACCCGCGAGGCGATGTCTTCATTGGCGTGACGATCAGCTCTTCAGAAATCGGGTAATAGCCATACAGCCTTTGTCCGCGAGTGACGCCCTCTGCATTCGATTCTGCCACGGTCGCGAACCCCCAGACCGGAACGCGTCCCAAATCGTCTGATTGTGTCGGGAAGAAGTTCCAATAATGCATCGGCGCGCCGCCAAAGGCGGCATACGTGACATTGTTGGCGGTCAGAGCGAAGGCATCAATCGTCAGGCGGACATCGCCATCGGCCAGATCTGCCTTGTCAGCGTCTTCCCACTGGGATTCACGAAGATTGGATTTGCTGATGAGATGCTGCTTGACCATGGCCTACTCCTTTTCGGTCACTCTGAGCGGACCTCGATCAGGAATCAAGCTTGACGTCGGGCGCGCTAATGCCGGGTCGATGAAAGGTTCGGAGGTGCCGTCGTCTGATCATACGCGCGCAGAAACCCTTCCAGGGCGGTAAGCGCCTCCCGTGCCTCTTCTATAATGTTAGGCGATTCCGCGCGGTAGAACTTGTCATCCGCGCTGCCGGGGGGCGCCGAAGAAGCGGTCTCCAGGTCCTTGAGCGAGCGTGAGAGGATTGCTGCATAAAATGTCCAATGCGGATCTTTGGTTTTCATCATGATGCCCGATTCTTGTTTCGCATTCGGGATAATGGAAATCAAGTATAGGCTCAATCAAAAAGTGCATATACTTAAATACATTTCCGAATTGACTGATTTATATTTCAATCAGGATGCTGCGCCGTCAATTTCATTGGCGAGGCCGATAAAGGCATCGGAAAGGGCAGGGGAGGCGCTCGTCCATCGCACGGCATCCATCAGGATTTGAGGGGGCACCAGATTTCCGTCAGCATCGGACACACGCATCAGCGTATTGATCGTGGCGTGTGTGTTACCCCGGCGCTTAAAGGCGTGATTGAACGCAATGTGCGTGTCTGACCAACCCTGGATTTCGCACATCATCTGGAACGCCTGAGGGGCTTTCAGCATCCGCGTGATCGTTCGTGTTTGACCGCAGATTTCCAGTTGCCAACGATTGGCTCGCAACGCTTTCATAATCCCGGTCCGGATCAGCAGATTAAGTCGCGCCAGATCAGAAAATGACAGGTAGCGGCTATTGGTCATGTGCATGAACATGTCCTGATCAGTGAACCAGACGCGATAGGTCAGCGAGATGGATCGATCCAGAGGCGCCGTCTTGCTGGACAGCGACGCCAGCAACAGCACCCAGAGTCGTCGAAAGAACAGATTCATCGCGTACCTCTCCCGCTGCAGCGATTATTGGAGACTAGCGCCATAATTTGTCCAATTCCGCCGCGATTGCAAATGACTTTCGCGCGGCGCCGCCGCCAATCCGCAATCCGATCATGGCGGACCCTTCCAAGGAAGAGGGATCATCGCTTTTTCGCGCCCACCGACTGCCGGCCACAAACCCTTCGTCCAACTCGGACAGAAAGGCGCCAAACTCTTCCTCGCGGCCATCCGCAAATAGCGGCAACCAGATCAGAAATTGCGCCTTCGGCCATTTCCGCATGGCGCGCGGCACCCAATTGGCGAGCGCATCCATATCGGCGTCGGTCTCATAGCTCGGGTCGAGCATGACGAGCATATTCTCGCCGCGTCGCGGCTGCAGGCGAAGCGCCCCGCGATAGCCATCCTCCTTGCGGATCTGGACGCGCCGATCCTTGTGCAGGGCCTGGGACAAGGCCTTGTGCTCTGCAGGATGTAATTCGAACAGAACAATCCGGGCCTGTTCCGGCAAAATCTGTGTCGCGAGGGCCGGCGAGCCAGGATAGGAGGAAAGCCCTTTGCTTTGGACATGTTTCAGCCAGGGCTGCAGGGCGCCAGCGGCCTTGTTCGCCTGAGGCATGGCCAGAACGCCGCGCACAGCTTCCCCGGTCTTCTGGGATTGCGCGCCGCCAAGATCATAGAATCCCCGCGCAGCGTGCGTCTCAATATATAGCAAGGGCCGATTGGCTTCTGCCTCGCTGGCTAGCACCGCATGCAGGATCGCATGTTTCAGTACGTCCGCGCGATTGCCAGCATGAAATCCGTGCTGATAGGAAAGCACAGTTTAGGATCCTCGTTCCGCCAGCGATGCCTTGCGGATCGCCTCAAATTCATTGCCAGAGTACCAGGTTGGCCATTCGTCCGACTGCAATACTTTGAGCCCAACCGCGTATAACGCGGTGACATCCTCTTCGATCCCGGACAAGTCCCAGTCATCGGAATATTCATCCATCGGCTTGTGATAGCGCTGTGTGCGATAGGCGTCTGCCACAGCCCGGCCTCGCGCCACGCCGCCGTCTCGTGCGTCTGTCCCGCCATCTGCGTAAAGCATCGGTACGCCTTTCTTGGCGAATGAGACGTGATCCGAACGATAGAAATAACCGGCTTGCGGACTGGGGTCGGGGACAATGACGCGATCATTCGCTTCCAGATAGTCCCTCAGCAAATCTTCAAGCTCGGATGCGCCATAGCCGACGACAATCATGTCCCGGGTGCGCCCCGTGGGCAGCATCGCGTCCATATTGAGTCCGGCGACAATCTTGTTCATCGGTACCGTTGGGTTTTCAGCATAGAAAGCAGATCCCAATAGGCCGGATTCTTCCAGCGTGACGGCGAGAAACAAAGCTGAACGATCAAGCTCTTCGTCTGCCATCGCCTCACCGATTTCGATTAGAGCCGCAACCCCGGTGGCATTGTCGACGGCGCCATTGAAAATATGGTCGCGATAAAAGTCCTGGGTCGGTTCGCCATCGCGCTCTTCCGATTTCTTGCCGAGATGATCCCAGTGCGCCGTGAATAGCGTGTACTCATCCGGTGCCGTCTGCCCGGGCAACATGCCGACGACATTTCTCGACTCGGTCGTCGATACAGACTGGCTGAATGCACCGCTGACGGTGAGGTCGCCCATGTCTATGGACCGAAACCCCTCGGCCTTGGCGCGGATCTTCATCTCCGAAAAATCGAGCCCGGCTTCAGCGAAAAGCGCGCGCGCTGTTTCTTCCGAAATCCAGGACTCGAATACAGTGCGGTTCGCCCCGCCATCGCTGCGCACCAGATCAGCCTGCGCGCCAGACCAGGAATTTGCAACCACGTCCCAGCCATAAGAGGCTGGTGCCGTCTCATGCACCACGATGGCGCCGGTAGCCCCCTGACGGCCCGCTTCCTCAAACTTATAGGTCCAGCGGCCATAATAGGTCATCGCATTGCCCTTGAAGAGTTCATCCTGGCGGGCATAGCCGGGATCATTGACCAGCATGACGACGGTTTTGCCCTCGACATCCAGGCCGTCATAATCATTCCAGCCATATTCCGGCGCGACGACCCCATAGCCAACGAAAACAAGATCGGAATCCTGCCAGGATGCTTCGTCGCGATCCTGCTTCTTGGTCCACATGACGGCGTCTTCCCGAAGCGTCATCGGAAAGTCTTCACCCGAGGCGCCGCCGGAGAAGGTCAGCCCCGATGCATTTTCGTCGAGCGTTTGTTCGACCATTCCGACGGTTTGGAACCAGGTGCCATTCTCGCCGGCGGGTTGCAGCCCGACGCGTGCCAATTCGGCGGCAATCCAGTCTGCCGTTCTTTCTCCGACGGGAGCCCCGGGGCCGCGCCCCTCAAACGCATCATCCGACAGTGTCGCAATTCGCTGCCGCAAATCATCTGCACGAATTTCTGCAATCGTGTCGCTGGGGAGCGGCAGAACCAAGCCGGTCGCCGGTTCTGTGGGTTGGGCGGATTCGGCGGTTGGTTCGGGCGTGATTGGCGCGATGTCTTCGGTCGCCGGGGCGCAAGCCGTTACAAGCGCCAGGAGTGACGCGGGCAGAGTAAGACGGATCATTCTGTCTGTCCCTCATTTTAGGTCCGTTTGCGCCACGGTTTGGCACAAGCGGGTAGAGGGGACAAGCGAACGTCTGTGTCGGTTCAGGCGTCTGGCAGCGGAATGTAATCGTCCTCACCATCAGGGAGTGTGAAGGGCGTGTCCTGCCATCCGCTGGCTGCTGAAGCCGTCCAATCCGCTTTGGCCTGAGCCAGACGATCCTTGTCTGTCGCCACGAAATTCCAATCGATCAGACGCGGCCCATCCATTTTTTGTCCCCCCGCCAACATGAATCGGGTTCCAGCGCCGACAGAGACGGGAATCGACTCGCCTTCGCGGAGGATTGCCATCTGGCCGGCTTCGATGATTTCGCCGTCAATCACAGCCTCGCCAAACGCGACATAGAGGGCCCGTTCTTCGGCTTCGTCGCCATCAATGACAAAGCTGGCAGCCGCATCCGCATCGGCGCCGACGTACCAGATGCCCCAGGGAAAATCGACCGGCGCCGTATGACCAAACGCCGTGCCTGCGAGAATGCGGGCGTGCGCACCGCCGAGGTCGAATTCCGGCAGAATGTCTGCGGGATGGTGGACGAAGTCCGGGGCGATTTCTGCGTATTCCTTGGGCAGCGCGACCCAGGTTTGAATGCCGTGCATGGATTGTCCGCGCGCCCGCTCTTCATCCGGGGTGCGTTCAGAATGGCAGATGCCGCGGCCTGCCGTCATCCAGTTTACCGCCCCCGGACGGATCACGAGGTCATTGCCCAGCGTATCCTTATGGCGAATAGCCCCCTCATACAGGAACGTCACCGTGGCCAGGCCAATATGCGGGTGCGGCCGGACATCAAACCCCTTTCCGGGCGCGTATTCGACCGGCCCGAAATGATCGAAGAAAATGAACGGCCCGACCATTTTGCGACTCTGAAAGGGCAGGATGCGACGCACAACAAAGCCGTCGCCGAGATCTTTTTCTCGCGGTTTTATGATTTGCTCGATCAACGCAGTCATGCCTGAACTCCTTGCCGAATGACGAATTGGAAGTGACATAGCTTTATGAGCACCGATCTCCATGAATTCGTAGATGAAATCTGTGCATGTAAATTATGCACGGAAGACATGGCGCGGGCGCCACGGCCGATCCTGCAAGTGTCTCAAACTGCGAAACTCCTGATCGCCGGGCAGGCGCCTGGCAATCTTGCCATGGAATCTGGTCGTCCCTTCACGGATCCCTCGGGGGTCCGCTTGCGCGACTGGCTACAGATTGATGAAGCGGTGTTTTACGATCCGGCAAAAGTTGCGATTGTCCCCATGGGCTTCTGCTTCCCGGGCTATGACAAGAATGGCGGCGATATCCCTCCGATGACCCGGTGTGCGGACACCTGGCACGTGCCCCTGTTCGAGCGATTGCCGCAAATCGAATTGAAAGTGTTGATCGGGGGCTATGCCCAGCGTTGGCATATTGGCGACCAGATGGAAAAGACATTGACGGCTACGGTGCAAAAGTGGCGAAGCTTTCTGGAACAAGGCGTCATCGTTACGCCACATCCGAGTTGGAGAAATAATGCATGGCTCAAGCGCAATCCCTGGTTCGAAACCGAACTCTTGCCCGAATTGCGAAAACGGGTGCAGGTCTTGCTCTCCTGATCGCGGTTCTGTTCGGCTTTCTGGCCGCCTGCGTCACACCCGCAACCCTGAAAGCTCTGGACCTGGAAAGCCCTGCCATGCCCACAATGGATCCTGAAAACAACCGTCTGATCAGCTTTGATGGCGCCGAGCTGGGACTGACCGTCTGGGATACGGAAGACGTGCCAGAAATCGTGATCGTTGGGGTTCACGGCATGAATGACTATGCCAATGCGTTCCATATGGCGGCGCCGTACTGGGCGGAGCGGGGGGTCAAGACTTATGCCTATGACCAACGCGGGTTTGGCCGCTCTTTTGGGCGCGGCGAGTGGCCGGAAGAAGAACTGATGCGCGAGGATTTGCGTACTGTGACACGGCTGGTGCGGGCGGAGCATCCGGACGCCACGCTCGCGGTGGTCGGGATTTCCATGGGCGGGGCGGTTGTGATGTCAGCTTTCGGTTCAGACCGCCCGCCAGCAGATGTCGATCGTGTCGTTTTCAGTGGGCCCGGACTGCGTGGATGGGGATCAATCCCAGTCATTCAGCGCGTCGCATTGTGGACCAGCGTCCGCGTTCGCCCCGGCTGGGTCGTGCGTCCGCCGCGTTTTGTCAAAATCGAGCCCAGCGATAATATTGAAATGCTGCGCCGGCTCTGGGCCGATCCGCTGGGGATCAAGACCAATAAGATTGAACAGGTCCATGGCGTGGTGAGCGTCATGGAAAGCGCGCATCGCGCTGCCCCGAATCTGACAAAAGATGTGCCCATGTTCCTGACCTATGGCGCGAAAGATATCGTCATCCCCGAAAGGGGCGTCAGACGCACTGCCAGCCGGCTGCCGAATCACGTCCGCACGGCGTATTATCCGAACGGATATCACATGCTCCTGCGCGACTTGCAGTCGGAGCTTGTTTTTGATGATGTTTTGACCTTTCTACGCGATCCCGATGCGCCTTTACCGAGCAAAGTTGGCGAAGTTCCCGGGCGAACGCAGGGCTAATTGTTGACCCGACGACACGAAGCGTTACACCGCCGCTTTGTTTCACTTGCAACCATAGCCCGGGGCCGCGCCATGTTCGACAACGCATCCTTTGATGATCATGAAGGCGTTCACTTCTTCAGCGACAAGGAAAGCGGTCTCCGCGCTGTGATCGCGATCCATTCCACGGCGCTTGGCCCGTCCTCTGGTGGCACCCGGATGTGGGACTATCCGGACAGCGATGCGATGCTCACGGATGTGCTGCGTCTCAGTCAGGGCATGAGCTACAAGAACGCGATGGCGTCGATCCCGCATGGGGGTGGCAAGGCCGTCATCTGGGGCAATTCCAAAACCGACAAATCCGAGGCGCTGTTTCAGGCGTTTGGGCGCGCGGTGGATAGTCTGCAAGGCAAATACTGGACCGCCGAGGATGTCGGCATCGACACGGCTGATATTGAAATCGCCGCGACGCAAACCCCTTATGCCGCCGGCCTGACCACGGGCGCTGCTGCGAGTGGCGATCCATCTCCGATCACGGCACTGGGTGTGTTCAAAGGGATTCAGCAAACCGCGAAACGCTCCTTTGGAACCGATGATCTGAACGGAAAGACGGTTTCCGTCCAGGGCGTCGGGTCGGTTGGCGGCTATACCGCGCTGCACCTTGCCGAAGCCGGAGCCAATCTGGTCATCACGGATATCGACCAGGAGGCTTTGTCGGACATTGCGGGCCGAACGGGTGCGAAAATTGTCGCGCCGGATGAGATTTATGATGTCGATGCCGATATCTTCTCACCCAATGCCCTCGGCGCGATCATCAATGATGACACATTGAAACGCCTAAAGGTGAAAGTGATCGCCGGTGGCGCGAATAATCAGTTGAAAACTCCCGCAATGGGCGAGTCAGTCCGGCAGGCCGGCATTCTTTATGCACCTGATTATGTCATCAATGGCGGTGGCATCATCAATGTTGCGGCGGAAATCTCCGGGTCTTATTCCCGAGATTGGGTAGACGATAAGCTCGACACCCTGATCGACACGCTGGGTGATGTGCTGGATGATGCGCAGCAAACAGGCCGACCGACCAATGAAGTGGCGGATGAGATTGCCCGCGCGCGCCTCGCCGCCGCGGGCGCCTAAGGGGTTTCTTCCGCGCTGATCGGAGGCGTGACTGGATCTTCCTCAGAAGTCTCGACGGGAGGGACCGGGTCGCCGCCTTCGCAGACAAAGGGATCCGCGCTCACCGGTTCGCCATCAATCAGGCGTACCGCGCGTGCATATCCTCGGGCATTGCCAGCCGTCAGGGCAAACGTTCCCTCCAGCACATTCACATTGCGCTGATAGAAGGGCAGATATCCCGTCCAGCTGCGCCGGGCTAAAGTCGGGGCCAGTTCAAACCGACCGGTCGAGGCGCGCCGAGCCCCTTCGAACCGTCCGGTCAGGGACACGCGATTAATCTCCTTGGTTCCGACAAAACTGACCGGAAACCGCCCGCGCGGCGCGATCAGTTCGAATGCTTCTTCAATCTTCTCTCCATTGCCCACGACCGGCGCGGACAGCGGATCGTCGGACAGAAATACCCGCCAGGCGAGGTGTAGTCCGACATAATTGTTGAAATCGGCGGTTTCCGTGCAAGTGTCGATCTGCCATTCGCCATCAAGCCGGAATTTTTCGTATTGCATCCAGCCAGTCACCGTTGCCGTGGCCGCGGTAAATGCCACTGAGGCATATTTGATGAATTCGAGCATGCGCCGTCCCTCGCTTTCGAAGGCGGCAGTCTAGCCCACTCCATTCACAAGGGTAAGGCGTCTAAAGCGCAGGCTGGATCGGGCCATCGGCGCGGCCATGAACGAACTGGTCGACATGTGCATTGCCGCTTTCGTCAATCTGACTGGCGGGGCCGCGCCAGATGATCTTGCCTTCGAACAACATGGCGATTTCGTCTGCGATCTTGCGCGCGCTGGCCATATCATGCGTGATCGAGACGGCGGCGGCACCGAGCGCCTTCGTCTGTTCCACGATCAGGTCATTGATCGCGTCCGCCGTGATCGGGTCCAGACCTGTGGTCGGTTCGTCAAAGAAGATCAGATCCGGTTTGGACACAATAGCGCGCGCCAGACCGACACGCTTCTGCATGCCGCCCGAGATTTCGGCCGGCGTGAGGTCTGCCACATCGGATCCGAGGCGGACCTGTTTCAGGGTCTCGACTGCGCGTTCCTTGGCGTCCTTACGTTTCATCCCGTCTGCATTGAGCAGGCGGAAGGCGATATTTTCCCACACGGTCAGGCTGTCGAACAAGGCCGCTGACTGGAACAGCATGCCAATCCGCGCCCGCATCGCTTCGCGGGTCTTGCCCTGATCATGCGTGACATCTTCGCCGTCAAAAATGATCTGGCCTGCATCCGGCGTCATCAGACCCAGGGCATTTTTCAGCATGACCGATTTGCCTGATCCCGAGCCACCCAGAACGACCAGAGATTTGCCGGGCGAGACATCAATATTGACGCCCGTCAGCACCTGTTTCGGGCCGAAGGATTTATGGACATCCTTGAGTTCGAGAAGCGGTCCGTCGGTCATGAGCCAAAGTCCACAAGCAGAGTTGAAATCAGGTAGTTGAAGGCGAGGATCAGAACCGCGGCGCCCACCATGGCAAAGGTCGCGGCGCGTCCCACGCCGGTGGCGCCGGCGCTCGATTTATCACCATGATAACAGCCGAGTATGGCAATTACGCCGCCAAACACGACCGCTTTGATCAGGCCGACAGTGACATCCTGCCAGGTCAGAAAGTCCATCGTGTTGCGCAAATAGGTCGTTGAATCGAAACCCAGACCCAGCGTGCTGACGGCCCAACCGCCCATGACGCCGATAACATCCGCGATCAGGACCAGCATGGGCAAGGTCAGAATACCCGCAAGAAAACGCGGCGCATACAGATAGCGGAACGGATTCGCGCTCAAGGTTTTCAACGCATCAATCTGTTCGGTGACCCGCATCGCGCCAATCTCCGCCGCAATCCCGGCAGAGACACGCCCGGCCAGCATAAGGCCGGTAATCGTCACACCGAGTTCCCGCGTAATGCCCAGCACCACAATATTCGGCACGAATTGCTCCGCCCCGAACCGGCTGCCACCGGAATAGATATTTAGCGCCAGCGCCGCGCCGATAAAGATGGCCGACAGACCGACCACAGGCAGGCTGTAAAACCCGATCGCGATCATCTGCCGGAAGATTTGCGACACATACCAGCGCGGGCTGAAGCTCGCACCGATCGTCTTGCCGGTAAAAATGGACAGGCGACCGACTTCGCCCAGCATGCCGAGCGTGGCGCTGCCTAACCATTGCAGCGGATTCGGGAAGCCCGATTTAGGTTTCGTAGATGCGTTTGACACGGGGCGTTAGTCCTGTGGTAAGTTCGTATCCAATGGTGCCCGCAAGGGCGGCTTGTTCTTCTAAAGGCGCTTCTGGCCCGATCAATTGGGCATAAACACCCGGACGTGCAAGCTCTGCGGCTTCTGTCACGTCAATTGTTATCAAATCCATGGAAATCCGGCCGAGAATAGGGCAGCGAAATTCTCCGAGCGTTGCAAACCCTTTGTTGGAGGCCGATCGTGGGAATCCATCGCCATATCCGAGCGCGAGAGTCGCCACCAGAGTCGGCTTGCCGGCCCGCCAGGTGGCGCCATAGCCAACCGTTTCACCCGTTTCGATCTGACGAACCTGCAAAATAGGGGCGGACAAGGTCATGCCGGGTTTCAGATCAGCATTCTCAGGAGGCTGGCCCCCGCCATAAAGCGCAATTCCAGGGCGGGTGAGGGCATGATGATAGTCCTCGCCCAACCAGACCCCACCAGAATTCGAAAAGCTGATGGGAACGCCGGGAAAGGCATCCGCGACCGTTTCCAGCAAACGGGCCTGATGGACATTCATGGTCGCGCCAGAATCTTCAGCACAGGCCAGGTGGGACAGGATCAGGATTGGAGCCTGTGCTTCACTGGCCGCGGCAATCTCATTGGCATCGCTCACGGGGAGACCGAGACGGTTCATGCCAGTGTCGAAATGCAGCGCAAATCCGCGCGGCATTTTCACGCCGTCGACCAACCAATCGGCCATGGTGCGGAACTGAAAACTCGAATTGATCACCGGAATGAGCGCATTTTCCCGATACAGCGCTTCCTCGTCCGGCGAGGGGCCGTTCAACACATAGATATTGGGATGGCTGCCCAAGGTCGCTCGCGTGACTTCGGCTTCATGCCCATGAGCGACAAAGAAATGGTCACAGCCAGCATCATGCAGCGTCTCGGCGACCTGTGTGATCCCATGGCCATAGGCATCCGCCTTGATCACCGCCGCGGTCACACCGCTTACCTGCGCCGCCTGCAGCGTACGCCAATTGTCGGCAATATTGGCCAGATGGATATGGGCGCGCGGTCGAAGGCTCATGCAGGCCGGATTACAGCGCTTTGCGGCAGATGTAAGGCCTATTCATCAAATCCATCTGCAGGCGCCCGGGCAAGGTTGCCAAAGCGTGTGACATTGGCGTCAAATGACAGAACGACTTTTCCGATCGGACCATGGCGCTGTTTGCCCAGAATGACTTCTGCGGTGCCATAAACCTCGTCCATGCGTTGCCGCCAGGACGCCCATTTGTCGGCGGCTGCCGGATCACCGCCATCGGCCTGAGGTTCGGTCCGTTCGAGATAATAACTTTCGCGATAGACAAACATCACGACATCCGCATCCTGTTCGATGGAGCCGGATTCCCGCAGGTCGGACAATTGGGGGCGTTTGTCATCGCGTTGTTCGACCTGGCGCGAAAGCTGTGACAGGGCGATCACCGGAACATTCAGCTCTTTCGCCAGCGCTTTCAGCGTTGTGGTGATTTGAGTGATTTCCTGCACGCGATTGACATCAGCCTTGCCTGATGTCCCGGTCAGCAATTGCAGATAGTCGATAATGATCAGGTCCACGCCCTGGGCGCGGTGCAGGCGACGGGCCCGCGCAGCCAACTGGCTCACCGATATACCGCCCTGATCATCGATGTAGAGCGGCAGGTTCTGCAACTCTTCCGTCGCTTCGCGCAAGGTTTCGAAATCATGCTTGTCGAGATCGCCCTGACGGATTTTGTGCGCATTGATGCTGGTGCGTTCAGCCAGGATCCGCGTCGCCAACTGTTCGGATGACATTTCCAGAGAGAAGAACGCAACTTTGCCGCCTTCAACCGTCTTGGTTGATCCGTCTTCCAGTTTCTCGCCGCGATAATCGGCGGCGACATTATACGCGATATTGGTCACCAGAGAGGTTTTGCCCATGGAAGGGCGCCCCGCCAGTATGATCAGGTCGGATTTATGCAGGCCGCCCATTTTGTGATCGAGATCATCCAGGCGCGACGCAATCCCCGCAATCTTACCTTCGCGTTTAAACGCCGCCTCGGCCATTTGCAGCGACTCGGTCAGCGCCTCGGAAAAGGTCGAGAACCCGCGGCCCGTCGATCCGCGTTCCGCCAGTGCAAATAATTCCCGCTCGGCCAGCTCGATTTGCTGAGTGCCATCCACATCTCGATCATGGTGCTGCGCGCGGGATTGCACGCCCGCTCCGATATTGATCAATTCCCGCCGCATCGCGAGATCGCGAATAATGCGCGCATAGTCCTGAACTTCCGGGCCGAACGCTGCGCTGTCGAGCAGGTCCGCAAGATATTGTGCGCCGCCAATCTGGGTCAGACGTTCATCTTTTTCGAACTGCTCACGCAATGTCACACCATCGGCGACACGCCCATTTTGGATCAGCATCTGACAGGCTTCGAAAATTTCCTGATGTGCGGGCGCGTAGAAATCGATCGGGCGCAAAATGTCTGACACACGCTGGAACGCGTTATTGTCGTACAGGATGGAGCCGATCACGGCCGCTTCGGCCGATAGGTTATGCGGCAGATCCGGTCCGGACTCTTCAGGCGAGTGCAGGGGGGCGATGGCATTGCTCATCGAGGCGTCTTAATCAAGTTCGCTAATTTTGGGCAGTCCTTCATGGCATGAAACCCCCGCTTAATCGCAGATTTGTCCACAAGGATTGATTCGTATTTTCATTCAGCATCTCTGCACCCTGGCGGCACCGCATTCAGATGCATTGCAAATGCCCGGCCCAGGCGGATATATCCCTCCGCCGTGTAATGCCAGCCATCGTCAGCGTGTGCGTAATCCTCGGTTTCAGTAAGATAAACCGCGCAAGGGTCCCGTGAAACAAGCCTGACTTGTGCCGCGAGAACCCGCTCTATGTGAGGCATCATCGGGCCGCCCTCATTCATGTTTGAATCGGTAATCTTGCCGATCACCAAAGGGAGCGTCGGTGCGCGAAAGGTCTGCCGCAAATGGTGTATGAGATTGTCGAGGTTCAGATAATAGGCATCCGCCGGCGCGGCAGCGATGGCATCGCCTTCGCCTTGCATCCAAAGCAGCCCCGCGGGGATTAGTCGATCGCGCAAACCGTCACCATCAATATCCTCCCTGGCCAGGGCCGTCGTGATCGTCCGAATGGCGAAATCGTACTGATTGAGGCCATCCTTTCCGCGATAATCGGGCTGCCAATTGCCGCCATGCGACGCGCCAACCGCGATGCTCGAACCGCTGCGGGCATATTTAATCAGGGCGATATTTTGGTCTGGGTTCAAGCGCTTCATTTCGCGTGCAAACGTGAGCTCGGGCCCGAAATAGGCGCTCAATTGGTTTCGTTCGCCATTCGAGCCAAAGTCTTTTCCGAACCCCGGGGACAAGGGTGCCCAAAGGCCAAGCCCACCCGTGCGGTCATGATCATAGGGCATGTTACCCATAAATATGGGAAAGTCGGGTCGACTCTCTTGCAGGTCGTCGGGAAGATCTGCGACGGACCCATACCCTTCCATATTGGACTGTCCGCCCAAAAAGTAGACATGATAGGTCTTGCCACCGTCCCGGATATCCGGTGTGGGGGCGGTGCATGCCGTGGCGCACCATAGCGCCAACAGAGGGGCTATTCGCAAAATGTCCAAACGTTATCTCTTTGAGTCTCTGGTTTTATGATAGCGATTTTGATCTGCTCTGCATAACCGCTCCGGTCTGCAGTATGAAGAGCTAGCCATTCTGATGCGATGCGTTATGTAGCGCCCTTCGCGCGCACAACCCCCAATCAAGCGGAACCCGTCTTCGATGAGCCAGGCCTCGATGCTTTCCAGTCTATCCAGTCCAGCCGCCGTATATGGGGCCCCGTTCGGACTTGATCTGCTGCGCCTGATCGAGGCGCTGGAAGCACGGGGCAGCGCTGCGCTTTATGTGGCGCGCGATGACAAGCAAGCCGCGACGGCGATGAAACTCGCGCAATTCTATCGACCCGCGCTCGAGATGATCCGTCTGCCGGGTTGGGACGTTCTGCCCTATGACCGGGTCAGTCCGTCCCCTGCAGTTGCGGCGGCGCGGTGTGCCGCGCTTGCGCAGCTGTCTCAGCGCGCAGCCAATGCCGAACCCTGTCTCGTCATCACCACGGCCAGTTCACTGGTTCAGAGAGTGCCGCCGCGGGCAACGATGAGGGCAAGTTCCTTGTCGGTCTTCACGGGCGGTCGCATTCAGCAAGATGATCTGTCATCCTATTTGTCCATCAACGGCTATGTCCGGGTCGCATCCGTTTCGGAGAAGGGCGAATATTCCATTCGCGGCGGCAAGATCGACATCTTCCCACCGACCGGGGATGAGCCGGTCCGTCTCGACTTGTTCGGCGATGAAGTCGAAACCATCAAGGCGTTTGATCCAGAAACCCAGATTTCGACCCGAACCCTCAAGCGCGTCTCGCTCGCGCCCGTTTCAGAGATCCTGTTCAGTGAACAGACCTTGAGCCTGTTTCGCGAGCGCTATCTCGCAGAGCTCGGATCGCCGATCGGCGATCCGATGTATGAAGCCGCGCGGGCTGAAATCCGCCGCGGCGGGATAGAAGGCTGGCTACCGCTCTTCCACGCCGAACTCGATACCGTGTTCGACTATATCGGTCCGGGGGCTTTGATCGGGTTGGGGGCTTTGTCAGCCGAAGCGGCGAGCGAACGTTTGACCCAGGCGCGCGACTATTATGCCGCGCGACTGGAAGCGGCGGGTGAGGAGCGTCAGGCCCGCGTCCTGCCACCAAACCACTTGTATCTGACCGATGAGGATCTGTCGGGCGCGCTGCAATCGCGCGGCGTTGCCAGGTTCCATGCCGGGCAAGGGGATGGCGGACTGAACATGCAAGGTCTGCAAGGCCGTGATTTTGCGCCGGAACGCGCGCAGCCAGAGATCAATATTTTCGAAGTCGCTGCCGCCCACGCCAAGGCTGTAAAGGAGTCGGGCAAGGCTGTCGTCTTCGCCGCCTGGACCGACGGGTCCGCCAGTCGGCTTGAAGGCGTGCTCGAAGATCATGGCTTGCCGGATGCGACGCGTGTCTACTCGCTTGATGCGGCGAGGCAAGCCGAAGTCGCGATCTGTGAACTGCCTCTGGAGCATGGTTTCGAGACCGAAGATCTCATCATTATTGGCGAACCCGATATTCTCGGCGATCGCCTGGCCGCGCCGCGTCGTAAACGCAAGGCGGCAAATTTCATTGCCGAAGCCGGCAGTCTCAACCCGGGCGATCTGGTGGTCCATGTCGATCACGGGGTCGGGCGTTATGAAGGCTTGAAGACGCTCGATCTGGCGGGCGCAGCGCATGACTGTCTCGAGCTCGGCTATGCCAAAGGCGATAAGGTCTTCCTGCCGGTTGAGAATATCGATCTGATCAGCCGCTATGGCAGCGAGGATGCCGAAAGCGCCATTGACGCCCTGGGCGGGGTCGGCTGGCAAACGCGTAAGGCCCGCGCCAAGAAGAAAATCCTCGAAATGGCGGCCGAACTCATGGCCATTGCCGCTGCGCGTGAGATGAAGAAGGCCGACGCAGTCGTTTCCGGTGACGGCTTGTATGAGGAATTCGCCGCACGCTTCCCGTATGAAGAAACCGATGATCAGTTGAATGCGATTGAAGACGTGCTCGGTGACCTGTCATCTGGCAGACCGATGGATCGCCTGGTCTGCGGCGATGTAGGATTTGGCAAGACGGAAGTCGCTTTGCGCGCCGCGTTCGTGGCTGCCATGGCGGGGCAGCAAGTGGCGGTCATCGCGCCGACTACCCTATTAGCGCGGCAACATTACAATACGTTTGCAGCGCGGTTCGCGGGTTGGCCACTCCAAGTCAAACCCCTGTCGCGGTTTGTGTCCGCCAAAGAGGCGAGTGAAACCAAAGCCGGCATGACTGCTGGCACCGTCGATGTTGTCATCGGCACGCATGCGCTTCTGGCCAAGAATGTCGAGTTCAAACGCCTGGGTCTGCTGGTGGTAGACGAAGAGCAACGGTTTGGGGTCAAGCATAAGGAACGGCTGAAAGAGCTGAAAGCCGATGTCCATGTGCTGACCCTGTCGGCGACGCCGATCCCGCGGACACTCCAAATGGCGCTGACGGGCATTCGTGATCTTTCGATCATTGCGACGCCGCCCGTAGATCGTCTGGCCGTTCGGACCTATGTCACGGAGTTCGACGCGGTCACCGTCCGCGAAGCGTTGCTCCGGGAAAAGTATCGTGGGGGGCAAAGCTATTATGTGGCCCCGCGAATTTCCGATCTCGACTATCTCGAGAATTTTCTGAAAGCAAATGTGCCAGAAGTGAAATTCTGTGTCGCCCATGGTCAGATGCCGGCGGGCGAACTCGAAGATCTGATGACCGCCTTCTATGAGGGCGAATATGATGTTCTGCTTTCGACCACGATCGTGGAAAGCGGCCTCGATATCCCCCGCGCCAATACACTGGTGATTCACAAATCGGATCGCTTCGGCCTGGCCCAGCTTTACCAGCTGCGCGGACGGGTTGGGCGGTCCAAGCTGCGCGCCTATGCCTATCTCACGACACCAGCGGATCGCGTCATCTCTCAGTCCGCCGAACGTCGTTTGCGGGTCTTGCAGTCGCTCGACAGTCTGGGTGCAGGGTTCCAGTTGGCCAGCCATGACCTCGATATGCGGGGTGGCGGCAACCTTCTTGGTGACCAGCAATCCGGACATGTCAAAGAAGTCGGGGTCGAGCTTTACCAGCAAATGCTGGAAGATGCGGTCAAGGCGCTGCAATCCGGATCGAATACGGATGAAGAAGTCGCAGATGAATGGTCTCCGCAAATCAATCTCGGCATGTCTGTCCTGATCCCAGACGGTTATGTCGAGGACCTTGGTGTGCGGCTTGGCCTCTATCGCCGACTTGCCGATCTGATGACGGAGCAAGAACGTGAAGCCTTCGCGGCCGAACTGATTGACCGGTTCGGACCTCTACCAGACGAGACCAAGCAATTGCTCGAAGTGACCGCGGTAAAGGTCACGTGCAAGGCGCTTGGCATTTCCAAGCTGGATGCCGGGCCGAAAGGCGTCGTCGTCACGTTCCGGGATGATACCAGCGTCGACCCTGCGCAACTCATGATGCTGGTCCGGTCGCGGCCGGGTAAAATGAAGCTGCGTCCGGATAGCAAGCTGGTCGTTATGGGGGTGCCTACTGACTCAACGCCGCGCATGCGTGCAGTAAAGGGGCTGCTCGCTGAATTGCAGGCGACCGCATCAGAATTGGCTTAGGCGGTCCGTCGTTTTGACAGAGATGTCTTGGCGGTCAGCCCACCCAAAAGCGTTTTCAGAGTGTGAAATTGACGACGTTCAATCACTCGCCATTCCGTGGGGCGTTCCAATGCCGCTTCAATCCGGCGCGCCAGCACAACGGCGCCGCGATACTGGGTGTTGGGCAGGGTGACGCAAATATGGCCATTGTCCAGGCGCGCGGCCAGGTCGGTATCGCGCAACAAGGATTTGACGGTTCGGGCCGTGTGTCTCAGGTCGGTTGCTTCGGGCGTCTCGATCGCGATGAGGGACAGGGACGTTGCCAGTCGATCGGCCTGCGCCATTTGCGCTTCAACGTGCGACTCCAGATATTCACGCGACACCAGCCCGGTCGCCGGATCCTGGGCGCTTGAGGATAAGCCGTAAGAAGGTTCGGTCGCGAGCTCAGCCTCGGCGCAAATCGCCTGCAGTCGCGACGCCACGAAATCGAGATCAGGCGAGAGATCAACAATCTGATCGGCCTGCGCGATGCCGTCATTCAGTTTGTTTGAGAGGTCCGGACGCAGCAACAAGATGACTTGCGGGGGCTGGGCCAATTGTAATTGCGACAGCGTGTTCAGCAATTTCGCAGCTTCATCATCCGGCTCTGCCGGACAGAGTATGATGGTCTGGAAGGCTCCGCTGACCAGATAGTCTTCCGCCGTCAGGCGCGAGATCGCGGCGACCAGACTGATCTCACGGTTCGCCAGTCCAGCTTTGATGGCATTCAGAAATGGCGCATCATGTCCGAGCCACAGGACCCGGGATTTCTGACGCGCGGGCGTTGTGGGCGACGCTGAACCGAACTTTTCAGACGTCCGTGCGCGCAATTGAATTTCGCGTTTGCGCTGGTGCTCGCGTTGTCGAATCGCCAGGCGCGCGGGGAGCGTAGCAATCTGTGCGATGTCCGTGAGGTGGATTTCGCTTCGGTTTGGGGCCTGTTCCTGTTTGCCGATCGTGACAATCAGGCGGCCATCGGCAGGATCAAACTCGAATTCGCGCGTGAGAAGGTCAATGAAAGCCGGTGCCGAATCTGGCGGCAAATAGGAGCCGCGAACCGGGACGGGCCGAATTCCGGCCTGTCGCAAGCGGGCCTGAAGCATCTCCAGGCGCGGACTTTCCGACACCACATGGATGACCGGGGCATCAAAGCTCTGCTCGCTAAACATCTTCCAAGTCCCTTTAGTCGACGTCGGGTTAGGCTTTTTCTTTGCGCTCCGGAGTCTTAAGGTCTGGTTGATCTTGGAGTTTTTTAGTCTTCGACATAAGGGAGAGTAGTATGGCGCAGGGCCCCCTGGCAGGTGTCAAAATCGTGGAATTCGCTGGCATTGGGCCCTGTCCGTTTTGCGGCATGCTGCTCAGTGATATGGGCGCCGACGTCGTCCGAATCGATCGCGCGGGCAAGCCGCGCCTTGGCAATCCGGCCGATGTGATGAGCCGCGGGCGGCGCTCCATCGCGCTCAACCTCAAGGACGAAGCTGATCGTGAAATCGCCCTGAAACTGCTGGAACAGGCCGATGGCCTGATTGAAGGGTTTCGCCCCGGTGTGATGGAACGCAATGGCCTGGGACCTGATGAGGTGCTCGCGCGCAATTCAAAGCTTGTATATGGCCGCATGACCGGTTGGGGCCAGCATGGCGCGCTCAGCCACTCAGCCGGACACGATCTCAATTATATTGCCATAACGGGTGCGCTGCACGCGATGGGAGATGGCGACGGACGACCACGTCCACCCTTGAACCTAATCGGCGATTATGGCGGCGGGGCACTCTATCTGGCCATGGGCGTGCTGGCCGCGATCATCAATGTGAAGAATGGTGGTGAGGGACAGGTGATTGATTGCGCCATGTCTGACGGCGCGGCCTCTCTGGCGACCATGTTCTATGGCATGCGCGCCATGGGAATGTGGACGGATGATCGCGAAGCCAATCTGCTGGACGGGGGCGCGCATTTCTATGACACGTACGCATGCTCGGACGGGAAGTGGATTTCGATTGGATCGATCGAGCCGCAATTCTACGCGCTGCTGGTCGAAAAGGCGGGTCTGACGGATCCGGATTTCCAGGCCCAGATGGATCGCGCAAAATGGCCGGACCTGAAAGCGAAGCTGATGGCGGTCATCAAAACCAAAACCCGCGATGAATGGTGCGAGATTATGGAAGGTACAGACATCTGTTTTGCGCCCGTCCTGTCCATGGCCGAAGCCCCCGAATACAAGCACAATACTGATCGTGGAACATTCGAAACTGTGGATGGGGTCGTCCAACCCGGCCCGGCACCACGCTTTTCAAACACACCAGGTGCCATCCAGGGGAAACCGGCAGGAATTGGCGAACATCAGGAAGAGGTGCTCAAGGACTGGGGAATCGCTTAAGAGGCCTCTTTTGGGAACGCGAATGAGCGGAGGCTTGCATGGGTGCTTTACCGGGAACAACGGGTCGACGACGCTTGTACCTGATGCGTCATGGCTATGTTGACTATACATCACCGGAAGTGCGCGCAGCGCAGGATCCGTCGATTGCCTATCTGACGGATCAGGGCCGCGAGGAAGCCAAAGCCGCCGGCATTGCCTTGTCGGACGTGCAACTGGACGTGGCCTTTCATACGGGACTGCGCCGCACCGAAGAGACGGCAACGATTGTGCTGGCGCAGCATGATCTGACCCCACCCCAGCTCGAGTTTGAGCCGCGGTTCAAGGAGTTGCGATCAGGGCAATACATTGATTTCAAATCGCCAGAACACCTTGCTGCGACGATGACCTTTCAGTTCGAACGCGCCGGGGAGCCCGGTGCGACGTTCCTGGAAGGTGGTGAGAAATTCTCCGACGCGATGTTGCGGATCGAGGATGGATTGAAAGGTCTCTTATCCCGGCCCGGTTGGGCGTCAGCCTTGCTGGTTGCGCATGAAGTGGTGAACCGGATGATTCTGGCCTGGGCGATTGGCGCCCCGCTTGGATCCAGTGCCGCCTTTGAGCAGGATACCGGTTGTATCAACATTCTCGATTTCGATCTGGTGCCGGATGAGTCGGGCGATACGAGAATCGAACGCGCCATGATCAAGGCGGTCAACCTGACGCCGGCCAATTATGTCAAAAATGGGATGAATCTTCGCTCGCTCGAAGCCATTTTTACAAGGGCATCTGAATAGCCGTTCAGAAACCCGTATTTCCGGGACATGAAGATGAATAGAATATGAGACGGTGGTGCAATCACGTTCATCTTGGCTGGCGTATAAAGGTCATGTCGACAGGGACTTCGCCTCTTTGACGAAACGCCTGACGACGTCCTTCTTGCTTGACTAAGGCCACTTTCACGAGTGGCCTTTTTTTTGTGCCAAATCCTCGGCCCGCTGCATCGCGGTATTCAGATTGTCTTCCAGTTTCTGACGCAGGGTTTCGCGATCATCCTCCTTGGACGGGATGACCGCTTCGCCAAAGACCAGGGCGCCGCGACTGAACGGGTAGGGGATGCGAAATCCATCCCAGGTCTTCAGGCGCCGTCTTGGCGCGGACACAATGGCATAGGGCAGGATAGGCGCGTTTGAGCGTTGCGCCATGATAATGGGTCCATTTTGCGCGATCTCTGCCGGCCCACGAGGGCCATCCGGCGTAATACAGATGCCGCCTCCCGTCTTCAGAATGCGCAAGGCTTCCGCCAGGGCTTTCATGCCGCCCTTGTCACGCTTCTTGCGTTTATGGGTCGAGGAGCCCCGCACCGCTTCCAGGCCGAGATGTTTGATCGCCTTGGCGACCGGTTCGCCATCCTTGGACAGCGAGATGAGCATGGCCGACCGCGTCTTCTGCTGGGGCCATTTTTGGATGATCCGGTTCCAGCCAGATGGCAGGAGCAAGATGGTCGAATGCCAGGCCGCGACGATAATGTTGGGGTAGCCGAGCCAGACCTTCAGGGCATCTTCATCGCCTTCGACGGACCATCGAATGGTCCGGTTGCAGAGCGCCATATAGGCCCAGATGATCCATCCCAGGATGGACGTGACAATAGCGCTGCGCAGGATCGCTTTCATAGCGTCGGTGTGTAGCGATGATTGCGATGGCCGGAAAGTGCCCGAATGCAAGTGCACCCGGTTCCTGCGAACCGGGTGCACCATATCTCAAAGACTTTGAGTATTGGGTCGCTTACGGCACGTAGACTGTGTAAACGACGTCAGCCTGGATTTCACCGGCGCCTTGCGACAGGTCGTAAACGCCACCGGCGCCCAGCGTATAGGTCGCGTCGAAACGAACGGACTGGCTGGCAATCGTACCGACCGATGCCGCGGTCCGCTGGCCGCCGACAAAAACAGGGTTTGTGCCATCAACCTGACCCAGGTTTGAGAAGCTTGTGAATCCACCCAGCGGGTTCTGGGCATTGGCGCCAAACGCGATGCCATCATTTCCGGACACCGTGACATCCATATCGTAACCGATGCTGGCCATGGTGAAATTACCGCTTTGCGCCGTCTGAGTAGCGACACCATCGATTGCGAAAGCCGTGTTTGACGCCACGTAGAAGCTCGATTCATAAGTCAGCGCATCGCCGGTCAAAGAAACGTTTTCGACGTCGAAGGCTGCAAAACTGGATGGGCTGTCAGTATTGATTGTCTCGAAATCCGTACCACTTTCATCGAGCGTCAGGACGGATCCGAGGCCAGCAGTCGAAGCCGAGTCAGCCGTCGCGGTCAGCGTACCGGTCAGAACCGTGCGGCCGTCCTGCACGATCAGGTCGGTATCACCAGAACCGGACGTGTCATTAATAACGAAATCGGTTGCGATTGGGGTGTTGCCGTTTGAATCATCAGCGGCCCAAACAATCACGACACCCAACACTTTAAAGTGAGGGCGGTCGATGATTGATGCGTTTGCGGGTGCGGTTGCAGCCAGTGTGCTCGCGGCAAGGGTTGCGCCTGCCAGAAGCAGTTTGCGATAGCTCATTTTTTTTCTCCATGATCGTGCAGCTGCCACGCTGCGGTCCGGGCCTTTTGACCTCGTGACCCTGCTTATCTCAGAGATAGTTCTAGATTCCGCTAAAAGCCGCGCGCAGTTTTGCTGACGGGATTAACCAACTATTAGATGGAGTTTACCGGCTTATCTGCCAGCTCGGCATACCGTCCGCCATGATAGACGAGGGGCATGGCGTCGGAGTCTGATGCCAGGCGATGGACGCGGGCAATGAACAGAATGTGGTCTCCGGCCGGGTGCTGAGCATGAGGCAGACACTCGAGTCTCGCCGCACAATCTGGCAGTAGCGGGACATCATTCAGACCCGACTCGATGTTGAGGCCGGTAAACTTATCCTCGCCAGATCTGGCAAAACGCTGTGACAGATCCGCTTGATCTTCGCGCAGAATGTGGACGGCGAAGGCGCTGGCATTTGAAAAGGCCTGCAAGCTGAGTGCATTTAGCCCGACCGACCAAAGGATCAGAGGCGGGTCTAAAGAGACGGAATTGAATGAATTGGCAGTGATTCCCACCGGTAATCCACGCGAATCACGGGTCGTGATCACTGTGACGCCGGTGACGAATAGTCCAAGCGTGTCTCTGAATGTACGCAGATCAAAACTCATACGTCCCTATGTGATGTATTTTTGCGCATGGTCCAGCTTTAGATTGCGGTAAGGGCACGAAAATGTCTGCGCGCATGGTTCGGGTTCGTCTAGTCGAAAGGGTGCCGACTGATCGTAATCGAATATCCGGCCTTCTAAACAGAAAAAACGCGGATCAGTGGAGGTTTTGCTAGAGAACAGTTGTCGAACGCTGTCATTTAATGGTTAAAAATACCATGCATAATAGAATGGCAGGTATGCAATACTGCTATTTAAGTTGGGATTGCAATGAAATCCAGAGGGATCGGCATTTTTTAGATGAACGGCGAATTATGAGCAAACATACCGCTGTTATTGAGATTTAGACACTTTTGTGAAAGCTGAGTGTAAACTATTTATCATATGAATGGTTGTTCATTATGAACAGCTGTTCATCAAAAAAGCTTAGGAAATTTTCATCCAAAAAAGTGCTTGTATGTCGGTTTCGTTACAGGCATCTAGGGGGGGCTTAGAACGGGCATCAAGCCCCGTAGTGCAGTGAAGGACATCTTTTAGCAGTCGTCATAATTTTACCTGCGAAGACGACACCCAAGATGTGGAGAGTGAGAATAATGAAAGATTGGTGCAACACAGACGGCGCACGCCGTCTCAAGGACAAAATTGCCGAATATTGGTCCGATCGTGGCTATGAAGTTGAAGTCGACCTGGTCGATGCCGGCTTCGTTCCCGCGATGCGCAGCGCACGTACAGACGTCCGCAGCAACATGGTCAATGGCATGCCGCGTCGCAAACTCGTCAATGTGAACGAGGTCCGTAGCGAGTATCGTCCAGACTAAGGTCGACCGGCAGCAAGTTGTGAGAGGGCTTGCTGCATATCACGCCAGTGATCAATTGACCTGAGACGTTCGTAGGGTTGGCCGGAGAGGGTGCCATATCCAAATGATACGAACACGAAAGGCAGCCCAGCATTGCGGGCTGCCTTTTCGTCTGTCTGGGAGTCCCCCACCATGATCGCGCGCGCCGGATTTCCTCCGCTGCGTGCGATGGTCTCTAACAGGTGATGCGCGTTCGGCTTCTTGACGGGCAACTCATCGCCGCCAACGATCGCTTTGAATTGGCGATCCATTTGCAGGCCACTCAGGACCTGCTCGGCCAGACCTTGTGCCTTGTTCGTACAGACGGCCAGGGTGGCGCCATCTTGCTGTAACGCGGACAAACAAGACATGCTGTCCTCAAACGGCGTGCTCAAGCGCGTAATATGGGCGCTATAAAAATCCAGAAAGATCGGCCAGAGGGTTTTATCGATCTCAGCTTGGTCGATCGGCGCCTGATGAAAGTCCAGTCCCTTGCGGATCATGGCTTTTGCGCCATCCCCGATCATCATGCGTATCGTATCCAGCGTGACGGGCGCCAGGCCCTTGTGCGCCAAAGTGTGGTTCAGCGCGGCATGAAGATCCGGCGCTGTCTCAACCAGCGTGCCATCCAGGTCAAAAACCAGCGTCCAACCGGAAAAATCAAAGCTCATCTACAGGTCCTTCCGCGAATAGGGCTCGCATCGACTCGGTTCTTGCTCTAGGGCAGACGCAGAAATTTCGCGAGGGTGTTTGTGCCATGGGGAATCGAGCCGCCATCATTCTAGCCGCCGGGCAGGGCACGCGCATGCGCTCGTCAATGCCAAAAGTCCTGCACCAGGTCGGCGGTCGGGCCATGGTCGACTGGTCAGTCGCCCTGGCGCGCAGCGTCGGTTGCGACAAGATTATTGTGGTCTGCAGTCCTGCCGGACAAGCGGTTCAAGATCACATCTCTGAAACGCTTGGCTCGGATGCCATCGCCATTCAGGATCCACCGCTTGGGACGGGGCATGCCGTGCTTGCGGCGAAGGCCGCCCTGGCCGGCTTTGAAGGCGACCTCGTTGTCCTTTATGGCGACACGCCTTTGATCCCGACCGAGGCGGTTGAAGCCTTGTTCCACGAGCTGGATGCCGGCGCCAGTGTCGGCGTCCTCGGGTTCGATGCGGCCGACCCGGGCGCGTATGGTCGTCTGGTCGTGGATGACAAGAACAATCTCGAGGCGATTGTCGAAGCCAAGGAGGCCAGCCCGGCAGAGCTCAGCATTCGGTTCTGTAATTCCGGGGTGATGGCGGCGTCAGCAGGAACCATGTTTGGCCTGCTCGATCAGGTTACCAATGAGAATGCCAAGGGCGAGTACTATCTCACCGACATTGTCGGTCTGGCGCGCGCGGCCGGGCAAAGATGCCGCGCCGTGGCATGTGCCGAAGCAGACGTGTTGGGCGTCAATTCCAGAGTCGAACTGGCGCAGGCTGAGCTCGCGTTTCAGACGAAGAGACGCCACGCTTTCCTGCAGTCCGGTGTCACGATGACGGCGCCGGATACGGTATTTTTCAGCTATGACACGGAAATCGAAAATGACGTCATTCTGGAACCGGGCGTCGTATTCGCGCCGGGCGTTCATGTCCGGACGGGTGCGCGCGTGCGCGCATTTTCGCATCTGGAAGGCGCGCATGTCGCCGAGAATTGCGAGATTGGGCCTTATGTCAGACTCCGCCCGGGCACCGTGTTGGAGCGCGGCGTAAAGGTCGGGAACTTTGTCGAGGTCAAGAAAACCCGAATGGGCATTGGCGCGAAGGCCAACCATCTTTCCTATCTCGGGGATGGTGATGTTGGACCCGGCGCGAATATCGGTGCGGGCACCATATTCTGCAACTATGATGGTTTCCTGAAATATCAGACAACGATTGGCGAAGGGGCCTTTGTCGGATCCAATTCTGCGCTTGTTGCGCCCGTGACGATCGGGGCGGGTGCCTATGTCGGGTCGGGTTCCGTCATTACCAAGGATGTCGAGCCGAACGCGCTGGCGGTCGGACGGGGACGACAGATGCAGAAACCAGGCTGGGCCACCACGTTCCGGGATAAAATGGCGGAAATCAAAGCCGCCCGAAAAAAGGGTTGAGGGAGAGCCTGACATGGCGAATGAGCTGGAGAAGGAAAACGCGGCCCAGGCCGCCATGGATTTTGTCGAAGACGGCATGACGATCGGGCTCGGCACAGGGTCGACCGCCAAATACTTTGTTGAATTCCTGGCAGAGGATATTTCCGATGGCCTCGTCGTGCGCGGCGTTCCCACCAGTGAGCAGACGCGCCGACTGGCCGAATCCCTGGGCGTGCCGCTGGTCGATGTCGAACAAGTCGACCGCATTCAACTAACCGTGGACGGCGCGGATGAAGTTGATCAGAATGCGCAATTGATCAAAGGCGGCGGTGCTGCGTTATTGCGCGAAAAGATCATCGCCAATGCCAGCGATTTGATGGTGGTCATCGCAGACACTTCGAAACATGTCGAAGCCCTGGGCAAGTTTCCGTTGCCGGTCGAGGTCACGCCGTTCGGTTACACAATCACAGCCAAGAAAGTCTATGACGCCTTGAAAAAAGCCGGTGTCCTCAAGCCAATGATCAAGGTGCGGACGGATGCGGGTCACAAGCCATTGGTCACCGATGGCGGTAATTTCATTCTCGATTGTTCCTGCGGTACGATTCCCGATGCGGCTTTGGCAGCGCATCTGCTGGCTAGTATTCCAGGCGTTGTCGAACACGGATTGTTTATCAACCTGGCCCGCACCGTGATCATTGGAGCTGAAGACGGCGCCACTATATATGAGTACTAGACGCGACCGCCGCTCCCGGTAATTGCCAGATAAAAATTCCCCAGCAAGGACAAAGCTATGGCCGACCATTCCTATGAGTATGATCTTTTCGTGATCGGTGGAGGATCGGGCGGTGTCCGCGCGGCGCGCATCTCAGCGGGACATGGCGCCAAGGTCGCTCTGGCCGAAGAGTATCGCATGGGCGGCACCTGCGTGATCCGCGGCTGTGTGCCGAAAAAATTCATGGTCTATGCCAGTGACTATGGCCGCAAGCTGGACGAAGCCAAAAAGTATGGCTGGGACGTCACCGTCGGCGACTTTGATTTCCCAGGCTTCATGGCGAACCTGCATGCCGAAGTCGATCGCTTGTCCGGTCTCTATATGAGCGGCCAGGTCAATGCCGGCGTAGATGTGTTCGAGGAGCGCGCCGAGTTCGTAGATGCGCACACGATCAAGCTGGTCAAAAGCGGCCGCACCGTCACCGCCGACAAGATCCTGATTGCCGTCGGCGGGTCGCCTTGGCGGCCATCATCAGAAGAGCTCCCCGGCGTTGAGCACACGATCACCTCGGATGGTGTCTTTCAACTGACCGCGTTGCCGAAGCACATCGTGATTGCGGGCGGCGGCTATATTGCTTGTGAATTTGCGCATGTCTTTGCCGGTCTCGGGGTGGAAACCTGCCTGGTGTATCGCGGCGATACGGTGCTGAACGGCTTCGATATGGATGTCCGAACCGAAGTGCATGAAGGCCTGAAAGAAGCGGGCGTTCGGGTCATCACCAATACGGTATTCGAGTCGATCGAGAAAACCGATAACGCCGAGGCGCCGCTGCACCTGAAACTCAATAATGGCATGACCTTGGATGCCGACGTCATTATGATGGCGGTTGGCCGTCGGCCGCACATTGACGGGCTTGGCCTGGACGCCGCAGGGGTCTCCGTAGGGGACCGGCATGAAATTGTGGTCGACAACTACTCGAAGACCAATGTCGAAAATATCTGGGCCGTCGGCGACGTCACCCGTCGTGCCGAGCTAACCCCTGTTGCCATTCGTGAGGGTCATGCCTTTGCCGATACGGAGTTTGGCGACAATCCCCGCCATTTTGATCATGATACGATCCCGACCGCGGTTTTTACGCAGCCCGAAGTCGGCACCGTGGGTCTGGCCGAACACGAAGCCCGTCGCCGTTATGGCAAGGTCGATGTCTACAAGACCAAGTTTCGACCAATGAGAAACATGCTGAATGGCAAATCCGAGCGCGTCTTCATGAAGGTGATTGTCCGTCAGGACGACCAAGTTGTCGTCGGCGCGCATATCGTCTCGCCGGATGCGGGTGAGATGATCCAGATGCTGGGAATCGCCGTGAAGATGGGCGCGACGAAGCAGCAATTTGATGACACATGCGCTGTGCACCCGACCATCGCTGAAGAGATCGTGACGTTGAAGACCAAATCCGGCTGATCTGGCCCGGCTGGATCTCCAGGTTTCGGTCGGGTTTGCCGATCACTTGCTGTATTCAGAGGTTTTCGATTAAAAATACCATCATCGCTTGCCAGGCTTGCACCCTGAGGCGTGCCTCAACTGCCGCATCTTCTTCGTCCAGGAACGCATACATCGGCGCGTAGCCGTCGCCAGACAAATAGTGTCCTGCGCCCGGATCAACATAAAGTTCGGTAGACAGGCCCGCAGCGTCACGCGTCGCTTTTATGGTCCGCGCCATTGGGCCAGAAGCCCAAACATCATCTTTGTCGCCGCCGACGAGAAAGACCGGAGCATCGATCGCCTCGACACGGATGCGCGCTTCGTTCAAACGCTCTGGATAGGCTTCGCGCCCTGCATCATGCGGAGTCCGCATCCGGGCATTGGCGTTTGGATCACTGAATTTGGCAATCTCTTCTTCCATTTTGTAATAGGGCATGAAGGGAAGGGGCTGTCCGCGCCAGGAAAAGCTGGATGTGGTGCCGGCCTCAGCGCCTGACCCCCAACCTTCCCAGATGACATCCGTTGGTACTATGGCAATGACAGCCGAAATGCCTTCTATTTTGCTGGCCGCGACCAAAGCTAACTCGGCGCCTTTTGAAACGCCATAGAGCGCCAGGCGTGACGCATCTACATCTTCACGTTGTCGCAGCCAGTCTCGTGCGATTTCGATCTTGTCGACGGGTATGTCTACGAAGGTCCGCGGCAATTCCGGAAACTGTTGTTCCTGATTTCCGTAGGCTGGCGAATAATAAGGAAGCCCGAGAACGGCGTATCCGCGCGACGCGAATTTGGACCCGAGTCGACGCGCTGATCGATCTCCCCCTTCTGATCCGCCCATGGCAATAATGACGGGTGGGCGATCAACACCATCGGGCAAATACAGGAATGCCCCGGGTAGATCCGGCGTGACATTCACCTCCTCGAAAGCGTCATTCGCGGATTTGAGATCGACCGCTGTTACGAAATCGATCGTTCCGTCATTCATGTAATCGACTTCGAAGGTCACCAGCGCGGAGGCTCGCTCTTGCGCATCAGCTTCGTCAGTATTCTTCATCGCCCAAAACAGACCTGCCGGTGATACGCCGGAATAGCTGCCAGAAACCGGCGCGTTTTCGCTCACGTCAATGACGCCATTTACAGACTGGAACACTGCAGATGATCGGTGCAGGGTGGTTTCAGGCCATCCCCAGTTTCGCTCCGCTATAATGCGGACGGTTTCAGGTGCGTTTTCGATGCGTATCGTCACGGGGTCGCCGGAGAGACCGGTGCGTGACTCAATCGTCGTGATTGGCTCAGGACTGGCGCACCCGCCCGCCAGGCCTGCGATCCACAATGATAACAGGATCAGAATTCGCATGTTTTAGTCTCCGCGTAGATCTGCAAAGGCTTCCTTTATGAATGTAGACGTCGGTGACAGAAAAAAATCGTCGAATCGACACTTTTGACCGTTCAATCGACACGCGTCCGAAAAGCTTGCGCGCCTGAGCGGCTGGTGACCACGCTTCTCCCGTTACTCAAATGAATCGTCAGTCGCCCATTTCCGGCAGGCTCAGCGGATAAAACACGTTCTGTGCTCACAATGTAGGACCGATGCACGCGAATGAAGGGCGGCGTTGGCAGCACGGCCTCCAGCGATGCCAGGCTTTTGGATGTCGTCAAGGTGCGCGTCGTACAGTGCAAACGGACCTGGTCGCCATTGGCCTCGAGATAAACCATGTCGCGATGTGCCACTGACAGATATTCAGCGCCCGATTTAATGAGCAAATTATCCGGCCGTTCTGTTAGGGGTGATTGGGAAATCTTACTCCCGGAACTGATAAATTCAGCGTTTTTCATTCTTCGATAAAAGTATGCAGCGTAAGCGAACATAGCGACCATGCCGTAAAGGGCGATCCCCTGATACAATTGCCAGACGCCAGCAATCCAACCAAATGGTCTGATCGTGAAACCGTCTTCGAGCCAGTTTCCATTATATCCTTGTCCAACAATAACGACAAAATACCAGAGGAACGTGAACAGGATCGCCAGAATGGGGTGCGCAACGACATGCCGCCACAAAGCATGGTCCAGAATCCATCGATGGAGAGACCAAACGACCAAAGCGGATAAAGCGGCGAGCGGTATGGTATTGATCAAAGTCCCTTGCAGGGACGCATAGAAGGGTTCCAGCCGTGTGACTTGAAATACAATCGTATAAATCGTCGCGAAACCCACGTGCAGCGCCAGAAACGCAAACATAACCGGCCGTGCCGCGATGTATTCTGACGCGGACGTTACAAACCTGGAAACCTTAAGAAAGAAACCTTTGCCGCGCGTTGATTGAGTTTTTTCGAGCATGTCGACCTGTCCTCGCTCGATCAATTTATTTCGGACTCAGTCGATAACAATACCCGTCAACGCTCAGGCATGATCGAATGGACGACGAATCGATTGCGCCCTGTCTTTTTCATGGATCGAGGACGCCGATCATTGGCATCTCGAAAGATGTTTGAAATTTGGGAGGGATCGCGCCGTTGAATAAGGCGCCTAGATCGAAAAGCTCGTTCCGCAGCCACAGCCCGCTGTCGCATTCGGATTATTGATCTTGAACGCGGCGCCGATCAGTTCGGTGGAAAAGTCGATTTCCGAGCCCGCCATGAATTCCAGGCTCATCTCATCGACCAGAACACTGACCCCGTCACGGGTCACCACCAAATCGTCTGCATTGGCTGAATCATCGAGATCAAACTTGTAGGAAAACCCGGAGCAGCCGCCGCCTTCGACGCTAACGCGAAGATAGGACTTATCCGGTTGTTTCTCCAGAATCGCTTTAATCCGCTTCGCAGCTGATTCAGACAGGGTAATATTGCTCATGAGCAAGAAGATAGTGACGCCGGACATTCCTGAAAAGAGGGCAGTTTTCGCAACGCGCTGGGAAGAGTCCCGCGGGCGGTTCATTGAAGAGCCGCAATCTGCGACCAGGACGCCGTTTCAGCGCGATCGCGACCGAATTATTCATGCCTCAGCTTTTCGTCGTCTGAAGCAGAAAACGCAGGTCTTCGTCGCTCATGAGGGCGATCATTACCGCACCCGACTCACCCATTCCCTGGAAGTGGCTCAAATTGCCCGGTCGGTTGCCCGCACCCTGGGCCTGGATGAGGATCTGGCCGAAGCCATGGCGCTCGCGCATGATATTGGTCATCCGCCGTTCGGACATGCCGGTGAAGACCAGCTGGATGCCTGTATGTCAGACTATGAGGGGTTTGATCACAATGCGCAGACTTTGCGGGTCGTGACGCAACTGGAAGACCGTTATCCCACGTTTCCCGGCCTCAATCTGACCTGGGAAATGCTGGAAGGACTGGTCAAGCACAATGGGCCTCTGATCACGGCGGACAATTCCATTTCTGATCTCCCAGCTGCTTTTCGGGACTTTGCCTGGCTGGAATCGCTCGAACTGGATCAATTCGCCGGCCCCGAAGCCCAGGTTGCAGCGTTGGCAGATGATATTGCCTATAATAATCATGATATTGATGATGGTCTTTCTGCTGGTCTGTTCTCCATTCAGGATCTGGAAGAGCTTCCATTGATCGGCGATATTTTTCGACACGTGAAAGCGGATTACCCGGCGCTGGATGAGCGCAAGATTGTATTTGAAGCCGTGCGCCGTCTGATCGGCTATTGGATCACGGATCTGACCGGGGAGACGTGCCGTCGGGTTGAGAAATACAAACCAAAAAGCGCCTCGGATGTTCGCGCTTTGCCGGAGCCACTGGTGGCCTTCTCGGCTGAGCTGGATCGCGACCAGCGCGCGCTTCGGGCCTTCCTGTATGAGCGCATGTACAAGCATTACAAGGTCAATCGCATGCGGTCTCAGGGCAAGCGGATCCTCAGCGAACTTTTCGAACTGTTCATGGCTGAGCCTGAAACCCTGCCGGATGTCTGGCGTCGGGACGCCGAACAGGCGACGCCGGTCCGCCGTGCGCGTCTGGTTTGTGACTATTTGGCCGGGATGACAGATAATTATGCCATTGAACTGCATCGCCGCCTCTTCAGCATGGAAAGCATGCTGTAATCTGTTGGGATCGCAGCCTTAATTCGGCCCTCGAATTTAGGCATCGTTAACAAAACAGGCCTAGCTGTTAACCCAACTGATTAGATGGCAGGGATAGCTATGAGCCGTGGAAAAGGCGAGCCTGATTATGATTTCGGGCCTTATGAAGATGAATATCGCGGGTTTGAGATTCGTGATGATGATACCGGCAGAGGACCGCTCATTCTCCTATTGGCGCTTGGCGTATTGTTGATATTTACCGGCGTAGTGTGGAACACCTATCGCCAGGGGGTTCGCCCCAGTGAGGGCGGCTTGCCCGTCATCGCGGCGAACGATGCACCCTATAAGCGCTCGCCGGATGAGCGCGGCGGTGTTGAAGTCGCCGGCCAGGATAAGGCGTATTACGATTCCATGGACGGCCTTGGCGATCCCGCCATGCAGAAGGCAGCAGCGCGCAATCCCATCGATATTCGCCGCCGCGATCAGGTTCTTGCCGGTGGTCCGTCGCAGCCCGATTCCGACGAGGCGTCGAATGAGCTGCCGCCCATTACCTATGCCGAAGATGCGGCACCGTCTCAGGATGAACCCATTCAGATCGCAAATATGCGGCCGATTCCCGAACGCGTAGCGCCGGAAATCGTCGATGTCGAAGAGGAGTCCATGCCTGCTCTGCCTGTGACGTCCCGCTTTGCAGCGAGTGGTGCGTATCAGGTGCAATTGTCGGCGCTGCGTTCACGCGATGCCGCGCAGTCGGCATGGGCAGGCTTCCAGCGGACCGCGCCAGATCTGTTCATGGGGGCAAATCTGGACATCCAGCGTGCCGATCTCGGGGCAAAGGGCGTGTTTTACCGCTTGCGCGTCGGGTCTTTCCCGGATCGTGAAGCTGCGAAAGGCTTTTGCGCAGATGTCAAAGCCGCGGGTAAAGACTGTATGGTCGTCGCAAAGGCTGTTGGATGAACGTATCCGCCTGCATCACCAGCGTATCAGGCCCGGTCCTCACAGAGGATGAGCGGGCCTTTTTGCGTGACGCACAGCCCTGGGGCGTGATTCTGATGGGGCGGTCCTGCGTCAGCAAATCGCAAGTGCGGACGCTCACCGCCGACATCAAGGATGCGCTAGGCCGGGACGCCCTGATCTTTATTGATCAAGAGGGCGGTCGTGTGGCCCGTCTAAAGGCGCCGGAATGGCCCAAATTCCCGGCGGCGGGTGTTTATGGCGCGATGTATGAGACGTCGCCCGAAACCGCAACAGAGGCCTGTTATCTCGGCCACATATTGATGGGGGCAGAGCTGTCAGCCCTCGGCATCCACGCTGATTGTGCTCCTTGCGGGGATTTGCGTCAGTCAGACACACATGACGCCATTGGTGACCGGTCGTTTGGATACAGCGTCGAAGCGGTCACAAGGCTTACGGAGGCCGCTTTGAAAGGCCTGGCTGATTCTGGCGTGGTTGGCGTGATCAAACACATGCCAGGGCAGGGCCGGGCGACCATGGACACCCATTATGACTTGCCGGCGGTCACGGCGGACGTGACAACGCTTCTGGAAGATATGTCTGTTTTCAAGGCATTATCCGATCAGGTGCCTATGGGAATGACATGCCATGTGATCTTTGATGCATTTGATCCACACTTTCCGACAACCATTTCCGGAACCGTTATTTCCGAGACCATTCGCAAGCGAATCGGCTTTGAAGGTCTGCTGATGACAGATGATCTGGGGATGGAGGCATTGGGCGGGTCGCTCACCGACCGCGGCGCGAAAGCACTGGCGGCCGGCTGCGATGTGCTTTTGCACTGTTCCGGATTCCTAAAAGACCCGGCGGAAATTCTGAAAGAAATGCAAGAAGTCGCAGCGGTCGCAGGCGCGCTGGATGGCGTCGCCCTGGATCGGGCCGAGGCGGCTGAGTCTGCGGTCAATCCAGTGCAAACGCTCGCTACGGAACAGAGCTGGGCGCGATTCGAAGAGTTGATGACCAATATGGAAGCGAGGGCCTAGACGATGGAACTTGTCTCCAATGATCTTGTCACCATGGATGAGGATGTCGAAGCCGGCGACATTTTTTCGATTGATGTATCGGGCTATGAAGGCCCGCTTCACCTATTGCTCGACCTTGCGCGCAAGCAGAAAGTTGACCTGCTGCACGTCTCGATCCTGGAACTGGCAACGCAATATCTCGGCTTTATTCAGGCGGCGCAGGACAAGCGCATCGATATGGCAGCTGACTATCTGCTGATGGCGGCTTGGTTGGCTTATCTGAAATCGCGTCTATTGCTGCCCAAGCCGAAAAAGGATGGCGACGAAGACGTCAGTGCAGAGGATGATGCGCGTAAACTGGCTTTCCGCCTCAAACGCCTCGACGCGATGCGGGAAGCGGGTGAGGCCCTGATGAATTCGAATGTCCTGGGGCGCGATATCTTCCTGCGCGGCATGCCGGAACAGCCAAAAGTGGTCAAAACCACGGAATACAACACCACCCTGTATCATCTGATGCAGTCCTTTGGCGGCATCCGCCAGCGCAAGGCGCAAGAAGCGCCGCATACGATCGAGAAACAGTTCGTTCTGCCGCTGGAGAATGCCCGCGATAATCTCAGAAATCTCAGTCCAAAGCTTACCGAATGGGCGAGCCTTGATGACATTCGCCGCAAAATGATCCATGTGGACCCCGATGTGCCACCACGATCCGTGACGGCAAGTGTGTTTTCAGCGACTCTGGAACTGACGCGCGATGGCGATTTTGATGTGCGCCAGGACACGCATTTCGGACCGCTATATCTGCGTGGAAAAACTCAACCAACAGAGGGGATCGCGCCATGACCAAAGTAGAAAG
>JBCBBC010000029.1:0-41339 GCA_038532145.1 Pseudomonadota bacterium | reverse complement strand
CGAAAACTCGGCGACTCCAGAGACCGAAACTGACGGCATCAATCTCAACGACTTCGATGATGTTCTGAGCGGCGATGGTGCTTTGCTTGACGACCCGCTTGCCGTGACACCGTCGGAGACTGCGCCGGATGAGGCACCCGAAAATGATGATCCGCTCGCCTCTGAGGCAGACCCGCAATAATCTTGTAAAATCCTGACTTACCCCTATCGGGCTCGGTCGCGAATCAGGCAAACTGCATTCCCATGACTCGCTATATTTTCATTACTGGCGGCGTGGTGTCTTCCTTAGGCAAGGGTATCGCTTCCGCAGCACTTGGGGCATTGCTGCAGGCGCGAGGCTATAAGGTCCGATTGCGCAAGCTCGACCCCTATCTCAATGTCGACCCGGGAACGATGAGCCCGCGCCAGCATGGCGAAGTCTTCGTCACTGATGATGGCGCGGAGACGGATCTGGACCTTGGTCATTATGAGCGTTTTACCGGCGTTTCAGCCCGCCAGTCCGACAATATCACAACGGGCCGGATCTATTCGACCATTATCGAGAAAGAGCGGCGCGGCGACTATCTCGGCGCGACTATTCAGGTCATTCCGCACGTCACCAATGAGATCAAGGATTTCGTCCTTTCTGATGCTGGTGAAGGCGTTGACTTTGTCCTTTGCGAGATTGGCGGTACCGTCGGTGATATTGAAGGCCTGCCCTTTTTCGAAGCTATCCGGCAACTCGGTCAGGAACTTGGCCCGGAGCGTGCCTGCTTCATCCATCTGACTCTGTTACCGTATATTCCAGCTGCAGGTGAGATGAAAACCAAGCCGACACAACACTCGGTCAAAGAGCTGCGCTCGATCGGTATTCAGCCTCAAATCCTGCTTTGCCGCTGCGATCGCCCGATCCCGGAGACTGAGAAAGGCAAGATTGCCAGCTTCTGTAATGTCCGCCCGAGCAGCGTCATCGAGGCGCGCGATGTCGGACATATCTACGACGTGCCCTCAGCCTATCACGAAGAAGGCCTGGATGAAGAAGTCCTAGCGCACTTCCGGATCGCCGACGCCCCGGCGCCAGACCTGAATCGCTGGGATCAGATTGCCCAGACGGTGCACAATCCGGATGGCAATGTGTGTATTGGACTCGTGGGCAAGTATACCGATGTGCCGGACGCCTATAAGTCCGTCATGGAAGCCCTTCAGCATGGCGGGCTCGCCAACAATGTGAGGGTCGATGTAAAGCTCATCAATTCCGAAGACTTTGATGATGATGCAAAGCCGATCGACATTCTGGAAGGCGTTCACGGGATCATTCTCCCGGGTGGTTTCGGCGAACGCGGTGCACGGGGCAAGATGCGCGCGGCGCGGTTCGCGCGTGAGCGCCAGGTGCCGTGTTTCGGGATTTGCTACGGCATGCAGCTGGCAGTGGTTGAGGCGGCCCGAAACCTGGCCGGGATTGAAGGCGCTTCGACGACGGAATTTGGCCCAACGGACCAACCCATTGTCGGCCTGATGTCGGAATGGACCAAGGGCAATGAATTGGTCACCCGAGACGCCACCACTGATATGGGGGGCACGATGCGATTGGGGGCGTATCCAGCGCGCTTGAAAGAAGGGTCCCGGGTCGCGGAGATTTACGGGTCGCTGGATATTTCAGAGCGTCACCGCCATCGCTATGAGGTGAATACCGGTTATGTCAGAGCCCTGGAAGAGCATGGCATGACCTTTTCAGGCATGTCCCCAGATGGTGTGTTGCCTGAAATCATTGAAATGGAGGCGCATCCCTGGTTCATCGCGGTCCAGTATCATCCCGAGCTAAAGTCGCGACCGATGGAGCCGCATCCACTCTTTGCGAGTTTTATCGATGCGGCGGTGACGCAAAGCCGTCTGGTCTGATACCGGGTTGCAATCTGTCGTGATCTTCGCACAGTGCTCGAGGGGCGCAAGCGGAGTAAATGGATGCGAACACGATCGATTTTGTCAGCGGCCCTGGGTGCGCTGTTTGGGCTGAATGCCTGTACCCAGACGCCTGTATCCGAATCCTGCACGACCCGGATGAGCGACTTGCAAACGATCGGGTCGCACAATTCCTACAAGCTGGCCATTCCAGATGATGAACTGGCGCTCTTATCCGCGACATCGCCGGAATGGGGCGCTGCGTTGGACTATGGGCATGTTTCGCTATCCGAACAGTTGAATCTGGGCATGCGCCAATTGGAGCTGGATGTCTTCTACGATCCGGAGGGCGGGCGCTACGCAGATCCGCTGCTGCCAAAATTGGTGGGGACGTCGTATGAGAAGAAGGTTCTGGATTTGCCGGGCTTCAAGGTGCTGCACGTTCAGGATGTCGATCCACGCTCGTCCTGTTCGGTTTTCAAGGCCTGTCTGGCCGAGATTCGGGGTTGGATGCGGCGCAACCCGGACCACGCCCCCATCTTGATCCTGATCAATGCCAAACAGGCAACCATTCAGGTGCCTGGGTCGGTCACCCCTTTGCCGTTCGATGCGGCCGCATTCGATGCGCTGGATGCGGAAATCCGATCCATGTTTCCCGGAAGTGGGACTTTGCTCACCCCGGATGAGGTGCGCGGCGATTATCCGACCCTGCGCGAAGCCATTGCAACAGAGGGATGGCCGAGCCTGGACCAGGCCTGGGGGAAGGTCTTCTTCGCGCTGGATGAGCCAGCGGACGTGGTCGACGTCTATCGACGCGGCGAGACCACGCTGCGCGGGCATGCCATGTTCGTGAATTCAGGGGATCCGGCGGCCGATGATGCGGCTTACTTCACCATCAATGATCCCATTCAGCAGGGCGACGTTATCGCGCAGCGCGTTGATGCGGGTTTCATCGTCCGCACGCGGGCGGATGCGGATACGATAGAGGCCAGAACCGGGGATCGCACGCGCCTGGATGCGGCGCTGGCGAGTGGGGCACAGTATATTTCGACGGATTATTACCGGCCTCGGCGCGAATGGAGCGATTATGTCGCCGAACTCCCGGGCAAAGAGACGATCCGGGCCAATCCGAGATCGACCTGCGCATTTCAATGAATGACCGCAACTTTCCTCTTGTCGCGTCACGGCCTTTTCTGTATACGCGCGGTTTGAATTTCACGAGGCCCAGCCTCGAAACCCGTTTTGGAGCAAGCAAATGGCTGTCCCTAAGAGTAAGATTACCAAATCACGCCGTGGCATGCGCCGTTCGCATGACCGCCTGAAAGGCAATACGTTTATCGAAGACCAGGAGTCTGGTGAGCTTCGTCGTCCGCACCATATCGATCTGAAGACTGGTATGTATCGCGGTCGTCAAATCCTGGAGCCGACTGAAGACTAGGTCTGGATTGCTAATTCGAATTGAAAAGCCCGCAGAGTGATCTGGGGGTTTTTTATTATCCCCCTGACAACGGCACTGAGCGCGTCTCATATTCCGGCGTACCGTCGAGCAGATGCGCCTCGAGAAAGGCAAAGGTCACATCCAGAATCGACACGCCATCAACCGTGACCGAGCTGATTGGAATTGCCGAAAAGCCATGTCCAGCCTCCAGAACCGTATAGAAACTGTGTGGCAACTCCGTTGCCAGGGCTTCTGCCTCCAGGCGCAAGGCCTCATCATATAGAACGGTGGGATCCTCATCGCCATGCAGGATCATCAAGGGTGGATCGCTGGCTTCGATGGTATCGTCGAAGATCAATTGTCCCCAATAATCGATCACGACCGCGGGTTTTCGCACATTGATCGAGAAATCATCCATTGCGTAAGCCGCATTCACGGCGATCACGGCACCGGCGGAACTTCCCCACAAGGCCATGCGGTCGACGTCAATACAGCGCTCAGTGGCATTCGTTTCAATCCATCGGATAGCTGTGACAGCGTCTTCGACAGCAGAGCTGATATTGTTTGCGATCTGAACCAGGCCCGGCACGCCAGCGCCACCACCGCCTGTGATGAAGGCGTTCAGGTAAGGCGTGAATTCAGCCGACGGAACGGGATCATCACCTTCCAGCCGGTAATTGATGGAAATGGCCACATAGCCCTGATCCGCCAGCGCTTCTGCAATGTTTGGAAAGCCTCCAGAGCTTTTGGATCCGGTCCGAAATCCCCCGCCATGGATGAGAATGACAGCGGGGCGGGCCAACGCACACGTCTCTCCTGATTGATAGACATCCAGGAGCAGCGTTTTTGAACTGCCATTGGTCAAGCCGGATCCATAGACGACATCCACCTCGGATTGCGGTGCAGATGCGGTTGGCGCAGGGGCGGGAACCGCCGAAACAGGGGTGGTCGGTGTGGCTGGATCGCTGCCACCGGAACAGGCAGTGCTGGCCAGAAGACCAAGAACGGCAAGCGGCGAGATGAGCGAATGGCGCATACAAGAACTCCTCGAAAGACAGAGCTTTAACGCCCAATTCTTGCCAATCCGTCGCTGAGAACAGGGAATTTCTGCAGGATTTTGGCGGACCCCAGGCCGGGACGAAACGGAACGGGCCTTGCTCTTTCCGCCGTTGCGCCCTAGAGGCAGCCGCAAACATGCCTCACGCATTGCAAAAGGACCCCGCCATGAGCGAAATCGTTGATATTCACGCCCGTCAAATTCTCGACAGCCGCGGCAACCCGACCGTCGAAGTGGATGTCACGCTTGAAGATGGCTCGTTCGGCCGCGCTGCCGTCCCGTCTGGCGCCTCAACCGGCGTCCATGAGGCGCACGAGCTGCGCGATGGCGGTGAGGCCTATAAAGGCAAGGGCGTTATGAATGCCGTTGATGCAGTCAATGGCGAGATCGCCAACGAACTGACGGGCATGGAAGCGACCGAACAGCGCCTGATTGATGGCCTGATGATGGAACTGGATGGCACCGAGAATAAGAAGCGCTTGGGCGCGAATGCCATTCTCGGCGTCTCTATGGCGACAGCGAAAGCGGCGGCGGAAAGCTGCAGCCTGCCGCTCTATCGCTATATCGGCGGGACCAATGCCCGCGTTCTGCCAACTCCGATGATGAATATCATCAATGGCGGCGAACATGCCGATAATCCGATCGATATTCAGGAATTCATGATCATGCCCGTCAACGCGGACAGCATTGCCGATGCCGTTCGTGTCGGTTCTGAAATTTTCCACACATTGAAAAAGACACTGATGGAGGCCGGGCACAATACCGGTGTCGGCGATGAAGGCGGGTTTGCGCCAAACCTGTCCTCAACCCGCGATGCGCTGGATTTCATCATGAAATCGATTGAAGCAGCAGGCTATCAGCCGGGCGAGGACGTCGCATTGGCGTTGGACGCGGCATCGACCGAGTTCTACAAGGATGGCAAATACGTGCTGGCGGGTGAAGACAAGACCCTGGATGGCGAAGGCATGGCAAAATATCTCACGGACCTGGTCGATGCCTATCCGATCGTCTCAATCGAAGACGGCATGGCTGAAGACGACTGGGACGGCTGGGGCATCCTGACCGAAATGGTTGGCGATCGCTGCCAGCTGGTCGGCGACGACCTTTTCGTCACCAATCCGGAACGCCTGGCCATGGGCCTGACCCGCGGCGCGGCCAACTCCATCCTGGTAAAAGTCAATCAAATCGGGACCTTGTCCGAGACGCTTGACGCGGTCGAGCTGGCCCATCGCCATGCCTATACATCGGTCATGTCGCACCGCTCAGGTGAAACCGAGGATGCGACCATTGCCGATCTGGCTGTGGCGGTGAATTGCGGCCAGATCAAAACCGGCTCGCTGGCCCGTTCTGACCGCTTGTCCAAGTATAATCAGCTGATCCGGATCGAAGAAGAGTTGGGCGCGTCTGCGCTTTATGCAGGCTCGGCGCTGATCAACGCTTAAAATTTCGCCGCACAGGCGACGCGCGCAAAATCGCATGCTATTCCTTGTCAAACTCGCGAGGGGATGACGATGCGTGTTTATCTGATTGCTGCGCCAGAAGACGAAGCGGACGCTGAAAAGCTGGCGGAATATCTTAAACGCTATGGCGTGTTCATTCGCGCTGAATATGGCCGCATGTCCTATCCGCCGGCACATGCGGGCGAGTACACGCTGGCGCTATGGTCGCGCAATTCGATGATGTCTTCGCGGCAAATGATGCTGACCAATCGTGCCATTGATGCCTGGGAAAATGGGCAATTGGTCATGGCGCGACTGGACCATGGGCTGAATCCGCGCGGTCTTGGTGATCTTGAAATGGTCGATCTGACCTTCGCGGCCGCGCGGCAGCATCGTTATCATGACGTTCTGAACGCGCTGCGCGCCATGGAAGATGAGCGCCGTGCGTTTCTGCGCGAACAGGCAGAAACTGAGCGTCAAGGCGCCTCCATGAGCCTGCCGCTTGCCGGAGCGGCGGACATGGCGATGTCCGCCCCCATGGAGTCCGCTGCCGAGATGGCGCCGCCCGCGCCCGATGCAAAACACCGCGCCGCAAGCGCGCCTGCACCGATGGCAGCGTCAGAACCTGCCAAATCACGAGGATTTGCGGGTCTGTGGCTGGGGGGGCTGGCTTTGATCCTTGTCGCAGGCGGTGTGGCGTTCTGGCAATCAAGTGGATCCGACGCGGCATTTGAAGAACCCGTCGTGCGATCGGCAATTGAGGAGCCGATGCCAGAGCCCCCTGCCGAAGCAGAAACGGATCCATCGGAGGCATCCGTGCGCATCGGTGAGCTTGACCCCGACACGCCTGTCACGCGGCAGGCCACGCCGGGGAGCGCCGATGGCTCCACCAGAGTTGGCATCACTCAAGCGCCGAATTCGCTGCCGCGGGTCCGCAATGAGATTGCCACCGTTGAGGGTGCGCTCCGATCGGAGCGCAGGACGCTGGCGCGGTTGGAAGCCGAGACCGATAGTTCTGAAGAGACCCTGACCCGACAGAAAGACCTGATTGCGCGCCTGGATCGGGATTTGATCGATCTGCAAAGGGTGGAAGTCGAGCTGCGCGACCGAACCGAAGAGAGTGCCCCGACCCCTCCGCCAGCTGAGCCAGGACTGCTCGATCGCTTGCGCCAATATAACGGGCCGGTGGCCTGGGCCGCGGCCGCGGGGCTTTTGGGGCTCATACTCCTGCTCTTCCTGTTCGGGCGCAAGAAGCGCCCCATTTCAACCGCTCCTTCTGTTGAAACGGTATCCGAGGAACCGGCAGCGCCCGTCGCACCGGACGAGCCGGTTGTCGCGCCCGCACCTATCCTTGATGGCAGCCATGATGCGTTCGTGTCCTATTCGCACGCCAATGCCGAGACGGTCCTGCCGATCGTTCAGTCAATCGAAGAGGATGGCATCACTGTCTGGATCGATCGCGACGAGATGCGGGCGGGGCAGAATTGGGCCGGCCAGATCGTGCGCGCGATCAAGTCTGCCGACCGGTTTTGTCTGATGTGTTCGGCCCAGGCTTTTGAGTCCGACCATGTCCGACGCGAAGTCTATCTGGCCGACAAGTATGGGAAAGAAATGGTGCCGATCCGTCTCGACGCGACTGAAATGCCCGAAGACATCGAGTACTTCCTGATCGGTCGGCAGTGGATTGATCTGTTCGAAGTGGCGGAAGAAGATCGGATGAAGGCGATCAAGAGCCTGCTGTCCGAGTCAGAAAGTTAGCGAAGTCTTTACCAAGTCTGAGTGATTCTTTTTGCGCATCGGAGTGCGCGTAGATGACTTCAAAATGGGCCGCTGGGGCCATGTCACTGACTGTTGCTTATTTTGCCTACCACGCATTTGCGGGGCAGCAGGGCCTTGGGGCATGGTCTGACAAACAGGCTGAATTGACCGAAAAGAAAGCCGTCCTGGCCAAGCTTGAGGCGGAAAATGCTGCACTGCAAAAAGACATAGCTCGGCTGATTCCAGGCCAGGTCGATCCGGACCTGGTTGAGTTCCTCGCGCGCCGCGATCTCGGCTTCGTGTATCCCGGTGAGCTGGTGTTATTTGACCGCGCTGTCAAAGATGCAGAAATGCATAACTGATAAGACTCGACCTTACGTCAATCATCTGCGTATTTAATGCAAAAATACAACACTTAGGGAGCCCTTATGGCCAAAGCTGCGACCCCCAAACGCCGAAGCTCACCCAAGCTCAAGAAGGATGAGGCGCTTAAATATTACCGCGATATGTTGCTTATTCGTCGGTTTGAAGAGCGCGCCGGCCAACTCTACGGAATGGGCAAGATTGCGGGTTTCTGTCACCTCTATATCGGACAGGAAGCGGTTGTAACCGGGATGCAGGCTTGCCTTAAGGAAGGCGACCAGGTGATTACCGGCTATCGTGATCATGGACATATGCTGGCCTGTGACATGGATCCACGCGGGGTAATGGCGGAGTTGACCGGACGCAGCGGTGGCTATTCGCGCGGCAAAGGCGGCTCGATGCACATGTTCAGCCGCGAGAAGAACTTCTTTGGCGGACATGGCATTGTTGGCGCACAGGTGCCGATTGGGACCGGCCTCGCCTTCTCGAACAAATATCTCGGCAAGGATAATGTCAGCCTGGCTTATTTCGGTGATGGCGCAGCCAATCAGGGCCAGGTCTATGAGGCCTTCAATATGGCGTCGCTCTGGGAGCTGCCCGTCGTCTACGTGATCGAGAACAACATGTACGCCATGGGCACAAGCGTGGAACGCCATGCCTCTGAAACCGAATTGTTCAAGCGGGGCATCTCGTTTGAGATTGCCGGCGAGGAAGTCGACGGCATGGATGTCTATGCGGTCAAGAAAGCAGGCGAAAAGGCGGTAAAGCATGCACGCTCTGGCAAGGGCCCATACATTCTTGAAATGAAGACTTATCGTTATCGCGGTCACTCCATGTCTGACCCAGCCAAGTATCGCAAGCGCGAAGAGGTCGATGATATCCGAAGTCACAATGACCCGATTGATGGTTTGAAAGGTCAGATCATCGAGCAGGGGATTTCTAGCGAGGACAACCTGAAAGCAATCGACAAAGAGATCCGCGCGATTGTCAAAGACGCGGCTGATTTCTCGCTTGAAAGCCCAGAACCGGATCCGGCTGAATTGTGGACCGATGTCCTGCTGCCGGTGGAGGCGTAATCATGGCTGTAGATATTTTGATGCCAGCCCTATCGCCCACCATGGAAGAGGGCACGCTGGCCAAATGGCTGAAAGGCGAAGGCGACAAGGTTGCAGCCGGCGATGTGATCGCGGAAATCGAAACCGACAAGGCGACCATGGAAGTCGAAGCCGTCGATGAAGGCACCCTGGCCAAGATCCTGATCCCGGAAGGCACCGAAGGCGTAAAGGTGAATGCCGTGATTGCTGTGCTGACGGAAGATGGCGAGGATGCGAGCAGCGTGTCCGCACCGGCCGAGGCGCCGGTCGACAAGGTGACCCCGGTGGCCGAGCCGGAAGTGCTGGAAGCACAGGCCGCCTCTGATGCACCGGCGGCCGCTGTGCTCACTAACCCGGATATTCCAGAAGGTACGACCTTCACGAAAACGGTCCTGCGCGATGCCTTGCGCGATGCCATGGCCGAAGAAATGCGCCGGGATGAAACGGTCTTCGTCATGGGTGAGGAAGTCGCTGAATATCAGGGCGCCTATAAGGTCACCCGGGAATTGCTGCAGGAATTCGGCGCGCGCCGGGTCGTTGATACGCCGATTACCGAACATGGGTTTGCGGGCCTCGGCGTCGGCGCTGCGTTTGGTGGACTTCGCCCCGTCGTTGAATTTATGACGTTCAATTTCGCCATGCAGGCGATTGATCAGATCATCAACTCCGCCGCCAAGACCCTGTATATGTCAGGCGGTCAGATGGGCTGTCCGATTGTCTTTCGTGGCCCGAACGCGGCGGCCTCGCGCGTCGGCGCGCAGCACAGTCAGGATTATGCCTCATGGTATGGACATGTGCCGGGCCTGAAAGTGGTCGCGCCGTGGGATGCCGGGTCGGCCAAGGCCTTGTTGAAATCCGCCATTCGCGATCCCAACCCGGTCGTCTTCCTGGAGCATGAGCTGCTTTACGGCCTTGAGTATGATGTGCCCGACCTCGACGACTATACGTTGCCGATCGGCAAAGCGGCGGTTATTCGCGAAGGCACGGATGTGACGCTGGTGGGCTATTCCCGCATGGTCGGCTTTGCGATGGACGCGGCGGAGCAACTCGCCGCCGAAGGCATTTCTGCGGAGGTGATTGACTTGCGCTCCATTCGCCCGCTCGACATGGATACGATTGTGCAGAGCGTGAAAAAGACCAATCGTCTGGTCACCGGCGAAGAAGGCTGGAAACATATGGGCGTTGGCGGCGAGATTGCTGCTGGCGTGACCGAGCTTGCTTTTGACTATCTCGATGCACCGCCCATGCGGGTCACGCAAAAAGATGTGCCGCTGCCTTATGCGGGCAATCTCGAGGATATGAGTTTGCCCAATGCAGGCGATATCGTTGCTGCGGCGAAAGCCGTTTGCGAAGGCATGTAGGAGGGCGCCATGAAATCAATTGTTCTGTCTGTCGGAATCTCTGCACTGACGCTCGCTGGATGCGTATATGTGAATGCCGGTGAAGGGGGGTATGCTGGTGCGGCCTATGTCGAAGACTATGAAACGTATGATCCGGAAGTGGCTGCGATTGAAGCGGTGATACAGGACTATTTTGATGGTCAGGGCGAAGCCAGCCTGGAACGGCTGCAACGCGCCTTTCATCCCAATTCCTCCATGTTTGGCGTCGTCACCAATGATGAGGGCGAGAGCGATCTGCGCGTCTGGCCGAAAATGTATGATGTGATCGAAAACTGGGCGCAAAACGAGAACCCGCCCGGCGCCGGCCGAGACGGAGAAGTCCTGAGCATTGAGATCGTTGATGATCGCCTGGCGGTCGCCACGTTCCGTTATGCGGATCGGTTTTATGACGCCTTCTCTCTCGTCAAGATTGATGGCGAATGGAAAATCGCCGCCAAGACATTTATTCGGCAATAAGGACTCGATCGTGCGCGCCATTCTATTCATCTTTCTTCTAAGTACTGGGGCGCTTTCATCCTGTTCGGGTGCTCAGATCACCGAGACGAATTCATTTACATGGACGACGGCTGGCGAGTTCGAGATTTCCTGTTCCGCGACACAGCTCGGTTTTGCCAAACGAGGGCCGCCTGAGGGACTGAATGACAATATGAAATCCGCAGCAGCGAGGATTTGCGGGAGTGATTTCGAGCTGAACGATTTTCAAGTTCGGCTCAAATCCGGTACGAACACGCCGAATGAGTACGAGGCCGAAATTAAGTTCAAGTGCGATGCGACAACAGATGTGATGACGCGCGCGGATTCATTCAATGCAAAAGCGTTTTGCGCGAAAGCGATTTAGGAAGGCGGATCTATGTCGATCAATATTACGATGCCCGCACTAAGCCCCACAATGGAAGAGGGGACTCTGGCCAAGTGGAATGTGAAACCCGGTGACACGGTCGAGGCGGGCGATGTCATCGCTGAAATCGAGACCGACAAGGCGACAATGGAAGTCGAAGCCGTGGATGAAGGCACTGTCGCCCAGATCCTAGTCGAAGAAGGCACAGAAGGCGTCAAGGTGAATGCGATTATCGCCGTGCTCGCGGAAGAGGGAGAAGACGCTTCCTCTGTGTCCGCAGACGCGCCGGCCGCTGTACCTGCACCGTCCGAGCCCGCGCCCGCTAAAGGTGCGCCAGCCGCTGCGACGCCGGAAGCGCCAAAACAGGTGGCCTCCACGCCCGTCCAGATGCCAGCGCTTGGCGCCGGCGATGACCGGATCAAGACGAGCCCATTGGCGCGCCGGATCGCGGCGTTAAAAGGCGTCGATCTCGCCGCTCTGAAAGGCAAGGGCTCAGGCCCGCATGGCCGCATCGTCAAGAAGGATGTCGAGAACGCACAGCCTGGCGCGGCGGCGCCGACGTCGACGGGTGCGCCTGCTTCGCCAGACGGTCTGATCCTGCCACAAGTTCTGGACGACCGCGTCTATGCGCCGGACTCCTATCGCCTTGAGCCGCTCGACGGCATGCGCAAGACGGTGGCCCGTCGCCTGACCCAGAGCTTCATGCAGGTGCCGCACTTCCCGCTCAATGTCGACATAGCGCTGGACAAGCTGCTGGCCGCCCGCAAGGGTATCAATGAAGCGGCGCCGGAAGGCGTCAAAGTCTCGGTCAATGACATGCTGATCAAGGCCTCCGCCATGGCGCTGATGGCGGAGCCGGACTGCAATGCCAGCTATAGTGACCATGGTATCGCTTATCATCATGGCGCACACATTTCGGTCGCGGTGGCGATTGATGGCGGCCTGATCACACCGGTCATTCGCGATGCCGAGAAGAAGGGCCTGGCCGACATTTCGGTCGAAATGAAAGACCTCGCCACCCGGGCTCGCGAACGGAAGCTGAAGCCACAGGAATATATGGGCGGGACGTTCTCGATCTCTAATCTCGGCATGTTCGGCATCAAGTCGTTTGCGTCGATCATCAACCCGCCGGAAGGCATGATCATGTCCGTCGGCGCGGGTGAGAAGCAACCCGTTATTGGCGCCAATGGTGAGCTTACCACTGCGACCATGATGGGCGTCACGCTGACTTGTGATCACCGTGTGATTGGCGGGGCCGAAGGCGCGCGCTGGTTGCAGGCGTTTAAGCGCTATGTCGAAACGCCTGAAAGTATGCTGCTGTAAGAATTGGAGGCCGGAATGGCTGATTTTGACCTGATCGTTATTGGTTCGGGCCCCGGCGGCTACGTCTCGGCCATTCGTGCCAGCCAGCTGGGCATGAAAACGGCGATTGTCGAACGCGAAAATCTGGGCGGCATCTGTCTTAATTGGGGCTGTATCCCGACCAAGGCCTTGCTGCGCTCGGCCGAGGTGCTGCATCTGGCCAAGTCCGCGGCGGCATACGGTCTGAAAGTCGACAAGGCTGATTTCGATCTGGACGGCGTGGTCAAGCGTTCGCGCGGGGTGGCGGCGCAACTGTCCGGCGGTGTGAAACACTTGATGAAAAAGAACAAGATCACGGTGATCGAAGGCGATGCCCGACTTGAAAAGGGTGCGGACGCCCCGAAGGTTATCGTCAAGGATGCCAAGGGCAAAGATACGGCCTATCAGGCCAAGCATGTCCTGCTCGCCACCGGAGCGCGGGCGCGGGCCATTCCACAAGCCGGGCTGGAGCCGGACGGCAAACTGGTCTGGACCTATCGCGAAGCCATGGTGCCGGACGCCTTGCCGAAGCGCCTTCTGGTGATTGGATCCGGCGCGATCGGGATTGAATTTGCCAGTTTCTACAATGAGCTTGGTTCGGATGTGACGGTGGTCGAAGCGGTGGATCGCATCCTGCCGGCCGAAGATGCGGAGATTTCGGCCTTCGCGCACAAATCGTTTGAGAAACAGGGCCTCACGATCAAGACGGCCGCGCAGGTCAAGGGTCTGAAAAAAGGCAAGGATAGCGTCACGGCGGAAGTGTCGGTCGGCGGCAAGACCGAGAAGATTGAAGTCGATCGAGTCATTCTGGCGATTGGCATCGTCGCGAATTCTGAAGGCCTGGGGCTCGAAAAGATGGGGGCCAAACTGGACCGAACGCATGTCGTCGTTGATGGCTTCGGGAGGACGGGTGTCAAAGGCCTGTACGCGATTGGCGATCTGACCGGCGGCCCCTGGCTTGCGCATAAGGCCAGCCATGAAGGCGTCATCTGTGTCGAGAAGATTGCCGGCGAAATCGACGAGGCCCATCCATTCGATAGCTGGAATGTGCCCGGCTGTACCTATAGTCATCCGCAAGTCGCCAGTGTTGGCCTAACCGAAGCGGATGCGAAGAAGACCGGGAAGAAGCTGAAGGTCGGAAAATTCCCCTTTATCGGCAATGGCAAGGCGATTGCTCTTGGGGAGCCGGAAGGCCTGATCAAGACGATTTTTGATGCCGAAACCGGCGAGCTTCTGGGTGCCCATATGGTCGGAGCGGAAGTGACCGAATTGATCCAGGGCTATGTCATCGCGCGCGAAGGTGAGCTGACGGAAGAAGACCTCATGCATACAATCTTCCCGCACCCGACCCTGTCGGAAATGATGCATGAATCGGTGCTCGCCTCCGAAGGGCGTGTCCTGCATATGTAGGTCATGGGATGCACAAAAATTTCATGACATGCCGGTAATCCAACAAACCGAGGCAGATTTTTTCTGCGAAGGTCACCAATACGGTTGAATATACCAATCCTCCCGAATTGACCTTAGGGCAGTCATTTCTGTCATATTTTTGCAACTATTGCCGATCGAACTCAGTTGATTTCGCCCGAAATCGTCGTTTTGAGACGTCCTTTAATTGACAAAAATTCTCTCGGATCGATGTTTTTCGGGTCCGAACTTCGTGCTCCCCAAAACGAACAAATGCGAAGAAGGACAGTCATAATAATAAGAGAGGATAAAATATGGCTGAACTAAAATCGCGCTCTCGCTTGTTAAGCGGCGCGGCTTTGTCTTGGGCTTTGGTTGCGTTTGCACCAACGGCTCTGGCACAAGAAACCGGTTCGACAGATGATGCGGCGGCAGAAGACCGCGTGCTCGATACCGTGGTTTCGATCGGATCGCGTGTCCCATCACGATCTGCACTTGATACGCCGGCCCCCGTCGACGTCCTTCCAGGCGACGAGTTCGTGAACCAGGGCACAAATGATGTCTCTGACATTCTTCGAACCGCCGTTCCATCATACAATGTCAACACCCAGCCCATCTCGGATGCTGCGACGATCATTCGTCCAGCCAACGTGCGGGCGCTGTCCCCAGACAATGTCCTGGTCTTGTTGAACGGCAAGCGCCGTCACCGCGGATCGGTCATTTCATTCCTGGGTGGCGGGATCGCGGACGGTGCGCAAGGCGCGGATGTCAGCGTGATTCCTTCGCTGGCGCTGAGCCGGGTCGAGATCCTGCGCGATGGTGCATCATCCCAGTATGGGTCTGACGCGATCGCTGGTGTGATCAACTTCCAGCTGCGCGAAGACAGCAGCGGCGGCACCGTCGAAGCGGTCTACGGATCGACCTATGAAGGCGACGGCGACAATTACCGGATTGCCGGTAATATTGGGCTGCCCCTCGGCGAGAACGGGTTTCTCAACCTGACCGGCGAAGTGTCTGACACAGACGGTACCGTGCGCTCCATCGTGCGCGGCGACGTTGAGGCGCTGATCGCGGCTGGCAACACCGCTGTTGCGGATTTCCGCACCATCAACACCTATACCGATCAAGTGCCTCAATATTGGGGTCAGCCTGACGTGAAGGACAATTTCAAACTGTTCTTCAATTCCGGCATTGATTTGAATGAGAATACCGAAATCTATGCCTTCGGTAACTATGCGCAGCGGACGGTAGAAGGCGGTTTCTTCTATCGGAACCCGACCAATCGCGGCGGTGTTTATCGCGGACCAACGGTTGATCCGCTGACCGGTCTTGAAGACCCCACGGGAGTCGCATCGATTCTGGTCGGTGACCTGGATGGCGTCGGTACAGGCGGGGCCTGTCCAGCCGGTATTCCGCTGACTGAGGGCGGCGGTCTGATCGCAGATCCGACCATTCTCGCGCAAGTCACCGGAGATCCGAACTGTTTCTCATTTGTTGAAACCATTCCGAGTGGCTTCGTGCCGCGGTTTGGTGGCGACAATACAGATTGGTCGATCGCTGGGGGCGTCCGGGGCGTCTTCAATTTCGGTTCCGGTTTGAACTATGATTTCAGCGCCGTTCACGGCTCGAGCAAATCAGAGTTCTTTATCCGCAACACGATCAACGCCTCGCTTGGCCCAGACACGCCTCGTGACTTCGAGCCTGGTGCGTATCAGCAGACTGAGACCATTCTGGACGCCGACTTTAGCTATGCGCTGCCGGTCGATGGATTGGCATCGGATCTGAACATCGCGTTCGGGTCTCAGTATCGGGAAGAAGAGTTCGAAATCACGGCTGGTGACCCAGCTTCATTCGCACTTGGCCCGCTCGCGGACCAGGGCTTCTCGTCCAGCTCGAACGGGTTTGGCGGATTTACCGCTTCAAGCACGAACAGCCAGTCAAGCTATGCGTTCTATGTTGACCTCGAAGCTGACGTCACGGACCAGTTTACCCTGCAAGGTGCTGTGCGGTTTGAGGACTATGATGAGTTTGGCAGCACGACGGATTACAAAATCGGGGCGCTGTACCGCGTCACTGACAATTTCCGTTTGCGCGGTACCGTGTCGACGGGCTTCCACGCCCCGACAGCCGGCCAGGCCAATGTCACGAACGTCACGACGCAGAATGTTGGTGGTGTCCTGGTCGACCAGGGTACGTTGCCACTTTCATCTGCAGCCGGTCAGCTGGCGGCGGACTTCATTGAAAACCGCGACGGCGGACGTCCGGAGCTTAGCACCGAGTCTGCGCAGAACTTCACCTTCGGTGCGGCCTTTGATGTCGGTCCGATGACCTGGACCGTTGACTATTTCAATATTGAAGTGACCGACCGGATTGCCCTATCGGCGAACGTCAACTTCCTGGAAGCTCTGGACTTTACCGGGGCGCAGAACGGGCTCGGACCGTTCATGTCGGTCAGCGATGGTCTGACTCAGCTCGGCAATGCTGGCGTCATCGATCGCAATGCCTTTGTCGGCTTCGAAGACTTGAACGAGTTCCGGTACTTCTCCAACAGCTTTGATACCACCACTTCTGGTATCGAAGTCGTCGGTACGATGCCGCTGGAACTGACCGATCGGGGTGAGTCTGATCTGGCACTGTCCTTCGCCTATATCGATACAGAGGTTGATGATCGTGGATCGATCAACCCGATTAGCGAAGGTCGTGTTGACGCGCTCGAAGAGTTGCTGCCAGAGCTGAAAGGCTCTCTGACCTTCAAGCATTCTCAAGATAGCTGGCGATTCCTGACCCGCGCGAATTATTTCGGCGAGTGGGAAGACACCGGCAATGGCACGGGTGAGCAAGGTGCGGAAATCAATATCGATGCCGAGTTTGGATACTATCTGAACGATCAGGTCGAATTGATCATCGGTGCCAATAACCTGTTCGACAATTACCCGGACGAGAACCCGAATGCGGCGTCTCTTGGTCAGCTTTATCCGGAATCAGCACCGGGCGGCTTTAATGGTGGATCCTACTACCTGAAAGCACGCTACACCTGGTAGTCTAAGCTGAACAATGATCCGCAGTCATTCTCGCTGCGGACCGTAAAAACTGAAGCAAGCCGTCCGATTGGGCGGCTTGCTTTTTTGCATCTATTGTCCAGGCGCGCGCCATAATTTCCGGATAAGGCTTTGGAGCCGCCACGCGGCGTGATAGGCAAACTCCCAGTCGAGGGGACGAAAATGACGAATCAGAAATCAAAGTGGCCAAAGGCTGCGCCCTGGATGTTCGCCGTTATTGCGGGGTTTGTACTCGCGGCGTGCGGACAGACCAATAATGCTGACCTGATCCTGTCGGCTGGCGAATTTGAGCTGGCCGAGCCGGTCAGCCGCAGCACCACGGACTCAGAACCCGTTATGAACGAAGATGATTTGGGTGATGGTCTCAGCGCCACCTGCACGACGGAAGGCTGGACCGAAAGCGATGTCCGCGAGCTGAGCAATGTGGTTGGCCTCGATTTGACCGGGACCTCGCTCTATCCAGGCGCGCTCGTTCAGGGCAAGGCGTTTAGCGAAGGGCGATTTGTTCCGATCACCATCCCGCGGGCGCCCGGCAATCTTTACATGACGGGTCTGATCCTGGATCCCGGGGCGCAATACACCAAAACCAGCGTTGCCATGACAGGAGGAGGCGTGACCCAGGCGATCGGTGAATTGATCACCGATAATGGCATTCAGGGCACCGCGGCCAATGCGTCCTATCAGGAAGAACAGACCTATAGCTATGAGAGTTTGCTGTTCGAACTCGGCATTGACGGTCGGTATGGCTCGACCCAAATGGAAGCCGACCTGAGCATAGATACGACCAAAGAGCGGAACTTTGTCTTCGTGAAATTCACTCAGGTGTTCTATGATGTCAGTTTTGAAGACCCGGAACTGGCAACATCGGTGTTTCGCGATGGAGCCGCCTTCGAAGATCCAGAAGGCCAGATCGGTCCCGGCAATCCACCGCTTTATGTTTCAAAGGTCAGTTATGGCCGAATGGTCTTCTTTGTTGCCGAAGCCACGCATGACGCTTCGGAGTTGCAAGCGGCGTTGAAAGCCGCGGTCCAAGGTTTGAACAATGTCGAAGTCTCGGCCGATTTGACGGCTGAACAAGTGCTCAACAAGTCGAAGATCTATTATTACGTGATTGGGGGCGATGCGGGTCTGTCGCTTCAGCCGATTGCCAGTTCAGACAATATGTTTGCCAGCGTCCAGCGCTTTATCGGGGACCGCAATGCGGCCGACTTTTCCGCTAGCAATCCTGGGGCGCCAATCGCTTACACGCTGAATTATCTCAAGGACCGCCAGCCGGCGCGCATGAGCTATTTTGTGAGTTATGATAAAAAGGACTGTGCTTTCGTGCAATTCACCCCGCCTGAACCGGCCGCTGAGGCACCGAAATACTATCTCGAAGTGGAAGATCTGGACGATCTGGAAGTCCATGTTGTCGTCAATGGCAAACAGTGCGGCAATGAATCGAAGATCGCGCGCCAGTATGATTTATATCGTTGCCTGGAAAAAAATTCGAGCAATACGGTCCGCCTCTGGGCCCGGCCGACCGGTGTCTGTCCGAAGGTGAGCATCAATTGGTATTTGCATAAGCAGCGAGATTATGACGCTTTGAGTATCGGACAGGTCGAACTGCCGGAGCGCGGAAAGTCACAACTCACCAACAAAGCGCGTTGTGACAGTTTCTCCTGGCAATTCACCATCAATACAAAAACGGATGAGGTGACCAATCTCGCTTTCCGAGACTGATTACAGACCGCGCGGCTTGAACAATTGACCGAAAGCACGGCGCAGGTCAGGGTGAGCCTATGAGTCATGCGGTTCGACACCAGATGAGTGAAACCCACATTCATGTGCGGGGTGAACTGCTGACGCCCTTGCCAGAAGGCGGGCTGTGGTGGGCCGACGCGAAAACGCTGATCGTGTCGGATTTGCACCTGGAAAAAGGCTCCAGTTTTGCTGCGCGCGGGCAGATGTTGCCGCCTTATGATACAGGTGCGACGCTCGCCATCGTTGAGCAACTGGTCGACGCGTTCCAGCCCGATCGCGTCATTTCCCTCGGCGATAGTTTTCACGACCGAAAGGCTGAGACCCGCATGGATGGCGCTGATGCGGCACGTGTTCGCGCCCTGACCGGGCGGACGGATTGGGTCTGGGTCGAAGGCAATCATGACCCGGACCCGCCAGCGCATCTGGGCGGTCGGCCGAGCAAGGTCCTGCGCATGGCGGACCTGGTCTTCCGGCATGAGCCGACCGGCGAGTCGGGCGAGGTGGCGGGCCACCTACACCCTTGTGCCAAAGTCGTTAGCCGGGTCCGGGCATTGCGGCGGCGGTGTTTCGTAACGGATGGTGAGCGCCTGATCATGCCGGCCATGGGCGCCTTTACAGGCGGTCTGAACGTTCTGGACGAGGCCTATGCACCCTGCTTTCCAGAGGGGGGCATGATGGTCTTTGCGATGTCTCGCGAAGCGGTTATTCCAATCTCATCCAAACGCTTGATTCCAGACCGGCGCCGACCGGATCTCGGTGTCTGGCGCTTGAACAAACAGGGTTCGAAAAAAGGGTAATCAAATGGAACTGGATTTCGCACAAATCTGGGCCGATTATGGCGACGAAATACTCGGCTTTGGCATCAAGGCGCTCGGCGCGCTGGTCGTTCTAATAATTGGGTTGCGCGTGGCCGGCTGGCTTGGTCGGTTGGTGCGCACCATCTCGATGAAGCAGGAGAGTATTGACGACACCCTCGGCAATTTCTTTGGATCCATGGTCCGCTGGGCGGTCACGGCTGCGGTCTTCATCGCCGTCCTGCAGGTCTTCGGTGTCCCCGCGACCAGCTTTGTCGCCATATTGGGCGCCCTGACCCTGGCCATTGGTCTGTCGCTACAAGGGGCTTTGGGAAATATCGCATCGGGCGTCATGATTATGATTTTCCGGCCTTACAAGCTTGGAGATTATGTCGAGGCCGCAGGAGCGGCCGGCACGGTCAAGGATATCAACCTGTTTCAGACGGTGCTTGCGACCCCGGACAATGTCCAGATCATGGTGCCCAACAGCCAGGCGATTGATGGTGTGATCAAGAATTATAGCGGTTATACCACCCGCCGCGTCGACGTGACTTTCGGCATTGATTATGGCGATGATATCGACAAGGCGATCGGCATTATCAAACGGATTGTCGATGCTGATGACCGGATCATGAGAGATCCTGAACCGTTCGCGAAAGTGGTCAATCTCGGCGATAGTTCGGTCGATATTGCGACCCGCAACTGGGTCGCGGCTTCGGATTACTGGGACGTCAAATTCGACCTCACCAAGCTGGTCAAGGAAGCGTTTGATCAGAATGATATTTCAATCCCGTACCCTCATCAGGTCGAGATTGTGAAGGAAGTCGCATAAGCCGTGACCGATCCGGCGCTGGAATCCCTGGGCGAAACCGCCGCCAAGACCGGCAAACTGCCCAAGGAAAAACGCCATATTCTCATTCGCCTGCTCGGCATCAGCTGGTGGGGCTGGATCAAACTGGCTCTGCTTTGCATTCTGGTCGGGTTTTTCGTCATGGCGAGCGAGTTCGATCCAACGTCGCCGGACGTGAACGTAATTGGCGCGATCCGGCGCTTCCTGAATTCCGTCGGTAGCCTGGCGGGCTGGGCAGTGCGCAATTTCTGGAAACCGGCTTTGGCGGGGGCCACGATTGTGCTGCCGCTCTGGCTGGTCTGGCGCGCCATATCATTGCCATTTCGAAAATAAGGTCGCGTCTCACAGCGGGGCGAATGGAGTCTTTTCCTTACGGAATGCTTCCCCGGTCGCGATTTCGAATTAGTCTCTCCGCATAGAAGACAATCGGGAGCAGACGCTATGGATATCAATCACCTCATGTTTCGGGATGGCCTCATGCAGGGCGAGCGCGTGCTCGTCACCGGCGGCGGCACCGGGCTTGGCAAGGAAATGGCAGAGGGTTTTCTGAAGCTTGGCGCCGAGGTTCATATATGTGGACGCCGCGGCGGTGTGTGCGAAGAGACCGCAGAGGCGCTGATGAGCGCGCATGGCGGCAAGGTCGTACCCTATGCGTGCGATATCCGCGTCGCCGATGCGATCAATGATATGGTCGACGAGATCTGGACCAATCACGGCGCGCTGACCGGGCTGGTCAATAATGCTGCCGGCAATTTCATCTCGCGTACGGAAGATTTATCCATTCGCGGCTTTGATGCGATCGCCAATATCGTGTTTCGCGGCACGTTCTACATGACCCACAATATCGGCAAGCGCTGGATTGATGAGGGCAAGCGCGGCAATGTCATTTCCATCCTTACCACCTGGATCTGGAATGGTGGTCCGTTTGTGGTGCCGTCGGCGATGTCTAAGTCGGCGGTGAACACGATGACGCAATCCCTCGCCGTGGAGTGGGGGCGTTATGGCCTGCGCTTCAATGCCATCGCCCCGGGTCCTTTCCCGACCGAGGGGATGACCAAACGGCTGGCGCCGCAGGCGGAAACCACAGAGGATATGAACCGCGATGGATCGAACCCGATGGGCCGCATCGGCAAGATGCACGAACTGGTCAATCTGGCTGTGTTCCTGATGGGGCCCGGCGCGGAATATGTGAATGGTCAGACCATTGCGATTGATGGTGCAGCCTACAATGCGACGGGCGGCAATTTTGCTCAGCTGGCCCAATGGGGCGATACCGAATGGCAGGCGGCGCGCCAAGCGATCGAGGCGACAAATGCGAAGGATAAGGCCAAACGTACGGTCTGACGTCGCTACGATTTCGTCCGCGAATCGCAACCTAAAGTGCAGTTAATTAAGACAGCCTTAGCCCTTCCGCATGTAAACTGTGGGCTTGATGGAGGCGTTTATGAGTGCTGCACGACGTAAAACCACCCATGAAACGGGTGATGCCAAGATGAAAATGGCGGCGATCAAGTCGGTCAAAGTGGCTGACAAGCAAGCGGCTGTGCCATCGCCGGCGAAAGAGCTGCAAACCCAATTGGAGCAGCATTATCAGCCGCTCAGCAAGCGCATGTCTGTGATCCTGGTTTCGCTGATGGTAGCGTTCGCGTTTATTGGCGGCTGGATGGGTGGATCAGGCGCGCTGACGGTCGTCTAGAACGGCTCTAGCCAACTGAAAATTATGCGTTATGACGAGCCGGGGACAATTCCGGAGCGATATCGATGACCATTCGTAAAGCAGTGCTGCCAGTGGCTGGATTTGGGACGCGGGTGCTGCCGGCCACAAAGGCCATTCCAAAAGAACTCTTGCCCGTCGTTGACCGACCGGCGCTGCAATATGTCGTCGACGAAGCCGTCGAAGCCGGCATCGAGCATATCGTCTTCGTGACGGGGCGTGGCAAAGGTGCGATCGAGGACTATTTTGACCTCTCCTTCGAACTTGAAACCAGCCTCGCTTCGAAAGCCAGCAAGGCGGATATTCTGGCGGAAGTCCAGAAAACCCGGTTGCCAGCCGGCGGGGCGAGCTTCACCCGGCAACAAGAGCCGCTCGGGCTCGGCCATGCGATCTGGTGTGCCCGTGATATTGTCGGCAATGAGCCATTTGCCATTCTGCTGCCGGATGTGATTGTCAAAGCGGAAAAGTCCTGCCTGGCGCAGATGGTGGAAGCGTATGACAAGACGGGTGGTAATATCATCGCGGTCGACCCGGTGCCAGAGGAACGCGTATCATCCTATGGTGTCATTGCGCCTAAAGGAGAGCGGGACGGCCGCCTGATCGAAATGAGCGCCATGGTGGAAAAACCCCCACGCGATGAGGCGCCATCCAATCTTGCGATTACCGGCCGCTATATTTTGCAGCCTGAAATCTTTGGCCTGCTGGCGGATCAGGGCGCCGGGGCAGGCGGTGAGATCCAGCTCACGGATTCCATGGCGCGCTTGATGGAGATGCAACGCTTCTTTGCGTATGAGTTTGAGGGCGCACCTTATGATTGCGGCTCCAAGCTCGGCTATTTTGGTGCGGTGCTGGCGCATGCGCTCGATCATCCCGAGATATCCACGGGCGTGCGCGAGCTGATCTCCAAGCTGTAAGTTGACGCTTTATCGGCAAAGGTTTAGCGCGGCGGCATGAAACGGAAACTGCCGACCCGATCTGATGTCGCTGCGGCTGCCCGACGGATCAAGGGGCATGTTGAGACAACGCCTGTCTTTCGTTCCGCGGCGCTGGACGAGATTGCTGGCGCCAATTTACTGATCAAGGCAGAATGCCTGCAACAGACGGGCAGTTTCAAACTCCGCGGCGCCACAAACCGGCTGTTACAGATTCCGAAAAAGCAACGCGCAGCCGGCGTCGTTGCTTTCTCGTCCGGCAATCATGCGCAAGGCGTCGCACGCGCCGCCAAACGTCTGGGCATGCCGGCCCTGATTGTCATGCCGACGGATGCGCCCAGCGTCAAAACCGATGGTGTGAAGTCCGACGGCGCGGATGTCTATTTGTACGATCGTAACTCTGAAAACCGGGAGGAGATTGCGGCTGAGATTGCCCGCAAACGCGGCGCTGCGCTAGTGCCAAGCTTCGATGATCCAATGATTATTGCCGGACAGGGCACCGTCGGATTGGAATTCGCGGCGCAGGCCAAGGCGCTCGACACCAGTCTCGATCACTTGATCTGCTGCACGGGGGGTGGCGGTTTGATTTCAGGGATTTGCCTCGGCCTGAACGGGACAAGCGCGGACACAAAGGTCTGGACGGCAGAACCGGAAGGGCATGATGACTGGAAGCGATCGCTCGAGTCGGGTCAGATCCAGACCAATGCGCCGGGCACACGCTCCATTTGCGACGCCATTCTGACCCCCGAACCCGGGGCGCTGACCTGGGCGCTGGGGCAACAATATCTCGCCGGCGGATGTGTGGTTTCTGACGAGCACGCGTTTGAAGCGATGCGCCTGGCTTTCCGTCAATTGCGTCTGGTGGTGGAACCGGGCGGCGCCGTGGCTTTGGCCGCAGCGCTATTTCGGTTGCCGGACGCAGCAAGAGGAAAAACCGTTGGCGTCGTACTGACCGGTGGCAACGTCAATTCCCGCTTGTTCGCGAAAGTTTTGAGTCGCGAGGTCTAGCTCTCTTTCATCAGACGCGCTTTCTGGCGCTGCCAGTCACGCTTGGTCGAGGACTCGCGCTTGTCGTGCGATTTCTTGCCGGTGCCGATCCCGATCAGCAGTTTCGCAAAGCCGCGATCATTGAAATAGAGTTTTAGCGGGACGATGGTCCGCCCGGCCCGTTCGACTGATTGCGCCAGTCGGTTTCGTTCGCGCTTCGACACCAGCAATTTGCGCTTGCGGCGCGGCGCATGATTGAACCGGTTGGCGCCTTCATAGGTCGGAATATCGGAATTGATCAGCCATAGCTCACCTTCTTCAACGGCAGCATAGCTTTCGGCAATATTGGCTTTGCCATTGCGTAGTGATTTAACCTCGCTACCGGTCAGCATCAGGCCAGCCTCCAGCGTGTCTTCGACGGCATAGTCGAAGCGCGCGCGCCTATTCTCGGCGACAAGGCCGTCACTACGGCCTTTGGATTGAGCCTTTTTTGCCATGCGATCTTATAGCCCAGCTGCCGCCATCGCGTCATCAATGCGCTGACACGTTTCTGCATCCGGCGCGACAATGGGCAGGCGGACCTCGTCCGAGCAGACGCCCATTTTCGCGAGAATATACTTGGCGGGCCCAGGAGAGGGGGAGAAAAACATCGCCTTGTGGATATGGATCAGTCGCTGATCGAGCTTTCGCGCAGTGTCGAGATCGCCAGCATCAAAGGCGGCATGCATCTGCGCGCAAAGCTCTGGTGCAACATTGGCTGAGACCGAAATACAGCCCGTGCCCCCCATGGCACGATGGCCGAGGCTGGACGGGTCTTCGCCCGACAATTGCGTGAACTGTTCGCCAACGGTCAGCGCGGCATGCATCGAGACCCGGCCAAGATCATTGCTGGCATCTTTGATTCCGATGATATTCGGCAATTTGGCTAGCCGACCCACGGTTTCAGGCAATAGATCAGATGCGGTGCGCGATGGCACATTATACATCACAATCGGCATGGAAACGGCGTCATCAATGGCCCTGAAATGCGCCTCCAGGCCCGCTTGATCTGGCTTGTTATAGTATGGACAGATCACCAAAGCGGCGTCTGCGCCAACCGTTTTGGCATGCTGAATGAGCTCAATTGCCTCGCGCGTCGAATTCGAGCCAGCACCCGCAATCACGGGCACACGGCCACCGGCAACCTCGATGCACAACTCGACCACTTCGCGGTGTTCGGCATGCGACAGAGTCGCGGATTCGCCCGTCGTCCCGCAGGGGACGAGGGCGCCAGAGCCGCCTGAAACCTGGGATTCGATCAAATTTGCGAAGGCGTCCCGGTCAATGGCCCCGTTCTTGAATGGGGTTACGAGCGCTGGAATAGAACCATGAAACATCTGTCAGATACACACACTTGGGTTGAACCGGGCACGAAAGTGCCAGAGTTTGGACATATACGGCCTATAAACCTGAATCAGAATGTATCAACGGTAAGGAATGTAAGGAAACTGAAAAAGCCAATGCGTAACCGCTTCATCAGTCTGACTTTTTTCTCTCTTTTGCTTGGAAGCGCTGCGGCGCTGCCTGCGATGGCGAATACGCCGTCTGCCCCTAGCCTGAAACCAAATCTGGTCGCCGCCTCGGACGTGGTTGCGACTCGCGATGCTGCTTTGTTGCGCGACGGCCTTCAGGCGGTCGATCGCGGCGACTGGTTTGAAGTTCGCCAGGCCGAATCGCAGATTCGCGACACCACGGCGCGGGATATTCTGACCTGGTACCGCGCCCGCCGCGATTCGCGTATGCTGTTCGATGAAATGGACCGCGCGCTGACCCGTCTGGGCGGCTGGCCCGAAATCAACACCATTCGCGCCCGCGCGGAAGAATTTATCGGTGGCTCGACCTTGGATGCCCGCGCTCGCGTGGCCTGGTTCGAGACACATGGCGGCGCGCGCACCGGCGCCGGCCACATCACCTATGCCCGTGCGTTGGAGCAACTTGGACGTGACCAGGAAGCTTTGCGTGAAGTGCGGGCGGCCTGGCATGGCCGCACCTTGACCAAGGATGTCAGCCAGCGGACCTATGCCAAATACAAGGACGACTTGACTCAAGCGGATCACCGTCAACGTGCGGATTTCCTGCTCTGGACCCGCCAGACCACAGCTGCGGCGCGGATGAAGCCGCTGCTGACGCCGGACTGGAAGACTCTTGTTGATGCGCGCTCGAAACTGATCCGACGCGCGCGCGGTGTCGATGCTGCAGTCGACTCGGTCTCGCAAGAGCTGCAAAGCCATCCGGGCTTACTTTACGACCGCGCTGAATGGCGCCGACGCGCGCGGATGACCAATCGCGTTGTGCCCTTATTGCGCCAGATCAGTGGCGATGACGTTCCCGCAGCCGGCCGCAGCCGTTTGTGGAAGGCCCGCCACCCACAGGCCCGTGTGGCCCTGAAGGAAGGCGATTGGCGCCTCGCTTATGAATTGACAGCGCCGCATGGCATGACCAGCGGTCGTGATTTTGCTGAAGCCGAATGGCTGGCCGGTTGGGTTGCTCTACGCCATCTCGATGACGCGCCTCTGGCCTTGCAGCATTTCGAGACGTTGCAGAATGGCGTGACCACCCCGATCAGTCTGTCGCGGGCGCTGTACTGGAAAGGCCGCGCGCATGAAGCGCTCGGCAATGAGGCTGAGGCAGAGTCCGCGTTTGCGGCAGCCGCGACGCATCGGTTTTCCTATTATGGGCAACTCGCTGCTGAGAAGGTGATGCAGGGTACGATCCAGATTTCAGCCGGTTACACGCTGTCCGAAACCGACCGTCAGAATTTCGACAATCGCTCTCTGGTCCGGGCCATGCGCCTTTTCGCTGAGAATGGCTGGGACGCATCTTTCCGCAAGTTTGCTTATCATCTCGACGATCAACTGACCCGCCCACAGGATTTCGATCTGCTGGCCGATCTTGGTCGTGAATATCACTATGTGGATATCGGGGTGCGCGGTGCCAAAGCCGGTCTGGCCAAGGGCGTTGTTGCGCCGGAGGCGGCGTATCCCGTGGTTGATTATGACTTGCTGCGCGAGCCGCAGGTTGAACGCTCCCTGATGCTGGCTTTGTCACGTCAGGAAAGTGAAATGAATCCCGCGGCCATCAGTCATGCCAATGCGCGCGGTCTTATGCAATTTGTGCCGCGGACGGCGCGGATGGAAGCGCGACGCCAGGGCCTACCATTCCGGACCAGCTGGCTGACCGACGATCCGGGCTATAATATGACCCTGGGCGGCGCCCACCTGGATACGCTTCTGGGCCAGTTCAATGGCAGTTACATCATGACGGCGGCAGCCTATAATGCCGGCGCCTCACGACCTCAACGCTGGATTGGCGAATATGGCGACCCGCGCGCTGGCGAGATTGATCCGGTCGACTGGGTGGAATTCATCCCGTTCAGCGAGACCCGCAACTATGTCCAGCGCGTGCTTGAGAACACGCAAGTCTATCGCCACCGCCTGAGCGGTGAACCGGAGCCTATTCGGTTGTCGTTTGATCTACAGCGCGGGCGGTTCGGGAACAATTAAGTCGGGGGCCGCTTGCGACGTCAAAACGCGCATTGGGGCGGCGTCTTAAGTCGCCCAAAATAGGACATTGGCCACCGTTGGCGCCGTTGTAGATCGCATTTTTTGGTAACCGGCTTACACTCACGTCAATCTTCCGATACTCCTTGTTCGGGGCTAGAGTCAGCGAGATTGGAAATGTTATCTAGAATCTTGGTTTGCTTGTTGTTTGGATCGCTAGCCGCGATGAACCTCACTTCTCAATCTGAGGAGCTATCATTCCAGAAACACCCATTCTCGTTATTTGACCTGGCCGACCACCTATCTGCTGACGTATCACTCGCGGACTTTGACGCGGATGGAGATATGGATGTTTTTGTCGCTAATGGTCGGCATTGGGCGCAACAAGACTTCGTTTTCTTGAATGCAGGAAATGGTCGAGTTTTGGAAGGACTGCCAATCGGTAGCCGCCTAGGAGCAAGCTATACTGTACAAGTGGGTGATCTCGACAAAGATGGATTCGTCGATGCAGTAGTGGTTCGAGACATTCTTCCCTCCCTGGTGTTTCGCAATCAAGGCGGATCAGGATTTGAACTTATGGGAGAAATACCTCAGAGCGCGGGGCAAGCGCGCGCTGCCTCTTTGTTCGACGCTGATTCAGATGGAAACCTGGATCTGGCGATCGCAACCCGCCGTGGCTCCGACATGCTTTTTCTGGGCGATGGCAAAGGGGGATTTGGAGCGAAGATTACGCTGCCTGGCGATGGCATGGGATCGACCGGGATAGCTGTCGGCGACGTAAATTTAGATGGCCACCTAGACATCCTGCTGGCCCGAAGAGACGGTGCCCCGAGCGCGGTTCTTCTGGGATCCGGCGACGGAACGTTTCAATTCAATGAGCTTCCAGGTACCGAAGGTGACCACCGAAAAGGCTTAATCGTTGATTTGAACGCCGACGCTAAGCCTGAAATTGTCTTGATCAGCACATCCGGTCGGCATTCGATCATATCGTGGGCAGAAAGTGACGGTCCATCACTTGCGTCTTCCTTCGGTCAGGGTGGCGAAACTGCTCAAGCCGTAGCGGCGGGAGACATTGATAATGACGGTGACACAGACCTAGTCGTTGGCGCGGATGGCGATGACGTTCTTTACTTCAACGAAGGAGCGCTAGAATTCAAACGCGAAGTGATATCCGGCGATTCCGACACTTACGGCGTTGCAATAAGTGACATGAATGGCGATGGACTATTAGACATCGTTTTCGCCAACTCCGGTTCGCCAAATGAGATTGTCCGTGCTCGACATCGGTGAGCAAACGAGTGGCTTAAACTCGCCCCTGAACAGCCGCTGGCGCTATTCTCTTGTGGTTAGAAACAGTTGCAAGTCATGCTTCGGGTGGATTCAAACATACCGAGGCAATGGCGGCTCGCGGAAGGCGGCATGTTATCATCAGTCTAGCGATATTGGAACTATTTGGGGCGGGTGTATGAAGTGTGCGCAAATCCATAAAATAGACATCACCGCTCGCGCCCGTCAGTTCTACGACTTCGAGATTGACGCGGTCCACTGATCCCACCGTGTCCTCAAGCCTGTTAATCGGGGCCCGTTCGCGATCGAAAAGCTCTTGGAAATACGGCTCCTTGCCGAGCGCTCGCTTCAGCTCTTTTGAACGCATAATGCGGGACCCATTCAGTAATAGGTGCGATCCAGAAAGCGCGAGCGTGCCGCCGCCCTTTGGTTCGACATCGTCAAGAAAGATAAAAACCTGTAGTCCGGGAGCACCGAGTTTGCCCAGTCGCGGGATGTCGATGTGCCAAACATCATTTGGAACTGACCATGACACTGTGCTGGGTAGAGTGAAAAGGATCTGTTGTCCGGGGGGAAGAGGTGCAACAGCTTCGCCCTGCAGGTCGCGGGCAATCTGCATCACGTCCTCACCGATTAAGTCAGGGAAATGGTCTGCATGATTGAGCGCATTAATTGCCGCTCGAAAGGGCTTGGCGTCGCTGAAGCGGCTTGCTGAACGCCTCCAGCTACCCGCTGAAAATAGTCCGTGCTTCTCGGCGACATCACAGATTAGATCGCGTGCCATAGTGACCTGTGCCTTCGGGACAAGTCTTTCCAGTTTTACAATGCCCCGATCCTCAAGCGTCCTTTTTTGTTCGTCCAACTCCATCATGCGCAATCTGTAACATAGCCCGAAGTGCATGTCCGCTCCGTCACCGGAAAGTGACAATATCTCAGAGTCTTAAATTCGCCCCACCAAAGTCTCCTGCAATGATAGAACAAACATACTTTCATTCAGATCGGTTGGCACATCGGAATTATATGTTAATCCACTGTCGGCCACTGCGGAGGATAGGGTTGCAATGTTCTATGAACCCACAAATGGTCATGGCTTACCGCACAATCCCTTCAATGCGATCATCACGCCAAGACCGATCGGTTGGATCTCAACTCGGTCCACAGACGGATCCGATAATCTGGCACCGTATTCTTTCTTCAACGGCGTTGCCTATGAGCCACCGCAGGTGATGTTTGCCTCCACCGCGAGCAAGCCAGATAGAGACGAAGGAAAAGACTCGGGTTCCAACGCACTCGAGACGGGTGTCTTTTGCGTGAACATCGTCGAGTATCGGATGCGCGACGCGATGAACATAACGGCGGAGCATTTTCCAAAAGAGATTGACGAGTTTGAGCGTGCAGGTTTGGAGAAAGCGGCATGCCAAACGATCCCATGTTCAAGAGTTGCCAATGCGCCTGCCAATCTTGAGTGCCGCGTTGTTGAAAGTCTCAAACTGCCCGGTCAGTCTAACACTGTTGTGTTCGGTGAGGTCGTGGGGATTCATCTCAGGGATGATTGCTTTGTCGATGGTAAGTTTGATGCCACGCATTATCAGCCGCTCGCCCGAATGGGTTACCGGGACTATGCCCGTATCGTGGAGCAGTTCACATTGAAGCGGCCTGATTGAAGGCAAAGTTCTATGACATCTGCTCTCTAAACGTTCGCTCCTAACCCCAGGCTGAGTCCATCCTGGGTAGTCCGGTCCCACTAAGCCGTCGCCGTTTTCTTCTTTCGAGCGGGCGCATTCTTCTTGGCCTTCGCTTTCGGCTTGGCTTTCTTGGGCGGGGCTTTGGCCATGGCCCGCCGCTCATCTTGGCGCTTGAACGTCTCGGCGAGGAATCTACCGGTCCAGCTTTTCTTCACCTTGGCGACGTCTTCCGGCGTGCCGGCGGCTACAATCTGACCGCCGCCATCGCCGCCTTCGGGGCCGAGATCGATGATGTGGTCCGCCGTCTTGATGACATCCAGATTGTGCTCGATGACCAGAACCGTATTGCCCGTATCGACCAGCTCATGCAGCACCTCCAGCAATTTGCGAACATCGGCAAAATGAAGGCCCGTGGTCGGTTCGTCGAGAATGTAGAGCGTCTTGCCGGTGGCGCGCTTGGACAATTCCTTGGCCAGTTTCACACGCTGGGCTTCGCCGCCAGACAGGGTCGTCGCTTGCTGACCGACCTTGATATAAGACAGCCCGACACGGTTCAGCGTTTCCATTTTCGAACGAATGGCTGGCACGGCTGAGAAGAATTTCTCAGCTTCCTCGACAGTCATGTCGAGTACGTCGGCAATCGACTTGCCCTTATAGAGGACTTCCAGCGTCTCGCGATTATAGCGTTTGCCGCCACAGGTCTCGCAGGTGACATAGACATCGGGCAGGAAGTGCATCTCGATTTTGATGACACCATCGCCCTGACACGCTTCGCAGCGCCCGCCTTTGACGTTGAAGGAGAACCGGCCCGGCTTATAGCCGCGTTGCTTCGATTCCGGCAGACCGGCAAACCAATCGCGGATCGGCCCGAAGGCGCCAGTATAGGTGGCCGGATTGGAGCGCGGCGTGCGGCCAATCGGGCTCTGATCAATGTCGATGACCTTGTCGAGGTGATGCAGGCCCTCAATCGTCTCATAGGGCGCTGGCACTTTAGTTGCGCGGTTGAGTTTGCGCGCCAGAGCCTTGTACAAAGTCTCGATCACCAGGGTCGACTTGCCGCCGCCCGAGACGCCGGTAATCGCAGTAAACGTGCCGAGCGGGAAGGTCGCCTCGACATTTTGAAGATTGTTTCCGGTCGCGCCCTTTATGGTCAGGGCGCGACCTTTCTTGTCGATGCGCCGACGGGCTGGAATGGCGATTTCCTCGCGGCCGGACAGATAGGCGCCGGTTAATGATCGCTCATCCGAAATGACTTCATCGGCGGTGCCCTGGCTCACCACCTGGCCGCCATGTACGCCCGCACGCGGCCCCATATCGATGACATGGTCTGCCGTCAGGATGGCGTCCTCATCATGCTCGACCACGATCACCGAATTGCCGAGATCGCGCAGACGTTTCAGTGTCTCCAGCAAGCGTTCATTGTCGCGCTGGTGCAAGCCAATGCTGGGTTCGTCGAGAACATAGAGCACCCCGGTCAGCCCAGAGCCAATCTGGCTGGCCAGGCGAATGCGCTGGCTTTCGCCGCCCGACAACGTCCCGGACGAGCGTGACATGGAGAGATAATCGAGCCCAACCGCGTTGAGGAAAATCAGGCGATCATTGATCTCTTTCAGGATCCGTCCAGCAATTTCCTGCGATTGCGGGCTCAGCGTTTCATTAACCTTGGCGAACCACTCACCGGCTTCGCGAATTGAGAAGCTGGACGCATCGGAAATATCCAGATCAGCAATCCGCACGGCGAGGGCTTCCGGGCGCAAGCGTTTGCCATTGCATTTCGGGCAGGGCGCGGCCGATTGATATTTGGCAATCTCATCGCGCGCCCATTGGCTTTCCGTCTCTCGAAACCGGCGGTCGAGATTTGGGATCACCCCTTCAAATGTCTTGGTCACTTCATATCGGCGAAGACCATCATCATAGACGAACTCGATTTCTTCAGTGCCGGTGCCATTGAGGATAACGTTCTGGACCTTGTCTGAAAGCTTGTTCCACGGCGTCTTTAGGTCAAAGCCGTAATGGTCGGCCAGCGCCTGCAGCGTTTGGGTCTGATACGGCGAAGCCTGTTTGGCCCAGGGCGCGATGGCGCCATTCATCAGGTCCAGATCCTTGTCCGGCACGACCAGGCCAGGATCGATCTTCAATTGCTGGCCGAGGCCGTCACAAGCCGGGCAAGCGCCGAACGGATTGTTGAAAGAGAACAAGCGCGGTTCGATTTCCGGGATCGTAAAGCCGGAGACCGGGCAGGCAAAATTGGCACTATAGGTGATCCGCTTCGGCTCGGTCTCGCCGTCTTCCAGATCGGCATATTCAGCAATGGCGATGCCGTCGGCCAGGGGCAGGGCGGTTTCGAAACTCTCGGCCAGGCGTTGTTCCATGCCTTCACGCACGACTATGCGATCGACCACGACATCAATGTCATGCTTGTACTTCTTGTCCAAAGTCGGCGGCGTTTCGAGATCGTAGAATTCGCCATCGACTTTGACGCGCTGGAAGCCATTTTTCAGGAGCTCGGCAAACTCCTTACGATATTCGCCCTTGCGGCCGCGGATCATCGGCGCCAGCAAATAGAGCCGCGTGCCTTCCGGCAGAGCCATGGTGCGATCAACCATCTGACTGATCGTCTGGCTTTCAATTGGCAGGCCGGTGGCAGGCGAATAGGGAATGCCGACCCGCGCCCAGAGCAGGCGCATATAGTCATATATTTCGGTCACCGTGCCGACCGTGGAGCGGGGGTTGCGGCTGGTGGTCTTCTGTTCGATCGAGATGGCGGGCGACAGGCCCTCAATGCTTTCGACATCGGGCTTCTGCATCAATTCCAGGAATTGACGGGCATAAGCGGACAGGCTTTCGACATAGCGCCGCTGGCCTTCGGCATAGATTGTATCAAAGGCCAGCGAGGATTTTCCGGAACCCGACAGACCGGTCACGACCACTAGCTGGTTGCGCGGAATATCGACGTCGACGCTTTTGAGATTGTGTTCCTTGGCTCCGCGGACGCGGATGAACGGAGATTCTAGGGAGGGCATGCGGATAGCAACCTGATCTTTGTTTTTCTTTCAAGACATGATGTGTGTCGCGAGTCCGTTTTGGCGACAAGAACGTATTAAGAACATTTGTCCACGAAGCACAATCTTAAACCTTTTCGCATCGGAAAATCCTAGGACCTGTATCGACCCGAGAGTGAAGAATTGAAAGATTTCGGTTAGTGGTGGGCACCGAGGCGATCTTGCCTATGGCCAAAGTCTATTCGTTGCAAATTGCCGCCTTTACCGTTCTGGCCTTTCTGGAGCGCAGAGGCGACGCGCTGAATTGGGATAGTGATCTACTGAAAAGCGCCGGGGTGTACTGGCTCTTCATCGCCGCGAACAGCCTGCTGGCGCCGTTGGTAATAGTGTTGGTCAGTCTTGCCGATGCCGGGTTCCGCGATTCAGGCATTCCCTGCATACCAGAAGAATTCTGGCTGTTCGCGCCTGCTTTTTTTGACCGCTATTGTCGCTCTGATCGTGGCCGATTTCGTCGACTATTAGAGCCATCGCCTGCGCCGTCTCTGTTTTCTCTGGCCGATGCATGCAGTTTATCATTCAGACACGCAGATGCACTAAATAACCTAGTATTGGGCGCGCTTTATCGAATTGATTTTCATTCAGGGCGGTTATGTGCTTCTCGCCACGTGGATGGGCGCGTCGCCTGTCGCCGCCGCTGCTGTCCGATCAGGCGCGCCGAGCATGGCCGGGCAAGGCATCTTCAAGTTCCAGTTGAGTGAAATTTGATCGGTCTGATTGAACCGGTATTGACTTGGATTTGCTAGTCTCAACGCCATTGGGGACACAGGAGTGACTGTGACAGAGACGATGCTCTCAAACTCAATGGCAGCCTTGCTCGGCTATCTGATCCCGTTTGTTCTGTTCACCTTTCTCGGATTCCTATGTGCCGGGCGGCAGGCCATCCAATGGTCCAGCGACCTGGTGCGCAGCGCCGGCGTCAATCTGCTCATACCCATTCTGAATGGATTGATCGGTCCGTTCATCATGATCAGCGTAGCCCTGGTCCATGCCAGCTATGAGGGTCTTGGATTACCGAAAACGCCGTTCGCATTCTGGGATCAGCTGCCGGTCTGGGTCGGTATGCTGGCCTGGCTGATCACGATCGACTTTTGCGACTACTGGATTCATCGACTGCTGCACACAAGGGGGTTTTGGGACGTTCACGCGGTGCATCACTCAGATGAAACCATGAACTGGACTACCAGCTCGCGCATGCACATTCTGGAAATTGTGATCATGCAGTCCAGCTATATCCTGTTTGCCAGCTGGATGAACCTGCCGGCGGAAGGAGTTGGCGCAATCGTCGCGTTGCGTCTTTTGCACAATAATTGGGTCCATACGCGCTACGACCTCCATCTTGGTCCATTGACCAAAATCATCGCGACGCCGCGCTTCCACCATTGGCATCACGCCGACGACCCCGCAGCCTATAATACGAATTTTGGCAATACGTTCTCCCTATGGGATGTGATGTTTGGCACCTACCGCGTGCCTTCGGCCTATACCGGTAAGTTCGGCTTTGAGGGGACGCCGGGCAACAACGTTGCGCGCCTGATGATCTGGCCGTACCTGCAATGGCTAAAGCCGTTCGCCAAAAAAGAACAAATAAAGAACATTTTATTGACACCGCGATCCTTTGTGGATAGATACAAAGACCGCGCGACACAGGCGATTCGTCCCTGTAGAGCGCGTGATCAGTATCGGAAGCCAAGAACGGAGAACGGAAGATGGCAGGATCAGTGAACAAGGTTATTCTCGTCGGCAATGTCGGCCAGGACCCGGAAGTGCGACAGTTTCAGAATGGCGGCCAGGTCTGCTCATTCTCGCTCGCAACCTCAGAAAACTGGAAAGACAAGAATACCGGCGAACGCCGCGAAAAGACTGAATGGCACCGCATTTCGGTGTTCAGTGAGGGGCTTATTCGCGTCGTGCAGAGCTATGTCAAAAAGGGCTCGAAACTCTATATTGAAGGCCAGCTGGAAACCCGCAAATGGCAGGATCAGAACGGTCAGGATCGCTATTCGACCGAAGTCGTCCTACGCGGTTTCGGCGCCACGCTGACCATGCTGGACAGCCGCAATAATAGCGGCGGTGGCGGTTATGCTCAAGAATCCGTGGCCTATGGCAATCAGGGTCAGGGTGGGGCGCGCCAGATGGAAGGCCCGGCCCAGGATTTCAGTCAGGACTTTGACGACGAAATTCCGTTTTAGGGTCGCGTCCTAACGGATAGGCATAAATATTTCGACCAGGTTCGATGTCTGACTGCCACCAACGCGCCGCGCGCCCCCAATGACGTAAATATCGCGCCCGACTGTCACGGCGCCTAGTCCGTGACGGGGGTGTGGCATATCGGGCACGGCGCGCCAGGCGTCTGTGTCTGGATCATAGGCCCAGGCCTCGGGATAAACGCCGCCGCCATTGTCGAAGAATTCGCCGCCAAAAGCATAGAGCTGGCCTGCGACACTGGCCGCGGCGAGGCCGCCCTGGCCCTGGGGCATTGGGGCGACGGTTCGCCAGCGGTCTTCTGTGGCGTCGTAGACCTCGTGCACGGGAGTGTTACCGCCAGTCACCGTGCGACCGCCAACGACATGCCAATTAGAGCCAATCACAGCAGCGGCGGCGCTATTGCGCGCTGTCGGCAATGGCGCGGCCCGGTCCCAATCTCCATCAAGCGCGCCGAGGACAAAATGGTCAGCAATGTCGGTATGGTCATTCCAGGTCTGATTGGACCCGCTACTCGGCGTGCGGCCACCGCAGACGTGCAGGGCATTGTTCACGACGCCTATGACGCTTTCGCCATTCGGTTGCGGCAGGCTCGGCCCGTCCGTCCAGTCGGAGCCGTCAAACACCCAGGTTCTAGATTGCATCACCCAGGCGGCTTGCTCGGACTCGGCCTCAAACCCGCCAATCGCCAGAAGCAAATTCTCAAAGCTGATCAGGTTGGGATGATGACGCGGGGTGGGCAGTGCGGCAAGATCGGTCCACGTGCCTACAACTGGATCAAGCACGATATGGCGATCCGTCACGCCGGAAATGGAATCGCCGTCTGAAATAAAGCCGCCCGCCAGGTGAATTTTGCCCTGATGCAAGGTCGGATAGATCTCCTGAACGGCGACCGGGAGATCCGGTCCTGCCCGCCAGGAACCGGTCGATTCCGTAACCTCGAGGGCCGGATCTGGGGCGGCCGAGCAGGCAAATGAAACGGCGGCGCTTCCTGTGAGTAGAATGCCTCTGCGAGTCATTGAATACATTGGCATTTTTTAGTCTCCTGAATGGACTGTTTCTACCGTCATAAACGTGCGTTCAGCATTTGTAACCCGGGGCCCATCCTGCTAGTCTTTTCCTGAATAAAGACGGGCGATTCGGTGCCCGATCTGGCAAGAAGAGGCAAAGCCCTGTGAGCGACGAAACGACACCGCCAGAAGACCCTGATATGCCCCCGATTCCGTCTGATGACGGGATTGATCCCGTCAGTATCGAAACGGAGCTGAAACGCTCTTATCTCGACTATGCGATGAGCGTCATTGTCAGCCGCGCGCTGCCGGATGTGCGCGATGGCTTGAAACCGGTCCACCGCCGGATCCTGTACGCCATGCAGGTCAATGGCAACACGCCTGACAAGCCGTACAAGAAGTCGGCAAATATTGTCGGGGCGGTGATGGGGAATTTCCACCCGCACGGCGATAGCGCGATTTATGATGCGCTGGTGCGGATGGCACAGCCTTTCTCGATGAGCCTGCCTCTGGTCGATGGACAGGGCAATTTCGGGTCGATCGACAATGATCCCCCGGCGGCGATGCGCTACACCGAATCCCGGATGGAAAAGGCGGCGCAGTATTTGCTCGCTGACATCGACAAGGACACGGTCGATTTCCAGGACAATTATGATGGCTCACAGCAAGAGCCAATGGTGCTGCCGGCCCAATATCCGAACCTGCTGGTCAATGGCGCGGGCGGTATTGCGGTCGGCATGGCGACGAATATTCCGCCGCACAATCTTGGTGAAGTGGTCGATGCGACCCTGGCTATGATTGATGATCCGGCGATTGATGATGAAGCGCTGCTCGAGATTATTCCGGGCCCCGATTTCCCGACCGGTGGGTTGATCCTTGGGCATGCCGGGGCGCGCAAGGCGCTGCTTGAGGGGCGTGGTTCCATCATTATGCAGGCGCGCTCAGAGATTGAGGAAATGCGCAATGGGCGCCAGGCCATTATCGTCACAGAGATCCCGTTCCAGGTGAACAAAGCCGCGCTGGTCGAGAAGATTGCCGGCATGGTCCGCGACAAGCGGATTGAAGGCATTTCCGACCTGCGCGATGAGTCCGACCGTCACGGCATCCGCGTCGTGATCGAAGTAAAGAAGGATGCGAGCGCCGACGTCGTGCTTAATCAGCTGCATCGCTATTCCCAGCTGCGGACCAGTTTCCCGGCCAACATCCTGGCCTTGAATGCGGGGCGTCCTGAGCAGCTCAATCTGCGTCAGATCCTGCAAGCCTTTATCCGTTTCCGCGAAGAGGTCGTGGCCCGCCGGACCAAGTTTGAACTGAACAAGGCCCGCGATCGGGCGCACGTCTTGGTCGGTCTGGCCCTGGCAGTCGCCAATATTGACGAGATTATCGCGATCATACGCCACGCCCCGGATCCAAATACGGCGCGCGAGCGTTTGCTCGAAAAAGCATGGCCCATCATGGATATGGGCCCGCTTCTGGAGCTGGTGGCCGACCGCCGGACCCGTTGGGAAGGGGAGGATTCCATCTTCCTGTCCGACGAGCAGGCCCGCGCCATCCTGGCCCTGCAACTGTCTCGCCTGACCGGTCTCGGCCGCGATGAAATCGGCAATGAAGCCAAGGGCTTGGCAGACAAAATTGCGGACTATCTCGACATCTTGCGGTCACGTCCGCGTGTGCTCGACATTATTCGTGGCGAGCTCGGCGAAGTGAAAGAGAAATTCGCGGTCCCGCGCCGGTCTGAATTCACGTTTGGCGGCGCCGATATGGATGATGAGGACCTGATCGAGCGTGAGGACATGGTCGTGACGGTGACCCATGGCGGTTATGTCAAACGGACGCCGCTCTCGACCTATCGGACACAGCATCGCGGCGGCAAGGGCCGCTCCGGCATTGCCATGAAGGATGAGGATTTCGTCACGCGGGTGTTTATGGCGAACACGCATACGGAGATCCTGTTCTTCTCGTCCGAAGGCATGGTCTACAAGGAGAAGGTCTGGCGTTTGCCCATTGGCGGGCCGCAATCGCGCGGCAAAGCCCTGGTCAATATCTTCCCGCTATCCAGGGATGAGCGGATTGAAAGCGTCATGCCGCTGCCGGATGATGAAGAAAGCCGGGCCCAGCTGGATGTGATGTTCGCGACCCGCTCGGGGAGCGTCCGCCGCAACAAGCTGTCCGATTTTGTCCGCGTCAATCGCAATGGCAAGATTGCCATGAAACTGGATGAGGGCGACGGCATTGTTCGCGTCCGCATGTGTTCTGAAGATCAGGATGTCATGCTGACCACCGCACTTGGCCAGTGTATTCGCTTCAAGGTGACCGATGTCCGCGTCTTTGCCGGCCGGAATTCGACCGGCGTGCGCGGCATTCGCCTGGCCGATGAGGATCGCGTCATCGCCATGGGTGTGTTGCGGCATATCGATGTCTCCAGCGCTGAATCACGCGCTTATCTGAAACATGCAACGGCGATGCGACGCGCCGCTACCGGCGAGGATGAGGATATTGTCGACGCGATTGCCGATGATGAGGATGATGGCGACGAGGAAGCGGCTCTGTCGGCGGAGCGCATTGCTGAGCTGGGCGCGGCCGAGCAATTCATCCTGACCATTTCCGATGATGGCATGGGCAAACGCTCATCGGCCTATGATTACCGTGTCACCGGCCGCGGCGGCAAAGGCCTGGTCGCGCACAATATCTGGGGCAGCAACAAGAAAACCGGTCATATCAAGCAGATCGCCTCATCCTTCACGATTGACGATGATGACGAGGTCATGCTGGTCACCGATGCTGGGCAATTGATCCGGACTCCGGTCGACCAGATCCGGATTGCCGGACGGGCAACGTCAGGTGTCTGGGTCCTGCGCACCAAGGAAGATGAGCGCGTTGTGTCTGTGGCACGTCTTGCAGACAATGGCGAAGACGATACAGAAGAGTCCTAGAAACGCCCGGATTTACTTCGATTGGCTGGCCGGGCGTGCGGAGGAAGACAATGGAGCGCGTAGGGCTGTATCCCGGAACTTTTGATCCGGTCACCATGGGGCATTTGGATATTATCGGTCGCGGCATGAAACTGGTCGACCGATTGATCATCGGCGTCGCGGTCAGTGAAGCCAAACGCCCGCTTTTCCTGCTCGAAGAACGCATTGCCATGATGCAGGAAGAATGCGGCGCCCTGGAGGGGCCAGGTCTGGCCAAGATCGAAGTCAAACCGTTTGACATGCTGCTCATGCACTTCGCGATGGAGCAGAAGGTCAACGTGATTGTCCGGGGGCTGCGCGCGGTGTCGGACTTTGAATATGAGTTCCAGATGACGGCGATGAATGAACAACTGAATCGCGAGATTGAAACTGTCTTCCTGATGGCCGATGTAAAGCATCAGGCCGTGGCGTCGCGATTGGTCAAAGAAATTGCACGTTTCGGTGGTGATATCACGCCATTCGTGACGCCTGGCGTCAAAGAACGATTGCTGGAGAAGTATAGAAAATGACTCTGAGAACCCTGCTAAGTACCTTAGCTGTAATGGGATTTGTGGCTTGTGCGGGGGCACAGACAGTTGAACAGGAACCGGTCGTCTACACGATGGCCGATGTTAAGGCCGCACCGGAAGCCTGGCGCGCGGTCGATCCGGAAAATCTGGTTATCATGGAAACCAGCAAGGGCCAGATTGTGTTGGAACTCCTTCCGGTCGTGGCGCCCGCGCATGTCGAACAGTTCCGCGCCTATGTCCGCGCGGGCCTGTATGACCGGACCGAGTTTCACCGCGTGATCAGAGGCTTCATGGCGCAAGGCGGCGATGTCGAAAAGACTCACGGCGCCGACAGCATGCTGGAACCGTTGGATGCGGAATTCGTTTTCCGACGCGATCCGGCCGTGGTGCCCATGGACACGGTTGGCCCGGCAGACTCAGCCGATGGTGGTTTCCACAATGGCTTCCCGATGGCGACCCAACCCGGCTTTCTGGCTGAAATGTCGGTCGACGGTTTGGTGGAAAGCTGGATCCCGCATTGCCCGGGCGTGCTGTCGACGGCGCGCACGGATGATGTGAATTCCGGCAACGCGCAATTTTTTCTGATCAGCGATGAAGGTCAGCATCTCGACTATAAATACACCGCCAAGGGGCGTGCCCTGAGCGGGCTGGATGTGATCCAGTCCATCAAACTTGGACCAACGCCAGACGGCTTTCCGATCGCTAATCCGGATGTCCTGATCTCAGCCAAAATGGTCGCCGACCTGCCGGAAGCCGAACGTCCAAAGGCTTTTGTTCAGCGGACGGATACCGAAGAGTGGCAGACCATCCTCGCCAATGCGGATTCGCGGCGGGTGAAGCTTTGCGACATTCCAGCCGTACCAGCTGTGGTGGAATAGGGGCGGGCCCTGACCGATCTGTCGGCCTTCGATTTCGATCTGCCAGAAAGCCATATCGCGCTGCGGCCGGTGACGCCGCAGGATGCGGCGCGTATCGTTGAAA
>JBCBBC010000028.1:0-41909 GCA_038532145.1 Pseudomonadota bacterium | reverse complement strand
TGAACGACGCCTCTTGGGAAGACATAAATCGACGGGTGGAGCGTCTAATAGAGCAACAGTTGCTCGATACGAAGACTGACGATGAGTTGGATTTCAGGTGGGCATCGGCTCGCATCAAAGCAAACGTTATTTATCTTTCGTACGCCAATGATTCCGAGCAACGTCTTCTAGAGTTTAGTTGGGATGGCAAGACTGAAGAATCGGCATTGAAACGAGCACGATCGTTTCGACGCGAACGATTTGCCGATTAGTATCTAAAGACCGCTTTGACGCCGGAAGCAGACGTCTACTTTGGGTCAGGAGGAGACACCGATAGTGAGCGAAACTGAGTTGTCATCCCGGCCGTAGCGAAGCGGAGAGCCGGGACCCAGACGAACGAGGTCCCGGATAAGTGCCGCGCACTTTCCGGGATGACAGCGAATGAATTGTCCTCTCCGACCCCGACAACAAATATTGAGTTCGAACCAAGAAATTGTCATTCTAGTTGTCATTTCTAACGGCAGTATTTCGTGGCCTCGGCTTCGTACTCAGCGAGCGGTTCGAGTCCAAATGCATCGCGCCTCACCGCCAAACCATCTGGCTCCAGCACATCGAACGCCTTCCACTGTTTCTGCGAGTTGCAGGTTCCTTGCGTTCCGAATTTTTGTAGGTTCCCATTCCGTATGAGCACTCGGTCCATCAGATAGGCCACATTCCAGCTTTCTGTGCCTCCAACTTCAACCAATGGCTCGAGCCGATCGAGAATACGTTTCTGAAAGTCTGCATCTTGACTGTGCTGAAGGATCAGAAAAGCTGCCGTATCAGCGCGTTTTCCGAAGTGTCGAATATCAAACCAATGTACCTCGGTCAGGATTTCTTTTAGCCAAGCTTCGTTCTCGGAGGTCACTCGATCGCGCAGCTCAGCAAATGCCTCTCTGTCGAGCCCGCCGATGCTGCCCACTTCACCCTGCGCCTGTGCAAATGTCGTGCTGTAAACCTGCCCCAGATACGAGTCGCGGGCAAACCGCTCATAGAGCTCGCAAATCGTCTCTGAAATTTCGCACTCACTTACGGATGTGAGGATTTTTTGCATGGCTGGATGAATGTCTGTGGATTCTGGCAAGACTAAGTCACCCGCCTCGGAGACCTCGATCTTCTCAATCTGCGCCGTAGCGAATTGAATTCCCACGAAACTGAATATTAGTAGCGTCAACAACATGCGTCGCATCAGGTTCACTCGCAGCACCTCAATGGGTTAACGTGGTTAGTCGCGGTAAGTACTAATCATGCAGCGGTCTTTGTCCAATGTCCGCTTTGACGCCGAAAGCAGACTCGCCGTCGAACTGGGAGCGGATATTACAGTTTACAGAGATTTTCACGAACGTATCGTGGCAACATGACGTTCTTTGAAATCGATGAAGAGTTGAAATCGCTGCTCCGCGAAATTCAACTGGAGCGAAAGTCTGCGACTGAATGGGCTGAGATTGAATCAGATGACCTACTTCAATCGGAGCACTATCGAGGTGGCTTTGACGCAACCGAGATGGAGTTTTGCTTCAGCTTGTTCCGGAACCACAAAGAGTATTGGTTCCAATTCTCGCTTTCTGACATCGACATTCTATTACGAGGCTCCGACGCCAAAATCGAAGTCAGGCCAGCTGATTCTTAACGATAGCTAATGTCCGTTATGTGGCCGAAAGCAAACTTATCGTTTTACCGCGGCGTAGGCTTTGATTTCCGCCAACCAAGCCTCTTTGTCATCGGGTATTGTGTTGACGTCCTCCAAGGAGAGAGAAAGCGCGTCTAACGTCGTGTGCAAGAGATCATCAAATCCGACGGCAATCGCGTCATCTGAATCGACCCAAACCACTGGACCGGTAGCTCCTAGATGCTCTCGTGCATGATCCAGCTCTCGAAGCAAAACAAACATGCCATCTTGAATCGGAATCCAACAACCTCTCGCGGTTCCCAGTCCATCTTCCTCCCAAACCTCAATGCTCAGACCGACGCGACGAGCAATCTCGCTCATCGGAAGACCCAACATCACGAGGGCTTCATCAATCCCGCTAGGAAATTTACGATTAGAAAGACTCATTATTATTGATTAGCACGCTCGGCCTGGAATGTCCGCAATGACGCCGGAAGCAGTCATTAGCTTAGCGGCTTAAGACGCCCTCAAGTGGCCATTCAAATATTGGGGCTTAGGTCGATCCGAAATGCATTGAAGGTAGATATGGCTCACCGAAAACGGCGAGGCTGACACCGATCGAAATTCCAATCCATGCCCACAACAAATACATCCATCCTGGTCGCACTTTCGATATTGCCGAGAAGAGCATCCCGCCCAGAACGACCAAAACGGCTAAGTGCACTGTCCAAACACCAATACCCAGTGCTTCGCCGATACGGTACTCATCGTTTGGATTTGCAAGCAGACTTACTCCTGCTGCGAGACTTCTCTGTGCGGTCATGGCGACAAGTAAGTTGAACCCCATGACCGAGTTTCGGGACATGACACCCCAAAGACCGACAGCGGCAAGAGCTATTGTCATCAAGGGTCCTGCAAGATCGATTAATATGCGGTCAAAGGTGGGTGGATTGGTCAGCACACTTACACTGTTAATTCTAATGATCGCTTCATGCCCAAGCGATAACGCCGCGAGCAAATGAGCAAGCTCATGCAGAATAAACCCAAATATGCTGAAGCCGATGAGTTGTGCGATATGTTTCAATACTTTTTCCTACTCAGATTTCAAAAATCCGATCTGAAAGAACGCACACAACTTGGATAAATGATTGACGGGCCATTGCAATGGGCGCCTGCTCTTAGAACCCTCCTGTCAGAACTAGTAAAATATCTGAGGACGAGTGGGGACACCATGACCGCGAGACTTGGATGGCCAAGCCATCTGGAGAAGTGATTTTATGTTTGGCAGATGGCGTTCCGTGGGAGGCTTGGGCCACAAGTTTTTGGCATTTCGGAGCACCTGACAAAAAATCAGGTCGATTAACAGTTGCGGATCAAGGTGCAACGATCATTGTCGGCTAATCCAATGGCCTAAACGCGCCCCACCTAACGCTCTGCCGCTGCTCAGCGCTTTCAATCAATTTGATGAACGATCTGCGCGCCCATCCAATCGCTTTCCCAGTGCGACGCAATCCTGGTCGCCATAACCTTGCTTCTCATAAAATCGCACAGCGGTGCTATTCTCTTTTCTGACGAGAAGGTTCACTTTCCAAACACCCCGACCCCGGAGCCAGTCTTCCGCAGCCTCCATCAGCAGCTCGCCAAAACCCTTACCTTGATGATCGGGCGATATTGAAACGTAATAAACCGTTCCTCTGTGTCCATCATGGCCGACGAGTGTGGACCCTATGATACGATGGTTCGACTCAAGGACGAGGACCGTTGACGACGGACCGTGAAGCGCAAAGTCAAAGTCGTCTTCTGGTGAATTCCAGGGTCGCGTCAGACCGCACGCGTCCCAGAGCGTGATCACGTTGCGTTTGTCTGTTCCGGTGGCTGTTCTGACTTGCATTGCGATAAGCTAGCTTAGACCGATAATTTCAGGAAGCTTAGCGGTTTAAATTCGCGCCCAATTTGTCATGCCGCAACAAAAAAGCCCCGCCACCAGGGCGAGGCTTTTTCCGTTCAATCGGATTTTTGATCAGGTGTTTTCCTTGATCCATTCCGTGATTTTCTGTTTCGACATCGCGCCCGGATGCGTGGCGGTGACCTTGCCTTCCTTGAAAATCATCAGGGTCGGCAAGCCGCGAATGCCATATTTCGAGGCGGCCATCGGATTGTCATCGACATTGATTTTGGCGACTTTGATATCGCCGCTCATCTCGTCGGCAACGGCATCCAGATGCGGGGCCATGGCTTTACATGGGCCACACCATTCGGCCCAGAAATCGACAACGACGGGCGTATCGCTCGCGACGGCGTCATCAAATGTGTCATCGGTGATATGCTCTGCAGCCATAATGACCTCCTCTAATCTTGTTGACGCGGTATAAGATAGGGACTCTTGGCGCCCGTCAAACCCTGCTTTCAACACGGTTTAGTGATTCTGACATCTCATCGCCGCCGAGTTCGATCAAACGAGGGCCGTCGGTATACAGTAAGGCGCATCGCACGGGGCGTTCGGGATAAAGGGTTTGCAGCACGGCGCGATAGGCCGCCATTTGCACCCAATAGGCGTTTTCAACCATTTCGGCGCTGACCGGGGCCGGGCGATCGGTCTTGTAATCAATGATCAGGACCTGATCCGGCTGGATGATCAACCGGTCGACGCGGCCATTGACCAATTGTCCCCCGGGCAAAGTGCCGACAATGGCCGCTTCGCTACGTCCCCCCGGCGCGAAGACGTGATGAAAGTCCGGGTGATCCAGAGTCCGCAAGGTGACGGTTTGCATCTCCGCCCGCTCCGCTGCGGTCAGATTGGGCGCGCGGGACAGGAAACGCTGCGCCATGCTGTCCCGTTCTGTCGGCGGCACGTCCGGCAGAGTCTGGAGCAGGCCGTGAATCAGTCGCCCCCGCTTCAGAGCCGCGCTGCGGTCAGGCCCGAACGGCGCGATGACTGCAGACCGGTCTTCTGTCAGGCGCGACGGAGCTGCAAGGCGCATGGGCGGGGCGGGGAGCCTGGCGGGCTGCACCAACCAGTCCGGCGCTGCATCGCGGGAACGGGTCTCATCCGACGGGCGCGTGGCGGTCACGGGCGCAGCGCCATAGTCAAGGATCGCTTCCGGCGGGTCGTCCGTCATCTCTTCGCCGCGCAAGGCGCGCATGGCCAGCAGGCACCAGCGATACCAGGACGATTTCGCATAGCCGCTGGCCCGGTTGCCGACCCCGGCGCCGGCAATGATCAATCGATCCGACGCGCGCGTCAGAGCGACATAGAGTAAACGACGCGACTCTCGCTCTGCCGCGGCATTGGCGGCGTCGCGCAGATCCGCTGTCACTGCGGCATCTGTGCGCGACGATGGGCTGAACAGCGGCGTTCCGTCCGGTGTAAAGAACAGCGAGTCGCTGACCGGCTTGGTGGCGCTCGTCGTATCCGGCAGGATCACGACCGGGGCCTGAAGCCCCTTAGCACCGTGTACGGTCATCACCCGCACAGAATCGTCCGGTTCGCCGAGTTCGCGTTTCAGCACCGTGTCCTGACCTTCGATCCTGGCGAGATAGGCCTGCAGGCTTTTCGCCTCACTCATATCATGGCTGAGCGCGCCTGAGACCAGCGCCTGGACTGGATCGCGGACCGGTTCGCCAAGGCGTTGGATCAGGCGATCCCAGCCACTGATCCCGGCCGCGTCGCGTTGGGTCAGCGCGCGAGTCAGGAATTCGAATGCCGGGTCATCGGCCTGCGCGATCAGGTCCTGACAAAACACTTTTGCGGCCTGAAACGTCGCGTCCTCCGAGTCTTGCAGGCGTTGCCAGAGCGTGACGCCGTCCGGCCGATCATAAGCGAGCTTGAACAGATGATGATCATCCTCGACCAGGCCGCAAAATGGGCCGCGCAGGATTTCGGCGAGCGTGAGATCATCGCCTGGCTGCAAGACAAACCGAATGAGGTTTAGACAATCCTGCACGCCGAGATTGTCGAGCAGGCGCAAACGGTCCGCTCCGGCCACCGGCACGCCTGCCTGTTTCAGGCTGGCAATCAGGGATTCGAACAATTCATTGCGGCTGCGGACCAGGATTAGAATATCTTCCGGGCGGACGGGTGCGCGGGCCCATCCGTCTTTGTCTTCGCGCCAGACCGTCTCGCCCTGGTCGAGCATGCGCTTGACGGTACCGGCAATATTGCGCGCCAGCCGCCGCCGCGGCGCATCTGCCGGGACATGATCCGTGGGGGCGAACCAGGCCGACTCCTCGCCTTCTGTTCCGGTTGGTAGCTCCAAAGGCCAAAGCTCGACCCGTCCGGCCTGGTTGGACCGCCGCGGCGCGTGCGGGCGCAAATCCGCATCGGGCGGCGGCAAGGGATCCGTGGCGGCATCGGCCAGCGGCACATGGGCGCGAACGTGATCGACAAAACGCAGAACCTCTGGCGTCGAGCGGAATGACATGGCCATTTCAGGCAGATTGACATTGCGGTCCTCGGCCGCAGCGACCACTTCCTCGCGCAGCAAGAATGCATTTCGCTCAGCTTCAAATTCCTGCTGATCTGCGCCCTGGAACGAATAGATGGACTGTTTGGAATCTCCGACAACGAATTGCGTGCGTGGCTCGGCGGCGCGGTCGCGGCCAAGCCCCGACTGGAATTCCTCGACCAGCGCATTGATCAGGGCCCACTGACCCGGGCTGGTATCCTGGGCTTCGTCGAGCAGCAGATGGCTCAACCCGCCATCCAGCTTGTAAAGCACCCATGCCGCTGCGCTCGATTGGGTCAGCAGGGTACGGGTGCGGCCGATCAAATCATCGAAATCCAGGGCGCCGCGCAAGCGCTTCTCCTCGGCATAGGCGTCGACCACAGGCAAGCCAATCTGCATCAGGGCGATGCTGCGCTCTGCCAGTGCCGCCGCTTTCAAGGCGGCCTGCACGGCTTTCATCCGGGTGATCTCTCGCCCTTCAGGGTCGCCCTTTTTGAGGTTGCGGGAAAACAAATCGGCAATGAAGGGTCCTACTTTGGCCGTATACGGATTACTTCCGGACGGAAAATCCCATTTCGATCCGGCAATGGCGGTCATGTAGAGCTGATATCGGGTGGCAACCTCCTCGGTCGATAACAGGTTATTCAGTGCACTGAGGAGCTTTAAATCGGCTTTTCCTGGCTTGTCCAATTGCGTAAGCTCAGCGATCGCGACGTGTAGATCTTTCACGGGCAGGGTATCAATCATGGCGTCTTTTAGAATTTCATCCGTAGACTGATGACCAGCTCTGCAAGCCTGCTGAATACGATCTTTGCGTTCTTTTTCGGAACCCGCCTGTGCTTTAAAGGATTGAAGCGTTTGGCGCTGAAATTTCAGGGCATCCAGAGCAGTCGCAATGCCCATGCCGCCGCTTGCCTCCGCCAGAACGGCCATGGCGTCCGGTTGATTGATGGCGGCCTGTTCAAGCTGCGTTGCGAGGACGGCGCGCCACAGATTATTCGCCTCGTCTTCCTCAATAGCGGTAAAGCCGGGTGAGACCCCGGCTTCAAGCGGAAACCGGCGCAGGATTCGGGCACAGAAGGCGTGAATGGTCTCGATGCGCAGCCCACCTGGCGTTTCCAGAGCGCGCGCGAACAGGCGGCGCGCTTCGCGAAAATCCTCATCGCGATAGGCACCAGGATCGCGGCCCTCAAGCTGGGCCAGCGAGGCGCGGAGGCTTTCGTCGCTCGCCACAGCCCAATCGCCGAGGCGCGCATATAGCCGGGACAACATCTCGTTTGCCGCCGCCTTGGTATAGGTGATGCAAAGGATGGAATCCGGCAGAGCGCCTGGCCGGCCATCCGGACGGCGGAGCAAGAGCCGTGCGACCCGATCGATCAGCACCTTGGTCTTGCCGGACCCGGCATTGGCCTCGACCCAGGCCGATTGAGTTGGATCCGCGGCTTGCGCCTGCGCCCGTTTGGCCGCTTCGAACGCTTCAGACGGCGGCGATTGAACGCGCTCAATCAAAGGTCTGGCTCCCGGTCCATTCATCGCGACGGGCGAGCCGTGTGAAATCGCTTTCATACTGGACCCGCTCGGGGCGCGGGGCGCTCAGATAGGGATGATCGGGATTGGCAAAGGCGGTCAGCAAGTCGACCAGTCCGGCTTCGGCCTCGGCGATCAGATCTGCGATCGGCATGGCGTCGAGCTTCGCGCGCGGCGCCGCGGCGCCGAGTTCCTGTACATCAAACTGCGTGCCGAACCGCAAATAGGTCAGCGCCTCGACGCGCGCGCGTCCGAGGTCGGCATATCCGCCCTCCCGTGCGATCAGGCCTTGCAGCGGCATTTGCGGGCTCAGCCCGGCGCGGACTTGTTTCTCGGTCGGCGGCTTGCCTGTTTTGAAATCGAGAATGGCGAGGCTGCCATCCGTGCGGCGCTCGATCCGATCCGCCGTCCCGGACAAGGTGAAGGAGCGCCCGCCAATGTCGAGCACCAGCGTTCCTCTGATTTCCGTGATCGGAACACCGTCGAGGACGTGCGCATTGTCCTGCCGCCACAGAAGATAGTCTTCACAAACGCTGCGGCGCCGGTCGCGTAAGGCGATCAGATCGATATCGAGCTCCCCGCCGGCGCGTAATTCGGCTTCCAGCAAGGTCAGTAAGGCGTCGGCATCACCGTCTGGTGTCTCATGCTCAAACCGTTCCAGCGCCTTGTGCACGGCGGTCCCGCGCACCCGCACATCGGCCGGCAGATTGAGTGGATCCAGGGGCCGCAGGCCGAGCACCGACTCGCAATAGATCGCATACGGATCGCGGACCAATTGTTCGATCCGTGTAACCGACAGGCGATCCGGACGTTTGTCGACCGGCGGTCGGGGGTGCGGCTCGGCGGTAAATCCGTCCGCCAGCGGCGGCGCTTCTTCGAGCCGGGCGAGCCAGTCGAATGGATTGCGCTCTGGATCCGGGCCCAGTGCCCGCGCGGCATCAGCGCCGAGCGCGCCGCGCGTCAGCGTTTTCAACCGCCAGAGCCACCGCGATGCCACGGCGGGTTTGTCCTCGCGGCGTTGGCTGTTGAGCAGAATGACATCCGGCGCCGCCGCCAATTGTGCGAAATCATGCGCCGACAGACCAATGCGTTCATCCGGGTCAGACAGTCCGATATGTTTTCGGAACAAGCGCGGCAGGAAAGCATCTGCAGCGGGTTGTGCGGGCCAGACCTCTTCATTCAAACCGGCCAGAATGATCCGGTCGGCCGTCTGTAATCGCGCCTCGAGTGGCCCCCAGATGACCAGGCGCGGATGGATCGCGCCCGTCGATACGGTCTTGAGTCGCATCTCGCCTTCGAGCAGTTCATTCCAGAGGGCCGGGACCTGCGCCCCGAGCGGCGCTGTTAGATCGGTCAGGTCGCGGAACAGTGTGGACAGCGCGCTCCCGCCTTCACCGGCCCAGGGCTGCGGTGCATTTGCCAGTGCCGAGGCGAGATCCGCGAGCTGACGATACCAGTCGCCACCGGACAGCGCCTGGTCGGGATCGACCGCAGCGGATTCAAGAATGCCGGATAATTGGTCGATCAACGCGATGACTGCCGTTTTATCCGGCTCAGATACTCTGCGGCGATGCAACGATTCTTCACTCGGCTTGTGAATGTGCGCCACGAGCGTGTCCCAGCTTTGCCAGGCGCGGGGCCCGCGCAGGAAATCCTTGTCGAGACATTCGACCGTTTCTTTTTGGAACTTACTATCCGAATGCTGTAAGACGGCCATCAGGGCGACGGGATGTGACGGATCCAGCATCCATTCAGCGACCAGCAAGACAAGGCTGCCCGGATTGGTCTGGCTGAGCGGCCAGCCGGCCGATGGCGAAACATCAATCTGCCAGCGTTTCAGCATCGCACTGACATGGCGGGCAAGACCAGCATCCGGCGTCACCAGGGCCGCGGTCTGGCCGTCCTGTTCCAGGGTTTCGCGCATCAGCATCGCCGCCAGCAAGGCTTCCTGCGTGTCATCTGCGGCTTCAAGCACGGTGAGGCCGTCAACCGCATTGCGGACAAAGGCGGCTGAATCTGCATCGGGACTGATTCTGGCCAGATTGGCCGTCCAGTCCGCGGTGCTTTGCGCCGGGGCGAGGGCCTGATGAATCAGGCGTTGGCGCGCTACCCGAAGATCTGACTCTGTGAGGCCTGGCCAAGGCGCGACCTGATCTGGCTTCAGTCCCAAGGCCTTCAGCGTTCGCGCCAGAGTGAATTGCGGATGCGAGGGTGTTTCGGACACGTGTTCCAATGTCCGGGCGTCCAGATCTGTGTCGAGCCCGGGCAGGACAATCAGACCGTTGGGCATCGCCATCGCGGCCTGCATCAACAGTCGGCTGGCCGGAGTCGCGCCGGTTGAGCCGGCAATGATGACGGGCGCATCCGGCGGCGCGGTCTGCCAATGCGCCGCCATGGCCCGGGCGGCTTCGAGGCGGCGGGCATAGGGGTCCATCTGCATCGTGTTCTGCAAATAGGCGGGCCATTGGCGCGTGATGATGTCGAGGAATTCCAGTGATTGCTGCCAGTGCCGGGCGAGCTGCGCATTCGGAACCATTTGGTCCAGCGCGCCCCAGTCTATCTCGCCAGACAAGGCGGCCTGGTCGAGCAAGCGTGCCAGTTCCCGAGCCGCTGCGAGACATGCGACGGCGGGCATGTGTCGTTCCGTATGTTTGAAATAGTGCATCACCAACTTGGTCAATTCCCCGATCCGAGCGGCGGGTGAAATCACTGGTGGCAAGTCCGCAAGAGCGGCTTCGGCGCTGGGTGGCGGCTCGTCGGTTTCGAGATCGCCAAGCGCGCGTATATTGGGGAGCAGGCAAGCCGTACCGCCCGCAGCCTGGTGCAGGGCAAAGCCGAGCGCCCGTTCCGATCGCCGGTTCGGGACATAGATCAGAGCGTCTGCGAGTGCTTCCGGATGGTCCTTAAGGCCGGTTTCGTCAGCCAGGGTCCGGGTCAGTTCCGCCAGGAAATTGGCACCGGCAGGGATGGAATAGACCTTGGGTCCGCTTGGGTCGAAAAGACCATTCATGCGCCGTGGCACCTGAGCCAGAATTCGGCATCCTTAAGGGCCTCCGGATCACCGACGTGCAGCCAGAACCGGTTCAGCTTATGCCCGAACATCCGCCCTTTTGGCAGCAGGTCATTCCAGATGCGATTGGCGGAAAAGGGCTCAACCGGCGCGGAATCATAGAGTTGCGGTTTGAGAATGCGCAGGCCGGCATAAGCCCACGGCGCGGCCGCCGCATCGCCGCGGCGCGTCAGCTGGCCGTCTTCGTCGCAAAAGAAGTCACCGGGCCCGGGAAATCCGAGGCAGCGTTTCGTATCGGCCAGCAACAAAAGCTCATCCATGCGTTCCAAATCGAAACTTGCTGCCAGGTCCCGGATCGGTCCTGGTCCAGCGGGTTCCCAAAAGGCATCCGTATTGACCACCAGAATCGGATCATCGCCCAGCAAAGGGCGCGCCTTGGCCAGGCCGCCGCCGGTTTCCAGCACTTGCTCGCGCTCATCAGAGATGACGATCTGCAAATCCTGGCGATCTTGCAAATGGGTTTCGACCAGATCGGCATACCAATGGACATTGACGACCACTCGCTTGACCCCGGCCAAGACCAGATTGTCGAGCAGACGATCAATCATGCTGCGCCCAGCCACGTCGATCAGGGGTTTGGCGGTGGCGTCGGTCAGGGGCCGCATGCGCGTGCCGAGCCCAGCGGCCAGCACCATGGCGGTATGGGGCATTTCAATCATCGTCCGGCCTCCAGAATGAAGGGTGCTGTGTCGGCGATAAAGCCGCGCATTTCGGCCGCCGCCGGGTGGCTCAGATTTCGCGCCAGCATTACCAATTGCCGCGGCATGAAATCCTTGTAGCGCGGTTTGCCATCGCGCTCGATCAGGCGGGCAAACACGCCAGCAATGCGTAAGGCGTTTAAGGTTCCTATCACGGCCAGGCGTTCCTGAAAGGCGGCTTCATCCTTGCCGGACGCGTCAAGATAGGCGTGGATTGCGGAGGTCACCGCTTCGTCAGATACGGGCCGCCGCGCATCCTGGGTCAGCATGGCCATGTCCCAGGCATCCCAGCCGAGCACCGCATCCTGAAAGTCGAGCAGGCCAATCCGGCCTTCGGGCAGCCAGAGCAGGTTTTCGGCATGATAATCCCGCAATGTGAACTCGCGCGGAAAGGCCATGGCCTGGGCGATCAATGCGTCGCGCGCCTGTAGCCATTGCGCGCGGTCCGCGGGCGTCATTTGCGCCCGCGCGTCATAGACATGATACCAGTCCGCAAAAAGGTCGGCATTGGCGCCCAGGGCGACGGCGTCAAACTCCTGGATCGGCCAGCGCTCGGGACCCATGATCAATGTGTCCGGTTTGGGATGGCGATGCAGGGCAGCGAGATCCTGCGCCGCATGTTGATACAGAGGCACTTCCTCCATGCCGTGCTCAATCAGGCGGGCGAATTCGCGCTGATGCCCAAAATCTTCCAGGATGGCGAGGCCTGCGGCGCTGTCATGCGCATGCACGTGCGGCGGGCGCAGGCCGGCCGTGCGCAGATGATCGGCAATCAGGACGAATGCATCAACCCGGCTGGAGGCGAGGCGCGTAACCGCATTCCAGCCACTCTGGATGCGGTCTTCCGGGCTCATTTCCGGGGTACAGGGATCACCCTCGACCGGCGGTGCATCCATCAGGATGGCGGTGGCGCCATTGGGGCGTGTCAGGCGCGCATAGCGGCGGGTCGAGGCGTCCTGATCAAACCATTGAATATCCACATTGCCCCACCCTGCCCCGGTCAGGAAGGCCGCGATCTGGTCGATGCGTTGTGTATCAGAACTCATGCAGACGTGTTTGCCAGTCTTCGCCGCAAGGTTCCAGTCGGGCGACGCGGATATCCCCAATCATTTCCAGGCTCAGATCAAGGCGCCAGGCCGGCAAATGCCCGCCCGCGCGGTCGGGCCATTCCATCAGAGCCAGCCCGATGTGTGTCTCATCCCAGCCCAGTTCGAACACATCTTGCGGGTCATCGAGCCGGTACAGATCGAAATGAAAGATCGGGAAATCCGGTCCGTCATAGGTCTGAACCAGCGTATAGGTCGGGCTTGGTACCTCGGTCGCCTGCCCCATCAGGCTGGAAATCAGCGCCCGGGCAAAGGTGGTTTTCCCGGCGCCCAGTCCGCCCTGCAAGGCGATGACATCGCCTGCCCGGACGATCGGCGCCAGGCGCGCGGCCAGCCGGGTCGTTGCGGCGAGGTCTGGCAGCTCAAAGCGCATCAAGACTGGCCTCGATGGCGGCCACCAGTTCCGTGGTCGGCTCACATCCGACGGACAGGCGGACAAAGCCATCCGGCACATCATCGCCCCAGCGGGCGCGGCGCTCCGCGCTGGTATGCACACCGCCAAAACTGGTTGATGCGAATATGGCGGGACAGTCATTGATAAAGGCTTCTGCTGTCGGCTCATCCGCAAAGGTCAGACCGATGACAAAGCCGACGCCGGGATATTTCACCGCCTCGATCGCGGCATGCGTTTCAACCCGGTCGAGAATGGCGACCGCATTCGTACACATGCGCTCCAGCCGCATATCGAGCGTCATCAGGCCGCGATGCAGCAGGAAGGCCGCGAACGGGTCCGGAATACTGCCCGAGACTTTGCGCCACTTGGCGATTTTGGCGAAAATCGCCGTGTCTCGTGTCGCCACATGCCCAAACAGACAGTCGGAATGGCCCGCCATCGCCTTGGTATCGGAGCTGACGACAATATCTGCCCCGAGGTCGAGCGGTCTCTGCAAGAGCGGGGTCAGGGTCGTATTGTCGACGACGATTTTCGCGCCCGTGGCCTTCGCGTTCTCGGCAATGGATCGCACGCTACACAGGTCCAGGCCCGGATTGGACGGCGTTTCGCACCAGACCACGGCATAAGGCGACAGATCTGTGGTGGCGAAGGCTTTGGTCGGAATGGCGTCAAATTGGATATCATGCGCGGCGAGGATCTCTTCCAGCATGACGCGGGTCACATAATATCCGTCGGATGGCACCAGAATGCGATCGCCAGCCTTTGCGGTCACCATCAGAGCCGCCGTTATCGCCGCCATGCCGGATGGAAAGGCGACGACAGAGGCCTCCTCAAGCGCCGCAATCGCAGCTTCTGCGGCTTCGACCGTCGGGTTGATGTCGCGGCCATAGGTGTAGGGCGTATTCGGGGTGCCAGCGAGCGCGTATTTGGCGGTCGTTACGATCGGGGGACTGATCGGTTCACCGTTTTCCAGCGAACCTGACCTAGCGTGAAGCATCGCTAAGATGCGTTTGGCGTTTTCTTTCTCCATTCCGGGCTTGTGGCACAGAGTTTAAGAGGCGAAAAGAACCGGAAATATTGCCGCAGCGTCGCGGCTTGCTAAAAAGTGACGCATGCGTCATGAAACTGACAAATCGGGAGGGCAGAGATCGTGGATCTCTCTAATGCTGAACGCGTGGTGATCATTGGTGGCGGACAGGCTGCGGCGCAGGCCTGCGCCTCCCTCAGACAATTTGGGTTTGAAGGCGCGATCACGCTGATTGGCGATGAAGCCGCCCTGCCCTATCAACGCCCGCCACTCTCCAAGGCCTATATGAAAGGCGAACTTGCGGAAGAACGGCTCTATTTCAAACCCGCCGCCTGGTATGAAGATCAGAATATCGACACGGTCCTGTCCGTTCGTGCGACGGGGATTGATCGCAGTGCCCGAACGGTCTCGCTCGAACACGGTGGGTCGGTCGATTATGATGCCTTGATCATCACCACCGGATCACGCCCGCGAGCCCTGCCGGTTGAAGGGGCCGACCTGGACGGCGTGTTTGACCTGCGCGATCTTGCAGATGTCGAACGTATACGTCCACGCATGATTGAAGGGCAGAAGCTGGTCATTGTCGGCGCCGGTTATATTGGCCTGGAAGCGGCCGCCGTGGCGCGTCAGCTCGGGCTCGACGTGACGGTTCTCGAAATGGAAGACCGCGTCCTTGCCCGCGTCACCAGCCCGATCATGAGCGCATTCTTTGAAACCGAACACACGCGCCAGGGCGCGACCATCAAAACCGGGGCGCGCCTGGCGTCCTTGCACGGCGCAGACGGCAAGGTCACAACCGCCCGCCTCGCAGATGGCAGCGAGCTGGCGGCAGACATTGTCCTGGTTGGCATCGGCATCCTGCCAAATGTCGAACTGGCAGAGGATGCGGGCATCGCCTGTTCGAATGGCATTCTGACCGATCGCGACGCACGTACGAATGACCCACGTGTCTTCGCCGCTGGCGATTGCGCGGCGCGGCCGCTGGTTCATTATGGGCGCCAGGGCCGGCTGGAAAGCGTTCACAATGCGATTGAGCAGGGCAAGCTTGCCGCCGCTGCGATCATGGGCAAACCCCGCCCGCCAGAGGATTGTCCGTGGTTCTGGTCGGATCAGTATGATCTGAAGCTGCAAATTGCCGGCCTCAGCCAGGATTATGATGAAACGGTTCTGCGCGGCGATCCGGAGAGCCGCAAGTTCGCCGTCTTCTATTTGCAAAATGGCAAGCTGATTGCCGTAGACGCGGTGAACAGCCCGCCGGAATTCCTGGCATCCAAGAGATTGATTATGACCGGCGCGCGACTTGCACCGGAAACATTAAGCGATACATCCCAATCTATGAAAGAAATCGCGGCAAGCGCGGTATAAGGAGACAGCAGAGTAATGGCGAAGATTATTTACGTCGATCATGAAGGCACAGAGCGCGCGATTGAAGCGGCCAATGGCGAAAGCGTCATGGAAGCAGCGATTAAAAACTCCATTCCCGGCATTGATGCCGATTGCGGCGGCGCCTGCGCTTGTGCCACCTGTCATGTCTATGTCGATGAAGCCTTCCTGGAAAAAACCGGGGCTGCCGAGGATATGGAGCAATCCATGCTGGACTTCGCAGAGAATGTGAAACCCAATTCCCGTCTGTCCTGCCAAATCAGCGTCAGTGATGATCTGGACGGTTTGAAAGTGATCACGCCGGAAAGCCAGCACTAAGGTGCTGCGCCATCTATCGAAGAACGCTCCTGGCCTAATGCCGGGGGCGTTTTTATATGCGCTGACGTGGCGTGAGACCTTGGTCTGTGGCGTGGACTGATTATTTGCAGGCCAAGACCTATTCCTCCCAGAGGTGCAAAATGACCAGCTATACCGAACTGCTCGCCGGCCTGACGCGGAACAGCGACCACACGATTGATGCGCATATTCCTGAGTCCTGGATGCAAGGCCGGACAACGTATGGCGGTTTGACGGCGGCGCTCTCATTTCAGGGCGCGCTCGACCTGGTGGGCGATATTCCCATCCGGTCTGCCCAGGTGGCATTTGTGGGTCCGGTCGGGGGCGACGTCACCATTCGACCGACTTTGCTGCGGCGCGGCAAGAATACCGCCTTTGTCAGTGTCGATATTACCTCTGAAACAGGGGTCGCCGCGCAATCGATCTTTGCCTTTGGTCTGGCCCGCGAAAGCAGTCTGCATTTTGACGATATGCCGATGCCGGCAGCGCGAACGCCGGAGGAGATTGACTCCTTTTTTGCATCCGGCATGCCGCGTCCCGGCTTCACACAAAATTTCGACATGTTGCTGGCCACGGGCGGTCGACCGATTTCCGGCTCGGACGAAACGTCGATCGGCCTGTGGATGCGCCATCTGGATTCGGACACGCCGCAGGATGCAACCGCGATCCTGGCGATTGGCGACGCGCCACCGCCCGCGGCGATGTCGATGCTGAAAGCGCCCTCGCGGATCAGTTCGATGACCTGGATGGCCGAGTTCATGACGGATAATATCCAGACCGATCCCGACGGCTGGTACTTCGCGCAGCACACCGCGCAGCTGGCAAAGAGCGGCTATTCCAGTCAATCCATGCGCCTTTGGAACCGGCACGGCGAGCCGATCCTGGTCGGGCGCCAAACGATTGCAGTCTTTGGCTGATCGCTTATCCCGGGCATGCGGGAGGATAGGCGATGCGACCTGACACAATCGTAGCCGCGATAGATGCGGGCGGAACAAGCTTCAAGTGCGCGCTGGTAGATGCAGCGGGCCGAATCCTCAATGCCTGGTCCGTCCCGACGGCCGGGCCGGATGAAACACTGGCCGCCTGTATCGACACCTTTCGGTCTGCCATGACACACCAAGCGACCCGTCCTGTCGCCCTTGGTATTGCGAGTTTCGGGCCGGTGGACATTGACCCGACTTCGCCAGGTTATGGGACGATTACCGGAACCGCCAAACCGGGCTGGGACGGGGTTCCGATCGGACCCGCCATCAGCGCGGCCCTGGACCTGCCATTTCATTTGGAGACGGATGTGAATGCGGCACTGGCCGCAGAAATAGAATGGGGCGTCGCGCGCGGGCTTGAGAGTGCGGCCTATATGACCGTCGGAACCGGTATTGGAGTCGGACTGTTTCTCAATGGCGGGCTGGTTGGGCGTCCAACACACCCTGAATTCGGCCACATCCGCGTCCAACGTCACGACGCGGATCAGACATTCGAAGGGACATGCGCCTTGCATGGTGATTGTCTGGAGGGTCTGGCATCAGCGACGGCGATGACAGCGCGCTGGGGGCCTCCCGAATCGTTACCAGAAGATCATATCGGTTGGGAGATTGAGGCGGACTATCTCGCCCAGGCCTGTCTCAATCTCGTTTTGGCGACGCGGCTGCGGCGCGTGATCATTGGCGGCGGATTGATGAATGCGCCGCACCTATTGGCGCGCATCCGCCAACGCTTTGACGCATTAATGGGCGCCTATCTGCCGGTCTCAGGCGCCGAAACAATATACGCGCCCAAATTGGGCGCGCATGCAGGGGTCCTGGGCGGGGCTGTGATCGCGTTGAACGCGTTTAGTTGACCAGAGCGGCTTTCAGGTCTTCCAGATAGGCCACCTGCTCTTCCAGAGCCGTGTTGCCATCCTTACCTTCGGCCAGCAAAGCCCGATGCGCTTCGTCATAGTCTTTCTGCACACTTTCCACCGAGACGCTGTCGAGATTGACCGCTTCTTCAGCGAGAATGGTCAGACCGGCAGGCGTAACGTCAGCAAATCCGCCGCGCACGAACAGGCGCATTGTGGTTTCGCCATTGTCTTCGACCCGCACGACACCATTCTTCAGCGTCGTCATGAAAGGCGCATGGTTTACCAGAACGCCGAATTCACCATCGGATCCCGGCGCAATCACATGATCAACTTCGCCCGAGAACAGTTCGCGGGCGGGAGAAACGAGTGAGAAGTGCAATTTGTCAGCCATGAGACATGCTTTCGTCTGGAGACAATGGCCCGCCGCAGCGGGCCAAATTCAATTCGCTTAAGCGGCGTCAGCCAGCATTTTTTCAGCTTTGGCTTTCGCGTCCTCGATCGAGCCAACCATGTAGAAGGCTTGCTCTGGCAAGTGGTCATACTCGCCTTCGATCAGGCCTTTAAAGCCGGCCACCGTGTCTTCCAGTTTCACCTGAACCCCTGGGGAGCCGGTGAAGACTTCCGCCACGTCGAAGGGTTGTGACAGGAAGCGCTCAACCTTACGGGCGCGGGCAACGACGAGTTTGTCTTCTTCAGACAGTTCGTCCATGCCGAGGATGGCGATAATGTCTTGCAATTCCTTATAGCGCTGCAGGATTTCCTGCACGCCACGCGCGACTTCATAATGGTCCTGACCAACGATCAGTGGGTCCAGAATACGCGAGGTGGAATCAAGCGGGTCCACAGCGGGGTAGATGCCTTTTTCCGAAATGGCGCGGTTCAGAACCGTCGTCGCATCCAGGTGGGCAAACGAGGTCGCTGGCGCTGGGTCGGTCAAGTCATCCGCCGGCACGTAAACCGCTTGCACAGAAGTGATTGAGCCTTTGGTTGTGGTCGTAATCCGCTCTTGCAGGCCGCCCATGTCGGTGGCCAGTGTTGGCTGATAGCCCACAGCAGATGGGATACGACCGAGCAGCGCTGACACTTCGGAACCGGCTTGAGTAAAGCGGAAGATGTTGTCGACGAAGAACAGAACGTCCTTGCCTTCAACGTCACGGAAATACTCAGCTTGGGCGAGACCGGTCAAAGCAACACGCGCGCGGGCGCCTGGAGGCTCGTTCATTTGGCCATAGACCAGCGTCGCGCGGCTTTCGCCTTCGAGATCGATCACGTTGGCATCCTGCATCTCGTAATAGAGATCGTTGCCTTCACGCGTCCGCTCGCCAACCCCGGCAAACACGGAATAGCCGCCGAACAGTTTCGCGATATTGTTGATCAGTTCCTGAATGAGAACCGTCTTGCCAACCCCGGCACCGCCGAACAGACCAATCTTACCCCCCTTGGTGTAAGGGCAGAGCAGGTCGATCACCTTGATCCCGGTGACCAGAACTTCAGCTTCGGTTGACTGGTCAACGAAGTCCGGGGCAGGGGCGTGGATCGGGGCGCGCAGGTCGGTTTCGACCGGGCCGCGCTCATCAATCGGCTCACCCACAACATTCATAATGCGTCCAAGTGTGGCTGGGCCGACTGGTACTTTAATCGGCTCGCCCATGTCGGCGACGGCCTGACCGCGGACGAGGCCTTCGGTCGAGTCCATGGCGATTGTGCGAACCGCATTCTCACCCAGGTGCTGCGCGACCTCAAGCACGAGGCGGTTGCCATTGTTTTCACATTCCAGGGCGTTGAGAATGTCGGGAAGGGCGCCGTCGAACTCTACGTCGACAACCGCACCGATAACCTGGCTCACGCGGCCAGTTGCTTTAGAAAGGTCCATCGAGGCGTCTCCTTAGGAGCGGGTTTATAGGTTTAAATCGGGTGAGGGCGTGCGGAATGGAATGCGTCATTTAGAGCGCCTCCGCACCAGAGATGATCTCGATCAGCTCTTTTGTAATCTGGGCCTGACGCGCGCGGTTATATTGCAGCGTGAGGCTATCAATCAGCTCACCGGCATTGCGCGTCGCATTGTCCATGGCGGTCATCGAGGCGGCTTGCTCACCGGCCGCGTTTTCCAGCATGGCCGACAGGATCTGTGTGTTCAGATAGCGCGGCAGCAGGGCTTCGAGAATTTCCGGCTCTGACGGCTCATAGGCATAGATGGCGCCGCCAAGGTCGATCGTTTCGGCATCGTCCGGGGCTTCTGCCGGGATCAGCTGTTTGGCGACTGGGGTCTGGGTCAGAACGTTCTTGAACTCTGAGAAGATCAGCGTCGCAACGTCGAACTCGCCATTCTCGAACCGCGCAGTCAGGTCATGACCGAGGCCGATGGCGAAGGGCGTGAACTTGTCCTTGGCGTCTGACAGATCGACATGATCGATGAACATGTCAGCATAGGCATGTTTCAGAACTTCGCGGCCTTTTTTGCCGACCGTGATGATCTTTACGGTTTTGCCGTCGGCTTTCAGTTCCTCAATTTTCAGGCGCGCGGCTTTGGCCGTATTGGCATTGAAGCCACCGCACAGGCCGCGTTCCGCCGTCATCACGACCAGCAGATGCACTTTGTCATCGCCAGATCCGGCCAGCAGTTTCGGACCGCCCGAACCGTCGCCCATGGACGCGGTCAGATTGGCGACCACATTGGCCATACGGCTGGCATAAGGCTTGGACGCCTCGGCTGCTTCTTGCGCCCGGCGCAGTTTCGCCGCGGCGACCATTTGCTTCGCCTTGGTGATCTTCTGTGTGGATTTCACACTTCCGATCCGGTTTTTCAGTTCCTTAAGGCCAGACATCGGGTCAGTGGCTCCTGGTCGTGCGGTTCAACTTACCCGAAGGTCTTTCCAAAGGCTTCCAGCGCATCCTTGATGCCGCTTTCCACGCCTTCAGACAGAGCTTTCTCGTCACGGATCTGCTTCAGCAGGTCTTTCTTGTCATTGCGCAGGAAAGACAGAAGCTCAGCTTCGTAACGGGTCACGTCCTTGGTCGGGACCTCGTCCAGATAGCCGCGCGTACCGGCATAAATCACACAAACCTGCTCTTCCATCAGAAGCGGGCTGTACTGCGGCTGTTTGAGCAGCTCGGTCAGGCGCTCACCCCGGTTGAGCAGCTGTTGCGTCGCGGCATCCAGGTCGGAGCCGAACTTCGCAAAGGCCGCCATTTCGCGATACTGCGCCAATTCACCCTTCATCGAGCCAGCGACTTTCTTCATCGCTTTCGTTTGAGCTGCAGAGCCCACACGAGAAACTGACAGACCCACATTCACCGCAGGACGGATGCCCTGATAGAAGAGGTCGGTTTCGAGGAAGATCTGGCCGTCGGTAATCGAAATCACATTGGTCGGAATATAGGCCGAAACGTCGTTCGCTTGCGTTTCAATGATTGGCAGCGCGGTCAAAGAGCCGGCGCCATTGTCTTCATTCATCTTCGCCGCGCGCTCAAGCAGGCGGGAGTGGAGATAGAAGACGTCACCTGGATACGCTTCACGGCCCGGTGGGCGGCGCAGCAGCAGGGACATTTGGCGATAGGCCACAGCTTGCTTCGACAAGTCATCATAGATGATCAACGCGTGCATGCCATTGTCGCGGAAATACTCGCCGATCGTGCAGCCGGTAAACGGTGCAAGATACTGAAGCGGGGCCGGTTCAGACGCGGTCGCGGACACAACCACCGTGTAATCCAGGGCGCCACGCTCTTCGAGCGTTTTCACAACCTGCGCCACAGTTGAGCGTTTCTGGCCAACCGCAACATAGATACAGAACAGCTTCTCGCTATCGTCTTTGGCGGCGGCGTTGGTTTCTCTCTGGTTCAGAATGGTGTCGACACAGACTGCGGTCTTACCGGTCTGACGGTCACCAATCACCAGTTCGCGCTGGCCACGACCCACGGGGATCATGCCGTCAATGGCCTTGATGCCAGTCATCATTGGCTCGTGCACAGATTTACGCGGGATGATGCCGGGCGCTTTCACATCCACACGGTTCCGGCTGGCAACGTCTTCGATCGGGCCTTTGCCATCGATCGGGTTGCCAAGCGGGTCAACCACACGGCCGAGCAGACCTTTACCAACAGGTGCCGCCACAATCTCGTCGAGGCGCTTAACCGTGTCGCCTTCTTTGATGCCGCGGTCATCGCCGAAGATCACCACACCGACATTGTCGCTTTCGAGGTTCAGCGCCATGCCTTTGATGCCGCCGTCAAATTCGACCATCTCACCGGCCTGAACACTGTCGAGGCCGTAGACGCGGGCAATCCCGTCGCCCACGGAAAGAACCTGACCGACGTCGGAGACTTCAGCCTCGACGCCAAAATTTTCGATCTGCGACTTAAGAATGCCGGAGATTTCTGCTGCGCTAATAGACATGAGGCGTCTTACGCTCCCTTCATGGCGGTGTTCATACGATCCAGTTTGGCGGCCACACTGGCATCGATCAGAGTTGATCCAATGCGCAGCTGAATGCCACCGACGAGGGCCGCGTCGACCTCCGTCTCTAATTCTACGTCGCTGCCGACGGCCTTGGCGAGCACTTGCTCAAGCCGGGCACGCTGGTCAGCGTTCATATCTTTTGCGGTGCGGGCGACGGCACGTTTCACGCCGCGCTCTTTCGCATAGAGTTCGTCAAAATGCTTTGCCGCGCCCACCAGATCACCGGCGCGGCCATTTTGTGCCATCGTGCCGATAAAGCCGGTGGCCGTCTTGGACAGGTCTGCTTTCTCTGCGACGGCGACCAAAGCCTTCAGTTTGTCTTCGCGCGCGAAAGCCGGGCTTTCGAGCAGGCGGGTCAGGTCTTCGCTATCAGCGGCGAGGGATTCGACGGTTTTCAGGTCACCAGCAATCGCTGCCAGCTCCCCTTTTTCTTTTGCGAGATCAAACAGCGCACCGGCATAGCGGCGGGCGGCTTCACTGGCAGTCGTTGCGGATGCTGCGGCCAAGGCGTCGTCCGTTAGCTGTAGGACGAAAACGCCCCGGGTCTGAACCAATAGGAATCGGGGTGTGGTGACACCCAAGTCCTGAAACTTGTGCGGGCACCTAGCACCTTGTTTGGACACTGACAACACATCCCATCAGCCCAACCTGCGACTCATTCGCGCGGTCGCAGGGTCAATGCAGGACGGGCCAAGTTGCGCGAGCGAATGAGTTCTGCGACTTTGCCGCCATGCCGAAGCCGTTTCCAGACGCTTATACCCATAATCACACGGTCTCAGAGCCGGGCCGGGTTTCGTTCGACTGCTCGCAGGATATCAAGATTTGGCCCTGGCTGGCGCTGAACCCGATTCATCCGATTCTGGTCCAGACAATCAATTTCTGGGGCTCTGTGGAATGCGGCGAAACGCTTGGCACGTTCGACCCCGAAAAGTGGAGCGCGCTAACGCATTGTGAGTGGACGTGTGGGGCGCCTGATGTCGGGCGACCTGTTCGGGGCACCTATGAGACCCTGCAACAGGGTGAGAAGATGCGCTACCAGCTGCGGTTCTTTGACCGGGATGACGCGCAGGTGGTGCGGATTAGCGGCGTCGGAGTCGTGTTCCGAACGCGGAATTTTGAAGGCTGGCGTGAAGACACGAAGGAGAAATTCAAGAAACCGGACACAAGCGATTTCACCTATGCGCCGGCAGAGGCAGTCGGCGTCGAAACGCAGAGGGAGCGTTTCCTGGCACCGCTGCAGAGGGATGATGGCATCCGAACGACGGGCCTGATCACAAAGGAAAACGGGCTGCGCCCCGCACATCCCCATATTGGCGGGTCGGGCGACCACGTGAACTCGACCCATATGGGCGAGGTTGGCCGGCAATTTGCGACATTGCTGGTGGGTAAAAAGCTGATCAATCGCGGCGGGGACATGAGCTTTCTGCATTATGTCGAGCTTGGACGCCCGTTTGAGGTTGAACTGCTGGCATACAGTGAGCCAGATTGTGCGATCTCCATGCTGGTGCGTCAGCAAGATCGGGATTGCACAAAGATCGATATGCAATTTGAGCCCGCCCAGCACACAGCATCCTCGACCGCCTAATCCTGAGCTTGACGAAGGATGCGGGCCTTATGGGTCAACCAATAGAGATCTAACCCATGGGCGTATGCGCCCCCGCTTCGAACTCTTCCGCCAATTTGAATTTCCGAATTTTGCCGGATCCTGTCAGCGGCCATTCCGAGACCTGGACCCAATAGGCTGGCGTCTTTTGCGGCGACAGGCGCTCGCGGACAAAGGTCTTCAATTCATCTGGCGAGAAGGCATGATCGGACTCGCTGCGAATGAAGCAAGCGACTTGCTCGCCCCATTTTTCGTCCGGCACACCGACCACGGCCACTTCATCGATCGCGTCATGTTCGAGCATCGCATTCTCGATCTCGGCCGGGAACAGGTTCTCGCCGCCGCGAATGATCATCTCTTTTACGCGGCCGGTTATTTTGACATAACCGCGCGCATCCATCGTTCCAAGATCCCCCGTATGGAGCCAGCCTTCGGTGTCAATCGTCGCCGCGGTGGCCTCCGGATTATCATTATAGCCAAGCATGACGCTGTAGGCGCGGGCGCAAATTTCGCCCTGGTCACCAATCGGCAAAACCGAATTGGATTGCGGGTCGCGGATCGAGATTTCCGTATAAGCGACCGGTTGGCCAATCGTTTGCGTCAGATCTTCTTCCGTGTCGGCATGCCAGGCCTGGGTTAGAACCGGGGAGGTTTCGGTCTGGCCATAGACAATCTGGATTGGTGCGCCGAGCGTTTCCAGCGCGTCTCGGCAAAGCTGGGGCGGCACCATCGATCCGCCGGACATGATCCGTTCCACCGACGAAACATCGCGGCCAGACTGACGCACCTCGTGGATCAACGCGACGAGCATGGTTGGCACGCCCAGCACGAACCGGGTTTTCTCGCGCTCGATGACTCGCACGATCATAGCCGGATCAAACATCGGCGCCAGCAGCATTGTGCTGCCGGTACCGAACCCGCCCAGAACCAGGATGGCACAGCCGGTTGTGTGGAAGAGCGGCATATTATGCACAAAGGCGTCGCCTGGCTTAACGCCGGCGCGGTGCATCGTGTCGACGCCATTCCGAACCAGTCCATTATGGTGGAGCAGGGCGCCTTTGGGGAATCCGGTTGTGCCAGACGTATATTGAATTTGCACCGCATCATCCGGTTTGGGGGTTCGCGTTTCGCCGACATTTTCGCCTGCGAACAAAGCCTCATGATCGGTCAGCAGAATGCGATGCTGGATGGCCGGGATCTCGTCACAGACCGAATCGGCAATCTCCTGCATCGGATTGCCGCGAAAGTCGGCGACATAATAAATCGCTTCTGACCGCGACTGTTCGAGCACATATTTCAACTCGCGCTTTTGATAGGCCGGGTTTACCGTGACCAGGATCACACCCGCCAGGCCGCAAGCGAGTTCCAAGATCACCCATTCGGGAACATTATTGGCATAGACCGCGATCCGCGCCCCTTCGGCATGGCGGCTGGCCAGCGCCCGCGCCAGGCGTTCGGAATCCTGCAGAATTTCCGCATACGTCCAGGTGCGGCCAATCACTCCGTCATAATCGAGCTCTTTCAGCGCCATTTCATCCGGCGCTTTGGCGACCGAGGCGCGTAACATATCGCCAATCGTCATCGGCGCCGGCTCTGCGCCGCCCTGAGCTGGAAAATAGGACTCTGTGAGTTCGACTTCATACATATTCTTGCCTCCCGGTGCCCGACTATTGTTCGACGGGGCGAATGAAGCAATCCCTTTGATCTGAACTTGCAGATTGTCGGAACGTGCTGCAACTGACGTGGAGGCAGGCTTGCCTCCCCTAACGGGACAGGCCGTATCCGGGCAAAAAGACGAGCAGGAGGATCGGCCATGACGGCGCCAGCGACAATCGAAATCACAGACGAAATTGCCATCATTACGATGGATGACGGCAAGGCCAATGCCATTAACCCGCCTATGCTTGAGGCCCTGAATGCCTGTCTCGATCTGGCCCAGAAAGAGGCGAAGGTGACGATCATTACCGGCCGTGAAGGGCGGTTCTCCGGCGGCTTTGACTTGAAGCTGATGATGAGCCTGCCAGGTGACGAGGTGAAAGCTCTGGTCGATGGCGGCGGCAAGCTGGCGCATCGCTTGTACAGTTTCCCAATGCCGGTGATTGCCGCCTGTAATGGCCATGGCGTGGCTATGGGGTGCTTTATTCTGCTGTCCTGCGACGTGCGGATCGGCACGGCGGGCGCGTTCAAAATTGGCGCCAACGAGACCCAGATCAATATGGTTCTGCCGATCTTTGCGTCGGAACTGGTCAAGGCGCGGGTGGCGGATGACTTCAAGACCCGGTCCATGGTCTATGGCGAATTGTTCGACCCGGAGACGGCAACCCAGGCGGGCTATCTCGATCAGGTCGTGGAGGCCGGCGCCTTATTGGCCACGGCGAAAGCGCATGCGGAGGCGGTGAAACCGTTGAGCGGGTCGTCGCTGACGGGTAATAAATTGCTTCTGCGCGAGACGACGCTGGCGAACATAAAAGCGTCCCTGCCCGCTTAGTATAGCCCCGCGGCCCTGAGCAGCAGCACGCACCCGATCGCTGTCACCAGGCCTTTCATCCATTTGCGGAAATTGACATCATTCATGCGCTCCAGCACGCGCTTGCCCAGTGTCGTGCCGAGCATGGAGAGCGGGATGGCGGCCGCGAATAGCCACCAGGGCGGCAAGGCGGCCCAGCCCGCGGCGGTAACAATCGGCACGCTCCAGAACCCGATTTTGACCAGATGGCTGAGCGCCTGCGTCACTGATTTGGTGGCGACGATTTGCTGTCGGGTCATCTCGGCCCGGACAAAGAACAGGTCCAGCATCGGTCCCGCGACGCCGGCCAGCGTATTCAGACCCTGGACGCCGAACCCCGCAACGATGGCATGGTCGGGGCGTTTGATATCGAGATGCAGACGTTCTTTCGGGAGCCAGACCAGCATCGGAGTGAGCCCAAGCAAAAGGTAAAGCGCCTGTTTGTCGGGCGTCCAGCTGACAAAAAACAGGGCCGTAATCCCGGCTGCCGCGCCGATGCAATAATACCCAAACACGCGCCAGTCGATCGAATCGCGCAACAGGAAGGCGCGATAGCCATTGGCGAACATCTGAATACCGCCATGAATGATCATGGCCATGGCGACACTGACCAAAGCGACCAGAACGGCCATTAAGATAATCCCGCCCGCCATCCCGAAGATGCCGGAGATGAAAGACGTCACCAGCGTTGTCCCAAGGATGATAAAGGCCGCGATTGCACTCATGCGCGCTCTCGTGAGCTGAGTCTCTCCGGGAGACAAACCACCCTAGGATGTTTCCGGAGTGACGGTTCGTCTCACTTGGGGTCACCTTACCCGGCGAGACGGTTTTACAAGTTTACGTGCGCGTCATACCCTGAGGACAATTGAGACGAGACCCGAAAAAGGAAGAGCAAGATGGCTTACACCGACACTGGTGCCAGCGAAATGAATGATGACCTGTTTGATCTGAGAATGTCGGATGAGGCACGACCGCTTTACGATCATGTGAAGAAGTTCATCGCCGACGTGGTCGATCCAATGTCGGTGAAGTTTCATGAACTTGGCAAGGATAAGAAGGATGTCTGGTCCTATGCGCCCGGTCAGCTTGAAGCGCTGGAAGAAGCCAAGGACGAAGCCAAGAAACAGGGCTTGTGGAATTTCTTCCTGCCGGATGCTGAAACTGGCGAAGGCCTGAAGAATCTCGATTACGCCTATATTGCCGCGGAACTTGGCAAGAACTCGCTCGCATCGGAGTCGATGAATTGCTCCGCGCCCGATACCGGCAATATGGAAGTGCTCGAGCGCGTCGGCACGCCAGAGCAGAAAGAGCAATGGCTGAAGCCCCTGCTCGAAGGCAAGATCCGTTCGGCCTTTGCGATGACTGAGCCGGCCCTGCCGAGCTCGGATGCCAAAAACATCTCGACCCGCGCTGTGCTTGAGGGTGACGAATGGGTCATCAATGGCGAGAAATTCTACATTTCTGGTGCGGGCGACCCGCGCTGCAAGATCATGATCACCATGGTCAAGACCAATCCGGATGCGGAGCCGCACCAGCAGCAATCGCAAATCCTGGTCCCGACCGACACGCCCGGCGTGAAGATCCTGGATGGGATGCAGGTGTTTGGCGACTATGATGCGCCGCACGGCCACATGCATATCGTGTTCGATAATGTCCGCGTGCCAAAAGAGAATATGCTGCTCGGCGAAGGCCGCGGCTTTGAAATCTCACAGCTGCGCCTCGGGCCTGGCCGTATTCACCACTGTATGCGCTCCATCGGCGCGGCGGAGCGGGCGCTCGACATGATGGTGGTGCGCGGCATGACGCGGGAAGCCTTTGGCCGTCCGCTGATTAAACTAGGTGGCAACACCGAAATCGTCTCGCGCGCCCGGATCGACATTGAATCTATGCGCATGATGGTGCTGAAAGCGGCCAAGGCGATGGACGTGCTCGGCAATAAGGAAGCCCGGGTCTGGATCTCCATGGTCAAGGCCATGGTGCCGGAGAAAGTCTGCCGCATCATCGACCAGGCGATCCAGATGCATGGCGCCGCGGGGGTCTCGCAATGGACGCCGCTCGCCCGTCTCTATGCCAATCAGCGGACCCTGCGTCTAGCCGATGGACCGGACGAAGTACACCATATGGTGGTCGGCCGCGCCGAGACCCGCAAATATACAGGCGAAGAGGAAGATCCCGCCTTGGCCTCAATCTGGCGCAAATAGGCGCGAAGCATTGCCAACAATCTGGAGAGCGCGGTCGTTTTGGCCGCGCTTTTTTGATGCGACCAAGAAAAAAGGGATGCACCCGAAGGTGCATCCCGAGTCGTTGGCTGGGTTAGAGGGGCGGATGAACCCGAGCCTTTGAGCTTGTCCGGTACGGTCATGGAGTAACCGCCTGCGACAGTATTCTACTTAGACGGGATTTCCTAACAAAGCGTAAACACTTGAACTATTCATGCATAAATCTGTAAAAAGCAACATTACAACAATAATAGAGTATAGAAATACACGAAAACAGATTTTAGTACTGCATTTATTTTTATTATTGAAGCGAGTGTTCGAAACTCTACAAATTGTCTCAGCGTCTTCTTGCGTGGGCTTAAATCTATTTAGAATTGTATTTCCTAAGGAAATTCGCGGATCGGTTAAGTCAGGCAGACCTATAATACCCGTCTTGGGACAAGGTCTCGGGTGGAATGAGACTTAACACCTTGGATCATCCCATTCGCGAGCAATGCCCTGACCGCCGCGCCGGGTCAGCCAGAACATTCCGAAAAGGTCGAAAATGCCCGCCCCAAGCCGGCCCAGAAATCCGTACTTCGATTGTCCATGCCATCGCGCCCGATCATTGACCAATTCCTCGCGCACCGTCCATCCGGCGCGTTTGATCAGAGCGGGCAGGAACCGGTGCATCGAGGCGAAATAGGGCAGCTCGCGAAACGCCTCGGTCCGGATCAGCTTCCAGCCACACCCGGTATCGGTCGCATCATCGCGCAACATGAAGCGTCGCACGCCATTGGCCACGCGGGATTGCAGCCATTTGAAGCCGCTATCATTGCGGCTGTTCCGCTTGCCCGCGATGATCCCGAGCGATCCGGTGTCCTGCCCTGCGATCTGGGCTTTCCACAAACGGGCCGTGTCATTGATGTCATTCTGGCCATCGCCATCGATCAATTGCGTCCAGGTCCCTCGGACCGCTTTCAGGCCGGTAAAAAGCGCCGCAGATTTTCCAGCCCGCCTAATATGCGTAAAGACCTGAACCGTGTCCGGCCAGCGCGTGGCCGCCTCGGCCAGTTCCTGGCCAGTGGCATCATCGGAACAATCATTGACGCAAACCACCTCAAACGGAATCCCTGCGAGCACGTCATGCACTTCTTCCAGGAGCGGCAGCACATTTCCCGCTTCATTGTAAAAAGGGATCAGGACGCTGAGCTGCGTCTGGCTCATTTTTCCGCCTCGATCCGGGCGGCGAGCGCTTCGATTCGCGCTGCTGTATCGTTCAGTGCGTGCGCCGCGCGCGTCACGTCGGGGCCAGCAGCTTCAAGCTGCGCCCGATGGGACGCATCCAATTCGTCGAGCAAGGCCAAAGCGGCGATCAGCAACAGGCGGTCATCGCCAATATTGCCGACGGCATTGGCAATATCCTGCACGCGGGCGTCCAGTTGTCTCGACAGTCCGATCAAGCGCTCTTCCTGGCCCGGGGCGCAGGCGACGGAATAAGACCGGCCGCGAATTTTGATATCAGCTTTGGCCATTAATCCTGCCCCTCTCGTCCGAGGGCGGCGCGAACTTCCGCAATGGCCGACCCAAGCGCTTCGGAGGCCTCGTCCGCCAACGCTTGCAGCTCTTTCTCGCGCGCCAGGGACTCGTCCAACTGTTCTGCCAGATGAGCGCGATCTTCCATCATCGCGGTCAATTCCTGCCGCAGAAGGACCGGATCGCCGGATCGCTCGAAGAGGCCGTCGACCGCGCCTTCCAGACGCCGCAAGGCTTGATCCAATCGATGGGCCGCAGATTCAATGACGCTCATAGGGATAGGGTTTGCAGTTATTGTGCCCAAAACTCAATAGTCGCGGTTAATGAGTCTTGACAGCGCTGGCCATGCTCTCCATTCCCGGTCGCATCAAAAACAGGGGTTGAGGTATGACGGTTTCCACCCGGGATATGGCCAACGCCATCCGCGCACTTTCCATTGATGCAGTCGAAGGCGCCAAGTCTGGCCATGTGGGTTTGCCACTTGGTATGGCAGACGCCGCCACGGTTCTGTTCAGCAAATTCATGAAGCACAATCCCGCTGATCCGGATTGGGCTGATCGTGACCGGTTCGTTCTGTCGGCGGGCCATGGCTCGATGCTGGTCTATTCGCTCCTGCATCTGACGGGCTATGAGAGTGTCAGCCGCGATGACATTCGCAACTTCCGCCAGCTGGGCAGTACGACCGCGGGCCACCCCGAGAATTTCGTCACCAAAGGCGTCGAAACGACGACCGGTCCGTTGGGACAGGGCATCACGACGGCGGTCGGCATGGCCATGGCGGAGCGGCACCTAAACGCCCGCTTTGGCGATGAATTGGTCAATCACAAGACGTATGTCATTGCCGGCGATGGCTGTTTGATGGAAGGCGTCAGCCAGGAAGCGATTACGCTGGCCGGGCATTTGAAACTGTCCAATCTGATCGTCCTGTTCGACGATAATGCCGTCACCATTGATGGCGGCACCGACATGGCGGACAGCACCGATCAATGCATGCGATTTGAAGCATCCGGCTGGGTCACCAGAAAAGTCGATGGCCATGATGCCGCTGATGTCGAAGCCGCGCTCGCCTGGGCGCAGAATCAGGACAAGCCGGTCATGCTCGCGGTCAAGACGATCATTGGCTACGGCGCCAAGCGCGCAGGTACGGGCCCGGCGCATGGCGGCCCTTATGGCGAGGAAGAAGTCGCCAATGTGCGGGAGAACATCGGGTGGCCACATGCGCCCTTTGATGTGCCGGCTGAGATTGAGGCCGCCTGGGCCGAGGCAGGCAAGCGCGCCCATGCCGAACACCTGGCCTGGAAAAACCGGCTCGACAATCACGCCGAAAAAGCCGTTTTTGCGGCGGCCATGGCGGGCGCTCTGCCAGCCAATCTCAGCGACATTGTGAATGCCCACAAAAAGGCCGTGGTCGAAGGTGGAAAAGATGATGCGACCCGCAAATGGTCGGGCGCAGCGCTTGAGCCCCTGACCGAAGCAATTCCCGAAATGATTGGCGGCTCGGCCGATCTCACCGGGTCGAACAATACCAAGACCAGCCATACCGCCCCGCTGGGCCCGGACAATTGGGCGGGTCGCTATGTCCATTACGGCATCCGTGAACATGCGATGGCCGCCGCGATGAATGGCATGGCGCTGCATGGCGGCGTGATCCCTTACTCTGGCACCTTCCTGGTCTTTGCCGATTATTCCCGCGCTGCGATCCGCCTCGGGGCGCTGATGGGCGAACGGGTGATCCATGTCATGACCCATGACTCAATCGGCCTTGGTGAAGATGGCCCGACCCACCAGCCGGTCGAGCATGTCGCTTCGCTGCGAGCGATGCCGAACATGACTGTGTTCCGCCCTTGTGATGGGGTCGAGGCCGCCGAGTGTTGGGAACTGGCTCTGCGCAACGAGACCGGCCCGAGCACGCTGGCGCTGACGCGTCAGAAAGTGAAATCAGCCCGCACCACGCACACCGACGAAAATCTGTCGGCTAAAGGCGGCTATGTTCTGTCAGATGCGGACGGGGCCAAGGCGGTCCTGATCGCCACCGGCTCCGAAGTCGAGATCGCTGTGGCAGCGCAAGCGGCGCTCGCTGAAAAAGGCGTCCCGGTTCGCGTCGTTTCGATGCCGAGCATGGATCTGTTTGAACAGCAATCTGAAAGCTATCAGATCGAAACGCTGGGCGGCGACCTGCCCCGCATCGCTATCGAAGCCGGCGTCCGCTTCGGCTGGGATCGCTGGATCGGTTACGATGGCGGCTTTGTCGGGATGAGTTCGTTCGGAGCCTCAGCGCCGGCGCATGTGCTCTATGATCATTTCAACATCACCGCCGACGCGGTGTTGGCGGAAGTCGAAAAGCGGATCTAGCTTTTACGAGCGCGGCGGCCCTGGCAGCAGCCGATGCGGGAACGCGCACAATGTGATGTCCCGCGAAGAGTCACCTCCGGGCTGATCCGGATTGGCCAGATAGGCGGAAAGACTGGCATGGGCCGCGGCATCAAAGTCGCTGGTCGACAGGTCCTTATCGATCCGGCCCAGCGTTCTTCGCCCGTGGCAGCGGTGCAGATCGACATAGCGAAAGTCAAAATCCTCGGCGGCCCGGGCCTTGCGCAGGGCCATCCGCATCCGGTCATGTGAGAAAGCGAGCGTGGCGGGCAGGCCCGGTCCGGTCGGCACAGCGACCCAGGCGGCCCGCGTTCCGGACTCTCGGTCGGTTTCAGTGAAATAGAGCTGATAGATCATCCCATCCTTCACGGGCTCGGCAGAGACGAGAACGTTGGGATGGCGGTCCAGCTTGCTGCGCCAGGACTCGACCATGCGATCGCGCACGCGCCAGGCGGATTTGGCATCCCCGGCCGCGTGAAACACCGATATCGCATAAAAATTCGAAACCAGATCCGTCATCCTGCCAGCGTTTCGGAAATGCGCGGCGGCGCCCGGTGCGTCCTGCATGTCGGCGGCGGCGCGCCCGGCAATGCGGCTGGCCTCGGTAAATTCGGGCCGATTCGGGCAGGCGCGCAGAAAGGCTTCGGTCACGGTCCGGACATGGTCTGGCGACTGCTCAACTGTTTCATCATGCAGTGCCATTTGCCAATTTGTAGCGTCATGCAGATTGCAGTCTTGCGCACTCGCCGACGGCACCGTGGTCATGGCAATCAAGGTGGTTACGCCGGTGGCAATGATGGCGCCAATATAGCGCCGGGTTCGCTTTGAAAGGTATCGTTTTCCGCCCATGCGCAGGGCAATTGCAAGGCGGGTGCCGTTTACCCTGCGAGGAGACGTTCAATGGCCCAATAGGCCCCGACTGTGCCGATAAAGCCACAGATCGGCCAGACGATGAAGTGGCGATACTGAGCGTCAGAAATCACCCGGCGCAGCGGCCACAAGAGCAGTGCAGCCAGGGCGATAACGCTTAATTGGCCGACTTCCACACCGATATTAAACCCGATCAAGGCGCTCCAGAATTGACCATCCGGCAATCCGAGAGACCCGAAAAACCCGGCAAAGCCCATGCCATGGATCAGGCCAAACCCGAATACGATGAATGGCCGCCAGCGGGTCATGTCCCTGAACACCAGATTCTCGATCGCGACAAAGGCGATTGTTGCCGCAATGAGCGGCTCGACAATGCTGGCCGGCGGCGCGAAGACGCCAGACGCGACCATGCCCAAAGTGATTGTATGGGCAATCGTGAAGGCCGAGATCTGGATCAGCAGCGGCCTCAGTCTTTGGGTCGAAAAGAAAATGGCGAGGACGAAGAGGATATGATCCAGGCCGCCCGGCAGAATGTGTTGAATGCCAATCTTGATATAGAGCGCGAATGTTTCGAACGCAGGGCGTTCGAAATCAATCGTTTCGGTCTGGGTGAATGCAGCGCTGCGCTCTGCCGGGTCGGCGGCGCGATCCATGTCTTGCAAGGCCTGGCACAGTGCCGGATCGATGCCGCCATCGAACGTGCAGAACTCATCTTCGGGATGCGCATGGGCGGTTGGGGACAGGGCGCTGAGCGCCAGACACAACAGGAAGAGCCGCAGCATCCAGATCATGATGGTCCTGCATTCAGTGGCGTAACCGCGTGCGGTCCATGATCATGGTCATGATGTTCGTGTGCGCCGTGATTGTGCTCATGTCCCGGGATGGGGGCAAATATCAGGCCGACCGCGATGACCACGCCGGCGCTCAGGGCCGTCAGTCCATGCGCAGGTTTGACGTCTTTCAGTGGTGCCATCAACGGACCGGTGGCGACAAATAGGAGCAATCCGGCAGACAGGGCAAACAGGCTTCCCAGCATTTCGGTACCGAGGCCAAACATGAAGGGACCAGACACCAGAACCCCCAATGGCGTGGTCGCCGCTGCGGCCAGAAAGGCCCAGACAAAGGCTGTTCGGTTCGCCACCCCATGCCGTCGCAGAATCGCAAAGGCGATCACGCCTTCCGGAAACTCATGCAGGATCAATCCGACCGCAGCAAAGACACCGGCTGTGAAACTGGCCGCAAAGGTGACGGAATAGACAACCCCGTCCAGGAAGGAGTGGCAGGCAATGGCCAGGATAGGCGTGATCGCCTCGCGCGGCAGTTGTGATTCCTCATTTTGGGGGAAAACGACCTGAATCACAAAATGCAAAAGGAGCCCGCCAAAGAATCCGATTGTCAGCCAGACAGGCGCGTTCCGGGTCAGGGCAAATGCCTCCGGAACAATGTGCAAGAAGGCCATCGCTGTCAGCATGCCCGCCGCGGCCAATCCAAACAGGTTGGCATAGCGCAAGCTCCAATCACTGCGCAGCGCCACGGCGAGCAAGCCCAGCGTGGTCACAAAAGCGGCAATCAGTCCGAAAAAGAGGGGCGCCTGCAGGGCTTCAAACATAGCGAATACTTAAGGTGGCTGATAGCCAGAATGTCCTGTTCTTTTGGGCAGAATGTTATAGTGTCGCAATTCTGTTCCGGCGAGGTAGTCCTCGCCTCTGACCCTGTCAAACGAAAGCTGGAGTCACTCATGATACGATCGTCCTTATTTGCCGCCGCTAGTGTCTTGGTGCTGGCCGCCTGCCAACCGGCCGCTGAAACCAGCGAGGATTCCCTGGTGGCGGAGACTCCACCTGTCGCGGAAGAGACTGTTGAGGTCGCTGCGCCGACGGCGGATGCTGAGGAGGGTGTTGAGACCGTTGAAGTGGCCACGACAGATGCCGACGAAGACGCGCACGATCATGACGATCATTCTGAAGACGGCCATGATGAAGACGATCATGATCACGAAGGCCATGACCATGAGGATGAGCATGAAGGTCATGATCATGATGACGACCATGCCGACGATCATGAGGGTCACGACCACGATGACCATGATGATCACGACCATGCCGGCGGCGAAGCGCACGTTCACGGGCTGACCGAAATGGCCGTGGCGATTGATGGCAATACGGTGAGCGTCAGCTTCGATGGGGCGCTGGCCAATTTCGACCTGGATGAGAGTATCAGAACGCTTGACGATACCTCCCCCTACACGGATGGCGTGATCACCCTGGTGGGTGGCGCGTGCGCGCAGGATGGAGCGACGGCCACCATTCGCCCGATTGGCGACCATGGCAATCTGATGGTCGACCTAACCTATACGTGCGCAGAGATCGGGTCTCTGGAAGCCATTGACGTGAATGCGTTTGAGCAATTCGCGGGCTTCGAAGAGGTCAATGCGGTCGTGCTGAATGAGGCAGACCAGTCCGCTGCCACCTTGACGGCAAGTTCGGGGCGAATAGACCTGCGCTAAATGTCAGCCGCGATTGTCAGTCTTTCAAACCTGCGCTTTGCCTGGCCGGGCCAAGCCCCTGTGCTCGACATCGACTCATTTGAATTGCAAGCCGGGGAAAGGCTGTTTCTGCGCGGGCCGAGTGGGTCCGGCAAGTCGACTCTGCTTGGATTGATCGCGGGCGTTCTGGAGGCCGGTTCAGGACGGGTCGAAGTGCTTGGCCATGAGCTGACGGACCTGTCTGGCGGTCAGCGGGATCAGGTTCGGGCGGACCATCTGGGCGTGATCTTTCAGATGTTCAATCTGGTGCCCTATCTATCGGTTGTTCAGAATGTCGTCTTGCCCTGCCGGTTTTCCAAACGGCGCCTGAACGAGGTCAAGGCGCTGGGCGGACCCGACATCGAGGCGCGCCGTTTGCTGTCCGAATTGGGACTGGATGATCCGGCGCTATTATCGCGCAAGGTCACCGAATTGTCTGTCGGGCAACAACAGCGTGTGGCTGCGGCGCGCGCTCTGATCGGCAATCCGTCGCTCATCATTGCGGATGAACCGACCTCGGCACTGGACGCGGACAGTCGTGACCGGTTTATCGAATTGCTCAGCGAAGAAGCCCGAAAGACCAAGGCGGCACTGCTCTTTGTCAGCCATGATGCCAGCCTCGCGGCCTTGTTTGATCGCGCGATGGATCTCTCCGAAATCAATCGTGTGAAGGAGACCGCATAATGGGCGTCTCCATTCTCAACCTGGCCTGGCGGAGTTTGCTGAATCGCAAGGTTTCGGCCATGTTGACCGTGATTGCGATTGCGCTTTCAGTCGCTTTGTTTCTGGGCGTCGAGAAAGCCCGCAACGCGGCCAAGGAAGGATTCGACAATACGATTTCCGGCACAGAGCTGATCGTCGGCGCGCCGTCCGGGCAGATCAATCTCCTGCTCTATTCAGTCTTCCGCCTCGGCAATGCGACCGCAGAGATATCCTGGCCAACCTATCAGCAGATCGCCGCGCGCGATGATGTTGAATGGGCGGTCCCGATTTCGCTGGGGGACAGCCATCGCGGGTATCGCGTGCTCGGGACGACGCAGGCCTATTTCGATCGCTATCAATATGGCCAGAGACAATCTCTCGCCTTTACTCAAGGGGTTCAATTCGATGACCTGTTCGATGCAGTCATCGGATCAGATATTGCCAAACAGCTTGGCTATGAGATTGGGACACCGCTCATCCTGACTCATGGCATCGGCGCAGGCGGCTTGAATGATCATGATGATCGTCCCTTCCGGGTGGTCGGAGTCCTGCGCCCCACCGGGACACCGGTCGATCAGACCATTCATGTTTCGCTGGAAGCGATCACCGCCATTCATGTTGGCTGGGAAACCGGGACGCGCAACCGGATGGCGGATTCGATTACCGAAGAGATGATCCGCAGTTTCGACCTGACCCCCCGCACGGTGACAGCGGTCTTCGTTGGCTTGAAGAGCCGCGGCACAATCCTGCGCACACGGCGGGATCTGAACACCAATATGTCGGAACCCTTGCTGTCCATTATTCCAGGCCAGGCTTTGGCGGAGCTTTGGCAGGTCATGAGCACCGCAGAGCGGGTCTTGCTGGCGGTCTCGGCCTTTGTGATCGCGGTCGGGCTGGTCTCGATCCTGACCAGCATTCTGACCAGCCTGAACGAGCGGCGCCGGGAAATGTCCATCTTGCGGGCGACGGGGGCCCGGCCGGGACACATCCTGATCCTGCTCATCGCAGAAGCGGCGGTCTTGGGCTTCCTGGGCGCGGTTCTGGGCGCGATCCTGATCCAGGTCATTTTCGCCATCGCGGCGCCTATCCTGTCGGCACAATATGGGGTCGCATTGATCGGCACAGGTCCGGCATGGGTGGATCTCTACACAATAGCAGCGGTGACCTTTGCCGCCACTTGCCTTGGTCTGTGGCCAGCGATCACAGCGCTGCGACGATCTCTGTCGGACGGATTGACTGTCAAAGTCTGATCACTTGCGCGCGAAAGGTCTGGTCGAATGCGCGCGTGGCCCCTAGATTGGCGGTATGATGAAACAGCTCCTGATTTCGGCAGCCGCGATCGGCGTCCTTTCGGCCTGTGGCGAGATGGGCGCCGCAGACGCAAGGTCGGTCGAGATTCAGGCTTCCGGGTCCGAGCCACAAGTGGGTGATCGCATTCCGACGTCCGAGGCAGAGGAAAACACGCGACTCGCCGAAGCGGGCTCGGACGCAAATGCCCTTGCCGCGCGCGGCGTCCGCGAGGTTGGCTGGGAAGAATTGATGCCGGAAGGTGAGGAAGAGCGCCTCGCCCAGCTCTATCAGCAGCAGATGACCATGCTCTATTCCGGCGGTCCAATCGCCGAAGGATCGGCCGCGGATCAGATGATTCAGATTGGCACCTTCAATACGGTCAAGGAATTGAACGAAACCAAGGTCCGCATCCCCGGATACACCGTGCCGTTTGAATATGGTGCGAATGCCGAAATCAGTGAATTCCTGCTGGTGCCCTATTATGGCGCTTGCCTGCATGCCCCCCCGCCGCCGCCAAACCAGACCGTGTTCGCGATGACGGATGAACCGATCAAGCTTAGAAATCTCGCACAAGCGGTGTGGATTGAAGGCACGATCTATACCCAGACGCAGGAATCCGAGCTGGCAGATGCGGCGTATACGATCCGCGTCGACCGGGTCGAAACCTACGTTTACTAGCCGCGGCTGCCTGACCCATGGCCGAAAGGGGCTCGGCGCTCTATGTCAGTGTCCAGGTAATTGAAAGACTTCTCCCATGGCCACTGCTCTGATGCTGGGCGCTTACGCCGCAATCGGATTGCTGATCATCATTTTCGTGATGGCAATGATCAATCTGACCAAGACTGACGAGGGCCAGCCGACACGGTCCAATCAATTGATGCGCGCCCGCGTGATTGTGCAGGCCGTCATTGTGGCACTGCTGGTTCTGCTCGGAATTGTCGTCGGCTCGATCAATCTGTTCTAGACCATGGTCAAGCTGGACAAGATCTACACCCGGACGGGGGATGGCGGCAAAACCCGACTCTCGACCGGCGAACCTGTCGAAAAGTGGCATCCGCGCGTCACAGCCTATGGCACCGTGGATGAAACCAATGCGGCGCTGGGGCTGGCCGCGCTCGTGGCGCCCGAACCGATGCTCGCCTCCATTCGCCGCATTCAGAATGATCTGTTTGATCTTGGCGCCGATCTGGCAACGCCCGATCGTGGCAAGAAACTGGACTGGGAGCCCTTGCGGATCATCAAATCGCAAGTTGCCCGACTGGAGTTTGAAATCGATGCGATGAATGAGGACATCGCGCCGCTCGACAGTTTCATCCTGCCAGGCGGATCCCGATTGGCGGCGCACCTGCATGTCGCGCGCACGCTGTGCCGTCGGGCCGAGCGGCAGATTGCAGAACTGTCGGCCCTGGAAAATGAGATCGTCAGTCCCGAAGCGCTGGCCTATGCCAATCGTCTGTCTGACTGGCTGTTCGTGGCGGGCCGGGTGGCCAATAATAATGGCGCCGATGATGTGAAATGGGTGCCGGGCGCCAATCGCTAGCCGCTATTGAAATGCCCATGGATGCGTTCGGCCAGGGCGGCGGAGACGCCATCAACTTCTTTCAGATCTGCCAGCTTTGCCAGCGCCACACCTTTGGCGGAGCCGAAATACTGTAGCAGCGCTTTTTTGCGCGACGGGCCGATGCCTTCAATCTCGTCCAACGGGTTCTTCTTGATTGCGGCGCTGCGTTTGGCGCGATGAGCGCCAATCGCCCAACGGTGCGCCTCATCGCGCAAGCGCTGTAAATAATAGAGCACCGGTGCATTCTCCGGCAATCGGAACGGCGCTCGTCCGGGTTGGAAGAATTGCTCGCGCCCGGCATTGCGCTCGACGCCTTTGGCGATGGAAACCAGATTGACGTCAGACGGCGACAGACCAAGATCGGCGATCGCTTCGATCACACTGCTCAATTGCCCCAGGCCGCCATCAATCAGGACCAGGTCCGGCCAGTTGGCGCCATTGCCCTCCTCACGCTCTTTTAGGGCGCGGGCAAAGCGGCGCCGCATGACTTCGCGCATCATGCCATAATCATCGCCCGGTTCGAGGCTCGTATCCTTGATGTTGAACTTGCGATACTGACCCTTTTCAAAGCCGTCGGGACCGGCCACGACCATGCCGCCGACCATGTTCGAGCCTTGAATATGGGAATTGTCATAGACCTCGATCCGGTCTGGCGGGTCTTCCAGATCGAACGCCTTGGCCACTTCTTTCAACAGACGCGCCTGGCTGGCGCTTTCAGCCAGTTTGCGGCTGAGGGCTTCTGCCGCATTTCGACTTGCCTGTTCGACCAGTCCGCGTTTCTCGCCCCGTTGGGGCGTGCGAATCTCGACTCTGCGGTCGGCTTTCAGGGCCAGGGCATCAGCGATGAGTTCAGCATCGACCGGCGTCTGATTGGTCAGGATCAGACGCGGCGGTGGACGCTTGTCATAGAATTGAACCAGGAAGGCCGCGAGAATATCGGCTTCCTTCTCGCTCTTTTCATGGCGCGGGAAGTGAATGGTTGCACCCCAATTCTGACCGGCGCGAATGAAGAAAACCTGGACCGCGGACAGACCTCCTTCCATCGCGATGGAGAAAATATCGGCTTCTTCGATGCCGTCCGGATTGATGTCCTGCTGGGCACGCACATGCGCCAGGGCACGAATCCGATCGCGCAGACTGGCGGCGCGTTCGAACTCCATCTCCTCCGCCGCAAGATCCATCTGTGCCGCGAGACCGGTTTGAAGATCTGTTGCCTTGCCGCGTAGGAAGTCGGCGGCCTGATCGGCCAGTTCCTGATAATCTGTCTCACTGATCAGATCGACACACGGGGCTGAGCAGCGTTTGATCTGATGTAGCATGCAGGGGCGCTGGCGGGTCGAGAAGACGCTGTCCTCACAGGTTCGCAACAGAAACGCCTTTTGCAGCGTGTCGATGGTACGGGTGACGGCATTGGCGCTGGCAAAGGGGCCAAAATAATCACCGCGATCCTGTTTCGATCCACGATATTTCAGCACTTGTGGCGCCTCATGATCGCGCCGGATCAGAATATAAGGGAAGGATTTGTCGTCGCGCAGCAGGATATTGAATCGCGGCTTCAACGACTTGATCAGACTCGCTTCCAGCAATAGCGCTTCGGTTTCGGTCTCGGTGACGACGAATTCCATCCGTGCCGTGGCCAGGATCATCGCGGCAATCCGCTGCGTATGACCGCCAATGCGGGTATAGGATGACACGCGGGCCGACAGGTTCTTGGCCTTACCGACATAAAGCACGGTGTCGTCCTCACCGAACATTCGATACACGCCCGGTTTTTTCGGCAAACGCGAAAGATTGTCCTTGATGACATCTACCCCGCGTTTGCGGGGGGCAGGGCTGGGCGATTCAGACATGGCCCTCATTTAGGCGCATGCGGTCGGAAAGCCTAGATGCTGAAGATACCGCTATAGGCGCCGGCGCTCGAGCCAAATATGATATTGCCACCAATCATGACCACACCCAGAACCAGAACCGCGGTGGCGAACTGGCGCCCAACGCTCCCTGGATTGTATTTGCGGCGGGCCCGCATGACGATTACATAGATCAGAAACAGGATCATAACGCACAGTGCCAGCAACCGTTCGGCCAGCGTCAGATCTATCAGGTAAGTATGGATTTCACCGAAATAGAACGTCACGTCGATCATAAATTGATCGATTGCACGCTCATACAGTTCTGTATTTGAACCGTGTTCAAACCACATTGTTCGGATCCTTGGGTCTCCATATCCCGCTGAAAATAGTCGAGAAGTCTCAACACAACGCTAAATAGAACTATGAAAATTTTATTTTAAACATTGCAAATTCGACATGTTGCCCCGGCTTCGATTGCAGATTACACGGGCGGCTCAGATACGGAGACCTGAGTCATGGCCAGCCAACTGATCTTGAGCGACGCGGTGAACCGCGTGGCCCCATCCGCCACCATCGCAGTGACAACGAAGGCTGCGGAGCTGAAGGCGGCCGGTGAGAATGTGATTGGACTCGGTGCGGGCGAGCCGGATTTTGATACGCCAGACCATATCAAACAGGCCGCGAAAGATGCGATTGATGCCGGCAAAACCAAATATACGCCCGCAGATGGATTGCCCGAATTGAAGCAGGCCATTTGCGCCAAGTTCAAGCGCGACAATGATCTCTCTTATACACTGGCCCAGGTCCATGTTGCGCCCGGTGGCAAGCCGGTCCTCTATAACGCGCTCGTATCGACGCTGAATCCGGGCGATGAGGTCGTGATCCCGGCGCCGTACTGGGTGAGCTACCCCGAAATGGTGAAATTGTGCGGCGGCAGCCCGGTCATCGTCTCCTGCGGGCCAAATGCGAAATACAAGCTAACGCCGGAAG
>JBCBBC010000027.1:0-42357 GCA_038532145.1 Pseudomonadota bacterium | reverse complement strand
CTCATGTTTGACAAGGATGCGTGCGAACTGATTTCGAAGAAGGCCAAGCTGGCCTATCCGATCCGCGACGGTCTGCCGATCTTGCTCGAGTCGGAAGCCCGCGATCTGGAGGCCAGCTTGGCCTTCTTCGAAATCAGTTCGCACGCATCCTTGTCAAACATGAGCGGTCCGCCGGATGCCGGACAAATTAGAACCTCGAGCAGCCGCGGACTGACACCGCATGGGCCGGGCGCAGGATTGGAACTTGGGTCTGTCAAATTGAGTCTCGCTATGTCTATCCCGGAAAGCGGGCGCGATTGATGCGCGGCTTACTCAGTTTTCAAATAGGTCGGAAAGCATCTGTTTTAAAGTCGACTGGATCGCGGCATCATTTTGCGGCGTCTCCACTCCCATGACGCCTCGGGCGTCTTCCGGAATGTGATCGAATGTGCCGGGCGCTTGCTCCGAAAACACGAAATGTTCGAAGAACGCGCGCAACGCATTCCGATCGGCGGGCGGCAATCGCCGGATCGAGCGCGTTGCCATGATGAGGCTGAACAAGGGTGATATGGCGGGAGAGTCCCACCAATAATTGACCAGAAGGTTTAATGGCCCCGAGGCTTCAACATAATGCCACCACAGACGTGGAATATAGATCGCATCTCCAGGCTGAAGCTTTGCCAACATGGCGTGTTCCAGCGCTTTGGCGTAGTTTGGAAACTTGGTCAGGTCTGGATCCCTTGGATCCACCATGCTGACCGGCACGCCGCCGGGCGTATTTTCGATTGGTCCCATATAGAGATTTGCCACCTGCTCCGGCGGAAAAACGAGGAATCGGCGCTGCCCGGAGACCACGCAGGCAATATTCTCAGAAAGATCAAAATGTGGTGCAACCCTGGCGCTATTGCCGAGCCAGATGCGCGGTTCTGTTCCAGATGGAGCCAGCGGCATCTCGTGTTGGCGAGAAAAACCGGGCAGGACCGTGTCAGCCGGCGTAGCATCCATGTACACACCCATGGGTTCAGCGACGTTTGCCTGACGCAATAATTCTGTGACGATCGCGGCGAGGGGGACTTGCCTACGCGCGAAATTACAGGTTTTCACACTGTCCGTGTAGAAGTACCGCCCCCCGGTACCCGGTTCTTTCAAATTGACAGGGACAGGGTGTGGGCTGGCATGTTGTTGCAGCAAACCGGCCACAGATTGTGCCGAGGTCTTGGCGGCCTGAGTGACGACCCAGTCCTCAACCAATCCTTTTAATATTACAGGCTTTCTTTGTGCTCGAATCTCTGTGTCGAACAGTTCAGGAGTCACGTTTTCAAACACCGGCAGAGGATCAGCTGAGGTCTGCTCCAGCCCCAGCGCGAATTCGGGATCAGTCATTGCAGGGTGGAGCTGTCATCGCCCGGCACGTCCATGTCGAGCAATGTGATCAGGGTTTGCGCACGCTCCGACACGCTATTGGCTTCGAGCAGGGCTTGTTTCTCCTGTGTGCCGAACGGACATCCCGCGCACAGCGCATTGATCAAGGTCTCCATGGGTGCGTTTTCAACCGCTTCCCAATCCACTTCCATGGAGTTGATCTGCGTATAGCGTTTCAGCGAATTGATCAGCATTAAGCGCTCAGGCAGGCTGCTTTCTGGCGGCGAAACAAGATCATGCGCGAACGGCTGCCAATCGGGGCGCACGCGTCGATAAGGCGTCTCAACCTCGAGCTCTGCACCGATTCCAAAACGGCAAATTCCCGTCAGCGAAATCAGATAGCGCCCATCATCAGTCTCGGAATAAGAGGTGATCCGGCCAGCACAACCGGTCGCCGCCAGGCTCGGATGCACGCGGTCATCCTCCCGAGACTGGATCATGCCAATCAGACGGCTGCCCGACATGACATCGTCAACCATGTTCAGATAGCGTGGTTCGAAAATGTTCAGAGGCAAGGACCAACGCGGGAATAGCAGCACCCCGGAAAGAGGGAAGACCGGAATCGTCTCCGGCAAATCCGACAGGTTTCGGTAGGTCTCGTGCGGCACGCTGACTCCTGTTTCTCGTCTCTTACCATAAAATGGGTCGAAACGGGCAATCGGCGAGTCACGATTGATGACAGCTAGGCGAACATCAGCGATCCGAGGCGTCGGCGTCCGTCTACGGTGACCGGGTCTTTCGGGCCCGCCGCTTCGAAGATTTCCAGCAATTTCGCCTTTGCTTTTCCGTCTTGCCATTCCAGATCATCGCTCAGAATGGCGAGCAGATGATCCGCGGCATCCTTGTTCTTGCCCTGGCCAATCAATTTCTCTGCCAGGTCGAAGCGCGCGTCATGGTTCTCCGGATCGGCTGCAACCGATTCCTTGGCGCTGGCCAGGTCCTCGTCCAGCGGCGCTTCCGCCATCAGGTCGAGTGCAGTACGAACCGATCGGATCGCGGAATCATTGGCTTTCGACTCCGGCGCTGTATCGAGGATCTGGCGTGCGCGATCCGGATCGCCATTGGCCAGGTAACAACGGGCGAGGCCCGCAATTGCGGCTGCATTTTCAGGATCAGCCTCCATGACCGCGCCATAGAGCTGCGCCGCTGTGCCGATATCCCCCGCCTGTGCCGCGGCTTCGGCCTGTTCCAGCGCTTCCTGCAACTGTTTTGCGCCGTCTGTGCCGCCGAGAATAGAGTCGATGAACTGACGGACCTGGCTTTCGGGCAATGCGCCCTGAAAGCCATTGACCGGGCGGCCTTTATCAAAGGCGAATACGGAGGGAATAGAGCGCACGCCCATTTGGCCCGCCACACCGGGATGCTCCTCAGTGTTGATCTTGACCAGTTTGACCTTGCCATTCTGCTCGCCAACCACCTTTTCAAGCGTCGGTGTCAGGGTGCGGCACGGGCCACACCACGGCGCCCAGAAGTCGACCAGAACAGGCTGTTCATTCGAGGCCTCGATCACATCGGCCATAAAAGCCTGGTCAGACGAGTCCTTGATATTTGGCGATGTCGCGGCTTCGCTCATGATCCTGCATTCCCTTTTACGTGGGGTCTATTTGGTACGTACGGCCTATTTGGGCGCTGCATGCGTGCACTGCAAGCGCTGACTTCATCGGCGCGTTCGCATTGATCAAGATTTTGCGGGACAGAACGGGCGGTCAGCTATTGCCTTCGCCAGCCCAGACCTTGGCGATGCGCTTGTCGCGGCCGCAACCGACGCGATAGAGCTTATAGCGGGCCGGGTTCTTCTGGTAATAATTCTGGTGATAGCCTTCGGCTTCATAGAATTCCGTTTCGTCCAGAACGCGGGTGACAATCGGCGCCGGCAGAATGCTGGATTGATCGATGGCCTGAAATTGTGCTTCGACCTCGGCGCGCTCGTCGGCGCCATCCACGAAGACGGCGGTGCGATAGGAATTACCACGATCACAGAACTGGCCGCCATCGTCGGTCGGATCGATATGGCGGACAAAATAGCTGACCAGTTCGCCATACTCAATTTTTGAGGCGTCATAGACCACGCGCACGGCTTCCAGATGGCCTTGCTTGGTGTGGGTTTTATAGGTCGGGTTCGTGGTATTCCCCGCCGTGTAGCCGGAAACGGTTTCGAGTACGCCATCAAGCTTGTCAAAATCGCTTTCGACACACCAGAAACATCCGCCCGCAAAAATCGCGGTCTCGATATTGTCATTGTTCAACGACGCGCTTGGGTCATTCTCTGCGCCAGCGCTCATGACGAAAGACGTCATCGCCGCAAGGCCGCCAGCAATCATGGCGATGGAAAGGGGATGGTTCAGTTTCATTTGCGTCGTCCAAATGCGTGTCGTGGGTGAGACGCATATGACGATTCCGCAAACAAAATGCGAGCCCTGATTTCAGTTCTCACAGTTTTTTGTTCGCCTGTGATCAGAAAACGTCACTCAGCCCGCAAGGCGGGCAATCTCTTCAGCAGACAAGTCTGAATTGTCGTAAATGTTCGCCACATCATCGAGATCATCGAGCACGTCGAGCAAGCGCATCAGCTTGTCAGCATCGTCTCCGGCAATCGGCACGGTGTTTTGGGGCTTCCAGATCAGCTTGGTCGATTTGGCTTCAATCTCGCCAAACTTGCCTTCCAGCGCCTTGGCCACATCTGACAATTCTTCGCGTTCGGTATAGATAAAATGCCCGTCTTCATCGCTCTCTACGTCGCTGGCACCGGCATCAAGCGCCGCTTCCATGATGCTGTCTTCATCACCGGCTTCGACCGAAAACTGGATTTCTCCGACATTCTCAAAGCCGAACGAGACGGAGCCGGTTTCGCCGAGATTGCCGCCATTTTTCGAAAACGCAGTGCGGATTTCGCTCGCGGCGCGGTTCTTATTGTCCGTCGATGCCTCGACAATGATGCCGACGCCGCCCGGTCCAAACCCTTCATAGCGAATGTCGACATAGTCTTCGCCGCCGCCGCCCTGGCCCTTGTCGACGGCGCGCTTGATATTGTCCTTGGGCATGGACTGGCCACGGGCATTGGCGATGGCGAGGCGCAGGCGTGGATTGCCGTCGGGATCCGGGCCGCCCATTTTCGAGGCGATTGTGATTTCTTTCGACAAGCGCGAGAACAGGGCCGCGCGTTTCTTGTCCTGGGCACCTTTGCGGTGCTGGATGTTTGCCCATTTACTATGGCCGGCCATGGCGTTTCCTGCTGTAAAAATTGTTCTGCGCTGCTTAGCTCAGCTCGCGGCAGAATTCAAAGGGGGTGGTCAGTCGAAAACCTCTGCAACCCCGCCATTCTTGATTTTCTCATGACCATCGGAGACAGACTGCAGGATCCGCATCAGTGCCCAGGCGCTCGCAATACCCACGATCGAGGAGAATCCCTCAAACCCAAAAGCGATGAATTGCGTCGACAGGTCAATGGTCTCGCCCGAGAAACGAACAATCCGGTCCGCAATCGTTTGCGTGATATTGGTCAAAAGCCAACACGACCACCATAGCGGAATACCCGAACGCACGGACTTTGTTTCGCCAAGCGCATGGCGTGTCCCATGTACAATCTGGCTCATCCCTTCTGCCGGTTTGAACAGATTGGCCAAGGGAATGAAATACCAGCCAACGGTCCAACCTGGAGCCATTTCAGCATGTTTGCTTCCGACTGTGTAGAGGTTGCGCATCGCGCGATAGGTGCACCGGGCGACTAAAAATGCACTGCCCCAGAACAATGCGACAAGCGTATACACTATGGTCATGATCGCGAGGTCAAACCGCTCTAGTATTGGCAGGTCGAATGGCACGACGGTCGATGGCATATAGAGCCAAATCAGAAACAAAACCGCCAGGAACATGAAGCACTCAGCAATCATGTATCCGATCAGGCTGTACCGGGTCCATTTGTATAGGCCTTTCAGACTCCGCGGACCGTCTTCGAACACGTGAATGCTCGGGGCGCTGTCTTCTCCAGAATTCCCGTCACCTTTATTTAAGATGACGGCTCCGTTTTCTCCAAACTCCACGATACAATCCCTTTGTCTTCAATCTAGGGATTAGAAGTCGCCAGTTTGTTTCGCAAGTTCCAAATCAAGAACCAGGCAATAGTTCGCTCAAACGCCCACCTACCCGAATGGGCTCGCAGCGTTTCGCCAACCCGGTCGCATCGTCGGTTTCGACGAACAGGCCGCACAGCGTCCCCTCGCCAAGCGCTGGCTCATAGCGATGGCCAGGCAATTGTGTCGCGAACCGGCGCAGGGAATTGTCCTTCTGCATGCCAATGACACTGTCATAGTCGCCGCACATGCCGGCATCGCTCTGATAGGCCGTGCCGCCCGCGAGGATCATATGATCCGCGGTTGGGACATGCGTATGGCTGCCGACCACCATGCTGGCGCGGCCATCGCAATGATGGCCCATAGCCATTTTTTCGGAGGTCGCTTCACAATGCATGTCGACAATCACGGCATCGGCGACGACGCCGAGGGGCATCTCGTCCAGGGCGCCATCAACAGCCCCGAACGGATTGTCGAGCAATTGTCGCATAAAGACGATGCCCTGGGCCTGGATCACGCCGACGCGGCGCCCATCCGGCAAGACAAAGAGATGCGCGCCTTTGCCCGGCGCCTTGGCGGCGTCCGGATAGTTGAGCGGGCGCAGCAGACGTGACTCCCGCTCGATATAGGTCAGCGCTTCGCGCTGGTCCCACGCATGGTCGCCTAGCGTCAGACAATCGGCGCCGGCGCTAAAAAACTCATTCGCAATCTTTTCTGTGAGGCCGAAGCCGCCGGCTGCGTTCTCCGCATTCACCACGGCAAAATCGAGTGCCAGGGCGGCGCGAACCGACGGCAAGTGTTCGCGGACCGCTTGCCGGCCGGGTTTGCCCACCACATCGCCAAAGAAAGCTAATCTCATTTCGCGATTATGCGTGCTTTAAGTTGTAAAGAAAAGCGCGCGATGCTTTCGCACCGCGCGCTGATCCGTTTTTTTAGCGATGAACGCCTATTTTTGCGTGGCCGAGAAGCCCAGCAGATCTTTCGTATAAGCCGCTGGATCGGGGTTCTCCATAATGGAGGCCACCGAGAGCGGTGTTGAAGGATCAAGCTTCAAGGTCAGCGTACCGCCATCATTGATGAAGCTGGACAGCGCCGTTGTGGCTTCTGTGACCAGCGCCATGTCGACGCCAGATCCCTGAGCCATCATCGGTGCCATAGCGAGTCCCATGCCGATTTGCGACTTGAGTTCGGCCGGATCTGCGCCTTGCGCCGTCGCCGCAGCATTGAACGCCCGATCGAGAAGAGAATCATCAGCGATCGAAATCTCAAAATTGTGGAAGGTCAGCTTGCCCATGGCATTGGTCATTGCCATTGGGTCCGGCTCTGCGCCGGCAGCAAGGTCCTCGAAATTGAAGGCCGTGCCCACTTCCTGAGCGTAAGAGCTATAGCCTTCGATCTTGCCGCCCATGCTGAACTTGGCACCATCGACCAGTTCGAAATAGTTCGATCCGGCGGCAAACTCGACAATGTCCGTATCCGGATCGTACGTCGCGACGCTGGCGCCCTTAAGTTCCAGCTCTTCATAACCGACTACGCTGAGGCCTTGCAGGAGCTGCTCGCCAACTTCGCCGCCCGCCGCATCCGCTTTCAGCGTCATGGAGTAAGGTTCGGTGACAAATTTCACGGCTTGACCAGCCGCGTTGCGTTCCACACCTGCAACAATGCTTGGAATGGCGAAGGACGCCCCGGCAACATCAATCGCCAGCTCGTCAAGCTTGAAGGAGTCATAGCCAGGCTCCATCGGATTGGCATAAGCGAGATCCATGATCGCAGACATCATCGCTTCTTCGTCGTCGGCATTCTCCTGAATGGCCTGAACGAATTTGGCGTCGACATTGCTGGCGGTCACGCTGCCCAGGCTGATATCGAAATCAATGCCCTCTTCGGTGTCGCTGCCATTCAGGCTGAGACCGCTAATTACCGCCTGGGCGGCTTTCAGGTTGGTCATGTCGCGGATTTCAATCTTGTCGATCCCGAATGTGCCTTCGGCATCTGTGTCAGCAAAATCACCGGTCAGACCGTTCATTGACCAGCTGTCAAATACGATTTTGTCAGCCGACGGGAAGGGCACTTCCTGCCCATTCAGGCTTGCGGCCAGCCAGGCGGCCAGTTCTGGGGATGGGTTGATCAGTTCGATTGAACCAAGCTTCACATCGACATCTTCTTCTTCGTCGGTGATGGTGACGTCATTCAGGCTCATCTTGCCGAAATTGGCCTGTCCGCCTTCCATATCGAGGCCTTCAAAGACCAGAGATCCGGCCTTGAGCGCGTCTTCGCCGGTGACGGTCAGGTCTGTGAACGTGGCGGTCGCGCCATCCGTTGTGCTGCCCGCGAACGAGAGGACTCCGCTGCCACTGTCGCTCAAGGACATGGCGGCGAGGGCATCAGCAGCTTCCGTTGGGTCGCCGGCGCGAATGGACAGTTCTTTCAGGACTGGTTCTGCGATGGTGACTTCCGGCGTTGCATCGCCGCCACCATTGCATGCGGCAAGAAGCGCAAACCCAGCTGCACCAAACATTAATTTCTTCATTGTCGATTCCCCTTTTAGGCGGTTTCCGATAGACTTATGGCATATAGATGTCGAGACGTATTTAATGATTATCGATAAAGACGACAAGATGGCACTGGTAACAAAATCTGGTGAATCGATAAATGTTCGTCTCGAAGTGAACCCGAAGGCCCGTCGCCTTATCCTGCGTCTGGATGAGCGCAAGCGAGAGGCTGTGGCGGTCGCGCCCAGTCGCAAGAAAATTGGCGAAGCAGCGGCCTTCGCTCGAGACCGAATCGATTGGATTGCTGAGCATTTACAGGCACTTCCGACCCAGGTGACGCTACAGCCCGGCGCTAAATTCATGTTGCGTGGCGACCCTTGTCACATCTCTCTGGACGGACCCGGCCGGCTCGCAAAACTGGACCCGGGACAGCCCCAGATTCTTCGCGTTCCTGGAGAAATCGAGACGACGGGGCAAAGAGTCGAACGATTCCTGAGAAAAGCCGCGAAGACGGATCTGTCGGACGCGGTGATTCGCTATTGTGACCAGCTTGGCGTCGAAGCGCGCCGGGTCACCGTCAAGGATACGCGGTCACGATGGGGATCTTGCACCTCGGATGGACGCCTGGCCTTTTCCTGGCGTTTGATCATGGCGCCGCCGGAAGTGCTGGAATATGTCGCCGCCCACGAATGTGCGCATCTCCTGGAAATGAATCACAGTCCGGCCTTTTGGGCGCATGTCGCAAAGTGTCGACCGCGCTGGAAATCGGAGCGCGCCTGGTTGCGAAAAAATGGTCGCGATCTGCATGCGGTACAGGCGGCTTAAGCGGGCGCCAGATCCGTTTGCGGTGCAGGATCATCGCTCAATTCCGGGGCAAAACTGAGCAAGATCGCCCCTTCGCCACCGCGGGCCTCACGGTTCGGTCCAAGCAGTAAAAGCGTGCCATCCGGGCGAATTTCCGCAACGATGTCTGCGTCGGGCCTATCCTTCCGGAACTGATCCAGCGAATATTTGTCGGTCAGGCGCGTGCGGGCAAATTCCCAGCCACGATATTGGTCCCGGATCAGGCTGTCATAGGTACGGCCGCGCCGGATCAGCGTGCGGCCACGCGCATTCGAGCTGAGGCCGCGATCATCATTTTCTTCATCATCATTGATGGAGAGCTGATAAACCATGTGCCGGCCAACTTCCGGCGCAAAATGGCTGCAAACCAGCGCATTATAGGAATCATTGGTGGACAGGGCGATGACGGTTGAGAACCGGGCATGATCCAGTTTGATCTCGGCATCCTCAGACAGGACTTCGCCCATGAAAATATCGAGACCGGCATCACGGGACGATTTCAGGCGGCGATAATTGCTGTCCGCGACGATGACTTCGATATCGCTCTGTTCCAGGGCGCGGGCGAATTGCACACTCCAGGCATTGGCCCCGACGATCAGGACGCCCGGCTTCTCTTTCCGGGCGAGCCCCAGCGCCCGGGACAGCGGTCCGATTGTGAATCCGTGCATGACAACGGTGGTGAACACCATGGCAAAGGCCAAAGGCGTGATCTGATCAGCCCCGGAGAAAAAGAACCGCCCTTCGCGAGACAGGTCGACCAGCAAGGATCCGAACAGGCCCGACACCGCGACCGCCACAATCCCGCGCGGCGCGATCCAGCCGAGCAGGATCGCTTCCTTGCGCGACAGCGTGCCATAAGTAGCGATCCAGACCGAAAGTGGCCGCACCACGAACAGCATGCAAAGCAGGAAAGCGAGCGTGTTGATATTGATTGCCTGGGCAATGATGGCCGGGGTCAGGTCGGCCGTAAGCATCACGAACACGCCCGAGACCAGGAGAATGGCGATATCTTCCTTGAACTTCTGGAGTTCCGTCAGTCCCGCCAGCTTGGAATTTCCGAGCATCATTCCATAGGCGGTCACGGCGACGAGCCCGATCTCTTTCTGGAACATCTCGGCCAGCGTATAGCAGAGGATGATCGAGGCCAGGATAAGCGGCGCTTTGAGATATTCGGGGGTCCAGCCTTCGCGGAACGCCTTGGACATCAACCAGCCAAAGACCACGCCCAGGATGATCCCGTAACACGCCGCCATGATGATCCACAGACCTGCGCCGAACAGGCTCTGGCCTTCCGAAGCGACCCTTATGAACTCAAACGCGGCGACTGCAAACAGGGCCCCGATCGGGTCATTTACGATGCCTTCCCATTTGAGGAATTGTGCTGGACGGCCGCCAAGCTTTGACTGGCGCAACAAGGGAATGATCACAGTCGGCCCGGTCACCACCATCACGCCGGCGAAGACGGTCGCACTCGCCCAGTCAAGGCCAGCGGCGTAACGCGCCGCGAAGGTTCCCAGCAACCAGGCCAGTGGGCCGCCGACAAAGATCATCCGCCGTACCGCGGCGCCGGCTTCGCGCAGGTTTTCAAATTTGAGAACCAGGCCACCTTCGAACAAGATCACCGCAACCGCCAAGGATACAATGGGCCTGAACACGTCCCCGAACGTCGCTTGTGGATCGAGCAGCGGTTCGCCAAAGGCCACCGACCAGAGCGGTCCAACCGCCAGCCCAGCCAATGACATCAAGACGATGGCCGGTGCCTGCAAGCGCCAACCGAGCCATTGCGCGCCGACTCCCAGTGCCCCAATCAGTGCACAGGCAAAGATCACGCTTTGCCCGGCGCCGCTTGCGAGTAGAAGTCCAATCTCCATGGCTCAGCCCTTCGCGCCCTGGTCAGACCAGGGTGTCAGTCTCGCTGCGTGAGAAATCAAAGCCAATTTCCCGGCCGCCATAATCGCCGGCTTCATAGCGATCGATCTGGGTTTTGAACCAGTCCAGGACATGGTCATATATGTGATCGTAAAAGGGCTCAGGATCATTCTCCTTTAAGGGAATGCTGAGCCGATATTCTTCGCCGCCTACGATCTGAGCGATGAATTCATCGCCAATCTTCTGGCATTGAATGGTGACTCGCATCCAATCCGTCCCCATGGAAACCCGTACAGCAAGACCAAATAATATTGCGCCCAGGGGGCGAAAGCCTTGTGGTGGGATGGAAAAAGCCTGATCGCCATAATCCTTGGCTTCGAAAGCGCCCGCGGGCGGCACCAAGCGCACGCAGACACCGTCTTTCGATCCAATATGGGCACACAGACCGGCGCGCATTTCTTCGGCAAGAGTCCGGACGCGTGTATAGTTTTCAGCTGCTAATGCCTGATAATGCGCGACCGTAGAGATGAGATCTTCAAATCGAGACAAGCCCAAACTCCCCATTGAACCTTATCATGGAGAGTAGGGTGGTCTTTGGACAATGGCTAGTGTTTTGATCGATCCGCCTGCAGTTTAGCTTTGTTGCGTCGCTTCTTTCGAAAGGCCGTAAAGGTGCAGCCCGCAATAGGCGAGAACGATGCCGAGATTGGCGGAAACAATGCTTGGCACGGCGAGGTCGCGCGCCGGCACGAGAAACATTTCGACAAAGATCGCAAATGCCAGAGCAATTATGGCGGCCGCCCCACGTCGCTGAACGTCAATCGAGAGGGCAATCCACACGGTTAACGCTGTAAACGCCAGTACCCGCATGAAATGCTGTTCGTGCGTGAACAGTTCGGGCACGGTGGGCGTATAGGCGGCGGCCTTGATCGCAACCAGGATGGCAATAATCCCGCACAAACCTTTGGCAAGCGTCCTCGAAAGGCCTTTCAGCAAAGCAGCATCTTCTGCATGCGGCGCATTTGAATTCATGACCTGCATCAACGCGTCCTCCATCAAGTCAAAGACCACTTTATCTCAGGTCAGATTTGAAGCGGCTTTAAATCGATCGAAGAAATTTCTGATCACGCGTAAACGAAACCGATGGTCAGGCGGCCTGTTCCAGGCGAACCACTTTCAAGCGTGAGTCGAGATCCGATATGTCTGGGCGCAGTCCCACGGGGAGACTGGCGCGGGCCATTTCGATCGCCGTTCTTGGCGCAATGCCCTGAGTATAGCTGGTTATGATGCGTGCAATCGTGTCGAGATAGACCGCTTCTTCTTCAACAATCTGTCCGAACCGATTGGCGATGGGCCCGACCAGGCCATACGCGAGGAAGACGCCGAGAAACGTCCCGAGCAAGGCCGCTGCAATCATTTCGCCCAGCACAGCGGTCGATTGGTCAATCATTGCCATCGTCTTGATAATACCGAGTACAGCCGCAACGATGCCGAGCGCCGGCAAGGCATCGGCCAGGGTTTGCAAAGCGGTGACAGCGCGCTGGCGCGCCTCAACAATTTCGCCGACTGTGTCCTGAAGATAGGAAACGGACCTCTCCCGCATGGCAGGGTCCAGGGCCAGCAACCGGAAACTGTCGCAGATCAAACCGACCGCTTGGGGGTCCTGTTGCAAGCGCGGCTGCGTCGCGAACAGATCAGACTGATCCGGGTTTTCGATGTCCTGTTCAATGGCAATAATGCCGCCGCGTTGGGCGCGCCGCGTCAATTCGTGCATCAAGGTGAGCAGGCCCGCATAATCGCTTTTCGTCCATTTGGCGCCAGACAGGGCGCGCCCGAAGCCGACAAAGGCCGCTTTCGCGACCGGTGCGGAATTGCCGATCATCACCGTGCCAATCGCGGCGCCGCCAATCAAGGCAAGTTCAAAGGGCAGGGCCGCAAATACCGCCGGACCGCCACTGACCAGCAGCGCGCCGGACACGACCAGCAACACAATCACAAATCCGAGCAATTGAATCATTTGGGCAGGATCTCACACATTCCACGCCACACTTTCAGAATATCCTTTCGAACCGGTTGCGACCAAGAAAAAGCCCTGCGTCATGTCTTGATTTTGTCGCGCATCGGCTCAAAGAGAGCGCATGAATGCGGATTCGGCCTCTTCTGAATTGACGCCTCAGCCCAATCGGCGCGGGGCGTTTTTTCTGCTCTTCTTCTCGCTCATGGCGATCGGGGCGGGCAATACGATGCTGATCGCCGCGGTGATTCCGCCACTGACCCGGACGCTGGAGCTGCCGGACTGGATGGCTGGCGCGATTTTTTCCCTGTCCGCTTTATGCTGGTCACTCTCTTCCCCGTTCTGGGGCAAGCGCTCGAACCGATATGGACGGCGGCGCATCGCCTCGTTCGGGCTGGCGGGCTATTCCGTGTCCATGTTTCTGCTTCTGATATCGTCCTGGGCGGCGATTTCGGAGTGGATCACTGCGCCATTTGCGATCTTTGCCTGTCTCGCACTGTCGCGATCTGTGTTCGGCCTGATCGGATCGGGGTCGAGCCCGTCGGCGCAGGCCTATGTCGCCGATCGCACCGATCCGAATGAGCGGCAAAGCCAGATCGCGTTTGTGACATCCGGCTTCAGTTTCGGGACCGTGGTCGGGCCGGCCTTTGCGGCGGTCCTGGTGGCCAATTATGGCTTGCTCAGTCCGATGTTGATCACCTCCATCGTGGCCGGATTGATGTCCGTCCTGCTATGGAAATTTCTGCCGGAAAACCGCGAGCCGGTACAGGATGCGACCAAGATTGACTCCGTACCCGGGGCGATTGGCCTGTGGCGATCCCGCAACGTGCTACCCTTTCTCGCCTATGCCGTAACTTTGTCACTGGTCACCGGGATTTTGACGCAAGTCTTCGTTTTTGCCGTGATGGATAAATTGGATGTCACAGGCGCCGATGCAGCCAAGTATACCGGCCCAGCCTTCATGGTCGGCGCGATGGCCGTGATGACCGCACAACTGGTGCTGATTCCATATTTAAAGCTGAAAAACAAAACGCTGATGATTACCGGCTGTATTCCCTTGCTCATCGGCGCCTTGATCCTGATTCCGGCCCAGGACTTCGCGACTTTGATCTTCGCCCAGTTCTTTCTCGGCATTGGCCAAGGCCTGACCCGCCCCGGCTTCTCCAGCGGTGCGTCGCTTGCGGTTTCCCCACAATTGCAGGGCGATGTCGCGGGACTGGTCATATCCGCGAATGGTATGGGCTATATTATCACGCCGCTCTTCGGACTGTTCCTGTATGAATTTGTCGACCCGTCATTGCCCTTCTGGATCTGTGTGGGCTTGCTGATCGCCATGGCGTTGTTCGCCTGGAAAGCCATCGCGCCCGGGGTGGGCGAGGCCGACGAAGTCGAGGGCTAGTTCGCCGCCAGAACCTGATCCAGGGCGATCGTGGTCGGATAGCCATCCGCCGGAACAATCCCGCTCGCTTTCTGAAACCGTCTAAGTGCCCCCTTGGTGCCGCGCCCGGCAATGCCGTCCACGGCGCCCGCATCAAAGCCGAGCCGGTTGAGATTGTTCTGCAACACCATGATGTCGCGCCGGGTCAGCAATTCCAGCTCGGTGGGCCAGACGGCAACGGGCCCATTCTGGCCGGCCACACCATCGGTGAGAAGGCCGACCGAGAAGGCGTAACTGTCAGACCGGTTATACGCCTTGAAGACATCAAAATTCTTGAACAGAAGATATTTCGGGCCAGTCGCCCCGGTCGGCAGCCAAAGCTCGGCATAAGCCGTATCTGGGGCGGCGAAAGTTCCACCCGCCATGGGTGAGACTCCATAGCTCATCCAGGTCGACAATCGGCGATCCTCGCCATCGGCCAGTGACCAGTCAAAATCGCCCGGCGCCAAAACTTCCGTGCCCCAGGGCAGGTCCTTCTGATAGCCGGACGCGCGCAGATAATTGGCTGCCGAAGCAAGCGCATCCGGGGCGCTGTTCCACAGATCCTTCTTGCCATCGCCATCAAAATCGACGGCATAGGTTAGGAAGGTCGACGGCATGAACTGGGTCTGACCCATTGCACCCGCCCAACCTGAGACTAGGTCGTCGCGCGAAACATCGCCGCGTTCCTGCAATTTCATCAATGCAATCAGCTCGCTTTCAGCCAGGGTCCGCCGCCGGCCTTCTACGGCCATATTGGCGAGCGTGTTGGCGGCGTCGAAATTGCCGATATAGGAGCCCAGATTGGTTTCCATCGCCCAGATGGCCGTAATCGCCTCACGATCGACGCCATAGGCGGCCTCAATCCGATCAAATGTGGCGATCAGATCCGTCAGCCGCTCCGCCCCGCGGGTCTTGCGGCCGTCTGTGACAGCGGAGTCGACATACTCCCAGATCGGTTTGGCGAATTCAGCCTGATCCGCAACATCGGTCCTGGCCACGCTGGCATCCCCGCCGAGATAGAGGTCGAGCGGTGAAATGCTGGACAGCGTCGCATGGACAATGCCCGGATCGCGCCCAGCGGCCAATGCCCGGGCGGCGAAATCATCGCGCCAGGCATCCATGCTGACATTGCCTGATGCCTCAAAAGGCGGGATGGACGGCACTGTGATCGCGACCTCGCTGCCACCGCCCGAACCCGCGTCCATGGACGACCCGCCATCACTGCTTTGCGGGGTCGATGCGCAGGCTGTCATAAGCGCTGCGCCAGCGAGCAGCCCATATAAAGGCCGCCTCATCAGAAAATCGCTCATCAATCGTCCCCCTCTGCGGACAAGCCTGTAAGCCGTGATTGACTCAGTCGGGCCACATGTGTATGTCCCGCGCTTTCGTGAAAACAGTTCTAACGTTTGGGCAAAAGCCATGAAAGTGAAATCCTCGATCAAAGCACTCAAGTCGCGCCATCGTGACTGCAAGGTCGTTCGCCGCCGTGGCCGGACCTATGTCATCAACAAGACTGACCCCCGTTTCAAAGCAAAACAGGGCTGAGTCAGAGATGAACAGCTGAGCCTCATTTGAGATGGGCGCTCGCATCGTTTTATTTGACCTTGGACATGTGGTTGTCGATTGGCAACCGATCCGGCTGTATCGCCAGCTCTTCGATGATGAAGCTGAGGCTGAGGCCTTTGTACGCGATGTCTGCAACATGGATTGGCATGTTCATCACGATCGCGGCGTTTCTATGGCTGACAATGCTCGGCCGCTGATCGCGCAATACCCGCAATATGAATCGCAGATCCGCGCCTGGCGGACGCGTTGGCTCGACATGTTTGAAGGCTATGTTCCGGGTATGCCGCCCTTGATGGCGCGTCTGGAAGAAGCCCGCGTGCCGCTTTACGGCCTGTCCAACCTGCCGGCTGAGATTGCTGACGAAACGTTTGACGCGTTTCCGATGATCAAGCTGTTGCGGGATGTCGTGGTGTCAGGCGCTGAGAAAACCATCAAGCCGGAACGTCGGATCTATGAGATTGCTCTGGCCCGAATGGGGAACCCGGATCCGGGCGAGGTCCTGTTCACCGATGATCGCGAGCGAAATTGCGAGGCGGCGGAACAGCTTGGCATCAAGGCGCATCACTTTCAGGGCGCGGACGGTTTAGAGACACGATTGCGGGCGGAAGGGCTTTTGTAACCATCAGCGATCAATCGGTTTGATTGAACTTGATCAGGACAAGGACCCGGCTGTATCACGCAAGAGGGCAACCAGCTCTGCTTGTCGGCGAACATTGGTCTTCTGAAAAACCACCTGCAACTGATTGCGTGCCGTATTCCGACTGATGCCGTTTTCCTTGGCAAAGGCCGACAGATTGCCCCCGGCCATCAAATAGAGCGCCAGCTTGGCTTCCGCACCCGTGAAGCCAAAAAACTGGCTGAGCTCAGAATGATCGTCGTCTTCCGGCATGTCCATCAATTCAAGGACATGGCCCAGGATCGGTTTGAGTTCGTCCGGCGCAATCTTTTCGATCTCGCGAAACCGTTTGTCGCTGCCGGGATAGGCCTTGCGAAATCGCTTCAGCTCGACCGATCTTTCGACCAATAAGTGCGCTCTTTGAACGGCCTTTTCCTTCGACATGAACTCGCTCAACATGACAGATAGTTGAGCATACACTACAGTCCGGCGGTGCGCAAAATTCGTTTCGTGGGGGACCACCGATGGCTGATACAGGGTCAAAGGCTCAAAGTGTTGAACTGATCGACATGCCCCTATTGCATCCCGGCTCGGGTTTTCAGCGCTGGCGAGACCGTCAGGGCAATCGCCTCATTCAATGGGTCTCGCGGCAAAAAGCGCGCGGTTGGGCTGAGATGATGGACCATCAGCAGCATCAGGCGCTGACCGAATCTGTGCGTGAGTTTCGCGACGCCCGCGCCAAAGAAGCGGCGGTCAAACCTTTGCTTATGGATGACGCCTTCCGCGACACAACGCGAGAACCAGTGGTGGATGGTTTGGGCGAGTGGATTTCCGCCAAAAGCGCGCCAGAAGATGCGGCGATTTTGTATGTGCCCGGCGGCGCATTTATCATGAAGCGAAGTGATCGCATGACGGCGCTTGCAGCGCGTCTGGCGAGGATGTCCGAAGCCAGGTTGCGAATTGCTGACTATCGCCTTGCGCCTGAGCATCCCTGTCCGGCCGCGGTCGATGATGTCGAGTCGGCTTTGCTGGGCCTTTATGATGATGGATATGATCCGTCCAAAGTTGTGGTCGCTTGCGATTCAGCAGGGGGTTCGATTGCAATGGCGGTTTTGTTGCGCCTCAAGGCGCGCGGTGAACCCATGCCGGCCGGACTGGCAATGTTCTCGCCTTGGCTCGATCTGGCGCTGACGGGTTATTCGCTGCTCTCGTCTGGACTGTCTGGCATCAGCCCATTCACGATGGAGATGACGGCTCTGTGCGCCCGATTGTATCTACAGGACAAGGTCCTCGCAATCGACCCGGACGCATCGCCCTTGTTCGGGGATTTGTCCGGCCTGCCGCCCATCCTAGTCCATGTCAGTCAGGAGGATTCCTTTTTCGATGACTCCAAACTTCTGGCCCGGCGCATACAGGAAGCGGACGGAAAAATGCTGATGCGGGTCTGGCCCACGGGCGGGCATGTCTGGGAACATGATTTTACCGTCGATGCCGATCAATCGATTATGGAAACAGCGCGATTCGTCAGAGGGCGATTCGAAGGCGCAGACATGCTCTACTAGCATTTGGGAATTCGCATTTAGAGCTTCAACACATTGATTAATATGTAAAATATACCGCATAGTACAAACGGATCATGCGTCGCTGCGCGATATCGCGTCTGCTGTTCCAGCTCTTCCAATTTCTGAAGAGCGGGACGGGAGAAATACCATGATGAGACATTTACTACTCAAGTCTGCCGGGATGGCGACAGTCATCGCGGTCGCACCTTCGGCGATTGTTCAATCAGCCGTGGCGCAAGATGCGCGCGCGACGGCAATTTATGAAGAAGGTCTGTCAATTAATGGCGCGATCGCGACGTTGCGGATCGACGTGCAGACAACCTTGAACGGTTTGCCGGCAAGCTATGCCTGCCCGCCCGGCACACCCGCCCGCGCAGGTGATGTGACGGCGGCGCAAGCGCTGAAGGGCCGGGTGACCCAGATCAGCCGACGGATCAGCGCATTGCAGCGCGAATATAACGACGCCATCAATGACCGTTCGGTGCTTGGCGAAACCTCTGCCGGAGCCCTCGAAAGCCTGGATTTCGGGACGGCTAATCTCGCTGCGATGCGCAGCGCGCAACAAGCCGTGGGGCGTGACATTGGCGCGCTGGAAAGGACCATTGCGAGCCGACCGAAAACAGAAGCTGAATGTGATGGCACGGATGATCCCGTCGCGTCGATCAGCTTCGCCCCGGCGAGCGTTGAGCCTGGCACGCGCGTGAATGCCGCGATTTCAGCGCGGACCGCCAGCGGCAAGGCCGTAAACATTTCCAGCGTGACGGTCACGGGTATGGACGCGTTTGCGACCCTCGAAAACACACGCACGCCAGGCGGAACCGCCAATATTACGTTCAAGATTGATGATGTCCGCCGGCAAGGACCATTCTCAGTTGGGATTACGGTCCAAGGCGCGCCGGCCGGGGCACCGGCCAGTGCCACCGGCACGCGATATACGCAGCGATTTAGCTATACCGTGGCCAATGCCGCGCCGCGCATTATCTCCATGCCGGAGGCGCCAAGTGCTGAGCCCGGCGAAGATGTTTCGCTGTCGGGCGATATCGTCATTATCGACACCAATGCAGATGACCGTAACGGCAGTGAAATTGTTCAGCAAAACGTAAAACTGGATGGCCATCCGGCTGGCCTGGTGACAACGCCAGATGGGGCGTTCGGACGCAATCTGGCGGTCACAAACCGCCTCCACGATCCAACAACCGGACAATACACGTTCAAGATTGAGCGCTCGGCGAGTGCGAAATATCCGCATGCGCACGGCACCTTCGGAACCTCTGTCAGTGTCGCTGACAGAGACGGAAAGTCGACCTCGCAAGCGTTTGACATCACCATCCTGAACACTCCGCCGGAGCCGCGATTCACCTCACCGCGCGCGCCGGGCAATGCGTATCATTCCGGCGATGGTGAAATGGTGGCGATCAGTGGAACGGTCAAAGACGCCAATGGCCGCGACGATATCGCCTCGATCGAGATTGATGCGACCGATGCGGGTGGGGGGGCGTACCGCATGTTTGACGGGGTCAAGACGCTGGATGTCACGCCAGCGGGGGACGATACTGTGCGGTTTGAAATCGTGCCGGACGAGTTTCCGCATACCGATGATAGCGGACGGCACGAAATCCGCGCATCCGCTGGCGATGACGGGGCACCTGAACAAAACGTCGCCGCAACGACGACGCCATTCAGCACCTTTATTACGGTCGGCAACGAAGCCCCGGAAGTCGGCGCCATTGGCTTCCTATCTGGCACACAAGTGGTGCCAACCAAACGGATTTGCCCTGGCGATCTGTTCACGGCCGCCGCGCAGGTGAAAGACGCAGAAGGCGACACGTTGAAAGTAACCGCCACCCTTCTGCCCGGTGGTCAGCCGCAGGAGCTCAAGAAGAGCGATGGCAGCAACACTTATGTGGCCGACATCCGCGCGCCGGATGCGCCGGGCGAATATACGATCCGGTTCAATGCGGTTGAAACCGGGACCAATGATCCGAAGCAGAATCTGCGCAGCATGGAGCTGACCGTCGAGGTTTGCGGCGATCCGGAAGAAGCGCCAAAAGTGGCCCTTGGCGAGGATGTCGACGCGGACCCTGAACCGCAAGTCGCGCTCGGCAATACAGAGCCTGAGGAAGCCACGGTTCGCGGCGTCGCTGTTTCCGGCGGCTTTGGCGAGTTTGAAGCCGATGGCATGGGCGCCATTTCAGCCGGCACCCTGGTGCCATCGTCAGGTGGCGATGAGGGTCCATTGGTAACAGCCGAGTTGGAAGACTGGGATGGCTGGCATGTCAATGGCGCCATTACGGGTCCGCAATTCCGCGGCAAGCCGACACGGTTCTGGGCAGAATATGGCCATTACAGTTCAGATACGGACAGGATTGGCAGCGATCCCGAGAATGGCGAATTTGGTGTCGCACTGACCTATGCCGATGAATTCGCTTTCCTTGATGACGGTGGAGAAGGCGGGGAAGGCGGAACGGGCGGTGAAACGCAAACCTCGACCGGACTTTTCCTCGGTGACGCCTTCGGCCTTGACGGATCGGCGCGGGGTGAAGGTGATCTTTATTACCTCAAATTTGGTGTCGACAAGCTGAAGTGGAGCAATGACGGTTTTGACTTGAATACCGGCGTGTTTGGCTTTCATCGCAAAGTCGAAACAAATTTGTGGAGCAGCGCATCCGCATCATTTGCGGGCTCGCCATTTGCCGGCATTGGTCAAACCAATCAGATCGAGACCGAGGTTGAACAGTTTGGCGTCGGCCTCTCAGGCATCGGAACGTTCGACCTTTTGCCGCGGGATGGGGTTCAACCAGGCATTGGCTTCAATGTCAGTGGCTTGCTGGAGCTTATGAACTCTGACGCAACAGGACGCTTCAATCAGACGACGACCTGTGATCCGGGCGTCTGCGGGGCCGCGCTGTCCAATGTCGTATTCAACGAGGATTTCAGCGATAGCTCATTTGATATCGGAGGCAGTCTGCGGTTTGGATTCGATGTCGACATCACCGAGTATTTCTCGCTCGGCGCGGGCTATCGGTTTGGCGTGATCCCCGGCATTCCGACTTACGACTTGCCCACGTCCCCGAACAATCAGCCGGGATCCTGGTCGACCGATTCGGCTGACTATCAGGGCTATGACTTCTCCGCTCGGTTGAGGGCTTCCTTCTAGGGATTGTCCTCCTCCCCCGGTCAGCGCCGTGACTATACCTTGCGGCGCTGACCACCCTTTTTGGGATTTGGTCTCATGGTGATGGGAATCAGATGGATATCCATTTGATCCTGAGCTATGCTGGCAATTGCGACGCGACTGGCGAGATCAGGATGGAGCACCATCGGGGAGCGTCGCCTCAAATTCAATCCGAGCCGTTCGCCTGGGCCAGTCACCACAAAGGAGATGGCCATGCCAGAATTATCCCCGATATCCGTCGCATTTCTCGTTTTTCCAAATGTCACGCAACTCGACCTGACCGGCCCGGCGCAGGTCTTGTCGCGCCTGGGTAACACAACGCTCAACCTGGTCTGGAAGGACACGGATCCAGTGCCAACCGATGCAGGGTTTCCGTTGCTTCCGACGGCGACATTTGAGGAGATTCAATCCGCGGATATTCTCTGTGTCCCCGGCGGCTTGGGCACGATGGACATTATGCAAGACCCGGACGTTCTGGCCTGGCTGCAATCCGTGGCAGCGAAAGCGCAATGGGTGACCAGTGTTTGCACCGGCTCACTGGTACTGGGCGCCGCAGGTCTGCTCAAGGGCTATAAGTCGGGGTGTCACTGGGCATCGATTGATCAGCTCGCCTTCTTTGGCGCGATCCCCGTCAAGCAACGCATCGTTGAGGACCGAAATCGGTTTTCCGGTGGCGGCGTCACGTCCGGAATTGATTTCGCGCTGGCCCTGGCCGCGCGCATTCGTGGGGAGGATTTTGCCAAATTCATTCAACTATCGATCGAATATGACCCCAACCCACCATTTGATGCCGGGTCACCGGACAAGGTGCCGCCACATATCCTCGACCGATACTACAAAATGATCGAGGCGTCGGTTCCTGATCGGGAGGCGAAAGTCAAAGCGATTGCAGAATCGCTCGGATTTTAGCCCCAATTCAGCACGATACAGCCGGTCACGCTTATTTTTCTTGGCACGCCTTAGTTGAAGGACCATACTTGATCCATGTTCAAAGCGCTCGCTTTTGCTGGAATAATCCTGGTCAGCGGCCCCGATTTCGGGCCGTCGGAAAAGATGTTCGATGAACTGAAAACCGCGCCAAGCGAGGAAGAAGCCAATGATATCGCCCTCGATATCTGGGCCTCTTGGATGGAAAGCGGCTCCGATGCAGCGGATCTGGTGATGGAACGTGCCGTCCGAGCGCAGGCCTTTGGCGATCTCGACCATGCCCGGGCGCTTTATGATCGCGTTATTGCGATCCAGCCGGACTATGCCGAGGCCTGGAATCGCCGGGCAACCGTGTTTCTGGCGCAGGAAAATTACACTGAAGCGCTGCGCGATGTGAACGAAGCCCTGCGGCTCGAGCCGCGCCATTTCGGGGCCTGGGGCGGTTTGGGCGCGGTGCTGGAAGGGCTTGGCTCGAAAGACGAGGCGGTCGACGCCTATGAGAAGGCGCTCGAAATCTACCCACTCTTTCCTTCGGCCAAGCGCGGTATAAATCGCATTCGGCGCGAACAGGAAGGTCGCCCCGTTTGAGAATGCTGATCTTTGCCATTTCAATCCTGCTGCTCGGCGGTGTTTCAGCCTGCGTGCACAGCGCTATCTATGCGGTGCGCGTGAACCAGGCACATCCCGCCGAGGGCATGTTCGTCAAGGTCAATGGCGCCGACGTGCATGTCCTGCAACAGGGCGAAACGGGTCCGGTTGTTTTGATGATTCATGGCGCTTCAGCAAATGCACGCGAGTTTGACTGGACCCTGGCGCCGCAGCTGGCCGATACGCACCGGATCCTGATGATGGATCGTCCGGGTCATGGCCATTCTGAACGCCCGTCCGATGCCGAGTCGCTGGCTATTCAAGCTGAGCAGGCGGCGGGAGTCTTGCGCCAGCTGGCACCTGGCGAAAAGGCAATTGTCGTCGGGCACAGTTTTGGCGGCGCGGTCTCGTTGCGCCTCGCGCTCGATCATCCGGATTTGGTCGATGGCCTGGTTCTGCTGGCGCCGGTCAGTCATGACTGGGGCGGCGGCGGTGAGGCCTGGTACAACAAATATGCCAGCCATGATTTTGTCGGACCGGTTTTTACGCAGCTGGTGCCGATTGTCGGACCGTCGCAAGTGAAGGCTGGTATCACCAACGTGTTCTCTCCGAAACCCGCGCCAGACGGCTATTTCGAAAAGTCCGGAATCGGTTTGCTCTTTCGGCCTGCGAACTTTGCGGCCAATGCCCGTGACGTGAATGCCTTGCGGACGCAATTGGCCGGCCAGCAGGATCGCTATGGCGACATTTCCGTGCCGACCGTGGTCTTTTCCGGCGCGCTCGACACGGTGATCAGTCCGCCGCTGCATGTCGGCAAGCTGAAGCATCAGGTAGAAGGGTTGGAGCTGGTCAAGCTCGGCGAAGGCGGACATATGCCGCATCATGCTTACGGCGAGGACGTCGTGGCGACGATCCGCCGACTGTCGGCGCGCTAAGATCGCGACAGCCCGAGCCGATCGTCCTGATCGGTCAAATCATCTGACAGGTTCGCAACATACCATTCCACGGTTTCGCGCAAGCCCTGCTCCAGGCTACGCTCAGGGTGCCAGTTAATGGCGCGTTCGGCGCTGGACGGATCGACGCCATACCGGCGATCATGGCCTTTGCGATCGGTGACGAATTCGATCTGATCCGCATAAGTACCGGACGACGGACGCAGCTCATCGAGCAGGTGGCAAAGTGTTTTCACCAGATCCAGATTGGTCCGTTCCGCGCGCGCGCCGAATAGCAGTGTCTCACCCGGCGCAGCCCGACAGGCTTCGATCAGGCCGCTTGCATGGTCTTCCACATACAGCCAGTCACGAATGTTCTGGCCGTCGCCATAAATCGGGATCGGAGCTCCGAGCACGGCTTTGCGAATAACGGTCGGAATCAGCTTCTCAGCATTCTGCCAGGGCCCGTAATTATTCGTGCAATTGGTAACCACAACCGGCAAGCCATAGGTGCGCATCCAGGCCCGCGCGATATGGTCGCTCGCCGCCTTGCTGGCGGAATAGGGTGAGGATGGCGCGTAGGCGGTATTTACGGCAAACACCGGATCACTCGGGCCAAGATCGCCAAAGACCTCATCCGTCGAAACATGGACGAAGCGGAAGGTGTCGGGCTTGTCCGCGTCCTCCCAATGGCTCAGCGCGGCTTCGAGAAGGTTGAACGTGCCGTCGACATTGGTGGCCATAAACGTGCTCGGCCCATCAATCGATCGGTCGACATGGGTTTCTGCGGCAAGATGGATCACGGCGTCTGGCCGCGCGGCCTTAAACAGGGCCGCGACGGCGGGGCGGTCGGTTATACAGGCATGTACATTCTGAACCTCGCACCCGGCAATGGCGCCTGGATTTGCGGCATAGGTCTTTTTGTCCAGATTGAAGACGTCATGTCCGGCTGCAGCGAGCTGGCGCACCACAGCGGATCCAATGAAGCCATATCCTCCGGTCACGATGTAGCGCATCAACACTCCGTTTGCGTCTGCTCGTTCGCGCTGAATACATGGGCCAGCGCAATCGCACCAGCCGTCGCGACATTAACACTATCAAAGCCGTCTGCCATAGGGATTCGGACCGGTTGTGCGGCGGCCAGGAGTGTTGCAGGAAGACCGGGTCCCTCTGCCCCGAGCAGGATAGCAAGCTTGTCCGGAATCGGCTGTCCGTGCAGCGGCGCGGCATCCGCGCGTGGTGTCATCGCCCATATGGTGAAGCCGTTGGCCTTGAGCATTTCAATGTGTGTTTCGCCAGTACCGCCATGGTGGAAGGGCAGCCAGAGACTGGCGCCGGAGGAGACCCGGATGGCTTTGCGATAGAGCGGATCGCAGGACTGACCGTCGAGCAGGATGCCATCCACACCAAACGCCGCGGCATTGCGAAATGCGGCGCCGACATTGTCGTGATTGGAGATTTGATTGAGGATCAGGATCCGCCTGTACCGGGCGAGACCCGGGATCTCGTGTCGCGAGTCTGGACGTGCGGATGGAGGTCCCGGATCAAGTCCGGGATGATCGGTGAGGAAGGATTCGAGCGCCAGTGCCGGCCCTTTTCGCGCACAGGCCAGGATGCCGCGATGGATCGGAAACCCGGCAATCTCGTCCATCAGGGATTGCGGCGCGGTATAGATCGGAACCCCATCCGGCACTTCGCTCAGGAGATCGGCGAGCGGCGCTAGTCGGGACTCGCACAGAAACAGTCGGTCGACCTCAAACCGGGACCGACGCAGCAAAATCGTGAGCGGCACCTTGCCTTCAACGATGAAGCGCCCATCCGCGCCGCCCGTCAGGTCCCGTTCGCGGACACCAATAAAAGGGGCGATCCGTGGATCGCCCCTGTCTGTAATCGGAATGATGTTTGGTGCAGTCAAAGGCCTTAGGCGCCCATGGGCAGGCCTTGTTCCTTGGCCATTTTCTGCATCGCTTTTTGCAGCTTTTCGAAGGCCCGCACTTCAATCTGGCGGATCCGTTCGCGGCTGACATTGTAAACCTCGGACAGCTGTTCCAGCGTCTGCGGCTCATCGGTCAGTCGGCGTTCCTGCAAAATATGCTGTTCGCGCTCTGACAGATCGGCCATGGCGCTTTGCAGGAGTTCCATCCGGGCATCAAATTCCTGCGTCCGGGCAAATTCTTCAGCCTGGTTCGGCTCATCATCCTCGAGCCAATCCTGCCATTCCATATCGCCTTCTGCGCCCATCGGCGCGTTTAGCGAGGCGTCAGAGCCGCTCATCCGGCCATTCATCGAAATGACGTCCTTTTCCGAGACGTTCAGCTTGTCGGCAATATGCGTCACCTGCTCCGGTTTGAGCTGGGCATTGTCGAGCGCATCAATCTCGCCTTTCATCCGGCGCAGATTGAAAAATAGCTTCTTCTGGGCCGCCGTGGTGCCGAGCTTGACCAGGCTCCAGGAGCGCAAAATATATTCCTGAATGCTGGCGCGGATCCACCACATGGCATAGGTCGCCAGCCGGAATCCCTTGTCCGGATCGAATTTCTTGACCGATTGCATCAGCCCGACATTGCCTTCGGAAATCACCTCGGCCATGGGCAAGCCATAGCCGCGATAGCCCATCGCAATCTTGGCCACCAGGCGCAGGTGCGAGGTCACCATTTTCTCGGCAGCATCGGAATCTTCATGTTCCTGCCAACGCTTGGCCAGCATGAATTCCTCATCCTTTGCGAGCATTGGGAATTTACGGATTTCTGAGAGGTAGCGGCTCAGGCCCTGTTCGGGGCTCAGGGCAAGCGCGCGGCTTGTGGGTGTATTGGCCATTTACTGGTCCTCCATTTTCCCCTTCACACGACCCTCATACGTTCAGGCATCGGCTCCGGTTCTATCGTTGGTGAGAGTCATAGCCCCGATCATCGGCGGCGTCTTTCCCTCTTTCGCGAATAGTCCCTATCGCGAATTCGCATAGATGGGGATCAATTATGCGTTATGGAAGGCCTGAACGGGGGAATCTTGTCGGGACATTCCGGACCAGACTCTGGTTTGACAGGGCGTTGCGACCCGTTTGCGCAAATTGCGCACAAACTTGTACAAACTGCGCACAGTCCGGACAAACGCGGTTGTTTCCGCGTCGGCGCGTTTCGAAGGTTTGATCGCCATTACCTGCGGGCCCACCCTGGCGGCGGGCTCTCCCGTGCGCGCTTTTCGAGCTACCACAGCGCGCTTTGCTCCACCGATCTTTTGTGTCGGTCTTATCATTGTCCGCCGGGCGGGCCGCACCGATTTGCCGCCGAATTCGCAGAACAACGGCGCTCAGAGTGGCCCAGTTGCGGGTCAAAGCGGCTTCGGTCTGGTTTGGTATCGTGGACACAGTTTGAGGCGGACCAAGCCCGGTCGGATTCTGAGTCGCGAGTCCCGCCGGGCATTCTATTTACATATGTAACGAAAAACGCGAAGGTGAGATGTCCCGGTCAAGACTGAACAGGAAAAGCATCGGGGCGTTGTGGAAGCAGACATTCACCTATTATCGGAGGCCAGCTGCAATGGACGTCTCATTTTCGGATCTAAACTGGATCGCCATCATCGCTGCTATCGTAGTCGGCCAGGTGCTGCTGACCCTGTGGTTCACGGTCCTTTTCGGGGCGCCCTGGGCGAAGGCCTATGGCGCCGAAAACCGGGCCGAGCATACGAAGGACGTGCCGGGCAGCGCGTATGGAGTCGGATTGGCCTGCATGATTGCGTTGGTGCTGGTGACCGCTCTGCTCCATCAGGCCGCACAGGTCAGCGGTCTGAACGGTGGTTTGATATTTGGCCTGATCGCCGCCGCAGGGTATGGCGTGGCGACGGTGCTGCCCGGATATGGATTCCTGCTGAAATCTGACGCGGGTCGAATCGCGGCCGGCAGCCAGGCCGCAGCGATCCTGGTGGTGTCGCTGGTGCTGAGTGCTTTCGGCTAGTCTAGAAGGCGGTTTGGCGAACGGCCCACGCCAAAGGTCTATGGGGTGGTTTTTTACGCGCGCTACTGTTTCCGACGTTTTCACTACACACGCGGCGGTCTGGCAATGAGTGGCTGTTCTGCGGCGAATTTTAAGACGCTCGACTAATGTCCGCTTTCAGCGTCAAAGCGGACGTTAGTCAATCTCTTGTAAATGCGATACTCCGGGGATTGGTTCGAAGGTGCAATCGCAATGGACGTGTTAATTCTGCCTGGACTTGATGGAACCGGCGACATGTTGGCGGATTTCGCGGCACACCTTGGCGAAGCGCACAAAGTCCATGTCCTCAGTTATCCAAAGAACAAGGCACTGAATTACGACGATCTCTCCAAACTGATTTCCGCGGACCTTCCCGCCGACACTCCGTATTGTCTGCTCGCGGAGTCATTCTCTGGACCGATAGCGACGCGCCTCGCTGCAGAGAAACCGAGAGGCCTGCAAGCGGTTATCTTTGCCGCATCGTTTGTAAAGAAGCCTTCGTACTTCCCGAAGGCGTTTGCCAGCTTCGCGAATTTAGTACCTGCCAATTCTCCGATTCTATTGAAACTCGCCTCGCCGATCACATTCGGCAAGTGGAGCACCAAAGAGCTGCATGCATTGCTAATTAAATCAGTGCGCGCGGTTTCTTCGAAAGTCCTTGCGTACCGTATTCGTGAAGCGATGGGGGCGGACGAGATTTGGCGGTTCACCGGTTTGGACGTTCCGATGCTGTACATCCGCCCGTCTCATGATCGATTGGTTTCAAGCGGTGCCGCCAAAGAGATGAGCCGATTGAATCCAGCACTCGGCGTCGTGGATGTCGAAGGTCCGCACTTTATCTTGCAGGCGAAGCCTGAGGAATGCTCTGCGGTCGTGGCTGATTTTCTCGATAACGCTCCACTAGGATAATTTTCACTATCCGCTTTCGGCTTCAGAGCGGACATTCGATATTACTTGTGATAGCTAAGACAAGCTGCGCACGAGGAAGACGTTTAATGGCCATTCCCAAAAAGGGTTCTCGGAGTATCCACGTTGATGGAGTAGATTACCGATGGCTCATTCGGCGAAAACCTGCGTACGCGCAAGCAGAATTGCATATCGCAATTGAAGCGAAGCATAATCCTGGTGCAACACTGCTGATTCAATCCGAACGTCCACATCCACAACACTGGGAAACGGAAGAAATCATGCCTGTGACGCCTTCCGACATTGAAGATTGGATCGGTTCCGCAATAGAGGCTGGGTGGCAACCTAGGGTTCCGGGTCCGACGTTCGTCATTACTGAGCCTGGAAACGAACGAGCGTAGGCAAATCTACTGTCCGCTCTCGGCCTCGAAAGCTGACTTTTCGCGATCTACTGAACTTGGCATGAATCGGCTCCATCAAACGTCTCGCGGAACACACAGATGACTGAAACGGTCATAAAATCCTACCCAGCTAGCCGCAGGTGCGTTTGGGATACATGGAAGTACTTTGTGTACGCAACTCCGCTCGCACTTTATGCGGTACCAGACTCGATCCACGATATTTTTGGCGTGGACTTAACGGGTGGGTGGATGGGAGATCGCGATCCAGTTGGCGCAGGACACGCAGTATTGGCGGGACTTCCTATCTACGTGTTTGGTTTCTTAGCCGGTCTTCAGTACTTCTTCATTAGGCCTCACGCCGCCCTCACGGTCACAGATAGCTACATAGGAAAGTACTTTAAGTGGATGCTTCCTAAAAGGAAGATTCACTGGGGTGACATTGAGTCAGTTCAAAAGTCGATGAACGAAGATGGCGATGAAGAACTCGTCATTATCGCTGTGGGTAACGAAAACAAAATCAAGTCATCTTTTCTTCTCACCGGCATTTCAGATTTGACCCAAGAAATAGAGAAACGTGGATTCTCTATTTCGAATGAAGCCACCCGGTCGGTTTGACCAAGGAGCGAAACACTCAGGCTGCGGCGGTAACCTGATCCAAACCGAACGACTGTATATGGCGTCAACGCGGACATTGACGTGCTATTTTTGGTCTTCTGGAACACGTGATTGGTTGATCGCAAGCGTCAAGAGCCACTTACATTGTTCGCCGCGAAAGTGCGCCACTAAGCGGTCCATTACGTGATTCAATTCCCAAACCGCGACATTCTCCAGCCCTGCACATTCAGCTAGGGTCGTTTCTTTCTCGAAGTGGGTCGCCGAAAAGGACTCATGATAAAATGATAGGCGGCCAATACCGATGTCTTGTTTGAATCGAAGTGCCGTCGTTTCAAACTCAGGTCTGACTACGCTGTTACCCAAGAGCTGCCAATCGCTCTCCTTTGGAACGCTCTTGTGCACGAATATGCGAAACGCCACGGAAAGTGCGTCCACATCAGCCGGGTTCAAACCACCTCCGTCAATGTGATCAAAAAAAGCCATCTCCGGAAGACGGCACGCTTGTGAGTAGCAGAACCGCCCACTATCAAGCTCGACTCTGAAGACGTCTCCCGATTTCCATCTATATCGCTTCAAGCGGTTTACTCTCCACGAAAGAGCTCGTGCTACCCAGTGTGTATTAGGTTCGCAAATTCATGAGCCACCAACAAGCGCTATGTCTCCTAATGACCCAAAGCAGACGTCGCCAGAGGCTTTTTTAGGTGAGTTTTGGCTGCGTTTCACTTCCGCGCACAAGCGGTGAAGCAGATGCCAAGCCTAGCTTTCAAAGGCATTGATCCACTCTCTAGATATAGTATTTTCACTCAAAAAATCTCGTCTCAATAAGTGGGTGAAGAAATCAAACTCATCGATGAAATCGTTGTATACATCGCTATTTCGGCGTTCATGCTTCTACTTTTATCCGCTATCTTCGCTCGGACGTGGACTAGCGTATTAGTTTCAATAGCACCTTTGGCTTTATCCTTCGCCTATTTCGTTGTGCGTGGAGTGCTCGAAAAATCCGCGTCTGACTCTGATTCTCAGTAGGATTATTGAGCGATCGTATTTTGGCGATTTTAAGCCGCTCGACTAATGTCTGCTTTCGGCGTCAAAGCGGACATTTGTAATTGGACTTGGTCACTCAAGGCAAAGCTCATATCGCTTAAGTGCAGTCGACGCGCATTTCCCATCCATGCGCGCTCACAAAGAAGTTGGCGCTGCCTCCTGCTGGAAAACCAAAGCTACCCCGAGCAGTAGAGTCTAAAAAGAAGGCAAACTCCCCACCTTCTACTTCTTGCGGACTTTGCCACCATTGAGCATACCCTCCAAGTTTAATTGGCATCGTTTGTTGTAGCCTTGCGCGCGCTTCAAACCCAGGATGATCGAAGAACCAACTCGATTCGCTGTGGCATGCCACTGATCTTGGAATCAAATCGGCAAACTCCTCCCAATCCGGTAGGTCTAGGACATGCGAATGCCAACTAACAGGGAATGTGGGTAAGGTTTGATGCTGGCGGTAGCCTAATCCCAGAGGCACCAAATTTTCTAGTGATTGATAGGTTCGGATGACAAAACCTGTTCCGTTCTTCGCTTCCCATATGTGTTCGGTTTCAGGGTCAAACCAAAGCGTCATCAAGGCGAGGCTGTTCATCCACTTCGGTACATTTGGGAGCTCGTCTGTTTTCACTTGAAGTATCGGTAACATCTCATTGCCAGATGCATTGCATCTTGGAAGCTCCTCGTCCTCAAGACCTAAGAAATTTCCTCCCCACCAACTCGTATACCGGTCTTCCGTGTTTTTCGGTCGAAATCCGCCAAGCTCTCCCAGTGTGGCTGTCCGAGTTGCTTTTTCGAGCTGCTCTTTCGCAAACGCCCACTCCTCTTCAGTGGGGACTGACATACTCCTGCGCGACTTAGGGGTGGTTCCCACGTTCAATCGGCGCACAAACTGAGAGAACCATGTTCGCAGAACAGACATTTCGATGCACTTCTTTCAATTAGACTTGCAGTGTAGCACCAACTCTCATGGCGTTAAGTCCGCCGTTGACCTGCCTAATTGCCTATCGTCTCCTAATTACCCAAAGCAGACGTTAGCAGAGTCATTTCTAGGGCGACCTAAGCCGATCTCAAAAGCTCGCCTGAAGCCCGAATCCAGACCGTCTCGCAGCGTAAAGGCCTAACGCTCAGACTTCCGCGCTTTAAACGCTGCCATCTGTTCCGGTGTGGCGTCGCCCTGGAATTTCTCTTTCCAGTCGCCATAGGGCATGCCGTACACCCGTTCGCGAGCCTCATCCTTCGACATCGTGAGCCCTTCGGCCTCAGCCGCTTCGCGATACCAGTCGCCGAGACAGTTGCGGCAGAAATCCGCCAGGATCATCAGATCGATATTCTGAACATCCTTGCGATGGTCGAGATGCGAAAGCAGGCGGCGAAACGCGGCAGCATCGAGCCGGTCTTGCTGCTCCTGGGTCAGATCTGTCATCGTCTACTCCCCAACCACGCGGACATCGGCTTCAATGACCAGGGTCATCGGTTCGCCATCGGCGTCAAAGTTCAGCGTGATGTCCACCGTCTCTCCGCCGACCACATCGGTGCCGACATCAAACAGCATCAGGTGATTGCCGCCGCGCTTCAGTTCGAGGCTGTCGCCGTCAGCAATGTCGAACCCGTCGACCTGGCGCATCTGCATCTTGCCATCGACCATGGCCATGGTGTGCAGTTCGACTGTGCCGACACTGGTTGAGCTGGCGCTGGTCAGGGTAACATCGCCGCCTTCAACACTGACTGTCACGCCGCCCATGCTGATATCACGGTCGCCAATCGGCTCCATCACAAAGGCATCGGTGTAAGACAGGACGGGGCCTGTTTCTGTGGTGGGCGGCGTGGGGGTGTCAGACGGCGAACACGCCGCCACAAGAGTCAAAGCAGCAGCGCCCATTAAGAAGCGAGACATCGCAATATCCTTTTTCGTTTCGTCGCTGATATAGCGCGGGATCAGACCTGCCAGAAGCCCACAACCCGTCGCACCTCTTCGATGATCGGCTCGGCCAGGGCATTGGCCTTTTCCGCGCCTTTGGCGAGGGCCACATCAATCTCCGCCGGGTCGTCGAGCAGGCGCCGCATCTCTTGCGTGATCGGCGACAGTTGCGCAACGGCGAGGTCAGCCAGGGCCGGTTTGAATGTACCAAAACCCTTACCGCCATATTCGGTCAGGACTTGTTCGTCGCTTTGCCCGGCCAGGGCGGCATAGATGCCCACCAGATTGGCGACTTCAGGACGGCCGTCCAGCTGTTCGACGGTTTCCGGCATATCGCCCAGCGTGTCCGTTTTCGACTTCTTGATCTTGCGGGCAATCGTGTCGGCATCGTCAATCAGATTGATCCGCGAATTCTCCGCCGGGTCGGACTTGGACATTTTCTTGGTGCCGTCCTTGAGGCTCATGATCCGTGCGCCTGGGCCTTCAATCAGCCCCTCTGGCAGTGGGAAGAAACCGGGCGCGTTGAATTGCTGATTGAACCGCGCGGCGATGTTGCGGGTCAGTTCGAGATGCTGTTTCTGATCCTCGCCCACGGGGACATGAGTCGCCTTGTAGATCAGGATGTCCGCCGCCTGCAGGACCGGATAATCGAACAGGCCGACACTGACGCGTTCGGAATCCTTGCCGGATTTGTCCTTGAACTGGGTCATTTTTTCGAGCCAGCCCATGCGGGTGACGCAATTGAAGATCCAGGCGAGCTCGGAATGGGCCCGCACAGAGGACTGCACGAAAATGGTCGATTCATCGGGGTCGAGGCCAGAGGCCAGCATCGCGGCCGCGATCTGACGGGTCTGCCCGGCCAGGGCGTCCGGGTCTTGCGGCATGGTGATGGCGTGCAGGTCGACGACACAATACAGGCCTTCCCACCCCTTGGCCTGCAAATCGGTGAACTTTTTCAAAGCGCCGAGATAATTGCCAAGGTGAAGATTTCCCGTCGGCTGAATGCCAGACAGGATGCGTTGCGGGCCGGTATAGGTCACTTGTTCCGTCATGGCAGCGGGGTTTAGCGGATTTTGGCGGACTGGCTAGTGGGCAATTCAAATGGACGACTTGCGGGTCATGCCTTTCAGATCGCTCAGCCGCAAAGCCCCGAACAGCAAGGCGGCCATGCCATAGATGGCGGCGCCGATGAGAATAAAGACCAGAACCTCGACAAACTTACTAAACCCGATCCAGCTTTCCAGCAGGGCGCGTTGCTGCATCAGGGCGATCAGAGCGGCCCCCATCGCGCCACTGGCCAGAGCCACCGAGAACAAGCGCGAGATCAGGCGCGGGCCCGGGCGATACCAGCCACGGGCCAGCAAGCCGAAGAAGAGCAGCGCCGTATTCATCCAGGCGGCAATGCTGGTGGCAATGGCGAGACCCGGAAATCCGGCCCAGCCCTGCGAGCGGAACCAGAAGAACAGTCCAGCGCCGAGCACGGTGTTCAAGGCGACGGTAAACAGGACAAAGCGCATGGGTGTCTTGGTATCCTCACGCGCGAAAAAGCCGGGGGCGAGCACCTTGATCAGAACAAAAGCCGGCACACCCCAGCCATAATGGACGAGGGCCAGCCCGGCCTGACTGGCATCATTCAGAGTAAATGCCCCGCGCGCATACAGGCCTTCAATCAGATAGCCGGGCGCGACCATCAAGGCGATGGCCGCGGGCAGGGTTAAAGCCATAGCGAGGCCAATGCCATCATCCATCAAAGTATTGGCGGATGTGCTGTCATCAGAACGCGCGGCGCGGGCCAACCGGGGCAGGATCGCAACGCCGACGGCCACGCCAACAATGCCGAGCGGCAGCTGATACAGGCGGTCGGCATAGAAGAGCCAGGACTTGGCGCCTTCCTCGAAACTCGCCAGCAACTGGCTGACCATGATATTGATCTGCGTGCCGCTCGCCGCAATCGTGCCCGGAATGGCCAGGGCGATGATCTTGCGCACCGCTGGCGTCATCTTTGGCACGCCGAGCGACAGCGAGATTTTCTGCCGTGTCACGCCCCACCACAACAAGGCGGCCTGCGCCACGCCGGCAAAACTGACGGCCCAGGCGGCATAGACGGCGGTCTGGGGCGCGGTATCCCCGAGCAGGGCGGCGGTGATCAGGAAGATATTGAGCAGGGTCGGGGCGCCCGCCGAGAGGACGAACCGTCCGGCCGAATTCAGCACGCCGGACAGGAGCGCCGCCAGAGCCATACAAGCGAGATACGGCATGGTGATCCGGGTCAACAGGATGGCCAACTGGAAACTGTCACTGTCCGACGGATAACCGCCATGAAAAATGTACATCAGCCATGGCATGCCGAGCTGAGCCAGGATGACTAGGCCCGCGGTGACGGCGAACAGGCCGCGCATGGTCTGGCGGGCGACCTCTTCTGCGGCTTCCTTGCCGTCTGATTCCAGGGTGCGGGCATAGGCCGGCACAAAGGCCTGGGCAAACGCCCCTTCGGCGAAAATCCGCCGGAACAGGTTGGGCAGAATCAACGCGGTGACGAAGGCATCGCCAATCGGACCCGCACCAACTTTCGCAGCAATCAGAATGTCGCGCACAAAGCCGAGGATCCGGCTGCCCATGGTCAGCGAAGATTGCGTCAGCGTATTGCGAACAAGGCTCATTCAGGACTTTCGCGATTAGAAACTGTCGGCCGCGCTGGCGCGTTTCAGTTTGCGCGCCGGCGTGCTTGGACCATCCGGTTCTTCGCGCCCGAGCGCGGCGAGGAGTTGGTCACGCAATGACGATTTCATGGCCTCGTCGAATCCCTCTGGCAGCTCGACATAGAAGGCGTCGAAGACGCGTTCACCATAAGATCCGACATGCGCTGAGACGATCGATATCCCGGCTTCGGCCAAAACTGTGCTGACATCGCTCAACAGGCCAGGGCGGTTTCGACCGGCGACATCGATAACTGTATAGGCTTGCGAGGCATCATCTGAAATCGTGACGCTGGGCTGCACGATAAAGGCCGCCTTTCGCGGGTTCTGGCGCAGGCTGGCCTCCGGGATCTTGCCGTCGGGGTCAATCGAAGAGAGGATCATCTTCTCGACTCGATCAAGCCGGTTGCGATCGCCTTTTGCAAAAGGGTGGCCCTCGCCATCCTCAAGCACGAAGACGTCGATGATCCGGCCTGAAGCGCCCGTAAAGACTTGCGCTGCAACCGTATGTGCGCCGAGCGCGCCGATGGCTTCGGTCAGGCGGGCAAACAGACCGACCCTGTCCGGCGCCGAGACAAATAGTACGGTGCGATCATTGGCTTCCGAGGCGGCGCGGACGATGACGTCTTCATCAATGGACAGTCGCTTGCCATGCTCGATGAGTGTTTCGGCATCGAACCCGGTCCAATAGGCCTCGTCCATTTCCTGCATGACGCGGGGCAGGCTGCCCAGCTGGTCGATGACCAGACTGCGATTGGAGTCTGCCCGGGCTTTCAGTTCCGCGGTGACGCTGCGCTCATCGGTCCGGCCACCGCGCAAGGCGGCTTCGGTATTGTGATACAAGTCGCCCAGCAATTGACCTTTCCAGGTGTTCCAGACATTCGGCCCGACCGCCCTGATATCGGCGACGGTCAAAATGTAGAGCAGGCGCAAATGTTCCAGATCCATCACCTTCTCTGCAAAGGTGACAATGGTCCGCGGATCGGCAATGTCGCGTTTCTGTGCGGTCTCGCTCATTTCCAGATGGTTGCCGACCAGCCAGGCGACGAGTTCGGTCTCAGCTTCGTCGAGGCCCAGTCTTCGACAGGCCTGCCGCGCCGTTTTCATGCCTTCGACTTGCTGATCGCCAAGCCCTTTGCCCGTGTCGTGCAGGAGCATGGCGAGATAGAGCGCGCGGCGATTTTCAATCTTGCCATAGAGCTGTTTGGCGAGTTTGAACCCATCCTCGCCCTGGTCCATACGTGCAATATGTTCCATCGCGCGAATCGTGTGCTCGTCCACCGTATAGTGATGGTACATGTTGAACTGGGTCTGCGCGACAATGCCGCCAAATTCCGGCAGGAATCGTCCGAGCACACCCGCCTCATTCATGCGATTCAGGGTCAGCCCGAGATTCTCGCTGTCGAGAAGAATGTCGAGAAAGACGGCGACCATGTCCGGGTTGGAGCGGTTCTTGGCATGAATGAGCTTCTCGTTCCGGGTGGCGACGGCCAGCGCATCCGGATGCACATCAACGCCTTGTTGATCGGCCATCTGAAACAGGCGCAGGAGCTGAACCGGATCGTCCTGAATCGTCTCCGGGTCTGCAAAATCGATACGGTTGCCGTTCAGCGCAAAGTGCGGATCCTCGAGCGGCTTGGAGGACAATGCGCCCGGTAGAAAACGTCGCCATCCTTCCGGCTTTGCCTTTTGCTGGGCTTCGAGTTTCGCCGCCAGAATACGGGTCAGGCCGCCGACATCCTTGGCGGCGAGGAAGTAGCGTTTCATGAACCGCTCAACACCGAGCTGTTCGCCGCGATCCTGATACCCCATGCGCGCAGCAATTTCCGGCTGCAAGTCAAAGCTCAATCGCTCTTCCGGGCGGCCGGTAATGTAATGCAGATGGCATCTCACCGTCCAAAGGAAGCGGGCGGCGCGCATGAACAGGTGGTATTCATGCTCGGTGAAGACATTGGTCGTCATCACATCTTCCAGAGTCGCCGTGGATTCCGGGTGCATGTGTTTGACGATCCAGAACAGAGTCTGAAGGTCGCGCAGACCGCCTTTGCTCTCTTTCACATTTGGTTCGACCAGATAGCGGGCATTGCCTTGTCTGGCATGCCGATTGTCGCGTTCTTCCAGCTTGTCAGCGATAAACTCCGCATCGCGGCCAACCACCGCCTGGCGATTGAACAAGTCTTTTGTCTCGTCCGCCAGATTGCGATCGCCAAACAGAAAGCGCGCATCAAGCAGGCTGGTCTTGATCGTGACATCTTCCTTGGCGAGGCGCACGCATTCCTGTGGTGTCCGGAAGGCATGGCCCACTTTCAGGCCCATATCCCACAGCGCATAGAGCATGAATTCGATGACGCTTTCAGCATGCGGGCTGGCCTTGTAGGCGCGAATGAACAGCAAATCGATGTCCGAGGACGGCGCCAGCACCGAACGGCCATATCCGCCGGTCGCGAAGACGGCGAGACGTTCGCCCTCGGTGGGGTTGCGAGCGCGAAACACGTGCGTTGTGGTGAAATCATACAAGGCATGCAGCACTTCATCCTGCACGGCGGATAGCAGGCGCGCGGTGTCCAGACCATCGGCGCCTTGTTGCAATCGCTCTTGCGCAATCAACCGGCCCCGGAACAGCGCACCGTGCAATATGTCCAGCGCCTCCTTGCGGGCGGCGCGCTCGTCGCCTTCGTGGATTAGGGCGGCCGAGGTCAGCTTCACGCGCAGCGCGCGGCCATCGATGATCGAACTCAGTCGCCATTTGCCAGGCGCGCGCTGGGTCGGCGTGCGGGTTTCGACGAGTTGCGCTTCTTCAGTCATGGCTGCGTGTTTAGCGTGGTTTGCACAGCTCTGGCTAGCTCCGCTGCGCCGTTAATCCGCGGAGCGCCGGAGTGAAATCAGTGCCTGATCGAGTATGCTCTGATGCGCCGCGCAAACCAGCTGGCCACCGGGTTTGGCGGGCGCGCCGCGCCAATCGCAGGCCAGGCCGCCAGCGCCGCGCACCACCGGGATCAGGGCCGCCGCATCATAAGGCGCAAGGCCGGCTTCAGCGACCAGGTCGATCGTTCCGGCGGCGAGCCGCGCATAGGCATAGGCGTCGAGGCCATAGCGCACGATCCGGGCGGTATGCCGCAAATGGGTCCAGGCGCCTTGTTCCGGCGGGGTCATGATGAAGGGATCGGTGGTGGCGATCACGGCGTCACGCAAATCTTCGCATTCGGAGACCCAAATGGGGGTATCTTTACCTTCGGACCGCAGGAAGGACCCGTCGGGCCCGCCAAAATAGCGTTCGCCAAGCACGGGCTGATCGATCACGCCGGTAATGGCATTGTTTTCGGCATCAACCAGACCGATCAAGGTGGTCCAGACCGGCAACCCGGCGACAAAGGCCCGTGTGCCGTCAATTGGGTCCAGAACCCAGGTCCAGCCGGTTGTGCCATCCTGACGGCCATATTCCTCGCCGTGAATGGCATCCTCCGGGCGCAAATCCGCCAAAACGGCCCGCATCGCGCGTTCCGCGGCCTTGTCAGCCTCGGTCACGGGATCGAAATCGCCATCGCTTTTCTTGTTCTCAATGTAGGAAAGTGCCCTGAAATGGGGCAGGATCGCCGCGCGGGCGGCATCTGCCATCGCGTGAGCGACAGAGGTGGCGTCAAAATTCAGCTGGCTTTGCATGCGCACGCGCTTAACCGCGTGCGGCTATTCAGGTCAAGCAGCGCCTGAGTCTGAGGTCTCTGATTCCAGCGCCTTGGCCAGTTCCAGCAGGCGGCGCCGTGGACGTTCGCTGAGGCGATAATAGGCCCGGACCAGTTCCAAAGTCTCTTTCTGGCTGAGAATGTCGGCGTCCAGGCGTTCGGCGTCATTTGCCGCCATGCCCTGCATATCCTCGGATTCCAGGCCGTCAAAGAAGTATTGAACCGAGACATTCAGGGCCCGCGAAAGGTCGTAAAGACGCGACGAGGTGACCCGGTTGGCTCCGCATTCATACTTCTGGATCTGCTGAAACCGCACACCCACCATACTGGCCAGGTCCTGTTGGGTCATGCCGAGCAAGCGTCGCCGCCGCCGCAGGCGTTTCCCTACATGCAGATCTGTTCTGTCCGTCATACCGCACTCCCGGATGATCGGAGCCTCCCCTCGGAGTCCCGAAAATGAATTATGCGGAAACTCACAGCAAGACCCGTGCCGAAATGGAAATTCTCGGTTTTTCCGGGTGTTAGACGGTCGTAACTTTTGTGATGCGGATCACCTGCATCCCTCTTACGCAACGGAGTTATGCGGCAGCGCAGCGAAACAGGGCTTGTTATTTGTGCGCCGCACAATAAATTGATCCTTAGCACTGCGGTGCTGACGCCTTCTGGCGTTTCCTCCCTTACCTGTTATAGCCGCGCTCTTTAGCGCGGCTCTTTTTTGTCTCGCTCTACGTGTTCTCACGCAACGCAAAGTCGATGATATCCTCAATCAAACCAGAGATTTGCGTGCTTAAGCGCTCGAACCCGGCTGATTTTTCAACTTTCATCTCATTCATATACAGCCCGCGATTGATTTCAATCTGCAGAACATGAATTCCACGCCGAGGTCGGCCATAACGGCGTGTGGTGTAGCCGCCAGCATATGGCGCATTGCGGGTGACGCTGAGCCCTTCACGGCGGAAACGGCGTTCGACGATTGAGGTCAACGTCGATGAGCAGCTAGAGCCGAAACGATCCCCTAGCACGATATCCGGCATACTCGACTTACCCGGTTGGCGAGACGGCATGGAATGGCAATCGATGATCACAATGTCCGACCATTCGGTCTTGAGCTGTTCAATTTGGGACTGCAACGCCTGATGATATTGATCATAGATGGCGTCGAGTCGAAATTGACCATCCTGTTTCGACATAGGCGCCGCGTAGATATCGCGGCCGCTGGCGCCGACTCTCGGTAAGCAGCCAAGGCCAGCCTTGACGCGGGCACTGGGCATGCCGGCTGTGCGCGGCAAACCGTCATGAAACATGCTGGCATCCAGCTCCCGCGCATCGCGATTGAGATCAACAAAGCCCCGCGCATAATTGGCGCTGAGCAGGATCGCGCCGTGCTGAATGGCGGGCCGATAAAACTCGTCCACAAACGCATCTTCGGTACGTTGTAAATCTGACAATGGGACACAAAGCAATTGGCGCATACTGTCGGGATAGATGGTGCCGCTATGTGGCGAGGCGAAGACGACCGGTGCGCGCACAGTGTCATCAGATTGAAGCGTATAAGCTTCAATACTCGGCGCATGGGCTTCCGGTGAGACGTCGAACGCGGTTCGCATCTGCTCAAGGTCTGTTTTCTGGCGGCGAGGTCAAGGTCCAAACGCGTGTTTTTATGACAATTGGCCTGTAATCTGTGCAATCGCGTGACATATTATCTTTGAAAAGTGGCGTATCTTCACTCAGGATTTACGGAATGATGGCACTAGGCTCAGTGAATATCAGGGACAAGCACATATGAGCAAAATTCTGCTGGCCGAAGATGATGATGCGATGCGCAGCTTTCTCAGTGCCTCTTTACGCCGCGCTGGGCATGATGTTCAAGACTTTGAAGACGGCGAAGGCGCGCTTGAAGCGCTCGAGCGCGAAGTGTTTGACCTTTTGCTGACCGACATCGTGATGCCTGGCATTGACGGCATCGAGCTGGCGCGCCGTGGGGCAGAGCTCGATCCGGCTATGAAAATCGTCTTCATTACCGGGTTTGCGGCTGTGGCGCTGTCTGGCAGCTCCCCAACCCCGGCGGGCGCGAAAGTGCTGTCCAAGCCATTCCATTTGCGGGAACTGGTGGACGAAGTTGAGCGGGTTATGGCGGCCTAGGCTCTTAATTGGTATGCGCTGATATGGGTTGCAGTTCAGGCTTGACTTGAACGCGCCAAAAGGGGAATACCCCTCTCTCTGAAACGGATGGTCGATTAGCTCAGTGGTAGAGCACTGCATTGACATTGCAGGGGTCACTAGTTCGAACCTAGTATCGACCACCATATTTTCTATACAAAACAGTGGTTTGCGTTGCCTTCAGTTTTGGCGAATGTTTGTTCGCTTGCTGTGTTACCACCGTGTTACCACCGATTTTTTCTTGTGGATGAATAGGTGCCGATTGGATTTTTCACTCATTGGGTATGCAGTTCGCCGCTTGAGATCGGAATTCTACAATAACGGACCCTCTTTAGAGCGGACGCCTTGAGAATTTCCCACGAAATAAGCGGCGTCTTGAGCCTCTCTGAAAAGGCTGAATGCACAGTGAATTGGCTCGCTAGTCGCATAAGCATGGATTTGGGAGTAATCCATGCCATCATTCAAACCACAAAAAGCGAAACAACCATCAGCATGCGACGCGAACATGATTGGCGGAGCGCCGAGAGGGCAAAAGCGTCCTTTTAGACCGCGAGAAGTCTGGGCGATTCGAGCTCGGCTTGAAATGCTTGGCCAAGTCCGAAACCTTGCCCTGCTCAACCTGGCGATTGATAGCAAACTTCGCGGATGCGACCTCGTTAGCCTGAAAGTATCGGACGTATTTTCTGCAGGATCGGTCCGGGAGCGCGCGATGGTGATTCAACGCAAAACGTCACGACCGGTCCAATTCGAAATCACAAAACTCACCGCTACTTCCGTCATGGCGCACGTCCAGGCCGCCGGTTTGAGTAAGGATGATAATCTGTTCCCCAGTCGAAACAGCAAAAGCGAACATCTCTCGACGCGCCAGTATCATCGCATTGTGGATTCTTGGGTTCGCCAAATCGGATTGAAGGTTTCAGACTACGGAACGCATTCACTGCGGCGTACCAAAGTTGCTCAACTGTATCGAAACACTGGAAAATTACGGGCGGTTCAATTGCTTCTTGGACACGCTAAAATCGAAAGCACCATCCGTTACCTCGGCATAGAGCTGGAAGACGCGCTTCAAATTTCCGAAGCACTGGAGCTTTGATGAGGGGCCGACTTGGGGCGATTTTAAGACTCTAAGCCTTTGAACTGTTTTCACACTTGTTTCGCGAAGCTACTGGATACCCAAGCAGTCAAAATCGCATACTTCTGCTTGCATTCACTGTATCTAAGGACGAGATGTTTCGTGACGCCGTTAGTGCAGCGGTAGGGTGATGAAGGTAGCTTATATGGTGTGGTTCGAGCGGCTTGATCTTAAAAGTCTTGCCCCATTTGCTTTGGCAAACGCAAACTCGAACAAATTGATTTGGCTCGACAGTGCCGACAATGAGCATCGATTGGGGCGATACTCCTATATTTGCTTGGATCCGGTTCGCATGTTTGAGGCATGGGATCCCGCCAGCATGCGCGCTGTGATGCGACAGGTTGCCGAATCAATGGCCGAAACGGGCG
>JBCBBC010000026.1:0-43824 GCA_038532145.1 Pseudomonadota bacterium | reverse complement strand
CCGAGAGGACTCGAACCTCCACGGGTTGCCCCACAGCGACCTCAACGCTGCGCGTCTACCAGTTCCGCCACGGCCGCACGCCGGGTAGAGCGGGCCATATACGCGGCGCACTGCGGATTGTGAAGCGAAAAGTCTTCGCTATATGCAGTCACATGACACAATACGCAGATGTCGAATGGGCCATCAGTCCCGACCCGGTTCCCTATCAGGCTGCCCATGCGGCCATGGAGGCGCGGGCCCGCGCGATTCGCGAGGACGGCGCCCCGGAACTGGTCTGGTTATTGGAACATCCCGCCCTTTATACGGCCGGGACCAGCGCCAAGGCGGTTGATCTGCGCGACCCCGGACGGTTTCCGGTTCACAAGGTCGGTCGCGGCGGCGAATACACCTATCACGGCCCCGGCCAGCGGGTCGCCTATGTCATGCTGGATGTCGCTGCGCGTGGGCGCGATGTCCGCGCCTTTGTCGCCAATCTGGAACGCTGGATTATCACCGCGCTGACTGCGTTCAATGTCGATGCGGATGTCCGCGATGGTCGTGTCGGCGTCTGGGTCGATCGTACGCAACCAGGCGGTCAGTTACGCGAAGACAAGATCGCAGCAATCGGAATCCGCCTCAAACGCTGGGTCAGTTTTCATGGCATCAGCCTGAATGTGGAGCCGGATCTGGAGCATTTTACCGGCATCACGCCTTGCGGCATCGCAGATCCGCAGTTTGGCGTGACCAGTCTGGTTGATCTCGGACTGCCGGTGGATATGGCCGAAGCTGATGAGGCGCTCAAACGCGCCTTCGAACAGGTATTTTCTGCCAGAACCTTGCCGGGCCGACCGCTCGCCTAAGCGAACGGCTCAGGCTCAGGCTTGTGTCCGAAATTCGGAACCCGGGCGACCCAAAGCAGTGACCAGACCATGATCAGCGTGTTGAGGCCCATGATGGTCATGGAGAATGGGCCAAGGTTGGGTCGTACGATAAACGACCCTTTTGTTGGCAGAGGATTTTCTGGATTCGGTCCCTGATTCCAGTCGCCCTGCTGACCACCACCTTGTTGACCGCGCTGACCGGCATTCTCTTGTTCCAAGACTTCACCATTTGCTTCGGCATTTGCCCGCGCTTCTTCCGCCTCCAGCCGGGCTTTTTCCTCTTCTTCCTGCGCTTTGCGGCGCTCTTCCAACCGGGCTTCACGCCAGGCTGCCGGATCGGTGAGAAATTCGGCACGCTGTTCGTAGAGCTTGTCGTACTCAGCCGCCTTGCCGTTCATGCCAACGACAAAAACGGCCGCTGCCAGAATCAGCGGCACCAGAACAATAATGGCCCGCAACGAGATCTTGCGGGCATGATTCAGCCGCCGCGTGTGGATGACAAAGGAGAGAACCGATGTCACTGCCATCACAATGGCGATCAAATAGGCATGCCCAATCGCTATACTGGTCGTGTCCGCACCGGCGACGCCAATCATGAAGATAATGAATCCGAACCCGGCCCAGGTAATCAGCCCGGTAAAAAACAGGACGGTCCAGGCTCGTGTGAAATGGAGTTTGGGCGACTCCCCGGTCGGATTAAAAAACGTATCAAGCCAGTTCATCCGGGTTGGCAATTGCTCATCGTCCGTGATCCAGGGGCGATCCGGATCAAGCGCAGTCTGGGAGGCAAAGGCATCACTCATGGCGAAGACGTCCTTTCAGTAATATTCTTATGTCTTGACGCTTATACACATGTCGAGAAATTTATCAATAATCGATAAAAATTTATCGACATGCAGGAATTCTTCGACGCCCTACTGGAATGATCCAGATGGATCTGAGCCGGGGACTGGACCATGCTTGTTCTCGCGAGGCTCCGGTCTGATTGCTCCGAGGGCGAGCGCCACAATGGCCCCCACCAGGATCGTCGTCACGACGACGAGCGGGACCGTGTCCCGCAACACAATCATCATCCCTTCCATGGCCGGGTCCACTTCATTCTGCTCCAGCAGCTCCATGACCTTTTCATAAGTCTCGAGCGTTTCCGGTGATATCATGAACCTTCCGAGAACGCCGGATACGATTTGGTTGACAATCATCGCTCCCAACCAGACCAGAAGCGACAACCAGGCCGTCAGGCCAGCATCATGCAGCCGCTTGCCGACCACACAAATATACGGATAGATCAGCACGAAGTGCAGGAAAACAAGCGGTACTGAAACCATCCGAAAGCCGGCAGCGACCAGCACGCTGGCCACGGTCAAAATGACCATTCCTTGCCAGAATCGATTACGGCCGATGCGGCCATTTGGATTGAAGAGTAATTCGCCCATGCTGCGTCCTGTCATGCAAGCTTATTGAATCGGCCTCGTCATACAGGCAACGCGAAAACGTGTCGAATTATTCGAATTCCAGCATGATTTCGTCGGCCGCGACGCTGTCGCCCGCACCGACATTGATCGCTTTCACCGTGCCATTGGCCTCAGCGCGTATAATATTCTGCATTTTCATCGCCTCCACGATGCAGACCGCCTCGCCTTCCTGGACGTCCTGACCAATCTCGACATCGACCGACACAACCAGTCCTGGCATCGGAGAAATGATCAGTTTCGAGAGATCCGGCTTTTCTTTTTCCGGCAGGCGCTTGTGCATTTCCGCCACCACCGGCGTGCAAACCAAAGCGTCCAGACGGACCCCGCGATGGCGCACCAGATAGCCTTCTGTCCGATCGGCAATCTTCACGGCCATGGGCTGGCCATCCAGCACCGCTTCGAACAAGGGTTGCCCGGGCACCCAGTCGGTCACTAGGGAATGCGCCTTGTCGCCGATTGTAATCGTCGCTTCGCCGTCGCCGAGATCCAGCACGACCGGGATATGTTCCCCTCCGAGAATCACGACCCAATCGCGGCGCGACTCTTCGATCGGCGACATTCGGCCCGTGATCTGGCTGGCACGGCGGACATAGACCCCGTGGGCATAGGCCGCGGCAACCGTGAGCATCACCGTTTGTGCGGCCGTCGGGGCTGTGCCTTGAAAGCCTTCCGGGAACTCGTCCTTGATATAGGCCGTAGTAATGTTGCCGGAGCGAAAGCGCGTTTCATCCATCACCGAAGCACAAAACGGCATATTGTCCTGAATGCCTTCAATGTGAAACCGATCGAGCGCTTCAGCCTGGACATCCAGCGCCTGATCACGGTCTTTGCCATGAGTCACCAGTTTGGCGATCATCGGATCATAGAACATCGAGATCTCGTCGCCTTCGCGCACGCCACTGTCCATGCGCACCGTTCCGCCAGCCAGATCGCCTTCAAGCGGCGGAATAAAGCGCTTCAGGCGCCCGATAGAGGGCAGGAAGTTGCGATAAGGATCCTCCGCATAGACCCGGCTTTCAATGGCCCAGCCATTTATCTTCAGCTTGTCCTGCTCCAATGCCAGTTTTTCGCCATAGGCCGAACGCAACATCTGCTCGACAAGATCGACACCGGTAATCATCTCTGTCACCGGATGTTCGACCTGCAGGCGCGTGTTCATTTCCAGGAAGTAAAAGCTCTTATCCTTGCCGGAAGCGACAAATTCGACTGTGCCGGCACTGTCATAATTGACCGCCTTGGCCAATGCGACCGCCTGTTCGCCCATTTTCTTGCGGGTGGCTTCGTCCAGCAGAGGTGACGGAGCTTCCTCAAGGACCTTTTGGTTGCGGCGCTGGATCGAGCATTCGCGTTCGAACAAATAGACGCAATTGCCATGCTTGTCGCCCATCACCTGAATTTCGACATGGCGCGGTTCGAGAATGAACTTCTCTATGAAAATACGGTCATCGCCGAAAGATGCCTTGGCTTCCGCCTTAACCGCCGGATAGCCTTCTTCGGCATCCTTGTCGTCATAAGCGATGCGGATCCCCTTCCCACCGCCTCCAGCAGACGCTTTGATCATCACCGGATAACCAATTTCCCGGCTGATCTTGACCGCTTCCTCGGTGCTTTCGATCAGACCCATATGGCCGGGCACGGTCGAGACCCCCGCATCCGCGGCGAGTTTTTTCGAGCTGATCTTGTCACCCATGGCTTCAATCGCGTGTGGATTGGGGCCGATAAAGGTGATTTTCTCTTTTTCCAGGCGCTTGGCAAATTCAGGGTTTTCCGAGAGGAACCCGAATCCCGGATGGACAGCTTCAGCCCCGGTTTGCGTCACTGCGTCAACAATCTTGTCCATGACAAGATAGGACTCGGCCGCGGGTGACGGGCCGATATGCACGGTTTCATCGGCCATCTCGACGGCCATCGATCCGGCATCAGCATCCGAATAGACAACAACGGTCTTTACCCCGAGCCGACGGCAAGTCTTGATCACACGAACAGCGATCTCGCCGCGATTGGCAATCAGGATTTTCTTGAACATTTACAGACCCCGTGCGTGTTTTCTATTGATCCGCTGCCGGACTTAGATTGTGCACACGGGAATGTCGAGGTTGCCGCTTGGTCAAACCCCGCAATTCCGGATGAAACGAAAATCAGACGGCGACGGCAAGACCTTGTGCGAAGCCAGGCGCCTCTTGTTTCAGAAATTCAATCAACGCCGTTTCAGCCGGCGAAACCTTACCATCTGCGCCGATTCCGGCGAGCAGCCATTCGTTTTCGAATTCCGTGACTTTCTCAGCTTCACGGTCGGCCGCTTCAGCAGCAGTCTGGCGGGCACGTGCAGCCTTTCGACCATTATGCGTGATCATCTCGAACCAGTTGCCGGATGAAAACGAAGCTCCCATACGGGAGAAGAACCCGCCCGTGCTGCTGGATGAATCCTGCAACCAGCTTTCACGCGCCAGGGCGCCTTCAACCGTTTGTGGATCCGGGTGCGCGCGCGCCATCAAGTGGTTGCCAACCGCGCGGGCGAACAGATCATTCCAGGTCGGAGCATTGTCGGCCTCAGCGATCGCATCATTGGTCTTGAACAGAAGGCCGGCTTCAAACTGGCTGACCCAAAGCCCCCCGTGGCCAGCACCGGCATAGAGCGCATAGCGCATCCGTTCGACCATGTTCAAGCTGGCAATCCCGTCTGAAATGATCCGGTCGCTAACCGCCTCGACGGTGAATCGCGCCAGTTTTTCTGGCGCACCATCGGCTTTGCGGAGCAATTCGATCAAAAGGTCGAGTTCGTCCAGACTTGGTATATGAGCATCATTTTGCACTTGTGCGATCAACCAGTCGGCTTCGCCGTCCGTGATCCAGCCTTCCGGCGGCTCCCGGGTGAGCAGATAGTCTTTCATCGCCTCCTGAAAGCGGCTGATCCAGGCCGGATCCATCGCGCTCAGCATATCATTCAGGCGAAACAGCGACTCTGCTTCTGCGCGGCTGACAATCCCATCCTTGTAAATCTCATTGATGATGCGATGCGCCTCGGATTCAGAGATCTCGCCGAGCTTGGCGACGCGCGCCATCAGAACTTTTGTTTCCTGGTTCATACAAACCTCACCATAGTGCAGGTCTGCAACGTCTCAGAAAGCTATTGCTAATCAGTTTACGCGGTTACGGGTTCGATATCGAGAAAACGGGTGAATAGATGCAGCAATTCGCGCGGCATGTCCTTGGGCAGCAAACTATCGATCGGATCATCGTGCCGAATCACCATTGTATGGCCACGCGGGTCGTCGACGCGGAAATAGTTCATGGCCCAGTCGGGGAAGGCCCGTCCGGCGATAGTCTCGCCAATAATTTGAACCACACCAAAATGGCGCGGATCGGCATTAATCCGGGCATAGACGTCAAGAACTTCCTCCCGCTCACCTTCAAGTGCCTGCATGAAATGACGGCCATTATGGGCAAGAAAACCGGTAATCAAACGCTCATGATTGTTCGATTGAGACACGTTGAGAATGTCTCCAATCTGATCCGGACTAATTCCGTCCTTAGCAGTACTTACATAGACCAAACGATACATCATAAACTCCGATCGATAGCCTTAGATCAGCGATGTCGCAGTGCAACATGATACAAGTCCGACGTGTTCTGACGTTGTTAACAAAGCCGCGAGGCGGGTACGTAACTCAAGTCTGGAAGTTTCTGACAATCGCTGGCATATAGGGAAGCTACCAAATTCGCCGATGGAAAGCTGGATTCGAATGACTGAAGCTGAACTCATGACACCCATGCGCACAGGCGAAATCCGTATTCATGATGAATCGGGTTTCGAAGGGATGCGCAAAGCCGGCAGACTCGTCGCAGAGTGCCTGGACATGCTGGTCGGTGAAGTCCAGCCGGGCGTCACGACCGGCCATATTGATGATTTGATCCGCCGGTTCGTATTTGATCATGGCGCGCAATCCGCAACCATTGGCTATCGTGGCTATCGCCACGCCTCATGTATCTCGCTGAACCACGTGATTTGTCACGGTATTCCGGGTGATCGCGCCTTCAAAAATGGCGATATCGCCAATATTGATGTCACCGTCATTGTCGATGGCTGGCATGGCGACCATTCGCGCATGTATGCGGCAGGTGAGCCGAAACGGATCGCCAGCCGATTGATGGATGTGACTTATGAAGCTTTGATGGCGGGCATTGCTGCAGTAAAACCTGGACACCGTTTCGGAGATATCGGCGCGGCCATTTCTGAAATCGCGCGCAAGAATCGGTTTTCGGTCGTCGAGGATTTTTGCGGACACGGTCTCGGACAGCTCTTCCATGATGAACCAAATGTCGTTCATAGCGCCCGCGCCGGAACCGGACCTGTGCTTGCAGAAGGCATGTTTTTCACAATCGAACCCATGCTGAATGTCGGACGCAAGGATGCAGCGATCTTGAGCGATGGCTGGACGGCGGTGACGCGTGATCGCAAACTATCGGCGCAGTTCGAACATTCGGTCGGGGTCACCAAGGACGGATGCGAGATCTTCACCGCCTCCCCCAAAAACTATCACACGCCGCACACGGTGAGCCATTGAACGCAAAACCTGCCAAACCACACTGGCAGGGACACCGGGACCGCTTGCGCGGGAAGCTGATCCAGCGCGGCGCAAGCGCGCTGGACGATTATGAATTGCTGGAGACACTCCTGTTCGCCTTCATTCCGCGCAGGGACGTGAAACCCATCGCCAAGGCGCTGCTACGTCGGTTCGGTTCTTTATCGGGCATTCTGGCGGCAAAAGCCAAAGATCTGCAGGAACTCGACGGTATCGGCGAAGCCGTGGCGGCCTATCTGCTTGCGACCCAGGAGATTGGCACCCGCGCCACACGCGAAACCATCGAAACACGGTCTATCATTTCAAGCTGGACGACCTTGCTGGCTTATGTCCGCAGGCAATTGCAGCATGAAACGCGGGAACAGTTTCGGGTCTTGTTCCTCGATCGCAAGAACCAGCTCATCGCCGATGAAATGATGGGTCAGGGCACGGTCGATCACGCCCCGGTCTATCCCCGCGAGATCGCCCGGCGCGCATTGGAACTCTCCTGTTCGGCGATCATTCTCGTGCACAATCATCCGTCCGGCGATCCGACGCCGTCGCAGGCCGATATCGATATCACGCGGGAGATTATCGATGCGCTGACTCCCTTGGATATCAAGGTACATGACCACCTGATTGCCGCCAAGCAAGGCGTATCGAGCTTCAAATCGAGCGGCCTCATCTGACGCAGTGCCACTGTTGCTGACACGGTAATGAATATGCTGTCGCGGCGAAAAGACTTGCGCAGTCCTGCGGGGGGACTACCGTACTGGAAACAGATACATGCGCCATTCAAGGCGTAGCTTGGGAGGCTTTGAATGAGCGACACCGCAACCGCGGCGGCGGACGGACATGTTACGGGTTATGGCTCCAAGGGGTATCGCACCTATGTGCTGCTCATGCTCATGGTGGTCTACACCCTGAACTTTATCGACCGAAACCTTATAGGGGTACTGGCCGAGCCGATCATTCAGACCTTCAATCTCAGCGATACACAATTCGGTCTGCTGGCCAGCTGGCCGTTCGCGATCTTCTACGCGGTTATGGGCCTGCCCATTGCGATGGCAGCCGACCGGTTTAACCGGGTCAATATCATCGTCATTTGTATCGTGCTGTGGTCCGTAATGACGGCGCTATGTGGCATTGCCGCCGGCTTTATTACACTGATGTTGTTCCGCATCGGCGTCGCGGTAGGCGAAGCCGGTTGTACGCCGCCGGCGAACTCGATCATCGGCGATTATTATCCCGCCAAACACCGCGCGACCGCGCTTGGGATCTATTCTATGGGCGTCACCTTGGGCGGCGTTCTGGCCTACCTGTTTGGCGGCCCTCTGGCAGAGTTGAGCGGACCGACCTTCGGCGCATGGTTGAGCAGCATAGGCGTTGGCGGCCTGTTTTCGGGCATTGACTGGACAAATGTTGAAGGCTGGCGGATCGCATTTGTTGTCATCGGCCTACCGGGCGTTTTAATCGGCGCCTTGTTGTGGCTCACCGTCCGGGAACCCCCGCGCGGTTATTCAGATCCTCCAAATGCTGGCGGCGTGGAAAAGGCGTCGACTAAAGAAACCATGCAGGAACTGATGTCCAAGCCCAGCTTCTGGTGGATGTCTGCTGGGGCCGCACTGGTCGCTTTTGTCGGCTATGGGCTGTTCACCTTCCAGATCCCATTCCTGATCCGGGAGCATGGGCTCGGCGTTCGTGAGGCTTCGATCAATTTTGGCGCCCCCCTTTCTGCTGTCGCGGCCCTCGGGACATTCTTGGGTGGCTATCTGACCGACCGATTCTCGCACCGGTTCAAAACAGCCGTCGCGATCATTCCAGCGATTGGCCTGCTGCTGGCGGTTCCGCTATACATTTTCGCCTTCTATGCTTCGAGCCTGACTGTTGTTTTCGTTGTCTGGGCGTTGGCCGCGATCTGTCACTACGCCTATCTGGGCGCACAGTATAATATCGGTCAAGGCGTCGTCTCTGCGCGCTCACGCGCCACCGCGATCGCCATCCTATTGATCATCGTTTCGATCATCGGCAATGGGATTGGGCCGCAATTTGTTGGCATCATGAGCGACGTTTTTACCGGAGCCAGTCTGAGCGGCGATGGGTTGAGCGCTTCAATCTGTGCCGCAGCTGATGGTCTGACGCCAGAGCAATTGGCTCTGTGCGCGGAAGGGCGTTCTGCCGGACTGAAACAGTCCATCTCGGTGACCACGCTCTGGTTCCTCGTCGCCGCGTTCTGTTTCTACATGTCATCGCGACATCTTGAGAACGACATGGTCGCCAAAGTGGAGACCGCATAATGGCTGATATCGCAACCGAAACGGCGCCGGACGATTCCACCACCGTCGAAGGTTATGGAAGTGCGGGCTATCGCGCTTATGTCCTGTTTGCGCTCATCGTTGTATATACGTTCAACTTCATAGACCGGACCCTGATCGGCGTCCTCGGTGAACAGATTCGCGAGACATTTGGTCTTTCGGATTTCATGATCGGCATTCTGTCAGGGCTTGCTTTTGCCGTGCTTTATACGCTGCTCGGCATTCCATTTGCGATGCTGGCGGAACGCAAGAATCGAACTTCGATCATCGCCATTGCCATGGCCGCCTGGAGCGCCATGACCGTAGCCTGCGGCATGGCCCAGAATACGATGCAGTTCGCGTTGGCACGAATTGGGGTCGGCATTGGTGAAGCCGGTTGCTCTCCGCCATCCCACTCGCTGATTTCGGACTATTTCCCGCCCGACAAACGAGCCTCAGCCTTGGGCATCTTCGCGCTTGGTATTCCTATTGGATCGATGCTTGCAGCGCTCGGCGGAGCATACATCGCGACGCGAGGCGGTCTCGACTGGCGCGATGCGTTCATCTGGATGGGTCTGCCCGGCGTTCTTGGCGCCGTGCTGTTCAAAATGACAGTCAAGGAGCCGCCACGCGGATTCTCTGATCCGGGTGGCGCAGCAGCTGCCGCGGCGCGGCAGATGCCATCGCCGTTCAAAGTGTTCGGAGTTGTCTTCCGTAAGCCAACTTTCTGGCATGTCAGCATGGGGGGCGCGATGGCGTCATTCGCCGGCTACGGCATCGGGCAGTTCATCGCCCCCTTCTGGATGCGGGCGCACGGTCTGGACCTCATGAATGCGGCCCTGATCTATGGCGGTGTGCTTGGCGTCGCAGCCGGGATTGGCACATTCGGATCTGGCGTCGTCGCGGACCGTGTCCGCAGCCGTCACCCGAATTCGGACAGCTGGCTCCCGGCGCTCGGCATGTCCTTATGCGTGCCGCTGATGATATTTGGATACAATACGGTCGGCTTCTCTTCCGGGGCGACGGCCATATGGCTCGCCATTCCGGTGCTCGTGATCGCAGCGATCCTGCGCTATTCTTATCTGGCGCCGATGTTCGCTGTGACACAGAAACTGGTTGAACCGCGTATGCGCGCCACCGCAGCGGCGCTGCTGCTCTTCGTCGTCAATATCATTGGCTATGGCCTCGGCCCGCCGGCGGTTGGCTGGATTTCCGACCAAGGCACGAAGTACCAGCTGACGCAATTGGACTCGCCTGTCACAGCCGGTGAGTGCGGGGGCGTGGAACGTGCTTTGCTCGCCGCCCGCAAGGGCCGTGACGGCGCCCTCACAGGCGCGGCTCTGGAAGACGCGATGGCCACCAATGAGACCTATTGCAAGCCAGCCCGGGCAATTGGCAACCGCGTCGGCGTGTCTGTCGGGTCGCTCTTCCTGCTCTGGGCGGCGCTGCATTTCTACCTGATGGGTCGCACCATGCAACGTGACCTGTGGACGCCGGACGAGACGCCCGCTACAGCCTAGGCCATGGCGGTCTATACGAATGTTTCTGACGATGCGCTGGCAGCGTTCCTTGCCGAGTATGATCTCGGCGAGGCCGTCGCCTTTAAAGGCATTGCCGAAGGGGTCGAGAATTCAAACTATTATCTCGAAACCACAAAAGGCCGGTTCATCCTGACCTTGTTCGAAAAGCGCGCCGATCCGGCGGATCTGCCCTATTTCATCGCCTTGAAACAGCACCTCGCCGCAAACGGATTTTCCTGTCCGCTTCCGGTGGCCGCGTCCGATGGACAAGCCTTGCGCAAACTGGTGGAACGTCCCGCTGTTATCATAACCTTCCTGCAAGGCCTTTCACCACGTGTGCCGAATGCTGCACAGTGCCGACAATTGGGCATGGGCCTCGCTCAGCTGCATCAAGCCGCGACCGATTTTGAACAGACCCGGAGAAATGATCTGGGCCCTGCCAGCTGGCCAAGCCTTTGGAATGGACGGTCAGCGAATGCGGACGCCTTGCAACCTGGCCTGGCCGACAAAATCGATCAGGATCTCGCGCAGATCAGGACCACCGCCAGCCTTAGTGACACGCTGCCCAGGGGGACCATTCATGCCGATCTTTTCCCGGATAATGCTTTCTTTCTCGGTGATCGGTTCACCGGCGCGATCGATTTCTACTTCGCCTGCACAGATGCGCTCGCCTATGACCTGGCAATCTGTGTGAATGCCTGGGCATTCGAACCAGATGGCGCGTTCAACTTTTCCAAGGCGCGCAATCTGATTGCCGGCTATGAAAGTGTTCGCCCTCTGCAAGATGACGAGAAAGCCGCCTTTCCAACGCTATGCCTGGGTGCAGCCCTGCGATTCTTCCTGACCCGCCTGATCGACTGGACCGATACACCAGCAGACGCGCTGGTCAAACCCAAGGATCCGCTCGAATATGCGGCGAGATTACGCTTTCACCGGACCGCGAAATCGATCGCCGATTATGGCGGCGAATAGCTGTCCCTAAGTCACCAATAGACAGCGCGCATGTCTTAGCTAATCTCTGCTCGAAGACCCGTCCTTTAAGAGACGCGCTGGAGGAGATCAGCCATGCATCCGTCGCATCATGCGCAAACCCAACCGGACAAACCTGCTTACATCATGGCCAGCAGCGGCGAGGCTGTGACCTTTGGCCAATTGGACCAGCGCTCGAACCAGATCGCACATGCGTTTCGAGCGCTGGGGCTGCACCATGGTGATACGCTGGCCATCTTTGCGGAGAACAGCCCACGCTATTTCGAGATTTGCTGGGCCGCCCAGCGCGCCGGGCTGTACTTTGTCTGCATCTCGTCCCGCCTGACCACGCCGGAAGTCGAATATATCATCAAGGATAGTGGCGCCCGCCTGTTGATCGCCTCGGCTGGCCTGAAAGCGGTCGCGGAAGACGTCACAGGCGTGACCGAACTTGATGGCTATTGGTCGATCGATGGCGAGATTGACGGCTATGAAGCCCTGGAAAGTGTTCGCGCTGCGCACCCCGAAACCTCGATCGCGGATGAGCGGGCGGGTTCTGACATGCTTTACTCATCCGGCACGACCGGGCGACCAAAGGGCATTCGCCCGCCACTGCCCGAAGATCCGGCGATTGATAGCACCAATGCTTTGACCATGATCGCCCAAGCCCTGTTCAAGACTGTACCGGAAGGCATCTATCTGTCACCGGCACCGCTCTATCATGCCGCGCCGCTGCGCTGGTGCATGGCGATGACCAAGTTTGGCATGACGCTGATCATCATGGAGAAGTTCGACGCCGAGCATTACCTGTCGCTGATCGAGACGCATCAGGTCACGCATACGCAGCTGGTGCCAACCATGTTTGTGAAAATGCTGAAACTGCCAGAGGACGTGCGCAGCAAATATGATGTCTCCAGCCTTGTCGCTGCCGTCCATGCCGCCGCGCCCTGCCCAGTGCCGGTCAAGGAACAGATGATTGCGTGGTGGGGCCCGGTGATCGAGGAATATTATGCAGGCTCTGAAGGCAATGGCATGACCTGGGCCAATTCCGAGCAATGGCTCGCCCATAAAGGTACAGTCGGGTTCCCGATCTTCGGCGAGCTTCATGTTTGTGATGAAGAGGGCAATGAAGTTGGGGTCGGTGAAGAAGGCCAGATCTATTTTGGCGGCACCGCGCCGCCCAATTACCACAATGACCCAGAGAAGACCAAAGGCGCGCTTAACCCCAAACATGCGGATTGGTCGTCGCTCGGCGATGTCGGCAAGGTTGATGAAGACGGCTTCTTGTATCTGACCGATCGCAAGGCCTTCATGATCATTTCGGGCGGCGTGAACATCTATCCGCAGGAAGCCGAGAACATCCTGATCACGCACCCTTCGGTGGCCGACGTGGCCGTGATTGGCGTGCCGGACGAGGATTTTGGCGAAGCTGTGAAGGCGGTGGTTCAGCCCATGGATGGGATTGAAGGCGATGACGCGCTCGCAGAAGATCTGCTGGCCTATTGCCGGGAGCGTCTGGCGAAGATCAAATGCCCGAAATCCGTCGACTTTGATCCGGCATTGCCGCGGCATCCGACTGGTAAACTTTACAAGCGGCTCGTGCGCGATCGTTACTGGGGCAATAAGGACAGCCGCATCGTTTGAGAATACGCTTGCACATGCAGGCGCTAACCGTCACTAATCATTACAGAAACATATCTTTGGGAGGAATAAATGGCAGATCCAAAATCCGTTCAATATACAGACCTTGAAAGCCTGGTCGGGCAAACGCTCGGGCCTTCAGATTGGTTCGAAGTGGACCAGGGGCGCATCAATACGTTCGCAGATGCGACGGGCGACCACCAATGGATCCACGTGAATGAAGAAATGGCCAAGGAGATGCTCGGCTCGACCATTGCACATGGTTATCTGACCCTGTCATTGATCCCGATGTTCGGTCCGCAAGTCCTGCGTGTCGAGGGCGTCACCCGCGGCATCAATTATGGTGCAAACAAGGTCCGCTTCACCAATATGGTTCCCGTCAACTCCAAGCTCCGCATGGTCCAGACCGTGAAGGAAGTGAACGAGAAAGCGGGTGGCAAGCAAATGATCTCGGAATGCACGATCGAGATTGAAGGCCAGGAACGCCCGGCCTGCGTCGCTGAGACGATTACCGTTCTCTACGGCTAGAATTGACCTATATTGGGTGGGACGTTTGTGAAAGTGAGCCCACCCATGAGCCGCCCTATGCCTGACCTGAAAAAAATCAATCGCACCCATGCAGAGTGGCGCGATCTCCTGACCCCAGACCAGTATCGGGTTGGCGTAAAGGAAGGCACAGAACGCGCATTCTCACCCGGAAACTTCGAAAGTGAGAAACGCCCGGGCGTATATCATTGCGTCGGCTGTGAGACGCCGCTCTGGTCGTCAGAGCACAAGTTTGACAGCGGCACCGGCTGGCCAAGCTATTGGCAACCCGTCGCTGACAATCTGGTCGAGACCAAGACGGATTTCAAACTGATCTATCCGCGCACAGAATGCCATTGCGCAATTTGTGGCCTGCATATGGGACACGTTTTCAATGACGGCCCGCCACCAACCGGGCAACGCTGGTGCATTAATGGCGTCGTGCTGACCTTCCGACCAAAAGAAGATTAAACGACCCGCTGGACATCACGAGGGACATGGTTAATTTGCCGCTATTCGATAAATAGCGGAGTATATGATGCGTTTGACCTTTCTCATGGCCGGTGCCGCCAGTCTCGCCCTGATGGCTGGCTGTGTTTCAACAGCAAATATAGAAACCGAACCCGTCATTGCAGACACTCCCCCTGTTACTGAAGAAGCTGAGGACGCCATTGTGAAATTAACCCCGCCTGTCGCCAAGCGCGAGCCGAAGACGATCGAACAAGTCGGCCGGACGCGCGTGGATCCTTACAATTGGATGAAGGATGAGAACTGGCAGCAAGTGATGCAGGACCCGACGGTCCTGCGCGCCGACATCCGCGAATACCTCGAAGCGGAGAATGCCTTTACCAAGGCCCAGCTGGAGGATCCTCTGGAAGGGTTGAAGGAAGAGCTGTTCCAGGAGATGCGCGGCCGGATCAAGGAGGATGACAGCTCCCTGCCCTCGATTGATGGGCCTTACGCCTATCTGACAAGATTCCGTACAGGCGGTGAGTATCCGATCATCGCCCGCAAGGCGGCGGCTGACATCTATAATATCGAGGCCGAAGACGAGATCCTGCTCGATGGCGACGAAATGGGGAAAGGCAAGGCTTATTTCTCGTTTAATGATGTCGAACACAGCCCGAACCACAAACTCATCGCTTTTGCGGTCGATGAGCAAGGCAGTGAGTTCTACACGATCAAATTCAAGAATCTCGAGACTGGCGACATGCTCGAAGACACGATTGAAAAGACCACCGGCTCTTTCGTCTGGGGCGGAAACTCGGATCGTGTCTTCTGGATCGAACGTGATGAAGAAGGCCGTCCGTCAGCGGTCCATATGTACACGCTGGGCGGAGATGGATCGACTGAAATCTATCGCGAGCAGGATCCAGGCTTTTTCGTCGGCGTCGGCGAGTCACAGTCAGGCGACTATATCTTCGTCACGGCGGGTAGCCATACGACATCCGAAGCGCACTATTTCGAAGCGAAATCCGATGCGCCTGAGTTGAAGACGATATCACCGCGCGAAACCGATATTGAGTACAGCGTCGAACACTGGGGAGATCAGTTTGTCATCTCCACCAATGTCGATGACTCCGTTGATTTCAAAATCGTCACCGCGCCGACAGACGCGCCGGGAAGAGATAATTGGACGGACCTGGTCCCGCACGAATCCGGGACGCTCATTCTCGGCATGGATGTGTTGAAGGATCACTTGATCCGTCTTGAACGGCATGATGGCCTGCCTCGTATTGTCGTGCGCGAACGTACCACCGGAAGTGAAGAAACGATCGCGTTCGAAGAAGAAGCGTACGCGCTCGGCACATCGGTCGGTTATGCCTATGACTCGACGCAAATGCGGATCTCCTATTCGTCGCCGTCCACGCCGTCCCAGACCTTTGACTATGACCTGGCCACCAAGGAGCGGGTGCTACGCAAGGAACAGGAAGTGCCGTCCGGCCATGATGCCAGTGACTATGTCGTCAAACGCGTCCTCGCCCCGGCCAGGGATGGCGCCGCCGTGCCGGTGACCATTCTTTATCACAAGGATACCGCGATTGATGGCAGCGCCCCGATGCTGCTCTATGGCTATGGCTCCTATGGCGTCACCATTTCGGCGCGGTTCAGAACCACACCGCTGGCGCTCGCGGATCGCGGCATGGTCTATGCCATTGTTCACCCCCGCGGCTCGATGGCGAAAGGCTATCAATGGTACCTGGACGGCAAGCTGGAGAAGAAGGTCAACACGTTCAATGACTATGTCGATGCTGGCAATCACCTGATCGATCAAGGCTATTCGGCGCGCGGCAGTGTCGTCGGCATGGGCGGGTCTGCGGGAGGCCTGCTCATGGGCGCTGTCGCCAATCAGGATCCGGAAATGTTTGCGGGTATTATCGCGGCTGTGCCCTTTGTTGATGTCATCAATACGATGTCCGACGACACATTGCCGCTGACCCCGCCCGAATGGCCGGAATGGGGTAATCCGCTGACCAGCGCTGAAGACTATGACACGATGATGGCCTACAGCCCGTACGACCAGACCACAGGGCTTGATTATCCGAGCATGCTGATCACGGGCGGTCTCAGTGATCCTCGCGTGACCTACTGGGAGCCCAGCAAATGGGCTGCCAAACTGCGCCACGAAGCGCCGGAAGCCGGCCCCTATTTCTTGCGCATCAATATGGATGCCGGACATGGCGGCGCATCGGGCCGGTTTGAGGGTCTGAAAGAAACCGCGCTGGAGTTTGCGTTTGCGCTCGCAGCGGTGGGCAAGGCGGGCGACGTCGAGCTGGACTAGACCCGGTCGGTGAAGCGAGCCTCATAACTCCCAACCGGATCACCAAAACAAAAACCCCAGCCATCGGGCTGGGGTTTTCTTTAAGCTGTGAAAGTGATCCCTTAGTGCAGGAACTCAAACAGACCCGCTGCGCCCATGCCGCCGCCGATACACATGGTGACCACACCATACTTGGCTTTGCGGCGCTGGCCTTCCAGCAGGATCGATCCGGTGCAGCGCGCGCCGGTCATGCCGAACGGGTGTCCGATCGAGATCGAGCCGCCATTAACGTTATATTTTTCTGGATCGATGCCGAGGAAGTCGCGGCTGTACAAACACTGTGACGCGAATGCTTCGTTCAGTTCCCAGAGGTCGATATCGTCGACTTTCAGGCCGTGACGTTCGAGCAGACGCGGCACAGCCTTGATTGGCCCGATGCCCATCTCGTCTGGATCGACACCGCCAACATTGAAGCCCATGAAACGACCGAGGGGTTCAATGTTCCGACGCGCGGCTTCTTCAGCCTCCATAACCACGACCGCAGCCGCACCGTCAGACAATTGCGATGCGTTACCCGCGGTGATGTATTTGCCTTCCTGGACTTGTTGACCGCCGGAGAAGACGGGCGGCAGACCCGCCAACGCTTCGGCGGTCGTGCCCGGACGATTACACTCGTCACGATCGCAAACGACGTCTTGCTCTGTGATTTCACCAGTTTCCTTATTCTTGAGCATCATCTTGGTCTCAAGCGGCACAATCTCTTCAGCCATATAGCCTTTTTGCTGGAACTCAGCGGTCCGGCGCTGAGACTCGGCGGAATACTCATCCTGCGCTTCGCGGCTGACATTATAACGATCGGCAACGATTTCCGCTGTTTCGATCATGGTCATCCAGATCGCTGGCCATTTCGCCATCAATGCGTCTTCGGTGTAGCGGTGAAGGTTCATGTGACCTGATCGCGAGACCAATGATAGGCTCTCCACACCGCCGCCAATGGCAACCGGTGCACCTTCATTGATCACGGTTTGCGCCGCATTGGCGATCGCCTGCAGGCCAGACGAACAGAACCGGTTGATCGTGGCGCCAGAGGTTGAGCTTGGGCACCCGGCCCAGAGCGCTGCATTGCGGGCCACATTGTGACCGGTCGCGCCTTCTGGTTGGGCGGAGCCCATAAACACGTCTTCGACGGCTTCTGGCTCAATGCCAGCCCGCGCCATGGCGTGCTTGATGGCATGTCCGGCCATGGTGATGCCGTGTGTGTTGTTAAGAGAACCCCGGCCGGCTTTCGCCAAACCTGTGCGGGCGGTGGAAACAATGACGGCTTCGCGCATAATAATAAACTCCCGTAAGTGGTCTTTGTTGCAGCGCACCCTACTGAAGCGAGCAGGCCACGACTAGGGGTGACGTTGACGTAAAGTGCAACGACGTCGCGGCAACCCCTTCACGAATGTGCGATTCCGGCTTAGTGAACGGGTTCCATAAAGGGGAGTACACAAATGGGTATTTTCAAATTTGCCATGAACAAGGGCAAAGAGATCATTGCTGACCGCAATAAAGTGGCGGAAAAGGCGATCCGAAAAGAAGTTGAGGATCTTGGTCTGGATGACGAGCTGGGCACCGATTTCAAGGTCTCAGTCGAAGGCAAGCAAGTGAAGCTGGAAGGCAAGGTACCGGACCTCGCAACCAAGGAAAAACTGATCCTCGCCGCCGGCAATGTCAGCGGTATTGGCGCGGTCGATGACTCGATGAAAGTCAAATCGAAAGCGAAAATCGCCGACTCCGTTTTTCACACGGTGAAGTCTGGCGATTCATTGTCTAAAATCGCGAAGAAATACTATGGCGATGCGATGCGCTATCCAGATATTTTCGACGCGAACACGCCGATGCTCAAGCATCCGGACAAGATATACCCGGGCCAGGTCCTGCGCATTCCTGGCGCTTAATCCAACGCATAGGCGGAACTCATGCGGCGAATTCTCAGCGCCTTTATTCTCGCTCTTGGTTTCGCGGCATGTGCAGAAGCCCATGATCACAACGACCCGGGCGGCGAGTCCGCGACGGATTATTATCGTCCGGGTCACAGCATACCCGATACGGCTGATCTGAGCCGCGGGGACGTGCCGCGGGATGATTATGGCCGTCCTTATACATACGAAGGCCTGGGCAAGCCTTTGCCGATTTTCGACGGCACGAGAACCGATGGCAGTGCTTTTTCCTCTTTGGATCTAGAGGGACGCTGGACCGTGATTGAGGTTTGGGGGATCTGGTGCCATGACAGCCGCAATGATGCGCTCTTTGCTGCGGCGCTCTCAACGGCTCTGGCTCAGGACCCGGACGTCGACTTCATGTCCATCCATACCCCTCCAAATGAAGAGCACGCCGATCGGGCGCTGCGGGGATATGAGTCCGTATCTGAATGGTTCGAGGAAAAAGGTTGGTCCTTCCCGACTGTCATGGACGAGGATGCTTCGATCCGCACCTCCCTGACCATTCGCTGGACTCCAACTTATCTGGTCATCGCACCGGATCGCAGTGTGCAGGGGTTTCGCACCGGCCTCGCCGATGCAGGCGACTTCGCCGTCAAGGATTTCGTCCAGGATATTGCCGAAACTCGGCGCGACTGGACAGGCTCCTAAAGCCCGACACTGCTCAAAATTTGGACAATCCAAACACGGCGATATCGTGGCTCGTACAGGCGTCCGAAAGTTTCGCAAAAACAAGCTCATATAACCGTTATTTCATCAGAATTTCGCGTTTTGCCCCTATCAAAGCGCCCCTCGGAACGGGTATTAACGCTTCGTTAGCAACTCCAATAGGGTGGACTTATAAATGCTGCACGCCTCAACTCGAAAGTTGATAGATCGCCTGGCAGAAATGACAGAGCTCGGCAAATTGGACTGGACGGAAGATGATGCTGGCAACATCGCCTATGCCACCGAAGGCTACAGCGTCTCCCTGACTGAAAATCCGGGTGAGGTCATCATTACCAGCAAGGATGGCAAAGAGCTCGAGCGTGCAACCGCCGACGAGATCGCGGCCTCCCAACAGGAAGACGGCACATCCTACACCGCGGTGGTGGCGGCAATGACCAAAGAGGCCGCCCGCATTGCCCGCGGCACCGAAGCAGCGATTTCCTCCCTTCTCGCCGGCATGGACGATACCCCCAACGCATCTGAAATAGAGGCAGTCGTCACAGACGACGCCGAGACGCTGCCAGAGGATCCGATTGAGGATCCGGTTGATGACACGACAGTCATCGCCGCGGACTCGATCGAAACCGTCACTGAAGAAGAGACCTCGGCTGACCCCGTCGAAACGGAAGAGGATACGACCGTCGCAACGACCACTGCAAACACTGGCGAGGAGGCATTCACGGAGGACGAGCCAGAATTGGAGTCCGCGACCGAACTGGAAGCCTACAATAGTGACGAAGTCGAAGAAACTGAGTCGATCGAGATGGCCGCGGTTGAACCTGCCGATGAAGACGCCGAGGTCGCTGCGATCGTCGACGAAGAGGGTTCCGAGGAAACGCTTGAAGCCGAGTCTGAAAGCGAAGTACTCGGAGACACAAACACCGTAGAAACACCTACGGAAGCGACGCATGAAGAAGCGACCGTCGAAATCGAACCAGAAGAAGACGCGTCTGAAGCTTTGGTCGCAACCGACGAGACAGAGAACGACCCCGACGCCATTCTCCATGCCGAACTCGAAACAGACGCCGAGTCGGTCGCGGACGTGTTAGACGTTGAGTCTGAAACAGAGGTGACGGAAGCCGTCGCCCGCATGGCTGACGAAGTGAAGAGCCGGGAGGACACAGGCCTTGAGTCCGCAGCGGCCAGCGCGGTTGGCGCCGTGGCGCTGGCGGCAGGCCTGACATTGCAAGACGACGAGGACGCTGTCTCGGAGGAAACAACAGAGGCAATCGCCGACGAGTCCGCGCCGGATAGTTTCGCCGAGTCGCCCGACGCACACGTCGTGGAGACAGCCGAGCCTCCTGCTTATGTTCCGTTCGGTCTGACTGAGGTCGAAGAAGAGGTTCTGGAAGACGATGTTTCGGCTGAACCGGATGACGTGCTTATCACCGCCGCGCCTGAAATCGTCACAGAAGCCACGGACGTGGCGGACGATGTCGTCGAAATCGAACCGAAGATTGAAACAACCAACTCGCCGATTGAGACCCTGGAACAGTTGGCAGATGACACATTCGCATCGCGAAACGAGCTGGATGGCATCGAATCGACCCCTGTGATGGATGAAGTTGAAACTGAATCCATCGAGCTCATTGATAGTGCGCCAATCGACACTTTCGTCGAAACTACCGAATCGCCTGACGCTGATCCGGCGAAAGAACCGGATTTCGTCTCACCCGAAACCGACCCTCTCGAACTGTCAGACCCGACGGACGCACCAGATGCCGAACCGGAACTGGAACCCGTGACAGCAGCTGCTAAGACCGTCCCCGCTTCAGGCGAGACCTACAGCTTAAGCGGCATCGGGGCCGGTTTTGGCCTCGGCGCGCTGTCCGCCAGGACCGAAGCCAGCGGAATCCCCGGACCCAGCTCACCGAGCGTTGAAACGGGTGAGAAAGTCGTTATTGACGCGACGGACGACGTTCTACCCAAGCCAGAAGGCAATCTGAACGTCTCACTTGCTGAAACCGCATCGGCAGCTGTTGGCAGCGCAAATACCATGGCCGACGCCAGCGGCCCGGTAGAAGAAACGTCCGAAACTGAGTCGGATATTCTCAAACCCCGGACCCGTTTTAATCCTTGGGATTGACCCCCGTAGGCATCAATCTGGCTTGAAAAAGGGCGCGCTTTCTTCTTGCGCGCCCTTTTTCGGACCTTTGAGTTGCAGCTCGGCCACAGAATCCGCACGTGTAAACTTTTTTACAGTCACGCACGCACGGAACGCTTGCCGCATAGACAGATCAACGAATATCTCCCGTCGCGAAGGCGTCTTAAATCAAGGTGCCCCAATCTCGAAAGAAAGCGACGACGGATGGCTCTCAAAACGTCTCTTAAACTCTCTTCCGCGGCATTGATCCTGGCAGGTCTTGCAGCGGCCCCTGCCCTGGCGCAAGATAATGAAGACGCCGACGCGCGCCGTCTCGACCCGGTGGTCACAACGGCCCAACGCGTTGAGCAGGACGCTCAGGATGTCCCGATCTCAATCACGACGGTATCGGGCGAAAAACTTGATAATATCAAGGCCGGCGGCGCCGATATCCGTTTCCTTTCGGCTCGCGTCCCGAGCGTGATTGCAGAAAGCTCGTTCGGCCGTGCCTTTCCGCGTTTTTATATTCGCGGGATCGGAAATACTGATTTTGACCTGAATTCATCCCAGCCGGTTTCACTGGTCTATGACGACGTCCCCTATGAAAGTCCGATCCTGAAAGGCTTTCCAGTCTTTGATGTCGAGGGCGTTGAAGTCTTGCGCGGTCCGCAGGGAACCCTGTTCGGACGAAACACACCGGGCGGCATCATCAAGTTTGACAGCGTCAAGCCAGGCGAAGACTTGAATGGCTTCGTGAAAGGTTCTTTTGGCTCCTACAATACGACGGAAGTCGAAGCGGCCATCGGGTTTCGTCTCAATGAACAGTTGGCGCTGCGTTTCTCTGGCCTGTTCCAACAACGCGATGATTTTGTCGACAACGCCTTTACGGGCGAGAATGATGCGTTCGAAGGCTTTGAAGAGTCGGCTTATCGCGTGCAGGGCTTGTGGTCACCGCTGGCCACGACCGATGTCCTGGTCAACATTCATGGTCGTCAGAATGATAGTGATGCCCGTCTGTTCCGGGCAAATATCATCGATCAGGGATCAGGCGGACTATCCGACAGTTTCGATTTTGATACAGTCTTCTTTGATGGTCAGAACGACCTTGAGCAGGATTCGTTCGGCGTCACGGTCCGCGTGGATCACGAAGTCACGGATGCGCTCGATCTGACTTATGTCTATGGTAACGAGTCCGCTAGCGTATTCTCCCGTGGGGATATCGATGGCGGATTCGGCGCGGCTTTCCTCGGCGCTGGAAATTTCGGTCCGGGATTCATTCCCTTCCCATCCGAAAGCGCTGGCGGGGTCGATGACTTGCAACAGATAACGCACGAAGCCCGTCTCGCCTTTGACGATGGCGGCCCCCTGCGTGGACAAGCCGGTATCTTTATCTTTGATGAGAAAGTGAACATCTCGTCGTTGAGCTTCGATACTCTGGGGCCCGGTCAGCCTGTGAACGGCATTGCCCTGCGCAATCAGGACACCGATTCAACCGGCATCTTTGCCTCATTGGCCTATGATGTGTCTGACGAGGTCACGGTCGCCGGCGGATTGCGCTTCACCGACGAAGAGAAAGAGTTCACTGCCGGACGTTCCATCGGTCCATTCGGCTCGGGCGCGCTCGCCCCACGCACTGTTGTCGTGGGCGATGATCAGATCAGCTGGGATCTATCGGCCACTTACCGTCAATCGGAAGATGTCTCCTATTATGCCAAGATTGCCCGTGGATTCCGTGGACCCTCGGTTCAGGGCCGCCTGGTCTTTGGTGACACAATCTCCAACGCAGACAGTGAGACCGTGTTATCATACGAAGCCGGCGTGAAGTCAGAACTCTATGACAATCGCGTACGCGCCAATGCCAACGTGTTCTTCTACACTTTGGAAGATCAGCAGCTGACCATTGTCGGCGGGCTGGACAATACGGTGGCTCTGTTCAACGCGGATGAAAGCCAGGGTTACGGCTTCGAAGCGGATATTGAAGCCCTGGTCACGGACAATCTAATTGTCACGGGCGGGCTGTCCTACAACGATACCGAAATCAAGGACGACTTGCTCCTGTCGCCCGGATGCGGCGCGCCATGTACCGTCCTTGATCCCGCTGTGGATGTTGATGGTCAGACCTTCTTCAACATCTCGGGTAACTCATTCCCGAATGCTCCGGAATGGATCGCCAATTTCACGGCTCGTTACGGCATGCCATTCCAGGATGGTGAACTTTATGTCTTCACCGACTGGTCCTTCAAAGGTGAAACCAACTTCTTCCTCTATGAAAGCGTCGAGTTCGTCGAGGACGGGTATTGGCTCGGTGGTCTGCGAGCGGGCTGGGAAGGCAGTAATGGCGTGAGCGTTTCAGCCTTTGTCCGCAACCTGACCGACGAATTGGTGCTTGAAGGCGGAATTGATTTCAACAATCTGACCGGGTTCGTGAACGAGCCGCGCACCTGGGGCATCGAGCTGGGCACCAAATTCTAGGCTGCCTCAAAATTAATTCGAAAGGCCCCGCAGAATCACCTGCGGGGCTTTTTTTTATTCTGCGGGCACGCGCGCCGGATGCTGCCAGCCGCGCCCGGTCACCATTCTGAACAGGCGCTGTAGCGGTTTCATGGTCATGATCCGGTACACGGCAGGCGTGAAGTAAAGCGCCAGGATCGCTGATCCGGCAACACCGCCGGCAATCCCGGTTGCCAGCGGCATCCAGAACACGTCGCCTTGCAGGATAATCGGAACAAAGCCGCCCATCGTGGTCAGCGTTGTGGCCACAATGTGTCGCGTCGCCGCCACCACGATTTCGCGCTGCGCGATGACATCATCACTGCGCGCCGCTTCATTATTGGTCAGCAGCGACAGAACAACGATCGTGCCATTGATCGAAATACCGAGCAGACCCAGCGCCCCGAGAATTGCGTTAAAGCCGAGCGGTAAGTTGAACATCCAGACGCCGGCAAAAGCCAACCCCATAGCCATAAACCCGACCCCCATAACCAGGAATGCCATGCGGAACGAGTTGAACACCAAGGCGACCGCGCCAAGCATAACCAGAACAAGTGGCACAGCGAGGGAGGCCAGACTGGTGATCGCATCATTACCATTGCTCGACACACCGCCCTCGATCCACTCATAGCCCGGGGGCAATTCAAATCCGGAAGCTTCGAGATTTTCCTTGAATTTATCATTGATTGGCGCCGGCAATGCATAAGGTTGGACATAGCCGAATACTTCATTGATCCGTTTGCCATCGAGCCGCACAATGGTTGCAGTTTCCGGCTCCAGTGTCAGCGTACCAAGCGCTGACAGAGGCGTGCCGCCGCCCGGCCGCGCATTGCTGATCGTCTTCGAGCGCAATTCAGAAAGTTCAGAGCGTCGCTCTTCCGGAGCGATAACGCGGACGGGAATTTCCTCGACCCCTTCCAGGATCGACCCGGCTTGAACGCCTTCGAGTTCTGCACGAATTTCGCTCGCCAGACCGGTCAGCCGAACGCCCGACATCGCCGTTGCGGTCTCATCCGCTTGCAGCGTCACGATCGGGGCGCCGACCTGCAGTCGCGAGCTTGTAAAAGTCACGCCTGGCGTTTGCGCCAGGACCTGGCGCGCCTGATTGCCGAGATCGTTCAGCACCTCCAGGTTATCGCCGCGGATCGAAAATGCGATCGGCGCTGGCACAGGCGGTCCCTGCTCGAAAGGTGATGCCAGGATCTGCGCTTGCGGAAATTCCCGACGCAGCGTGGCCTGGACATCTGTCACCAGAATGCGCGTGGTCTCATTATTGGCAAGTTGGACAAACCCATTGGCATAGCCCGGCACACCTTCGGTATTGTTCATGCTGTTATAATAGACGCGCGGACCTGGTTCACCGACGACGAAGTGCATGCTTTCAATGTCAGGATACTGATCACGCAGGAAAGCATCCACCTCCAGCACGATGTCGCGGGCTTCATAGATTGTCGCGCTCGGATTGAGCGAGATATCGATCTGAAATTGATCGCGTTCGGTTTGCGGGAAGAATTGACCGGGCAAGAGGCTGGCGAGATAGAAACCAATCGCCACCGGAACCACGCCGAGCAGAACCCCGATCAGTGGATTGCGCAGCACACGCTCGATGCTCCAGCGATATCCATCTGTCAGCAGGCTGAATTTGATGCCATCACGCCAGAACCAGCTTCGCTCTCCAGGAATGGGCTTGCGGTCCAGCATGCCAGCCAGCGCTGGAATGACCGTCATCGCAACGAGGAAGGACATGATCACGGACAGAATGACCGATGTGCCGATCATGCCGATAAACTCACCCGCGGCGCCAGGCATGAAGGCAATCGGTGCAAAGGCGAGGACTGTGGTCAGGGTCGATGCGAAGAGCGGCCCGAAGAGCTTTTTCAGCGCTTCATCAATGGCCTCAAGAATGGAGCGGCCATGCACACGCTCCTGCTCATACTCATCGACCACAACAATCGCATTATCGATCAACAGGCCGAGCGAGATGACCAGGCCCGTCACCGACATCTGATGCAGCGGGTAACTGAAGAAATTGAACAGGGTGAGCACCAGCGCCACGGTGAGAGGCAGCGCCATGCCGACCACGATCGCGGCGCGCCAGCCCATGACGAAGAACAGAACCGTGAATACGAGGAGCGCCGACATCAAGAGATTGAGCGCCAATCCATTCAATCTGGATTCTGTGTATCTGCTTTGATCAAAAATGGGCGTGACAGAGATATCCGCGGGAACTCCGACTGCAAATTCCTCGACCATTTCGCGCGCGGCGGCGGCCCAAACATCAACGCGCTGATTGGACTGGATATAGGCCGTCACAAACACAGCCCGCTTGCCATTGCTGAAGGCGAGCTTGGTCGGCGGATCCTCTATGCCTTTGACGACATTCGCCAGGTCTCCGACGCGCACGGCGGTCCCGTCCGCATTCTGGCTCAGCGGAATGGATCTTATCCGGGCAACGCCATCGAATTCGCCGCCGATTTCGAGACCGACATTGCTGCGATCCCCGCGCACAGCGCCAGCCGGCGCTTTCGCGTCCGCGGCTGCGATCAGGCGCGCCGCATCATTCATAGAGAGGCCGGCCGCGGCCAGCGCTTCAGGATCGGCAACGACACGAACTTCCTCTTCCGGTAGTCCCATCGTCTCGGTTTCTTCCGTCGCACCGAGGCTTCGGAAACGGTCTTCCAGGCCTTCAGCGAGCCGGGACATGACCGCGAGTTGCGGATCACCCTCGCCCTCCCAGGTCAGCGCGACGGTCATCGTCGCTGCACCGACATAGACCTGCCGAATAAAGGGTCGTGTCGTCCCGGGCGGAAGGTCAGCTTCCGCCAACTGAACCTGCTGGCGGATCAGGGTCCAGGCATTGTCGACCTCTGTCGCACTGAGATTCTCGGCAATTTCAATCGAGATTTGCGAGGTATTGGCGCGAGAGACGGCCTGCACTTCCTCTATCTCCGGCAATTCCATTAATCGGCGCTCGATCGGTTCGGTCACCGTCGCTTCCATCCGTTCGGCATCGGCGCCCGGCAAAGTCGTCAGAACGAAGCCGAACCGCTCAACCAGAGTCGGATCTTCCTGGCGGCCAAGGGTAAGAATGGCGAAGAAGCCACTGATCAACACAACGATGATCGACAGGATGGTGAGGCGTGGGAGTCTGTAAAACAGCGTCGTCATGGCGCTCATCCATTCCCGGGTAGCAGACCGGCCGAACTCGCTTCAACCGGTGTCACAGGCTGTCCAGGCGTGATCCGCTGCAAACCATCAATGATCACCCGGTCTCCATCTCGCACAGCGCCACGCACATATATGCGATCACCGTCCTGATGGATGATTTCAACGATACCAGGTTCAGCAATCCAGTCTCCACTGGACCGGCGAGCAACATAAATAGACCAAAGACCACGCTCCGCTTCCGTCAGCGCGGATACCGGCAACCACAGGCCAGGCTCGGTGATTTCACGCTGCATGCCCAGACGAACGACAGCGCCAGCCGCGACCGAATTCGGATCGATAATATCAAAAAGAGTTGTGACGGTGCGATTATTGGCGTCGATAATGCCGGTCATCGATCTCAAAGTCGCTGGCACAGAGCCCTGGCTGGCAAGAAGTTCATACGTCTCGCCAATTTCCAGTGAATCGGCGAGCACAGCCGTCAGGCCGATACGCGCTTCAAGGACATCATTCTCGACGAGTTCGAACAGCGGCGCGCCAGGGTTGGCAACCGCCCCTTCATCGGCCATGCGGACCGTGATTGTACCACTGAAGGGAGCTGTTATCCGCGCCAGATCGATCTGCACGCGCAGAGCGTCCGCATTGGCTTTGGCAGCATCAATGCGAGCATAAGAGGAATTCGCCTGGGCGCGCGCTTCGTCAACGCGCTGGCTCGAAACGTGCCCTTTTTCCAACAGAGTAATCTGGCGGTCGACAGTGGTTTGCGCCAGTGCCAGCGCTGCTTCCGCCTCCGCCACCACAGCATTGGCAGACTTCAATTGCGCTTGGAGACTGCGCGTATCGAGCACAGCCAGCGTGTCGCCGACTTCAACGCGGTCACCGACATCCGCACGGATCGATGCGATCCGTCCGCCGCCTGGAAAGCCGAGCTGGCTTGACCGACGGGCCGATACGATCCCAGTGAACTTCTCTTCGACCTGAAACGTCGCGCCGAGGCTAACCCGGACGGTTTCAACAGAGATTGGAACCGGCCGCTCGGTCGGTACCAACGGACCGTCTACCGACCTGTTCTGCAGGACAAAAATCGCAAGGATTGCCGCAACGACGGCCAATACCAACAGAAAAATCAAGCCTTTCCAGAAGGTTGGTTGCGCTTCTTGCGGCGCCATTTCATAGTCTTGTGCATGCTCACCCATGGTGTGCCTCCAATCCACGGATCACCTGATCCGCGTGATAAAGAATAAAATCGTTGCGTGTCATTATCGCTTGATCGGCCTTGAAGGCCGGATAAGTCGGAATGTGTGCGATCATCATCGCCAGGCCGTGCATGGATGCCCAGATCGACTTCGCCGCAAGGGTCGGGTCGATATCCGCCCGGAACGCGCCAATTTCGACCCCTTCGGAAATCATTCCGCTCAGGACCATAAAGGCCTGGCCTTTTTTTGATTGCGCGAAGCCCGGCTCACCATCAACGGGCGCCTGGGTTGCGGATTCTCCCGCAAATGCGGCCGCGTAATGATAGGGCTTGTCCGTCGCGATCTGAACGTAAGTTGCGACGCAATCGCGGGACCGCTCGGCAAACGGCGTCGACGTGTCGGCGATCCGGTTCACATTTTCCAGGATCAGCTCAAAAAAGGTCTCCTTGAGCTCATCGACCAGCTCATCCTTGGATTTGAAGTACTTGTAAATTGCCGCTGGAGAGTAATCGATATTCTCGGCCAGGCGGCGAATGGACAGGCCCTCCGCCCCTTCGCGTGCAAATACGCGCTCGGCAGCCGATAGGATGCGAGCGCGTATCTTGTTTCGGCGTCGTTCCGCCGGGGAGGAAACAGTTACAGTCATCTTTTGGACCTTATGAGACCCAAGAGATAGTACGCGCGTTCAAAAAGTAAACACTGTTCACTAAAATATCTTTCTGGAATTTCCAAAACGATCGCTTAAGTGCGGGGGATGGCAGATCTTTTTCCCCCGCCCCCGCCCCTTGGCACACCCATGATGGCCACACGACCGAGCGCTGAAGCGCGCAGTCTGATCGCCTTGCGTCGATCTGCCAGCAAACGCGGACTGATCGCGCCGGGTCCGACAAAAGACCAGCTTGATGATCTTCTTACGGTGGCAACCCGGGTTCCGGATCACCGAAGATTGGCGCCATGGCGGTTTTTGGTGTTCGCCGACGATGCCCGCGCCGCATTCAATCAGCGTGCTGTCGAGATACAGAAACAGGAAAACCCGGATGCAACCGAAGCGATGCTGGCGGACACAGCCGGCTATTTCACCCGCGCGCCGGTCGTCATAGCGGTAATCTCGTCACCGGACATCACGCACAAGACGCCGGTCTGGGAACAGGAATTGTCAGCCGGAGCGCTTTGCTTGAATTTGCTGCTATCGGCAAATGCCAGCGGATGGGCCGGCTGCTGGTTGACGGAATGGATTGCGTTCAGCCCCGGTATTAATACGCTGCTTAAGCTGACCGAGCATGAGCGCATTGCCGGTTATATCTATCTCGGAACGGCGAAAGAGGCCCCGCAGGAGCGGATGCGACCGGATGCCAGTTCGAAGATCGACTATTGGCACGCCTGAAGAGCGGCCCGGTTTATTCCGGGACACTTGGCGCCAGGCTGTCAAACACCCGCACGCTGGCCCAGTTCTGATTGAATTCCTCAATGAATTGCAGGTGCGGTTCCGTCACCTGATAGGCGTCCTGCGCAGCCGTACTCTCGAACACGATGGTCAAAGCGACATCGAAGCCGAGATCATTGACGTCTCGCTCATAGTCCAGATGCCGGGCACCGGCTGAGAAATAGACAATACCATCATGCGGCGCGAGATATTCATAACAACCATCGACGAGCGCTTGAATGGACGCCGCATCATCATTCTTCAAGTCGAAGAAGACCGCGTGGGTCAGCAATGGCTCCACGGTTTGCGCTTCTTCGGCCGCGCTTGATGCACAGCTTGCCAGCGTGAGAAATGAGCCGATCAATAGTCCTGCGCGCATGACGTTCCCTTTATTGTAAAGTTCGACCCCTGTGTGACCTTGGTTGTCGGCCAGGTCAAACCCTATCGCAGGACACTGCCCAGCTGGGCGCGCAGAAACGTTTTGATGCGGTGATCACGTTCAGGGGAACTCGGCCCCAGGACGCCCTGGAATTGTCCAGGAATATGATCAACGGCTTGCGATGCACCATCGTCAAAAACATAGTGTTTGAACACTGTCTCCCAGGCGGCCCTATCATTAGTTGGCAAATCACGCAGAACCAGCAAGGCCAGCGCCAGAACATTCATCGGCGAGCCATGCTCCAACGCATCCCACCAGTAATTGACGAGCACATTGAGCGGCCCTTCGGAGTCAACGAAATGCCACCAGAGGCTTGGCAAATAAACGGCATCTCCTGGCTCCAGCACAGCAATCTGTGCTGTTTTCAAGGCGTCTTCGAATTTCGGAAACCGATCAAAGTCTATCGCGTCGAGATTGACCATGCTGGCGGGCTGGCCCGCCATATTGTAATCAATCGGCCCAACATAGAGATTGGCGATCTGCTCCGGCGGAAAAATGACAAATCTGCGCTTCCCGGAGACGAGGCAGGCAATATTTTCGGAGATGTCAAAATGCGGCGCGATCTGCGCTGAATTGCTGATCCAGACCTTCGGTATGACGGCGGTGTCGAGCAGCGGCATCGGATTGAACTCACCGAATTGCGGCAGCGTATTCACAGTTGGGCTCGCCCCGGCATAGATGCCGATCGGCGCATCCGCGTCGCGTTGGGAGAGCAACTGATCCACCGTCGCCCGCAGCGGCACCTCGCGCTGATCGAACGTGAATCGCGTCATGTCATCGGTGTAAAAATAGCGACCTTTGATTTCTGGGCGAGCGACAAACGTGGGTGTGGATGCCCCGACATCGAGTTTTTTAATGTAGTCGCCCAGCGCGTCCAGAGACTGCTCTCCCGCGTGAACCGACGGCCAGTCCGAAACGACATTTTTCAATATGACAGGATGACCGGCCGGACGGATCGTTTGATCGAACTCGACTCGAGAGATACCGGCAACTGTTTCGACAGAGGGAAGGTCAAACTCAAAAATCGAGCGTTGTGACATGTGCAGGGTCTCTGTCTTTCTTATAGGATGAAAATGCAGCTCATCCGTCGCCGCGATCCAGCTTAGCCGATTCCGAACAGCGCTTCACTCTCGGCCAGCATGGCTTGACCGCCTTGCGTGATACTGGCCACGGCGCCGGGCGCGGCAGCGAGAGATGTTTCGGCAAAGAAGCCCGCCAGCGCCGTCATACGGCCCCGCATCGGCCCACCATCGGCGCGCGCCTCAACCGCGCCCTGGGTCAGGAAATGACCTCCGATCACATCCCCGGCGAGGGCGAGATAAGCGGTCGCGCCAGCGAGGGCGACATCCCGATCCTCCTTCATGGTCTGCGTCATCCACGTCGTCGCATCGGACAGGGCCTGATTGGCCGCCAGCAGACGATCCGCGATCTGAACCAGGTTCGGATCATTGGTTTCCCGCGCCGCACGCGCGGTCTGGTCGATCTCTTCCAGCATCGACGTCATCGCGGCGCCGTCGGCCATGGAGAGTTTGCGTCCCGCCAGATCGATCGCCTGAATGCCATTTGTGCCTTCATAGATCGGCAGAATGCGCGCGTCACGATAGAGCTGCGCTGCAAGGGTCTCATTCATGAAGCCCATGCCGCCATGCACCTGCACGCCCAGGCTCGCCACATCGACGCCCATATCGGTCGACCAAGCTTTGGCGATCGGGGTCAGCAATTCCTCGCGCAATTTGGCCTGTTCGCGAATGGTGTCCGTCTCGCCGACTTCCGCCATGTCCGCCGCGACGCCGGTCGCATAACAGATCGCCCGCGCCGCCATCACCTTGGCGCGCATCGTGGTCAGCATGCGGCGAACATCGGCATGGTGCAGGATCGGCGCGGCGCCTGAAACCCCTTCGGCTTTGCCCTGTTTGCGCTCCTGCGCATATTCAAACGCGGTCTGCCAGGCCGCCTCGCCCACACCAACGCCTTCCAGTCCGACATTCAGACGGGCCGAGTTCATCATCGTGAACATGCAGGCGAGGCCCTTATTCTCGGCCCCGATCAGCCAGCCTTTGGCATTTTCATATTCCATCACACAGGTCGGCGAGGCGTGAATACCGACTTTCTCTTCGAGACCGATACATTTGACGCCATTCTCATCCCCGAGACTGCCATCTGCATTCACGATCCGCTTCGGTACAATGAACAGCGACACGCCGCGTGATCCAGCGGGCGCGTCCGGCACACGGGCGAGGACCAGATGGATGATATTCTCCGCCACATCGTGGTCGCCCCAGGTGATGTAGATTTTTTGCCCGGAAATCGCATACGAGCCGTCGCCATTCGGAACCGCCTTGGTCTTCAGTGCGCCGACATCCGACCCGGCCTGCGGCTCGGTCAGGTTCATGGTGCCGGTCCATTCTGCGCTGACCAGTTTGGGCAGATACATGGCTTTTTGGTCGTCCGTGCCATGCGCCAGCAAGGCCTCGATCGCGCCGAAACTGAGCATCGGGCAGAGCGCGAAGGCCATATTGGCGCCGTGAAACATTTCCATGACCGCCAGACCAAGCACCTTGGGGAGGCCTTGACCGCCCCATTCTTCCGGCGCTGACAGTCCCATCCAGCCCCCTTCCTGGAAGGTTTTGTAAGCTTCGGCAAAGCCAGGGGCCGCGGTGACCCCCGTTTCGGACAGATGTGCACCGGCCTTGTCGCCCGACTGATTGAGCGGGGCCAGAACATCGCGGGCGAGCTTTCCGGCCTCGTCCAGAATCGGCTCGATCAGATCGGGGTCATAGGACTCGAATGCCGCATGGCCTTCAAACGCGCTAAGCCCTGCCAAATGGGAGAGCGCAAAGGCGATGTCAGAAACAGGAGGTGTATAGGCCATGGATCATGCGGCTCCGGCATAAGAGTTATATTGCCTGCTGTCATATAACGTGACTGGCCAAGAAGAAATCCCACGCTACCTTTTGGCGCAGGAAAAATGATTCACGCAAAGGAGCTTCCCATGCGCAAACTCGTACTCGCCGCCGGTCTGATGGCCGCCACCCTTCCCGCTCATGCCAATCCGACCCTGGAAGGCGTCGCATCAGGCCTCTATGAACTTGAAAAGACACACGCTTTTCTGACGTGGACCGTCAAACACAATGGCATCTCAGGCTATACGGTAAACTTCACGGACTTTGATGCCGATCTGGTATTTGATGCGGAAACGCCAGCCAATTCGCAGCTTTCCGTCTCCATCAACCCAGATGCGTTGAACACGAACTATCCGGATCCCGCGAAAAAAGTCGATTGGGAAACAGAATTATCGACCGATCCGCGGTTTTTGAATGGCAGCGAATTCCCCGCCATCAGCTTCAATTCGACCTCCGTTGAGCAAACCGGCGAGTTTTCCGGAACTGTTACGGGCGACCTGACGTTCCTGGGTGTCACCAAGCCAGTCACATTGGATGTCTCTTATGGCGGCGTCGCCAATCCACCCTGGTTTGGTCAGCGTGACGTAATCGGATTTACGGCGTCCACCACTGTGACGCGCTCGGAATTTGGCAATACGTCCATGGCGGGCATTATTTCTGACGAAGTGGTCGTGGAATTCTCAGGTGAATTCCTGCAGGCTGAAGAATAGGCCTCGCGCCACCAAGCAGAAGGACTGAGATCGATATGAAACTCAAGACACTTATCGTAAGCAGCGCGGGCGCGATCGCCCTCGCCGCTTGTGGCAGCGCATCAGACGCTCCAGCTGAAACCAGCGATGCCGAAACGACATCAGCAGAAGCCGAATTGCATCCGATGCTCGCTGAGGTCGCCGCTGGCACTTATTCGCTGGAAAAGAACCACGCTTTCATGACCGTGAAAGTGGGACACAATGGCGGCATCACGCAATACCGCATCAGTTTCACCGACTTTGACGGCACTCTGGACTTCGATCCAGCTGATCCGGAATCGTCCAACCTGTCCTTTTCGATCAACCCGATGTCGGTCGAAACCAATTATCCCGGCGACTATAAAGCGGGTCATGCAGACAGCGCCTGGGAAAGCTGGAATGAAGACGTTTCGCGCGATGCCAAATGGCTGAATGCGGATGAGTTTCCGGAAATCACGTTCGTCACCACTGCGATTGAGCGCACGGGCGACCTTGAAGGCACAGTCACGGGCGACCTGACCCTGTTGGGCGTGACCAAGCCTGTCTCACTCGACGTCTCCTATGGCGGGGTTGCCAATCCACCCTGGTTCGGCGAGCGCGATGTGATCGGCTTCACGGCGGGCACCACCGTGCTGCGCTCTGAATTTGGTATGGGCGCGTATATTCCGAACATTTCGGATGAGGTGATCGTCGAGTTTACTGGCGAATTCCTGCAGGACGAATAATCATGAGCGCGTCTTCGGAGCGATATTCCAGTGTGGCCATAACGCTGCACTGGCTGATTGCAATTGCCATAATCGGGATGATTTTTGGCGGTTGGTACATGACCGACCTCCCTGACGGAGCGCCCGGTCAGTATTTCCTGTACCAGATGCATAAGTCGGTCGGCATTACGATCCTGCTGCTGACGGTGGCGCGCATTATCTGGCGGGTGATGAACCCGCCGCCCCCTTTGCCAGAGGACATGAACGGGCTGGAAAAGACCGCCAGTCATTTGGTGCATCTCGGCTTTTATGGCCTGATGATCGCCTTGCCCCTGACCGGGTGGCTGTATAGCTCAGTCAGTATCAAACTGGATGTTCCAACCGTGCTGTTCGGGCTGATCAGCTGGCCGGATGTGCCCTTTGTCGACGGTTTGAAAACCGAAAGTGCCAGCGGCATTGTCAATTTCATCCATGGCCGGCTAGGCTGGCTCGCTTTGGTTTTGCTGGCATTGCACGTGGCCGGCGCGATAAAGCATGAACTGAGTGCCGAAGAAGGCGTCTTGAAGCGGATGATTCCGGGCCTGTTTGGCAAAGCCGAAACACCGACCGCCTCTGGCCGTGGTGCGGTTACAGCCTTTGGTAGCGCACTCGCCGTCCTGGTTGTGGTCACTGGTGCCTCTCCGGTCATGTCAGCGCTGGCTGGCGCTGGCGCACCAGTTTCGGCTGACGCAGCGTTCGAACCCAACTGGACCGTCGACGCGGAGGCGTCTTCAATCACCTTCTCCGGGACACATGACGGCAATCCCTTCTCCGGATCGTTCGCCAATTGGGACGCCGCCATCCAGTTCGACCCACAGATGCCCGGCGAAGCCGAAGTTCGCGTAACTGTCTCAACCAACAGCGCTCAAGCCAGTCAGAAACTTTATACAGACAGCCTGCCATCGCCAGAATGGTTCAACACGGCAGCCTTTCCGACAGCGAGTGTCGAAATTCTAAGCATCTCCGAGACGGGGCCTGGCACCTTCATGTCGACCGCCCGGCTCACTCTGAAAGAGCTTACCGTGGAAACTGACTTTCCGTTCGCGCTCCAGATCGATGGCGACGCCGCACAGATGACCGGTCAAGCCGTGTTTCAACGGACCGCTTTGGATTTGGGCCAGAGCTCTGACCCGAATGCCGACTGGGTATCCGAGGATGTTACCGTCGATGTCGTGGTGGCAGCGACCCGTATCAATTAGCCGAAGGGCATTGACGGTCCGGTGCAGACGGCTCTTTGGCGTTGCAGTTTCATTTGAGGCCTCATAAGAGCGCGGAATGAATGCCAAAATCCACACCGGGACTCCTGAGGCCATTGAGTTGGCTCTGGGCCATTTGCGCCAGGGCGGGCTGGTCGCTGTGCCAACTGAAACGGTTTATGGTCTGGCAGCCGATGCGGCGAACGGCGAAGCGGTAGCGCGCATATACGCGGCCAAGGGCCGCCCTAGCTTCAATCCACTTATTGCGCATGTGGCCAATGCCGAGATGGCCATGCGGGAGGGCCTGTTCAGCGCGAAGGCAAAAGCCCTGGTCAACACATTCTGGCCGGGCCCGCTGACGCTGGTCGTTAATGTCGCCCCATACGGGACGGTTTCGGATCTTGCGCGCGCGGGGCTGGACAGCGTGGCTCTGCGCATGCCCGCACATCCTGTTGCGCTCGATCTACTGTCCGCATTCGGCGCGCCCCTGGTGGCGCCGTCAGCCAATCCGAGCGGGCAAATCAGCCCGACAATGGCGGCCCATGTCGCCGCCGATATGGCGGACCGGGTCGACATGATCCTGGATGGCGGCACCTGCTCGGCGGGAATAGAATCGACCATCATCGACGTGCGCGGGGAGGTCCCGGCGCTACTTCGCCCAGGCAGTCTTGATGTCTCACAGATTGAAGCGATCTGGCCCGGCCTGATCCGCCCGGCCCTCAACCCCAACGCACCGCAATCGCCCGGACAATTGCTGCGCCATTATGCACCGCGCGCCACACTTCGACTAAATGCACAGGCGGCCATGGCGGGCGAAGCCTATCTCGGGTTTGGCAAAAATTCGGCTGCGACTCTGAACCTGTCTCCGAATGCACGCCTACAGGAAGCTGCTGCCAACCTATTTTCTATGCTGCGCACGCTGGATGCAGAATATGCGCGCATTGCCGTCGCCCCAATTCCAGCGACGGGCCTGGGAGAGGCGATAAATGACCGCCTTACACGCGCTGCGAAATCGTCGTAAGATGCCAGGATGGAGATTTCCGCGAACTTCTTAACCGAGGCCAAAGCTCTGCTCGGCGACAAGGGCTGGCGCATGGATGCTGAAAGCCTGGAAGAGGTCGCCACGCCCTGGCGCGGCACCTATCTCGGTCATACGCCTTTTCTGGCCTTGCCTGGCTCTACCGAAGAGGTCGCGGCCCTGGTCAAACTGTGCGCCGGACATGGCGTCGCCATAACACCACAAGGCGGCAATACCGGGCTGGTCGATGCGGGCACCCCGCATGGCGAGATCACGCTCTCAATGCGCCGGATGCAAAAGGTGCGTGAGATTGATCCATTCAACAATTCCCTCGTCATCGAGGCAGGCGCTCCCCTCGTAACGGCCCAGACCGCGGCGGAAGAGGCCAATCGCCTGTTTCCGCTCTCACTCGGTTCGGAAGGCACCGCAACGATTGGCGGTCTCATCTCGACCAATGCAGGCGGCGTGGCGGTGTTGCGCTATGGCATGATGCGCGATTTGATCCTGGGCCTGGAAGTCGTTTTGCCGAGTGGTGAGATCTGGAACGGCCTGTCCGGCTTGCGCAAGAACAATACGGGCTATGATCTGAAACATGTTTTTGCCGGCGCCGAGGGCACGCTCGGTATCATTACGGCGGCAACGCTAAAATTGTTCCCGCAAGTGGCGCGAGCCTCGGCATGGATCAGCTGCAAAAGTGCCAGAGATGTGGTCGAACTATTGGCCCTGACCCGTGATCATGCCGGCGACACGGTAACCAGTTTCGAAATCATCCCGGCCAATGCGATCGATATGGTCCGCTCGGAAATGCCGAATGTGCGCGATCCAAACCCGTCAGAGCTGCGCTGGCGGGTGCTGTGCGAGATCTCGATGGCGCGTGAAAGCCATGCCCGCGACGTGATGGAGACCGCCTTGCAGGCCGCGTTCGAAGCGGGCCTGGCAGAAGACGCCCTGATCGCGGAAACGCTGACACAGGCCCAGAGCTTCTGGACCATTCGCGAGAGTATTCCGCTGTCTAAGCGGGCTTATGGCACCGCGATCAATCATGATGTCGCCGTCCCTGTGTCTCAGATTCCGGCATTCCTGGAGGTCACCGAAAAAGCCATTCTCGATCTCTCCCCGAATGCGGAGATCATCGCCTTTGGCCATGTCGGCGATGGCAATCTGCATTACTCTGCCTGCGAGCCGAGTGACGCAATCACGCGGGTCTTAAGCAATCAGGCCGACCGTATCACCGAGATTGTCCACACGCAGGCCATGGCCTTTGGTGGATCCATCAGCGCAGAGCATGGGGTTGGCCGCCTGAAGCGCGATGAATTGGAAGCCTTGCGTCCACAAGCGGCGACCGCAACGATGAAAGCAATCAAACAAGCGCTTGACCCGAACGGGATTATGAACCCAAATCGCGTCGTTCGGGTCGACTAAGCGACTCCTTGGGACGGTACAATGTGTGGACGCTTTTTTCGCCATGGCGTGAGCTGGGAGGAGTATAGCTCGTATCTCGACCTGTTCGAATATGCCGGCATCGACCCACCGGAACCTGCTTACAATATTGCGCCGACGCAGATCGCACCCGTCGTGCGCATCGCGACGGAAGACGAAGACGTGCCGCAAGGCATGCGCCATATGGCGCCTGCCATGTGGGGCCTGGTGCCGAGCTGGTGGCGCAAACCGCTGAGCGAGAAGAAATTCTCTACCTTCAATGCCCGCAGTGAAGGCGTCGCGACCTCCAACACGTTTCGCGGCAGTTTTCGCCACAAGCGCTGCTTGATCCCGGTGAGCGGCTTCTATGAATGGACCGGCCCAAAAGGTGGCAAGACTCCCTTCGCAATTGGTCTACGCAACCGGCGCTGGTTCTGTTTTGCAGGTCTGTGGGATCGCGCCATGATTGATGGTTCGGAGATTGATACATTCACCATTTTGACGACCACACCGAATGATCTGATGGCTGGATTGCACACGCGGATGCCGGTCATCCTCGATCCGGCAAATTATGATCGCTGGATAGATAGCTCACACCGCGATGTCGAGGATTTGTTTGAACCGTTCCCAAGCCACGCTATGCACGCCTGGGCGGTCAGGCGCGCGGTTGGCAATGTCCGCAATCAGGGCATCGAACTGACGCAGGAAGTCTAGCTGCTTAGGGCTGCTATCAGAGCATCACAGACTTTGTGCACTTGCGCTTCTGACAAATACGGGTGCATCGGCAAGCTCAGCGAGTCTTCGGCTGCCGCTTCACAGACTGGCAGGCTACCGAGCTCGGCCAGGTGCGCGAAGGCTGGCATCTGATGGATCGCCATATCGTAATAGATACCACTCGGGATCCCCGCTTCAGACAGTTTCGCGCGCACCTCCGTCCGGTTTGGAACGCGGATCGTGTACAGGCCATAGCCATTTTCCTGACCGTCCAGCGCTTCCTGCAAGCCAACAACACCTTCAAGACGCTGATTATAGATCGCCGCCGCGGCGATGCGCCGGGCGCGCTCGCCTTCAAACAAGCCTAGCTTTTCTGCCACCACGGCGCATTGAATGGAATCGCAGCGCCCATTGATCCCGACGCGGATCGATTCCCTGCGATTGTCGCCGGTGCCATGCCAGCGGATCGAGCGCATCCGCTCTGCGAAATCCTTGTCCTGGCATAGAATGGCGCCGCCATCGCCATATCCGCCCAGCGTTTTGGTCGGATAGAAACTGGTCGCCGTGATCTCGGCAATATTACCGACCCAACGCCCTTGATCCTTGCCGCCAAACGCCTGCGCGCCGTCCGCGATGACGCGCAGTCCGTGCGCATCAGCCACGGCCTGAATGGCAGAATAGTCAGCTGGCAGGCCATAAAGATCGACCGGCATAATGGCGCGTGGGGTCAGTCGGCCTTCCGCTTTGACGGTATCAATCTTCCGGGCCAGGTCCGCTGGATCCATGTTAAACGTCTTGGGGTCAATATCGACAATAACCGGATAGCCACCTGACAACAGGACCGCATTGGCGGTCGCATTATAGGTGAATCCGGGAATGAAGACGGCATCGCCTTCGGCAATCCCCATAGCCAGAAGCGGCATGACCAGGGCCTGTGTCCCGGACCCGACAGCGACCACGTCGGCTGCCCCTGTGAATTCAGCCAGCTTTTCTTCACACTCGGTCACTTCAGGCCCACCGATAAAGCGGCCATGATCTAGAATATCGATCCAGCGCTGTTCCAGCGCCGGGCGGATCAGGGCCTGCTGGGTTTTCAGGTCGAACAGCTGGATCGGTGCATCTTTGGGCAGATCAATCAGATGCGATGTTGAGGGGTCGAAATAGGCCATGGATCAGGCTCCTATTGTGTGAAGGGCCGACAGCTCTGCTTGCTCGGCCATGTGAACAGCCAGAGCCGCTTCGCGCCCTGGAATGGCGCAAGCGCGCTCCCCACGCGCACTCGCAAAAAAGGATTCATCCGCCGCGCCCAATGGATCAGGCAGCGTGTCCGAAACGTCAGCGGTGACGAAAAATGGCGTTGTGTTCTCAATCTCCCGCGTCAGAAAATTGATCGCGATCGTGCCGGATGGATAGGTCAGGACCATGCGGCGATCGCGTTCGATATGACAGCGGCTGGCCGTGACTTCAGCGCGACCGACGGCGAAATTCAGAATCGCGGTCGACTCATCAATATGGTCGGTATGGGCGCGACGCCCGGTTGCTTCCACCGCCAGGGCTGGGCCCATTAGCTTGCCGACCATGTCGAGATCATGGGTCATCAGATCCCAGATGACAGAGACATCGCCCGCCCGACCATCCGGCGCGGGGGGACCCATCCGCCAGGCTTCGATCTGAGTCGGCGTTTCAGGAATTTCGAACAAACCCATGGCGTCCAACACAAATCGTTCCTGATGTCCGACCTGCAGAACCAGGCCATTGGCCTCTGCCAGATCCGCCAAGGCATCAGCCGCCGCTCCGGTCAGTGCCAGCGGTTTTTCGACCATGACGTGGCAATTGGCCCCCAAAGCGGCGCGGACGGCGGCCTCATGATAGGTTGCGGGGCAAGCGACGAGAATGGCATCACAGGCCTCAAAGAGGTCCGCTTGAGCGGTCCAGGCCGTAACAGCGTGCATGTCTGCCAGCGCGGCACATCGGGCTGCGTCCGGATCGTAAACGCCAACAAAGTCTGTCTTGTCCGCCTCGGCAATCTTGCCGGCATGATAGCCGCCAAAGACCCCTGCCCCGACCAGTCCGGTTTTCAGACCTGCCATTACCTTACTCCACAATTGCATCGCTCCATCGCACTTAGCCTGAGTCCCGTGCAACTGAACATTGCTGTAAGGTCCATCAAAAGGCATTGCGAATTCTTACAAGCCCCCCTTTGCTTCCGGCGCGGAAGCGTCCCCATATCATGGCAAAATTCAGGAAGGACGAACCCATGCCCGCCATTTCATCTACTGATTGGACCCTTGCCAAACGCCCCGTTGGGGAGCCCCAGGCCGACGATTTCGGCAAAGTCAGCAATGACGCCCCGGCCCCCGCAGACGGACAGATCCAGGTCCGCAATACATGGATGTCGGTCGACCCCTATATGCGCGGCCGGATGTATGACCGTGAAAGCTATGTGCCGCCTTTCCAGATCGGTGAAGTCCTGCAGGGCGGCGCGGTCGGACGTGTGACCGCTTCCAGCCATCCGGATTATGCCGAAGGTGATCTGGTCCAATCCATGGCCGGCTGGCGCGAAGCCTGGACCGCCGCTCCAGAAGCCGTCATGGCGCAGAAACTGCCGGGCGACACAGGCCTGCCGGATAGCGCTTTCCTCGGCATTGTCGGGATGCCAGGCCTGACAGCTTATGCGGGCATTTTGCGGGTCGCCGAATTGAAGGAAGGCGATGTTGTCTTTGTGTCCGGGGCTGCCGGTGCGGTCGGCTCGGCGGTCGTGCAGATCGCCAAGATCAAGGGCTGCACCGTGATCGGATCCGCAGGCGGTGCCGAAAAGTGCGCCCTGGTCAAGTCAATCGGCGCTGATGAATGTGTCGATTATCGCGCGGCCGGTGACTATGAAGGCCTGCTCGCCGCCCTTCGCGCGGCTGCACCAAAGGGCATTGATGTCTATTTCGACAATGTCGGCGGCGATCATTTCCAAGCCGCGATTGAATGCTCGCGTCCATTCGCCCGCATGGCGATTTGCGGCATGATCTCTCAATATAATGATACCGAACCGCGTCCCGGCCCGAACAATGTCATCCAGATTGTCGGCAAGCAATTGCAAATCCGCGGCTTCATCGTATCGACCCATGCGGACATGCTGCCAGACTTCCAGCGCGATATGGTCACCTGGATTACGGGTGGACAGATGAAGTTCGAAGAGACGGTCATGGAAGGCATCGATAATGCGCCAAACGCCTTCATGGGGCTTTTCTCGGGTCAAAATAAAGGCAAGATGCTCGTCAAGCTCAGCTAAGAGCCTGATAAACCAAGAGCTTCACCGCCATGCGCAACAGCGTGTTTGACTATATCGACAATCTCGACACGCTCCTGGCGGTGGTGATTGGCGCGCTATTGGCAACGGGTGGAGCCCTGGTGGCTGAATTGGTGCAGGACCGGCTCGGCCAGAAGCGGCGTGAGCGCGATGCCGCCCGGTTTTTCGGGGAAATCCTGGCCTCGGTCGATCTGGTTCTGGATCGGGCCTTCAATTCGCTGGGTATCGGCGACCGCTGGGGCGACGTCAGCCGGCGATTATTCGAAACTGCGCTCAACGAAGCCGCGATCTATGAGCGAAACCGCGAACGCCTGTTCGAGATTCGCGACATGGAATTGCGCCGCGTGATTCACAAACATTTCTTGACAGAGATGGTTCCGCTCAACGCTGTGATCGACAATTGCAAAGACATTGCGAGCCTTGAGAAAGACCTTCAATCGGAAAATTATGTCAGTTTGGAACAGCGCCAAACGATGATTGCGGAGCTAGAGTCCTTACGTAATGCGCGCGAGGCAGCTTTAGCCAGTGTGCGCGATGAGCATGCGGAAACCGAAGCCATTTGCAAGCGACTGGAACCGTTGGCCGGCGTGACATTCTAGGTCATGCCGCGGCTGTTTGATGCTTATGTGATTGTCGACTGGAGTGCGGCGGCCAAACCGACAAGCGGGGCAAACTCGATCTGGATCGGGACGCTTACGCGGACGGCAGGTGGAGCAACTCGATTTTCAAGCCAGAACCCGACAACTCGGCTCGCGGCGCGGCAAGTCTTGAAAGACCTCATCGAGAAGCTCGTGACCCGCGGGGACAAAGTGTTAGTCGGGTTCGATTTCGCGTTTGGCTATCCGGCGGGCACCGCCGCGGCGGCGAATTTGCCACAGGCCAACCAAGCGCCTTGGCGCGCGATGTATGGCCATCTGTCCGCCAACGTAGAAGAGCGGGAGGACAATTCGAACACCCGTTTTGAGATCGCGGCCAATTTAAACAAGGCGATCTCTCAGAGACCGCATCCATTCTGGGGCACGCCAAAAAGTCGGCAAACGCCAACCCTGGCCATGAAGAAAGGCGATTTTTCTGCCCCAAATTCTCTCCCGGAACACCGCAAGGCGGAGGCCTGGATCAAGTCGAATTTCAAGGCGCATCCGAAATCCGTCTGGCAATTGCTTGGTGCCGGTGCAGTCGGGTCGCAGGCTTTGCTCGGCATTCCGACGGTTCAATATCTTCGCCAGCAGATCCCCGTCGCCCGCATCTGGCCGTTCGAAACAGGGTTCAAAGCCCTGCAAACAAAGGACCTCGCGGAGGTCTCCTGTGTGTTCGCAGAAGTCTATCCCAGCACGGTCCAGATCACCCCAAAAACGGGTGAAATCCTCGATCAAGCGCAGGTCAGAATCCTCTCAAAACACCTCGAATCACTCGATTCGGCAGGCGATTTGGCAGACGCTTTTGGTCCTCCAGATACACTTTCAGGTAGCGAAATTGCCGAAATTACCTGTGAAGAAGGGTGGATTTTGGCCAAATAAGGCTGAATCGCCCGTATTTATTGGGTTTTCGGGATTCACGGGCAAATCGAATCATGAACAATGCCCGCAACGGCAACTTCCGCCGTTGAACTAAGGGAGAACCCAATGAACAAGGGTGAACTGACCAAAGCAGTGGCAGACTCTGCTGGCATGTCGCAGGCTGAAGCCGGACGCGCCGTGGATGCTGTCTTT
>JBCBBC010000025.1:0-44261 GCA_038532145.1 Pseudomonadota bacterium | reverse complement strand
AGATCTTCTGGGGCGAGACCGGGCGCGGCGCCTGGCTCGGCCAACGCAAATTACGTGTCGCAGGTCGGAAGATCTCATTCTTGGCGACATCATAGACGACGCCAGCGAAGAGCTGACCCTCACGCTCAAGCGCAATAGAAACCGCATAATGCGGCTGTCCGTGGAGGAAATTCAGGGTGCCATCCAGCGGATCGACAATGAAACGATTGGTCTTGTCAGAGCCCTCGACTATGCCGCGCTCTTCCATCACAAAGCCATAGCCCGGCCGGGCCTTGCTCAGATGTTCATAGATAATGTCTTCGGCGCGATGATCGGCATTGGACACAAAGTCCGCTGGCCCCTTCTTGGAGACCTGGAGAAATTCGACTTCACCAAAATCGCGGGCCAGAGAACGACCCGCCTTGCGAGCCGCTTCGATGATGACATTACCAAGCGCGGAAGGTTTCGACATTGTGCGTGTTGCCTTTAGTCAGCGCGGCGCAGATAGGTGCGGTCTTCGGTCTGAACCACGATCCGTTCGCCGACCCCGATAAAGGGCGGGACGGTGACGCGGACACCATTGTCGCACGTCGCCGGCTTGAAACTGTTGGCGGCCGTCTGACCTTTGACGACGGGTTCGGTCTCTTCAACTGTCAGTGTCACTTGCTGTGGCAGGGCGACTCCAATTGGTGTCTCGCCATAGAATTCGATTTCGACGGTCATGCCATCCTGCAGGAAGTCACCATCGTCGCCGACAAAATCTTTTTGCAATTCGATTTGCTCAAACGATTCCTGGTCCATGAAGGCATAGGCTTCGCCGGCATCATAGAGGAACTGGAAATCCTTCTGCTCGAGCCGTACGCGTTCGACGGTCTCATTGGCACGAAACCGCTCATTGGCTTTTGAGCCATTGAACAGGTTGCGCATTTCAACCTGATTGAAAGCGCCGCCTTTGCCCGGCTTGACGTGATTACATTTCATCGCGCGCCAGACGCTGCCATTATACTCAATCACCATATTGGGCTTGATTTCGTTGCCGTTGATTTTGGCCATGTGATGTCCTCATCAGTAGAGCGCGCGGCGTAGCGGTGACGGGCGGTTTGGTCAAGTTTTGTGGACAGGCGTACGGGCTTGGGGTTTTATGGTCCGACACATTTTAAAGGAGGGCAGCAGATGGGAATTCTGTCTAGATATTTGAGTTTCGAAAAGCCGATGGGCGAAACCTTGGTACGGTTCCTGTTCTGGGCCGGGATTATCGGTATTCTTTGGCAGGCGGTTCGACAGTTCTGGTTCTGGTTGACCTTTTTGGACAATGACTGGGACCGTGCGCTTTGGGGAATGATCACGACGCCGGTCAAGGCGATCATCGCGCTGCTCATTTTGCGCGTCGTGGCGGAGTTTGTTTTGGCTCAGTTCCGAATGGACAAATCGCTGCACGACCAGGTTACGGGGCGCGCGGCGCCACCGCCAAAAGCCGATTAGATCTTTGACGTTGCCATCGCCTCGTCGATCACGCGATTGAACATCGCAACCGCGGCGGCCGGGCCATCATTGTGGTCCCAGACCCCGCTCGAAACGGCGAGAAAATCTGCACCGGCTGAAATCAGGGGGCCGGCATTTTCCAAAGTGATGCCACCAATGGCAGCACAGGGCAGCGTCAGGAACATCTGACACCAGGTCAAAATTTCAGGTTCGGCAGGCGTCGTACCCGCTTTGGTCGCCGTCGGGTGGAATGCGCCAAACGCCACATAGTCCGCCCCGGCCTCGCCCGCGATCATCGCTTGGTGGCGCGAATTCTTGCACGTTGCGCCGATAATCATATCCGGGCCGACCAGCTCCCGCGCCTCGGCAATATCCATATCCTCCAGACCGAGATGGACGCCATCGACTTCCAGGGCGCGCGCCAGTTGCGGGCTGTCATTGATGATCAGGGCAATATGTTCCGCGGCGCAGATCCGTTTGACCGCTTGTGCCACTTCGCGTGTCTTCGCGGTATCGATCCCGTCGCCCGTCTTCACCCGAACCTGCAGACTGGCCACGTCGCCGCCCTGAACAGCGGCGCGGAACAAATCGACAAAGGCCGGGACGTCCTCGATTTGAGGCGGTGTGATCAGATAAAGGCGCGGACGTTCGCGTTGCGGTTCAGACATGATGGGACGGTTTGCGCCGAACAGGCAGGGTTCGTCAAGATTTTGGCGTCTCTCCAAGCAGCCAATTGGTCAGCATCCGGGCGCTCGGCCCCCAGATCAGAGCGGCAAACCAGGCGACCGGATAGGCCAGACACCAGGCCACGAGCCAGCGCTGACCCAGCCCCCAATCCACACCTGTATTCACCATGGTCACGATCAGGGCGACCAAAGCGCTCATGCCGCCGGATAAAAGGCCGGTATGGACCAGCCGCCATGTCAGAGATTTTTGTTCCATGCGTTCTTTTTGGGAGGCGCGCCCACATGCGTCAAATATCGTTCCACCCGAATGAGGTTGGTCGCACAAAAAAGGCGGCTCGCGAGAGCCGCCTTTTCAAAACAAAGTTCTGTCGCGTTTATCCCGCGCAAGACGCATCAAAGATGCTGTCAATCGTGTCGGCAAGCTGATGGTCGAAATCTGCGTCGGTCTGATTGGCCGACAGACCCTCCGTCAGCGCGCGTGAGAAGCTCGCAATCATGCCGGTATTCTGACACAGACGGTGATTGGCTTCTTCGCGGCTATAACCGCCTGACAGGGCCACCACGCGCATCACCCGGGGATGCTCCACCAGGGTTTTGTACTGGTTGGCTTTTTCCGGCAGGGACAGTTTCAACATGACTTGCTTGTCGGCAGGCACCGTGTCGAGCTGTTTGGTGATCTCGGCGAGCAGAAGGTCTTCTGCCTCAGCCTTGTCAGCGATTGTGATATTCACTTCCGGCTCAATGATCGGCACCAGACCATGGCTGAGGATTTGCAGGCCGACTTCAAATTGCTGCGCGACATTGGCGGCAATTCCTTCGGCATTGGCGGCATGGATCACCGACCGCATTTTGGTGCCGAAAATACCTTTCTCAACGGCGCGCGACAGCAGGGCATCGAGCTCCGGCATCGGGTTCATGATCTGAACGCCATTGGCTTCAGGGGCGAGGCCCTTGTCGACTTTCAGGAACGGCACCACCCCGCGCTGTTCCCAAAGATACGTCGCTGTAGGCACGCCATCAATCTCACCGTCCATGGTGCGTTCGAACAGGATCGCCCCCATCACCTTGTCGCCGGTAAAGGCCGGTGATTTGACGATGCGCGCGCGCATGTCATGGATCAGGCCGAACATTTCTTCATCGCTCGCCCAGGCTTCGTCTGTGATGCCATAAAGTTTCAGCGCTTTAGGCGTCGAGCCCCCCGACTGATCCAAAGCGGCGACAAAGCCGGCTTTTTCTGCGGCCTGCTGAGTCATGTGTTGATTAACCATCTAAAGGTCCCTCTCAAGATAGAAAAAAGGCTGAACGCGTTTTGCGATCAGCCGGTTGGAATTGATTGAAATTGAAACTGACACCGCTGTCTTTTCGGTGGCCTCTGCTTCCGCGGTTTTGACTGGCCAGCGGAAGAAGAATTCTGATGTCATTTATTGGCCTTTTAGCGCCTCGACTCCCGGAAGGGGTTTGCCTTCCATCCATTCAAGAAACGCGCCACCTGCGGTGGAGATATGGGTAAAGTCTTGCGCCACATGCGCATGGTTTAGCGCAGCAACGGTGTCACCGCCACCGGCAACTGCAATCAAAGCGCCGGACTTGCAGCGCGTGCCCGCCGCTTGCGCAGCCTGGACGGTGGCTGTGTCAAACGGGGTCAATTCAAAGGCGCCGAGGGGTCCATTCCAGACCAGCGTGTTTGCAACATCGAGCGCTGAGGCCAGGATCGCCACGGTTTGCGGCCCGGCATCCAGGATCATTTCATCGTCTGATACCTCGCCGAGACCGCAAGTGCGGTGGGGGGCGTTCGCCGCGAAATCCCTGGCGACGACCAGATCCATTGGCAGCAGGATATCGCAGCCCGCAGCTTTCGCATTGGCTTCAATCTGTTTCGCCGTATCGGTCAGGTCGTGCTCGCACAGCGATTTGCCGACGCTATAGCCGCGCGCGGCGAGAAACGTATTGGCCATGCCGCCGCCAATCGCCAGCGCGTCGACTTTCGAAACCAGATTCTTGAGCAAGTCGATTTTCGAACTCACCTTGGCGCCGCCAACCACGGCCAGCACGGGCTTGTTCGGATTGCCAAGGGCGGCGTCCAGCGCCTTCAGCTCAGCTTCCATTAGCAGGCCAGCACAGGCGGGCAGCAAGCGCGCGACCCCTTCGGTCGAGGCATGCGCGCGGTGCGCGGCCGAGAAGGCATCATTGCAATAGACATCGCCCAGCGAGGCCAGGAATCCGGCCATTTGCGGGTCATTGGCTTCTTCCATCGCGGTGAAGCGGGTATTTTCCACCAGGATGACCGCATCGCCCGGTGCGGCATCAATTGCGGCGCGGTCCGGACGCTCAACAAAGGTCACGGAACGACCGAGCGCCGCCTCCAGCGACGGCACAGTGATGCGCAAGGACATGTCCGGATTGGGCTGGCCTTTCGGACGCCCGAAATGGGCGAGCAAGACCGGCTTGCCGCCCAGTTCGAGAATTTTCAGAATCGTAGGCGCGACTTTATCAATCCGGGTCGTATCGGTGACCTGGCCGTCTTCGACCGGGACATTGATATCGATCCTTGTGACGACGACCTTGCCAGCCAGGTCCATATCGTCGAGCGTCTTGAAGTCGGCCATTCTGTAATGTCCGCTTACAGGAATTTCGACATGTGCAGCGCGGTATCGCTCATGCGTGTGGCAAAGCCCCACTCATTGTCATACCAGCTGAGGACGCGGACCAGCGTGCCCTCGGTGACATTGGTGCCATCGGCGGCAAAGGTCGAACTGTGCGGGTCATGGTTGAAATCCGCCGAGACCAGTGGCTTTTCGGAATAGCCGAGCACGCCTTTCATGGGACCATCAGCAGCTGCCTTGATCGCAGCATTGACTTCCTCAACAGATGTCTCGCGCCCGGCATCAAAGACCAGGTCGATCATGGAGACGTTTGGCGTCGGGACGCGCACGGCAGATCCGTTCAGCTTGCCCGCGAGTTCTGGCAGGACCAGGCCCACGGCTTTCGCGGCGCCGGTAGAGGTCGGGATCATCGAGCTCGCCGCGGCGCGGGCACGGTAGAGGTCTTTGTGCATCCGATCGAGGGTCGGCTGGTCGCCCGTATAGGCGTGGACGGTCGTCATGTATCCGCGCTCAATACCGACTGTGTCATTCAGGACTTTGGCGACGGGCGACAAGCAATTGGTGGTGCAGGACGCGTTGGAGACGACGAGATCGTCTGCGCTCAGCGTGTCATGGTTCACACCATACACAATTGTTTTGTCAGCATTGGTGGCCGGCGCAGAGACCAGAACGCGCTTGGCGCCGGCTTCGAGGTGGGCGGCCGCCTTTTCCTTAGAGGCGAAGATGCCGGTACATTCAAACGCAATGTCGACGCCCATATCGCCATGCGGCAATTCGGCCGGATTACGGATCGCGGTGCACTTGAAGGCGCGGTCGCCGACGCGGATCATGTCGCCATCGACAGAGACCTCTTCGTTCAGCTTGCCGTGGACGGTGTCATATTGCAGCAAGTGGGCATTGGTCTCGACCGGACCGAGATCATTGATCGCGACGACTTCAATGTCCTTGCGATCATGTTCAATGATGGAACGAAGGACCAGGCGGCCAATGCGGCCAAACCCATTAATTGCGACGCGAACAGCCATGAAAAACCTCTTTTGCCAAGATATTGATTTCGTGGCGTCTTTAGACGCAAGTTCAAGGCCAGTCCAGCGCGGTTTAGGCGCGCACCGCATCTGATTACGCTGTCAGTTAAGAGCCACTACACCTTAGAGGAGATTTCCTCTTCATTCAGGTCTCGAATAGGGAGAATCCCTTGCCTTTTATCAGGCGGAGCAGCGCGTAAAGCAGCAGCCCGACGGGCCCGAACAGAAAGGATCCGAGCACGCAGGGTATGGTCTGCCAATGCGCAATCTCCAGACGCTGCGCATCGCGCGCAATCCAGGCGCCGACGAACAGGTCGAAGACGAGGTAATGGCTCCAGCCAATGATGACCCCATTCGGGTGGTCGAACAGAGCCTGGACACCGGCAAAGGTAAAACCGGCATCCGGATCCGAAACGCCAAACCCCATCGCCGCGACCAGCAGCGTGCCGTAAATCGCGCCGAGTATGACTGGATACAGCATGGAATGCACCGCCGCCTGCGTGATCCGGGCGCGTGGCAGGAAGACCAGCAGGGCCCAGGCCGGTAAGACGAGGAGGTTGATTACAGAAAAGCCGGTCTCCCAGGTCATCGCATTACTCTTTCTTATTGGCGTCGTCGGGCTGGTTCATCCAGTCCGTGAATTGTTCCCAGTCGATCCAGGTCTTCTTCTTGCGGCGCAGCTTCTGCCAGAACCGTCGGCGCTCTGGCGTTGGCAAGGGTTGAAGGTTTTCGAGGAAGGCCACGGCCACCGAGTTCCAGCTATAGCCTTCGGCATAGGTGCGGCAGGTCTCGCGGTCCAGATCGAGGCAGTTTCGCGCCCCGCCGGCCAGGTCGCCGTCAATCGGCGTGATCGTGCCGGCATTGGATCCAGGAATAACGTCCTTCGGCCCGGTGGCTTCATACGCAGCGACCGGCGTGCCGGACGACATCGCCTCCAGCACCACTAGGCCGAACGTGTCGGTCAGGCTTGGAAACACAAACACATCGGCGCTGGCATAATAATTGGCCAGGTCCTCTCCGAAGCGGGCGCCGAGAAAGTGGACGTCGGGATACTTCTTTTTCAGCGAGTCCAGCGCCGGTCCGTCGCCAACGACGACGCGTGAGCCGGGCAGGTCGAGTTCGACAAAGGCTTCGATATTCTTCTCAACCGCGACCCGACCGACGTTCAGGAAGATGGGACGTGGCAGGCCCGGGAAGGGATCATCTGCGGCGCCTTCCTCGATCCGGCGGCTTGGATGGAACAGATCCGTGTCGACGCCGCGCGTCCAGGCGACGAGGTTGATGAATCGCTTCGCCTCGAGTTCTTCGACCATGCTCGGCGTCGGCACCATGACCTTGCCGGAATATTTGTGAAACCAGCGCACGAAACTATAGCCCGCGGCGGTCGGGATCGGCATCCGCGCCGAGACATATTCCGGGAAGCGGGTGTGATAGGCGGTCGAGAAGGGATGTTTGATCTTCAGACACATTTTGCGACCGGCCATGCCCAGCGTGCCTTCGGTGACAATATGGACGGCATCCGGCTCGAAAGCCTCGAATCGCTCCTTGATCCGGCGCTCCGCGAACAAAGCCAGCTTGATCTCGGGATAGGTGGGCAGCGGCATCGTGTTGAAGCCGTCGCCGGGATGAATGATATCGAATTCGTGCCCGTCCGCTTCAAGCTCCGCAATCACGCGCTGCATGGTGCGCACAACGCCATTCACCTGTGGTTCCCAGGCGTCTGTTACGATCATGATGCGCATAAGCCGCTCCTCATCGCCCCCAATGACGATGCCTATTTCCTAAAGTTCGCGACGAGTCGCGTAAAGCGGCGTGATCACTGAAACTGTGAACCGCTCAGGACGCGTCGGCGGGGCAGGGCATGAAATTGAAGGTGCCTTGCTGCGTATCATCGATCAGAGAAATGACGGCATTCAGCGCATCTCCCTCGCGGGTATATGTGATCTTTTGCGGATAATCGTGGTCGGGATTGGCAAAGGTGACGCTGGCATTTGTGACCGCGACGGCGGGGAACCCGGACGGGCCGGCACCGCGCGGATAGGCCTGAAAGGTCGGCGCCGCGCCAGGATCGATCCGCATCTGTTCAAAGAAGACGACTTTGCCCTCGTTCAAAACGAGCGCGTATCCAAAAAAGTACCCATCTTCCGATTGTGACCAGACCTCTCGCGAGGTCCCATCTTCGCTTTGCCAGCAGCCAGTCAACCAATCGAGCGTCGGCGCCGCAGCTTCGTCGGCCTGGCTGCTGAGCGCGCAGCCCGTGAGTAAGATCGCACTGAATAAGATTTGTTTCATGGTTTCACCACCGTACATCCAAGGCCCGGTTCGAACCGGGCGTGATTTTTAATCAGGCCAGCCATCACGCTCGCCGTGACGCCATCATTGGCCGTTTTCGTGCCGTCCTCGGTGACCCGGCTGGACGTGACCTTGAACGAGACGGCGCTGACATCCGTCGTGAAGTCGCCGAGGCAGGAGTCGAACTCCCGCTCTGCCACGAACCGACAGGAGCAGACTTGCTTAGCGCCGTACGCGGTTGCCACCTGGGCGAAGGCAACCTGTTGTTTGAGCCAGAATTGCCAAACGGCGCCGCCGATAACAATGAGGACGAGCGCTGCGATCAGAAGAGCTTTGACGGGTTTCACATCCTGCCTCTAAGGTTGTCGCCAGACTATGGGAGGTGCTGGTGCGGCACAAGATGCGAATCAATCCGCTCATCCCCGCGAAGGCGGGGATCGGGTGCCGCACGTTCAGACGTTTTTGGCAAGGGATCCCCGCCTTCGCGGGGATGGGCGTGTTGCTTCTCTTCGCTCATGCCGCGCACGCCCAATCTGAAATCGACCTGAAGAGTGACCTTGCCGAATGTAAATCGCTCGTCATCATCGGGGGATTGCCGATCGATTGCGATGCCGCGTTTAAAGGCGCGCACCTATATCCACTCCAACCCCATCCGAACGATGTTGCCTGGCCAACGGGGGGTTGGGAGGACGGCGATATGCCTGCGGATACTGCGTCGCTCGTCGATGATCTTATCGCCACAGTCATGGCTGGCGAGAAAGCCGACACGATGGGGGAGACGCGCGCCGTCGTCATCATCCATCAGGGGCGCCTGGTCGCGGAAGCGTATCGCGACGGGTTCGGCCCGACGACGAAACAAGTCTCCTGGTCGATGGCAAAATCGATCACGCAGGCCCTGGTCGGACGGGCCGTGCATCTGGGACTGATCGAAGACATCGACGCCCCGATGCCAACACCGTTCGAGGCAGACGACCCGCGTGCAGCGATCACCTGGCGGCAATGGCTGACCATGACGGACGGGCTTGATTATAAAGAGATCAATGCGACCGGGCTCGCGGACAATGATGTCGTGAACATGATGTACGGGCGCGGCAAGTATGATGTGCTGGCCTACGTGGAGGCGGAATTGCCGCCGCTCCATGAGCCAGGTACGCATTGGAATTACTCTACCGCGGCGTTTCATTTGGTGAGTTGGGCGCTTCAAGAATCGGTTGCGTCCTGGTTTCGCGTTGGCGTGTTTTTCGAAGTCGAATCGGATGGTCGCCGTCAGGCTTTGGACTCCGATACGGGGCTCGATTTGAGCGCTCTCAATCTTGAGACGCGAGATATGAGAAATCTATTGCATATAGGCTTGTTTGAACCGATTGGCATGGACGCCCAACCCGAATTCGACGCCGCCGGCACATTCCTCGGCGGCTCCCTCGTCTGGGCGTCCGCCCGCGACTTCGCCAAGTTCGGCTATCTCTATCTCCGCGATGGGGTCTGGGAGGATGAACGTCTGCTCCCCGAAGGATGGGTCGACTTCGCCCGGACCAAGACGCCAGCCGAAAATGCCAATATCTATGGCGCCGGGTGGTGGATCACGGCCTATAGCGAAGCGCGCTCGCATCCGCAAAATGCCGATTCGCCGCCCTGGGACGCCTTCCATGCGGGCGGGCATGAGGGCCAGACGATCTGGGTCGTGCCGAGCAAGGACCTGGTCATCGTCCGCCTCGGCCTGATGAGCAATGCCGGTGAGAACTGGGAAGCGCTATATGAGTGGAACCAGAAAATCGCGCGGGCATTTCCAGATGTCGAAGAGTGATTCGTTTTTCCGAATCACTTTCCGACCGTCCCGGGCACGCGGAGCGCGACCCGGAATCTCTGGCAATCTCGGTCGGGACTCGCTGAACGAGGTCCCGGCTCAAGGCCGGGATGATCGGGAACTGGGCGTGGGATAACAGGTCTGGTGCTCGCTTATGCTCAACCTACTACATATAGTAGGTCGCCCATTTCGCGTCGAAATCGCCAGGAAAACTACTGGGCGTTGTGTGAGCGATGATTCAATCCGCGGAAAGATCAATTCGTTAAAAAATTCAAGCCACCTGGTAACCTATATTTTTGCAGCAAAACCAGTGCGGTCGATCCCCTAATAGGTACGGGCATGGGGAGCGAAAATTAACGTGCCATTAATCAATTATCCACCGCCAAAATGACAATTCTGCGACGGACCCTGTTGACCTCTCGTTAACCTTACAGGCACAATATGTTGTGTGAGGGCTGATTTGAAACACTGCATATGGCGGTTGTTCTGATTCATTCCTATATGTGATGGGCCTTTTGCAAGGGGTAAGACAATATGGCAGGCACCAACGAAGCAACACTCGCGAAAGCGGTTCCAAATCAGGATGCGCAATCCGGCGCTCCCGAACTGCGAGTCGTGCCAAGCGTACAGATGGATCGGTCACGCGATTCGCTGCTAACCGAGTTTGGTAAAGTGACGCTGGAAGATCGTTATTTGCTGCCTGGCGAGTCCTATCAGGATATGTTCGCCCGCGTCTCGGAAGCGTTTGCCGATGATGCCGATCATGCTCAGCGCCTCTACGACTATATGTCGAAACTCTGGTTCATGCCGGCGACCCCGGTTCTGTCAAATGGCGGCGCCGATCGTGGCTTGCCCATCTCCTGCTTCCTGAATCAGGTTGGTGACAGCCTGGACGATATTGTTGGCACCTGGACCGAGAATGTCTGGCTCGCCTCAAATGGCGGCGGCATCGGCACCTATTGGGGCAATGTCCGCTCGATTGGCGAGAAAGTCGGCAAGAGCGGTCAGACCAGCGGCATCATTCCGTTCATTCGCGTAATGGATTCGCTGACACTCGCGATCAGCCAGGGCTCGCTTCGGCGCGGCTCGGCGGCCTGCTATCTGGATGTCCACCACCCGGAAATCGAGGAGTTCCTGGAAGTCCGGAAACCGTCCGGCGACTTTAACCGCAAGTCTCTGAACCTGCACCATGGCATCAATATCACCGATGCCTTCATGGAAGCGGTCAAGAATGATGACGAGTTCGATTTGCTGTCACCGAAATCCGGTGAGCCTTTGCGCAAAGTGAATGCGCGCAAGATCTGGCAGAAGATTCTCGAACTGCGCATCCAGACGGGCGAACCCTATTTGCTGTTCACCGATACCGTGAACAATGCCATGCCGGCGCACCAGCGTCAGCTCGGCCTAAAAGTGACGCAGTCCAACCTTTGCTCTGAGATCACTCTGCCCACCGGTATCGACCATAATGGTGAAGATCGTACGGCGGTGTGCTGCCTGTCCTCTCTGAATGCTGAAAAATTCATGGAGTGGAGCAAGCACGAAACCTTCCTGGAAGATGTCTATCGCTTCCTCGACAATGTGCTGCAGGACTTTATTGATCGGGCGCCGCCGGAAATGGCGCGAGCCGTCTATTCGGCCAAGCGGGAACGCTCTGTCGGACTTGGCCTGATGGGCTACCATTCCTTTCTGCAATCGCTGAACCTGCCTATGGAAAGCGCGATGGCGAAGGTCTGGAACGAGAAAATGTTCAAACATATTCGCCAGGGCGCGGACGCCGCGTCTGTAAAACTGGCGAAAGAGCGGGGCGCCTGCGAAGATGCGGCTGAAGCTGGCATGATGGCGCGCTTCAGTCACAAAATGGCGGTCGCGCCAACCGCGTCTATTTCGATCATTTGTGGCGGCACCAGTGCGGGCATCGAGCCGATCCCGGCCAATGTCTACACGCACAAGACCCTGTCCGGATCGTTCACCGTGAAGAACAAGTATCTTGAGCAAGTCCTCGAGAACAAAGGCGAGAATACAGACGAGGTCTGGACGTCTATCCTGGAGCATGAGGGCTCCGTTCAGCATCTTGATTGTCTCGACGAGCATGAGAAGTCGACCTTCAAGACGGCATTCGAGATCGATCAGCGCTGGATCATCGAACATGCGGCCGATCGTACGCCTTATATCTGTCAGGCGCAGTCGCTGAATGTCTTCCTGCCGGCAGATATCAATAAATGGGACCTGCACATGCTGCATTGGACGGCATGGGAAAAAGGTGTGAAATCGCTCTATTACTGCCGGTCCAAATCTGTTCAGCGGGCCAGCTTTGCCGGTGCGGATGATAAGGAAGCGAGCATGGCGGGCATGGAAGTGCCGAATACGGATTATGATGAATGCCTGGCTTGCCAGTAAAATAGAACGCTCATTCGCGTTGCTGAGCCCCGCTAGTTTAGCGGGGCTTTTTGCTTGATTCACGGCAAGTTGGGCGATTCTGTTTTTAGTTAATTCAAGTATAATTCAACGTAAATGTGCGCCAGATAGACACAAGGGTGGCAAAAAAGACGCAAAATCCAACAAAGATGAAAAAAAATCTAGCATCGATTAACTGAGTTTCACGAGCCTTTTTCCCTCTGTGACCCTAAGAAATACAGGCATTTTCACATTTTCGTGATCCTGAGATGATTAAGATCTGGGACCCGAAACGGATTCGCCTGCTCGAATCGTTCATGTTAGGGTAACGATCATAAGTCAGCTTCGGGGAAACAGGGAGCTGACTGAATGAAAGGCGTGGGATCGATGATTGTTGCTAGTGCATCAATGATAGCCGCGATGGCATGTCAGACCTGTGTTCACGCACAAGAGAACATTGGGCCTAAAATTGACAATGCCACGATTATCGCGGCCAGCCGCTCGCTCGGCGAGCGCTCGCGCACGCGCGTCAATCTGGTCTATTCCGGGTCCTTTTCGCAAACCGAAACGACGCGGCATTTCGGCTTTCAGGTTCCGGCCAATACCGATCTCGGATTTGGCATCGATTCCGCCAATCCGCTGACCAGTCGCCGTCTCTATTCAAGCGCGATCATGACCGATGTTGCCGCAGACCGAACCGGCGCCAGCCTGTCACCGGTGCCGCGTGAGCAACGGCGTTTGACCGCTGAACTGGCCTTCTCGGCATCATCCGAACAGACGGGTCTCGGATTTGATGTCGGCATCGCACCGCGGGTTGAGATTACGCGCGATGGTCCATATGCGTCACGCCGTTTCGGGGGTGAGGTTCGGATCGGTCAGAATTTCGACAAGCGCGGGGAAGATCCGGCCTCCAGCTGGTATCTGTTCGCCGGTGCGGATGGCGAAGCTCTGGTCTGGGAACCGGATCAGGAGCGCGCGGTTGCGGTCGGCAGCATGGCGCTGCGCGACAAGGTCACCGTTGGCGATATTCAGGCGGGTGTTTCGATCCAGCGCGGCCTGGGTCAGCTGTCCTTCAGCTATATTCGCCGCGAAGTCGAGTATCGTGAACGCAATCTCGGCGCCAGTGAGAATGAAGACTTTGCAGGTGTGACATTCACGATTAAGCGCTAGGCGCATGGTTGCTCCATCAGGAATCAGAGCCGCCGTCCTGGCGGCTTTTTTTGTGTCTCCGGCGTTCGCGCAAATCCCGGATAGCGGGCGCGATTCTGCAGATGAACCCGTCGGTGTGTGGTCGCTGACATCAGAGAATGATCTGTTCGGCGGCACCGATCGAAACTATTCGAACGGTTTGCGGCTGGAGCGCGTCCGCCCGGCCAACCGGGTGACGCCCGGCCTCAACTGGGTCGCGAATCGCATACCAATCCTCGATCTCGATCGCACCGAATTGCGCCAGGGCTTTGCGCTGTCGCATACGATTTTCACGCCGGAGGATATTGAGGCCGAAATCCCCGATCCAACCGATCGTCCCTATGCTGCCTGGCTCTATGCATCCGGGACCGTGGTGGGCACAACCCGTCTCGGCCCGGGCCAGACGGTGCAGGATGTCTTGCAGGTCAATCTCGGCATTGTCGGACCGACGGCCGGCGGCGAATTTGTGCAGGAAAACTGGCACGACCTGTTGCAAGCGATTGAACCGCGCGGATGGGAGTCACAGCTCAAGGATGAACTCGGTCTGGAAATAACCGCCCAACGCCTGAGACAGTTCGAGGGACCGGACCTGCCGTTCCGGCTCGAGACCGATTATGCCCTGCATGGCGGTGTCACCCTGGGCAATGTGCGCACCTATGCCAGTGCCGGCGGGATGGCCCGGTTAGGCTGGGACCTGTCCTCGGATTTCGGTCCGCCGCGTATTCGACCGGCTTTGGCTGGGGCGGGCGTTTTCAAGCCAGGACAGCCCTTTGGCGGTTATATCTTCGCGGGGATTGAAGGCCGCGCGATTGCGCGGGACATGTTTCTCGACGGCAATCTGTTTCGCGACAGTGCCCGGATTGAAGATCGCCGCGACTTTGGCGCCGATCTACAGCTTGGCGTGGCGCTGCATCAGGGCGATGTCCAGATTGCCTTCACCTATGTCCACCGAACGGAAGAATTTGTCGCTCAAAGCGGGCCGCAGCGCTTCGGTGCGGTATCAATTTCGATCGCACGCTAATCATTCGGGGTGCGAGCGGAGCTTAACGCGTTCCGACAGCTATCTTTGATTCTGACTGTTTTGCAGCAGGTGGCTGGGCCCAGAACGGCTCTCCATTAAACATGAATTTCAGGATACCAATCTGTCCGACTGCCCAAGCAGCGATGAAGCTCAGGAGATAGGTCAGAAAGATCACGATCAGAAATTCGACGCTCGCATTCAAAGCGACGGAGGCGAACAATAGCGCCAGAGCGTTCGAGATAGGATAGTGCAACAGGTAAACGGAGTAGGAATAGGATGAAATGCGCTTCACCAGGGGACTCGGCTTATTGATCTTGTCGGCAAGGTATCCGAACAGGAAAAGCGCAATACCTGTGCCCAAGGCGGGGCCGATCAGTTTGCGCGCGAGGCGCCATTCCTCAAGCTGCACGCCGGCGGCCAAAACATAGATGGCGAATCCGATCACCAGCAGCATCGTCCGAAACGGCGTGACTTTAAACATCAGGTCGCGCAAATCTGAGCTGACACCCAGCAACAGGCCCAAGGTGAAAAGCGGGAAATAACCGAGCAACGTATCGACATTGAGAATAGCGATCAGGGCGGGCTCAAATCCGAGCAGCAGTTTCATCACATACATCAACGCCTTGGCTCCGAAGGTCCAAACGCCGATAGCGATCACGAGCGTCCACCAAATGTTGATTTTCTCATCCAGCCTGACCAGAAACGCGCTTGTGCGATCCAAACCATCCATCAGGACACCACGCGCAAATCCAATCCAGGCAATCAGGGTGAAAATTCCAAGTGTCGAGAGAAACCAGAGGTGCCCGATCCAGCGTCGATCGATCACTGCGAAGTCGGTCCCCAGATCGCCGGTAAACGGCGACGACGTGGTTCCGGCGGCGTTCAACTGTGCCGCTTGGCTGGCCACGTAAATTGTGATCGGGCTGAGGATCAAAATGCCGGAGATGAGCGGCACACAAACGCGCAGCAAGCGACCTTTCGCCCAATCCTGATAGCTGCGTTTTCGCATCAGGAAGATGGATAGGATTGACGAGATCATGAAAAAGCCGGGCATCGAAAAGACCGGAATGCTGGAAAGGACCGGGGCCAGCCAGGTCTGATCCGGCGATTCGACGATCCATTGCATGGTCGGGTCATAGGCGTGCGCGGCATGCGTCAGAACGATGAGCAGCAACATCGCGGCGCGTAAGAGATCAAAATGATGCAAGCGTTGAATTTTATTATGATTTTTTGGCACGCTCGACCCTCAATTCGAATAATTGAGGCTAGAAACGCAGGTTTCATACCATTTGCAGCGGATATGATCTGATTCGGCGTTAACAAAAGCTTTCCTGTGGGCAGGCTGTGGAGAAGTGCCGCACTCCTGCAGGATACATCTTGCGTGTGGTTCCAGCTTCAGACACTATATGTGGTGTTGAAGAGATTTAGGCAGGGGAAAGCTATGCCCGATGGTATGATGAAACTTCCAGGACTTTTGACGCCGTCAAAGTCATATAAGCCGTTCCGGTATGCCTGGGCGTATGATTTCTGGAAATTGCAGCAGCAAGTGCACTGGTTGCCGGAAGAAGTGCCGCTGGGCGAGGATTGCAAGGATTGGGTCAACAAGCTCAATGATAAGGAGCGCAATCTGCTGACCCAGATTTTCCGCTTCTTTACGCAATCTGACGTGGAAGTCGGCGCCAATTACATGGAACACTATATGCCGCTCTTCAAGCCGGTCGAAGTGCGCATGATGTTGTCGGCCTTTTCGAATATGGAAACCGTCCATATCGCGGCTTACGCGCTGCTGCTGGAAACGATCGGCATGCCGGATTCCGAATTCTCGGCCTTCATGGAATATGAGGAAATGGCCGCGAAGCATGATTATCTCGGTCAGTTCGGCACCGAAACCGAGGAGGATATTCTGACCTCCATGGCGGTGTTCGGAGGCTTCACCGAGGGGCTGCAACTGTTCGCCTCGTTCGCGATGCTGATGAATTTCCCGCGCTTCAACAAGATGAAGGGCATGGGACAGATTGTGTCCTGGTCGGTGCGCGACGAGTCGCTGCACTGCGAAGGCATGATGAAAATGTTTCATACCTTTGCGGCTGAGACCGGGGCGCTGACCACACCGGTCAAGAATCGCATCCGCGAAGCCTGCGAAACGGTCGTACAGCTTGAGGACAAGTTTATCGAACTTGCTTTCGAAGCCGGCGAAGTTGAAGGCATGACGCCCGAAGATATTCAGCAATACATTCGCTATATCGCCGACTGGCGGATGGGGCAGCTCAAGCTCGACCCGATTTATGGCGTCGACACGCACCCGATCCCATGGCTCACTGAGATTCTCAACGGCGTCGAGCATGCGAATTTCTTCGAAGCGCGCGCGACGGAATATTCAAAGGGCGCGACGCAGGGCGACTGGCACGGTGACGAAGGCGTCTGGTCAATGTTCGACAAGCGCAAGCCTCAGACCATTCTGGTCGGCGCTTAGCAACACACCAAACCATTCAAGAGCGGCGCATCTGGACAGATGCGCCGTTTCTTTATTTGTTGATCGCTCATAAGGGAGGACAATCATGACCAGACTCAGTTTCAGCCTGATGGCCAGTGCGGTCGTCCTGGCGGCCTGCGCGCCAAGTCCCGAATCCGCGCTTAACGCAACCTGCAACGCGGTCATGGCAGACCCACAGGTCCGCGACAGTGTTGTCAGGGCGGGGCTCACTGTTGACACCTATTGCGACTGTGTGACCACCGTCCTTCTGGTTTTGCCGGAAAATGAACGCACCCGGGCGGTTGAGTCGTTTGAGCTTATCGAGACCCGGATGGCAGACCATGAGGGGGATGCCGAAGCTGCGTTCGAAGCGGTTCGTGACGCAGCGCGCGCGGAAGGGGCGACCCCTGAAATGGTCGCGACCTATCGTAATCTGGATGAGCTGGGAGACCAGCTTGATCTTATCCTGGATGAGATCGAGGAGGCTGGCGGGACCTGCCCGGCCTAGACTTTGACGCCGCCTTTTGCGGCATCGGCGAGGAAGGCTGCCAGGCCTTTATCCGTGAGCGGATGATTGGCGAGGCCGGTCAGGACGTTTGGCGGCACCGTGGCAACATCTGCACCCGCGAGGGCGCATTGCTTAACATGATTGGCGCTGCGAATGGAGGCGGCGAGGACTTCAGTTTCGAACATGTAATTGTCATAGATGACGCGAATTTCCTCGATCAGCTCCATGCCGTCCACGTTGATATCATCCAGTCGTCCGATAAAGGGTGAAATGTAAGCCGCTCCGGCCTTGGCCGCGAGCAGGGCCTGATTGGCCGAAAAGCAAAGCGTGACATTCACCGCTGTGCCCATGTTTGCCAGTTCGCGGCAAGCGCGCAGCCCGTCCATGGTGAGCGGAAGTTTCACGGCGACGTTTGAGGCAATCGCTTGCAATTTCTTGCCTTCTGCAACCATGGCTTCCCATTCGGTTGCGACCACTTCTGCGCTGACATGACCTTCTGTCAGATCGCAAATCTCGGCGATGACTTCAGCGAAATCCCGGCCGGATTTCATGATCAGGGACGGGTTCGTGGTGACGCCGTCAATCAGTCCGGTGGCCGCAAGTTCCTTGATGGCGGCAGTATCAGCGGTATCGACAAAGAACTTCATGTTTCGGCTCCGTAAGTGTGGTGTGTTTAGATCGGACGTCCGATCGACGTATAGGCAAAACCGCGTTTGGCCATGTCTTCTGGCGTGTAGATATTGCGTAAATCGACGACAATGTCCTGTTTCAAGGCCGCCTTGATCCGTTCCAGGTCGAGCGCGCGGAACTGATCCCATTCGGTGACGATGACCATGGCATCCGCGCCTTCGGCGGCGTCATAGGCGTTTTCGCAATAGTCGATGCCGTTCAGCAAGTGCTTGGCTTCTTCCATGGCTTCGGGATCAAAGGCTTTGATTTTTGCGCCCGCTGCAACCAGCGCCGGGACAATGTCCAGGCTTGGCGCATCGCGCATGTCATCCGTGTTCTGTTTGAAAGCCAGGCCCAGGACGGCAATCGTCTTGCCGGAAACATCGCCGCCCATGGCTTTGATGACTTTATCTGCCATGGCTTTCTTGCGTGCCGCATTGACCTCGACCACCGTGTCGACGATGCGTACAGGCGAATTGTGATCATTGGCGGTTTTGGTCAGCGCCAATGTGTCTTTCGGGAAGCAAGACCCGCCATAGCCAGGACCAGCATTGAGGAATTTCCGCCCGATCCGGCCATCCAGTCCAATCCCGCGAGACACTTCCTGAACATTGGCCCCAACGGCTTCGCAGAGATCGGCCATTTCATTGATGAACGTGATCTTCACGGCCAGGAACGCGTTGGCGGCATACTTGATCAGCTCTGATGTGCGCCGCGCAGTGAACAGGATCGGAGTCTCGTTAAGGAAGAGCGGACGATACAGTTCACGCATCACCTCTTTTGCGCGCTCATGATCGGTTCCGACAACGACCCGATCCGGGATTTTGAAATCCTTGATCGCCGCGCCTTCGCGCAGGAATTCCGGGTTGGACACAACTGCAAAATCAGCGTCCGGGCGTTTCTTGCGAATGATCTCTTCGACTTCGTCGCCGGTGCCCACCGGGACAGTCGACTTGGTCACGATGACGGTAAACCCGTCCATCAGCTCGGCAATCTCTTCGGCGGCCGCATAGACATAAGACAGGTCGGCATGACCATCGCCGCGGCGCGACGGGGTGCCCACGGCGATAAACACTGCGTCCGCATCCGCGATCGCGTCTTTCGCTTCCGTGGTGAAGAAGAGGCGCTCTTCCTTGACGTTCTTTTCCACCAGATCGTCGAGGCCAGGCTCGTAAATCGGCATAATATTCTCGTGCAGGCGATCAATCTTGCTCGCATCCTTGTCGACACACGTTACGACATGGCCGAAATCTGCGAAACACGCCCCACTTACCAGGCCGACATAGCCGGTTCCGATCATTGCTACGCGCATGAATATACCTCTTTGAAACAGCGTCCCTAAACTGTGCGGGACTGGTGCAATTTTTGGCTGAGCCGGTCAAGCCCAATGCCTGTGAATAGGTTATATTTGGAAGACTTTCTTTGGTTGGAATCGCCCCGCCCGGACTTCACCCAGAGCGATCGCCGTGCCGTCTGTACGGGTGAGGGCCAACCGGTTGTCTGGATCGGAATCTGTCTCGCTGCGCCATTGCTCCACCAGGTGCGGCAACAAGACAATTTCCCGGCCTTGTTTCAGCGCTGCCGCCTCTGACATGTCGATTTCAATCATCGGCACATCATCCAATACCGCTTCCAGAGGTTGCAGCGTTTCTATCAGGGCATCCTTGTCGTCGACCAGGGCTTCCAGTTGGGCGAGCGTCATCGCATTGGATTCGTCCAGCGCGCCGACGCGGGTCCGGCGCAACTGGCTGACATGTCCTTCTGCCTCTAGCGCCTGAGCGAGGTCGCGGGCCATGGCGCGCACATAAAAGCCTTTGCCCGATACAACGCGCAGCGTGACATGGTCATTGTCTGGAATATCGGCGATTTCTGCTTCGTAAACAGTCACTTCTCGGGATGGGATTTCAAAGGACTCGCCGTCTCTCGCCAGGTCATAAGCCCGCTCACCCGCGACCTTGATGGCTGAGAATTTTGGCGGCACTTGTTGAATGTCACCGATAAATTGCGGCAGAACCGCTTCAATGTCGGCCCGCGTCGGACGTCTGTCAGAGGTCGCGACGATCTCGCCTTCCTTGTCCTGGCTGGCGGTGGATGTGCCCCATTCAATGGTGAAGACATATTCCTTGTCGCAATCCATCGCCCATTGCGCGGTTTTGGTGGCTTCGCCAAAGGCGATAGGCAGGATTCCATCGGCCAATGGGTCCAGCGTGCCGCCATGCCCCGCTTTTTGCGCATTGAACAGGCGTTTGAGAATGCCAACGACTCGCGTTGACGTCACATCTGTCGGTTTGTCGACGGCGAGCCAGCCATGCACCGGATCGCCCTTGCGTTTTCTTTGTCGGCCCATGCCGATCTCCATCCATGCCGTCGCGGGTCGGACGCGAACGGTTCGAATTCCAGATTGTCGTCAGTCAGATCGCGAAGACCCTAGTCTTTGAAGGCGCTGAACACGTCCTCTGCGGACGGCTCCTCAGCCGATGGTGTGGGCTCCGTCGGCGCCTCAATCGTCTCGACCGCCTCTGCCGGGTTGAGACCTGGTCCTTCTTCCTGGGCGGCGCGTTCGGCATCCATTTTTTTGCGGCGCGACGAGGCTTTGGTGATCACCTCATCCAGCTCGATCTGGGAACACAGGCCGAGCGTGACCGGGTCCACCGCTTTGATATTCTGGCTGTTCCAGTGCGTCTTGTCCCGGACATTGGTAATCGTCGCCTTGGTTGTCCCGATCAGTTTCGAGATCTGCGGATCGGTCACTTCCGGGTGGTTGCGGATAAACCAGGCAATCGCGTCCGGCTTGTCGCCCCGGCGCGCCACGGGGGTATACCGGGCACCTTTGCGCTTCGGTTGTGGAATGTGCGCGATTTTTGAAGGCGCCGTTTTCAGACGATAGGCCGGATCTTCCTCGCCCTTCTGGATTTCCTCACGGGTCAATTCCCCGCCGGAAATCGGATCAACACCGCGCATATTCTCGGCGACATCGCCATCAGCAATGCCTTTCACTTCGAGATGGTGCAGACCGCACAGATCAGCAATCTGATCAAAGGTCAGTGTCGTATTGTCGATCAACCAGACCGCAGTGGCCTTTGGCATCAGAATATCGGCCATCGAGGGCTCCTTCGCACGAGGGCCAGAAATGCAGCCGCCCGAGACGTCGGTCTCGGGCGGTCAGGGTCTCTGGCATGAAATTACCTAACGCGGCCACTATAGCGAGCGTCACTCCGTATGGGAAGCCTAAGTCTGCTGCCGCGACAGCAGGATTTTGCCGATATGTCCGCCCTTTGCCATATGCGCCTGCGCGGATTCAGCATCCTCAAAGGGGTAGGTCGTATCAATGACAGGTTTGATGTCGCCAGACAGCACGGCCGGCCAGAAATCGGCCAGGATGGCATCTCTGATGCGTTGTTTGTCATCATTTGGCCGGGCCCGCAGCGTCGTGCCGGTCAGGATAAGGCGCTTCAGCATCAAGGGCATCAGATTCACATTCACCTGCGCGCCCTGCATATAGGCAATATTGACGATCCGACCGCCAATCTTGGCGATCGAGATATTCTTCTGGACATAGTCACCGCCGACCATGTCGAGGATGACATCGGCGCCGCCAGCGTCACGCGCGACGGCTTCGAAATCCTCTTCGCGATAATTGATCGCCCGATCCGCGCCGAGTGTTTCGGCAAACTGGCATTTTTCAGCGCTTCCCGCGGTGATCATAATGTTCGCTGCACCGGCCTGTTTCAGCATCTGGATGGCCATTGTGCCAATGCCACTGGTGCCGCCATGGATAAGCGCGGTTTCACCTGCCTTGAACTGGCAACGATCGAAAATATTTGCCCAGACCGTCATCATCACTTCTGGCAGTGCGCCAGCTTCGTCAAAGCTCATGCCGTCGGGAATCTTGAATAGAGAGCCTTCATCTATGACAGCAAATTCGGCATAGCCGCCGCCGGCCATCAGCCCGCAAACGCGATCGCCCACGGCCCAGCTCGAGACCGCGCCACCCACCGCGACAATCGTGCCGGCGCATTCCAGTCCCATAATGTCAGACGCTCCGGGGGGCGGCGGATACAGGCCGCGGCGCTGCACCAGATCGGCGCGGTTGAGGCCGGCCGTCACGATTTCGACCAGGACATCATTCGGACCGCATTCGGGCTTCTCAACTTGCCCCAGTTTCAGCGGTTGATCCTCTTCAACCACAACAGCCCACATTGTTTCGCCCATTTGACACTCCTGTCCATTTTCGTGTTCCTGATTACATAAAGGTGCGGAAACGGAGTGGGAAAGGGCAAACCATGTTTGAAGAAGAACCAACCCCGGGAAAGAAACTGGATCTGGAGCGGTTTTCGGTTGAAGAATTGCTCGAACGGATCGAGGAATTGAAAGCTGAGATCGCCGCCTGTGAGGCTGAATTGCAGAAAAAGCAGTCGCATAAATCTGCAGCAGATGCACTTTTTGGCGGCGGTGATTAAGATCTTCTAAGGAAGCCCCGCGTTAAAGTCTGATATAAGAATATTGCCTTGGAAGTCTAAAGAGCATGGCCGAACAGCCCCGGAACCCAGCCGCAGAATTCGCTGACCTGTCCTTCACGGACGGAAAAGTGTTTGAAAAAGTCTTTGTCGACGGCATGGCTCTGGTTGAGGAAACGGCCTCTTATCTGGACGGACCCGGCCGCAAACTGTCATCAACCCTGCCGCGCGAAGCCAGCCTGACCTATGCGGCGTGGAGCATGGAATTAACGACCCGCCTGATGCAGGCGGCGTCCTGGCTGGTTATGCAAAAAGCGGTCAAGGATGGCGACATGCATCCCGAGGATGCAATGCAAACCAAATATCGAATCAGCCGCGAAGACCCGGCACTTGATGCGACGGCGCAGCGCGGACGTGGCTTGCCGGATATCTTCCTGGACCTGGTTGAACGATCCGAAAATCTGTTCGAGCGGATTTGCCGACTCGATCAGGCCATCTATGGCGGCGGTGTCATCGACAGCAGCAGCCCCGTCGGCGACCAGCTGGCGCAATTGCAAAAAGCCGCCGAAACCGGCGCCTTTGATCCATTGCGCGTCTGGGGTAAGGCGCGCTAAGCAACCGCCTTTTTTATTGTCAGCAAGACTCAAGGCCAGCTCGACATGATTCGTGCTGCGGGCGACTCTTTGTCTTCAAAGCGAGCGATACCTGACCATCCGTGATTTATTTTTGTTCGCCGGCAAGTATTCAGGGTCAAACGAGGTAAATTGGATGACCTGTGATAAGTACTGATTACGGCTTATAATTGAATAGCAGGAGGGCAAAATGCGGCGTTTGTTTTTAGCTCTGGTTTTTTGTTTTGGTTGGTCGCCAATGGTTGCAGCTCAAGCGCCTGAATCGTCCCAGCCGAGTCTCGATGTTTATGGCAGTGTGCCCACGGTCCGATCCGCTGCCTTGTCGGATAATGGACAGAAGGTTGCCTTGCTCCGAAATGACGATGATGGCGAGTATGTCGTTGTGCGAGACTTTGTATCGCGTCAACAATCCGGGTTCCGGATCGAGGGGTTCAAACCCATTTCGGTCGATTTCGTCGGGGATCGGTACGTCATTCTGCGGGCCTCCGCGACAGAAACGCTGTTTAATGTCCTCGGCAGGTTCGAATACGGCTTTTCATTCGTTTATGACACGGAAGAGCAGACAATCGAGCAGTTACTGGGGTCGGTCAGAGGCGTTGTTCCGGGGACGGATGCGAGCCGGGTCATTGGTGTCCTGGAGGAAAGTGGCGAACTTCTTGTCCCGGCATTGACCTATCCGGCCACGAACACCGCGGTGAACACCGGACGTGCGGGATTTGGCGGGTTCGGCTCAACGGTATTCAGGGTAAAACCTGACACGGGTCGCGTACGTGTCTTCGAAGGGGATCGTCAGAGCGCCCGGCTTGGATCGGGGAGCAAGCCCAAATATCCTGATGCAGTGGATTGGATCGTATCGGCAAGTGGTGAAATCATCGCGCGTGAAGATTACAATCCATATGACAACGTCTATCGCATATACACAAAGGCCGGTGGCTCCTGGAAGCGGCTTTTCTCAAATGATCCGAAAGATCCGCGTTTCATTGGCGGCGTGCCTTATAATGTGGTGGGCATGACGCTGGATGAGCGTGCGATCCTGTTGACTGGGATTAATGAAGCATTCGACGAAACCGTTCTTTATCGCCTCGATCTTGAAGGCAATGTTTCGGCGCCCGTTTTTGAAAAGGAAGGGCGCGATGTCTATCGAGTTCTATCAGACGATAATCGACGTGTTTTCGGCGTCGAATTCTCTGGTCTGGAAGCGGAATACGAATTCTTTGACGCCGATCTCGACTCCGCTTTCGCCGACCTCAAGCAAAAAATGGACGGCTTTCAGCTGGCAATCGTCGATTGGAATGCAAACCTCCGTCGATTCTTGCTGAAAGTCTCCGGGGGCGGCGAGACAGGAAGTTACTATATTTTCGACATCAACACCGGAAGACTCAGCAGCGTCGCAAAGGCGTACGAAATTCCAACTGAATGGGTTGGACAGACGCAGACGGTCGCATATCGCACAGCAGACGGTATGACGATCCCTTCAATCGTCACGTGGCCGGTTGGGTCCGAAGAAGAAAATCTGCCTTTGATCGTCCTGCCCCATGGCGGTCCGCACGAGAGTGATAAGCTCGGATTTGACTGGATGGCGCAGTATTTTGCCAGTCGTGGCTACCTCGTCTTCCAGCCGAATTTCAGGGGGTCTAGCGGGTTTGGGCACCAGTTTGAGGCCGCTGGCCACGGGGAGTGGGGACAGGCGATGCAGCGGGATATCCATGAAGGCGTCGATGCCCTCATTTCGCTGGGTTGGGTCGATCCCGAACGCATATGCATCGTGGGTGCGAGTTATGGGGGTTATGCCGCCTTGGCAGGCGGCATGACAGCGCCCGACATGTATCAGTGCATCGTCGCCATCGCACCTGTGACCGATTTGCCAGACTTTCTGTCTCATATTCTCCAGAGGACCGGGTCACGAGGGTATTCTTACGAATATTGGACAACCAGTATCGGCGAACTGAGCGCCGATGCGAATATGCTGCGATCGACCTCACCGGCGCGAAATGCCGAGACGTTTCAAGCCCCCGTTTTGCTTGTTCATGGCCGCGACGATACGGTTGTCCCTCTGAGCCAGAGTCGAAAAATGCGATCGGCGCTCGAAGCGGCTGACAAGTCGGTGCAGTTTTTAGAACTGGCTGGCGCGGACCATTGGCTTTCAACCACGGAAATGCGGCTGGAGACACTCCAGGCTGTGGCCGATTTTGTCGAGACTCATCTTCGCCCCAGCGAGTAATTTGAACGAACTCTGTTTTCAGCGCCGCAGCGATATGCGCATTTCGCTCAATTTCGTTTCCTTACCTGTCTCGTCAACAAAAGCGGGTCGCACTTTTTGGCGCGTTTTGGCGTGTGTAAAGGACATCACAGGCAGAGCGCCGTCGCTGGCCCATTCATCGCCCCACAGATTGAGCCCCATTAGAACCGGGCGCAAAGCTTCGCCTGCTTCCGTGAGGATATATTCCGGACGCGCGCGTTTGCCGTCTTCCTTGTAGGCTTGCTTGGTCAAAACCCCATGGTCGACCAGCTTCTTTAGCCGACCCGACAGGACGGTGCGCGGAATCTCCAGTTCTTTCTGGAAATCATCGAAGCGGCGCACGCCGAACAGGGCGCCGCGCAGGATGAGCAGGGTCCAGCGATCGCCAAGAATTTCAATCGCTTTGGCCAGATGGCAGATATCAAGAGGGATCGGTGATTTTTGAGCGCGCGGTATCATGGCGCCTGATTTGGCTGAGTTCGCGGCTCAAATCCAGCCCAAATTTTAACCTGCGACCATGGTTGCATTGCGCCCGCGACTTCACTCGGCTAGGGGAGGCCCAGGAAAGCTCAATTTTTACAGGAGGCCGGGATGGCTCGCAAGAAAATCGCCCTTATCGGATCGGGCATGATTGGTGGAACTTTGGCGCATGTGGCGGCGCGGGAAGAGCTCGGCGATGTCGTCCTGTTCGACATCGCGGAAGGCCTGCCACAGGGCAAAGCGCTCGACCTGGCGGAGTCGACCCCGGTCTATAACAGTTCGGTCGCTCTCAAAGGCGCCAATGATTATACTGATATTGCCGGTGCCGACGTGTGTATCGTGACCGCCGGAGTTGCCCGGAAGCCTGGAATGAGCCGTGATGATCTGCTTGGCATCAACCTGAAAGTCATGAAAGCCGTCGGCGACGGCATCAAGGCGCACGCGCCGAACGCGTTTGTCATTTGTATTACCAACCCGCTCGACGCCATGGTCTGGGCGCTGCAGCAATTCTCCGGCCTGCCGACGAATAAGGTGGTCGGCATGGCGGGCGTGCTCGATTCCAGCCGGTTTGCGTATTTCCTGTCTGAAGCGACCGGCGTGTCCGTCGCCGACATTCACGCCTGGACGCTGGCCGGACACGGCGATTCCATGGTGCCAATGGTGCGTCACTCAACCGTTGGCGGTCTACCGCTCACCGAACTCGTCAAGCAAGGCTGGATGAGCCAGGAGAAACTCGACGCGATTGTTGACCGCACCCGTAAAGGCGGCGGCGAGATTGTTGCCTTGTTGAAGACCGGTTCGGCTTATTATGCCCCGGCAGAATCAGCGATTTCGATGGCGAAGTCTTATCTGAAAGACCAAAAACGCGTCCTGCCCTCTGCGGCCTGGTGTGATGGCGAGTATGGTCTTGGCGGGCTCTATGTCGGTGTCCCAACCTTGATCGGCGCGAACGGTGCAGAAAAAATCATCGAGTTCGACTTCAATGACGGTGAAAAGGAAATGTTCCACGCGTCTGTCGAGGCTGTGAAAGGTCTGGTCGAGGATTGTAAAAAGCTCGAGCCTGCGCTCGCTTAACGCTTAAGCATTCCTATTCCGCCGCCGTCACAGTCTTGTGGCGGCGGTTTGCGTTCAGCGCGATGTTTCACAGCCATGTCTGTATCGCACCGATCTTGCTGGTGGGCCCGCATATCATGGCCTCCGTTAAAGCGCCGAACCGCTCATTTGCGCTGTTCAAACTATCATCACAGGGACGTGAGCCCTCTGTTCAGGCGATCGCCCTTCGGCTACGCCCGCGGCCAGATGAACCAAAAGAAGGGTTGTTTCATGATAAGATCAGTTTTCGCCGCGTCCGTCCTGATGATGAGCGGCGCCGCCGCATTCGCGGATCATCATGGCGATGACACATCGGCGATGGTTTGCGTGGAAGCCGGGACACAGGCGCCTGATTTCAGCGCGGTGACCACGACTGGCGAGACCGTAAGTTTTGCTGACATTTCAGGCGAAAACGGCGCCGTGGTGGTGTTTAGCCGATCTTTGGACTGGTGCCCCTACTGCAAGGCGCAAGCCCTGGAGCTTGAAACCGTGACGGCAGACCTGGAAGCCCAGGGCTGGACGCTCAACCTGATCACCTATGACGCGCCTGAAATTCTCGCCGCCTATAGCGCTGAAAAATCGCTCAGCTATACGCTGCTGTCTGATACGGATTCCGCGATGATCGATGCCTATGGTCTGCGGAATACCGAGATGCCAGCAGGCAGCCGGTTTGATGGCGTTCCGCATCCTGCCATCATTTATGTCAAAGCCGACGGAGAAGTCGCCGGCGTCCAGAAAGAGGAAGGCTTTAAAACCCGTCCTCCAACCGAGGGTATTCCGCAATTGGTGACCCTCATCAATCAAGGCGCATCTTAACACGCCTGAATTATACAAGATCGGCATAACAGTTTGCCGACATTGAGCTCTGTCCGGTTGCGGGCCAAAAACCCATCTTGTTTGCGTTGCAAATCAAGGAGGCGTTTTTGGCCCGCAATATTCTTCATATCAATGCATCAGCCCGGTCTGAAGGGTCGGTGTCTCGCTCGCTCAGCCAGGCCGTGGTCGACCGGGTGTCTGGCCCGGATACACAGGTTGTCACGCGCGATATTGGCGCATCGCCCGTGCCTTTGCTGACGGAAAGCTGGGTCGGCGCCAATTTTACGCCGGACGATGCGCGCTCCGCTGAGCAGATTGAAACTCTGGCGCTCTCGGATGCGCTGATCGCCGAACTCGAGGCGGCAGACACGCTCGTGCTCGGTGTCCCGATCTATAATTTCGGCGTTCCGGCAGCGTTCAAGGCCTGGATTGACCTGGTCGCCCGCGCGCGCAAGACGTTCAAATACACAGAGAATGGCCCTGTCGGCCTGCTCGAAGGCAAGAAAGCCTATGTCGTGATTGCCTCCGGCGGCACACCGTCCGGCTCCGAAATCGACTTTGCGACACCCTATGTGAAGCACGTTCTGGGCTTTCTCGGCATTCATGATGTGGCCTTTGTGGCGGCGGATCAGCTGATGTCGACGGGCGACGAGAAAATTGCGGCGGCCCGGCAGTCCATTGCCGCTTTTGCGGCGTGAACGGATCGTACGCCTGAGGCGCCATTAACCCTGGACCCTGTAATAAAACCGGCTAATCTCTTCCGTTCATGGCGGGAGGGATTAACCATGTTTAAACGCATGATTGTTGGGACTCGGGCGGTCTTTGTTCCGGCCCAAATGCCCTGGATTGGCGCGAAATGACCCCTGAAACCCAATTGCTGGACACGGTCGGCGTCACCCTGTCCCGGTTTGGCCTGTGCGTGACCGAAGAGACCTATGATCCCTGGGTTGTCATCGGCGGCGTACTGATGGCGCAGCAGGCCGCGGTGATTGCCTTACGGGGGGCGGGCGATTCCATCCCGGCCCAGGCTGGGGGCACGGAGCTATTGTTGCGCGCGGCCTCCAAAGACCGATTGCCAGCGCCGTTTACCTTGCCCTTCAGCGCGGCGGACCGGCACGCGTTTGATCGATTGGTGGATGCCCGGAACGCGTTCATGCATCCGCGCGGTGTGACCTGGCATGTCAGCGCCAACACGCTGCAATATGGCATGCCGGTCGCCACAAAAGTGGTGCGCCACCTGATCCTGACGCAACCCATCCTGAACGATCTGGTCTCGCCGGCAGAACAAGACCGTTTGCGCGCCGACTTGCAGGCGATGGATACGTTCGCGGATTTTCTGGGGGATCCGCATTGAGCGGCGGAGCCTCACTCAGCGGTTTCAAGTTCGGCTGAGGGTTCGATTGCGCCGGTTTCGAATGCGCGCCGTGTGATTTCTGTCTGATTGACCCCCCAATGGCTGAGCGTCGCCCAGTCGCGCAGGCCACCATCCATGGCCAGAGCCGAAATACGGCCGCCGCCAGAGTGTAGCGTGGCGGGTATCTGGTTCACAATCGGGTCGGCAAAGGCCAAGTCAGGATCCACAATCTCCCAGCCATCCGCGCGCAGGGCTTCGATCATGTCGACGGTGAAAGTCGCCGCCAAATCATTCTCATGCAACAACAAGACCTGGGCAGGACGGCGATCGAGGACCCTCTGACTCAACTGATCATAATGATTGGCGGCATCCACCACCATATCGACATAGACCTCTGACAAGGCGTCCAGATCAATCGCACGCCCATCTCGAACGGCCTGGCTCCACAAGCTGTCGAGATGCCAATCATAGGTGTCGACTGTGACATAGCCGCTAATTAGTCCGCGCTCGGCCAGCGCTGCGCGATAGGCATCGCGTTTCTCGCCGCTCCTATTGGCGTCACCCTGACCGCCTTCGTCGAGGAATGGGAAGCGAAACCAGGGGCGCCGATTGTCGAATTTGGCCAACTGGGCTTCGGCGCGATCAATGTCGGCGATATAGTCTTCCGTCGGGGTGCGGCTGCCCCACATGTGCTGATCGCTATGATTGGCAATATAATGTCCGGCGGCGGCATAAGCGGCAATTCGTTCCGACCCCTGATCGAGTTCGAACCCTCTGGTTGTCACGAAGATCGCGACCGGGCCGGATTGCGCCTCCGCCAGTTGCGCGATCAGCGCCTCGGTTCTTTCGGCTCCCGTATAGCGGGGTCCATCACCGAGCGGCGCGTCATCATAGGTGAGCGCGATTTGTTTCGGGGCCGGTGGTGTAATTTCGGTCTGCACCTCGGCGCAACCGACCAAGCTTCCAATGAGCAGAAGGCCGAGTGTTGTCTTGAGCATGGCGAAGCGTCTCCCAGACACACAGGCATGCCGGTTTCTTACCGATTTGGAAAGTGTTCCCAAAAGAAAACCCCAGACCAAACGGCCTGGGGGTTTCCAATTCTAAGCAAACCAAGAAAAGCCTATTCAGACTTCTCTTCTTCAGCCGGAGCCTCTTCGGCGGCGGCTTCCTCAGCTGGGGCTTCTTCGGCAGGCGCTTCTTCAGCAGCGGCTTCTGCGGCAGCAGCTTCCTTGGCCGCTTCTTTTTCAGCCTTGGCGGCAGCTTTGGCTTCTTTTTCAGCTTCCTTGCGGGCGGTTTCTTTTTCCGCCTTTTCTTCGATCCGCTCCTTGGCCTTGTCGCCAGGCTCGCCTTTTTGCGGGTTGTTGCCAGCGGTCCAGCCATAGACTGGTGCTTTTTCGCCTTCGAGCGTGATCTTGCTCAGGAAGCGGGCGACGCGATCGGTTGGCTTGGCGCCTTTCTTGATCCAGTCCGCGGCTTTCTGGCCATCGATCTGGACGCGGCTTTCGCTGTCCTTGGGCAGGCGCGGGTCATAGGTGCCGATCTTCTCGATGAAGCGGCCGTCACGCGGCATGCGGCTGTCAGCGACAACCACGCTATAGAAAGGGCGTTTTTTGGACCCGCCGCGGGCGAGTCGGATTTTGAGGGCCATGGTGTTCTCCTAGTATCTCGGCATCTCAGGGGCGGGCAGGGACATCATTTCTCCTCCCGCAATTTTTCGTGGTGACGGATGACTTCCGCCACGATGAAATTCAGAAACTTTTCAGCAAAGACCGGGTCGAGATTGCTCTCTTCGGCCAGGGTGCGCAGGCGTTCGATCTGCCGCGCTTCCCGCGCCTTGTCGGCCGGGGGCATATCATTCTCGGCTTTCAGCTTGCCGACGGCCTGGGTGACTTTGAAACGCTCGGCCAGCGTGTGCAGCAGGATGGCATCGAGATTGTCGATGCTGGCGCGATATTGGGCGAGTTGGTCGGCGGGGGAGGTCATTGTTCGTCCTCCCAGGTCTTGGGTTTAGGGTCGTCTACCAATTCCGTGGCTTCATACTCTGTGCTATTCACCATCGGACCTTGGCTGACGGGTTCATACCTTTGGCCACCGTCTCGGGCATAGAAAAACTCATAGGCTTGCACCAAGGTTCCAAGTGTTTCCGCTTCAAACTCATTTGATATCGCGAAACGGGAGTCCGAAACAGCTTTTCGCGACACGGCCTCATATAGTACTTTAGCAAATCTGAGTTTGCGGGGCTCGTTTTCGACTGAAACAAAATCCGAGTGAAATGCAGTGCTGCACACCGAGTCCTGTACTTCGGGAACGCCGTCTGCTCTGATCTTGTACCGCACTTCACATCCGGCTTCTATTCCATCCTCGTAAACCGGGCCGAAACTGTCGGGCACACACACCGTTTTAAAATGAACTGAGGTGAAAGTAGATTGGTTTACAGCTGGTGCATTTATGGACTTGTCTTGGCAGTAAACCAATGAATCCACGAGCTTCAGGAATTTATCTTGATGTTCTTCGGCTATGGCTTGCTCATAATTTTGAGCGTGCGCAAACTCGTTAGTCATAGCGAACAGAACAGCTATGAGTGGAGCGGAGATACGCGTCATTTCTTACCCCCCGTCAGACCGGGAATATTCGGCACCCCGCCAGCACCCGGCATCGCCGCGCCGCCGCCCATTTTGGCGAGGTCCGCGGGAGAAACCCCGGCTTGGCCCATCATGTTCATCATGCCCTTCATGCCGCCTTTGGACATTTTCTTCATCATGCCGGCCATCTGCTTGTGCATTTTCAAGACGCGATTGACGTCCTGCACCGTGACACCAGCACCGGCAGCAATCCGCTTGCGGCGTGAGGCGTTGAGGAGCGCCGGCTTGGCGCGCTCTTTCTTGGTCATGGAGGAGATGATGGCCGCCTGGCGCAGGATGACCTTGTCATCCATGCCCGAGGCATCGAGCGCCTGTCTGGCTTTCTTGGCGCCGGGCAGGAGGCCCATAATGCCGCCCAGGCCGCCCATTTTCTGCATTTGCTGAAGCTGCTGGGCAAGGTCGTCCAGATCGAACTGACCCTTGGCCATTTTCTTGGCCATCTTCTCAGCTTTTTCGGCGTCCATCTGGTCGCCAGCTTTTTCGACCAGCGAGACAATGTCGCCCTGACCGAGAATACGACCCGCGAGGCGTTTGGCGTCAAACGCGTCGAGCCCGTCCAGCTTCTCGCCGGTGCCGAGGAATTTGATCGGCAGACCTGTCACCGCGCGCATGGAGAGCGCCGCACCACCGCGGCCATCGCCATCCATCCGGGTCAGGATCAGGCCGGTCAGCGGCAGGCGCTCATGGAAGCGTCTGGCCGTCTCGACTGCGTCCTGTCCTGTCAAAGAGTCGGCGACCAGCAGCGTCTCATTCGGATTGGCAATTTTGGCGATCTCGCTCGCCTCAGCCATCATCTGCTCGTCAATCGAGGTCCGGCCTGCGGTGTCGAGGAAGACGACATCATGGCCGCCCAGCTTCGCGGCTTGCAGCGCGCGACGGGCAATCTCGGCCGGGCTCTGACCTGCAATGATCGGGAGGGAGGAAACATTGTCGCCGCATTGATCAGCGAGGATGGCGAGCTGTTCCATCGCCGCCGGACGGCGGGTGTCGAGCGAGGCGAGGAGGACTTTTTTCTTGTCACGATCCGCCAGGCGTTTGGCGAGCTTGCCAGTTGTGGTCGTCTTACCTGACCCCTGCAGGCCGGCCATCATCACGACGGCAGGTGGGTTGTCGACGCGCAGGCCCGTCTCAGCCTCTTCGCCGCCAAGCAGGTCGACCAGGCCATCATGGACAATTTTGACGACTTGCTGACCGGGCTTGACCGAACGGATGACATCTTCACCAACCGCTTTGTCCTTGATCGAGCCGATAAAGTCCTTGACCACGGGTAGCGCGACATCGGCTTCAAGCAGAGCGACCCGGATTTCGCGCAGGGCCGCTGTCACGTCTTTCTCGGTCAGCGCACCGCGCCCGAGCAATCCGTCAAATACCCCGCCAAGGCGGTCTGTTAGCGCGTCAAACATCGCGTCACTCCTTTTGCCGATCTGTCCATAGGGGATAGATAAGCGCTCAAGCCATCAACACAAAGCAGTCGCGCCCCACTGAGCGAGCCTTCGCCGAGTGGGGGACATCGCCGGGCTCCCGCTCTTGGAGCATGTCCCGGTCAACGCGCACGTACTGTCAGTGCGGTGAATGTTGCGCGCGTAAAGCACGGCTGTGGATAAGAATCAAGCCTCTGAGTCGGCCATGATCAGGCTGAGACGGCGGATCGCTTCCTTGGCCTCATCGCGCAGCATGGACAGAACCGCGACATCGACCCATTCACCATCGGCGAATTTCTCATATTCGCGCAACACGCCTTCTTTTACGGCGCCAAGGGCTTGGATCGCTCGAACGGCGCGCGTATTGCGATCTTCAACATACCAATCCATCCGTTTCGCGCCCCAATCGAGGGCACGTTGGATAAGCAGTTTTTGGATCGCTGCATACACGCCCTGGCCCCGCAAATGCGGTTCGATCCAGGTATAGCCCAAGCGCACCCGGCGATGCATTTTGTTGGGGTAGAGCAAAGCCGTAACGCCGACAAAACGGTCATTGTCATTCGGATCAAGCAAGGCAAAGCCATAAATTTCGCCCTGGGCTCCCTGTTTCAGGACATGATCATAATAAGCGTCAAAGCCGGCGCCGCGCTGAATTGCGGGCAAGGATAACCAGATCGAATTGACCGCATCGCTGGCGCGCAACTGCTCCCGAAACCGCTCATCAAGCGGTTCGAGGTGAATGAGCTCATTCTGCAGGCCAGGGGCGGTGAGGTCCATAAAACTAAAATGCCCTTCTTACTGATTGAAGCAAGTCAAATCTCGATCACAGATTGTAAGGCTTTGTCGCAAAGCGCGTCGGTCCTGCCGGAAAACCTTAGTAAGGGGGAGGAAAGGGCCCGGCAGGACCACGCTTGAAGGTGGCAGGAGGGATTGGGGATCGGTTGCCACCGTAGCGTTTGAGCGGAAGCGGAAAGCCCGCCTCTCATAGTGATCGAAATGGGTCCGAAGCGCCCTGTTTCAAGGCGAGAGAGTGATGAACCCCGATCAACTAAGTGTGAGGATAGCGATTTTGAGATAGTTGTATAATTGATAATTTGTCTGAACTAGATAGATAGAACCTATGCATCTTCCAACCCTCCGACAGCTCGAATTTCTGTGCGCCGTGGCCGATCAGGGTTCCTTTTCCAAGGCCGCTGAATCCTGCCATGTGACGCAGCCAACTTTGTCGGCCGCCATCAAGGAAGTTGAAGGCCTGTTAGGCGTGCAATTGATTGAGCGCGAAGCGCGCGGTGCATCTCTGACTCAAGCGGGGGAGGCGGCGGTTGAACGCGCGCGCACCATTCTGTCCAGTACCGCAGATCTGGTCTCCGCCGCGCGACAAGCCGGGGCTCCCTTGACCGGCCCGTTTCGGCTTGGCGCGATCCCGACCATTGCGCCGTTCCTCTTGCCGCGGACCCTGAAAGCCTTGCGCAAGGCGCATCCCAGCCTGAAACTCTATTTGCGCGAAGATCAGACGGAACGCCTGCTGGATGCGCTGAAATCGCGAACCCTGGACGCCGCCCTGATCGCTTTGCCATGGGACGCCAGCGGCATTGAAACCATGGATCTTGGTGACGATGAGTTCATGTTGGTGGCACCGACCGGGCATACACTGATCGAACAGGGCAGCATCCGGTCTTCCGATCTGGCCGACGAGGATGTGCTCCTCCTGGAGGACGGTCATTGTCTGCGTGATCATGCGCTTTCCGTCTGTCGCCTGCCGAACAAGCGCAATGGCGCCGATGTGACCGCGACGAGCTTGCCAACTCTGGTGCACATGGTGGCTGGCGGATTGGGGGTTTCGCTGCTGCCTAAGCTCGCCATCGATGCCGGTGTCACGTCGGGCGCGGATGTGGAGTTGAAACCCTTCGAGACGCCGATGATCGGTCGCCGGATCGGTATAGCCTGGCGCACGGGATCTCCGCGCGCGGAAGAGGCGCAAATGATCGGCGAGATTGTTCGCGGCGCGCTTTAAGTCGTTAGCGGTTTTTCCCGGTCATCGACATGGGCGGAGAGGTTGTCTTCAGCCCGGAAGATATCCTCATCAAGCTCGCCTTCCCATTTGGCAACCGCCGTTGCGACGGCGGCATCCCCGGTGACATTGGTCATCGTGCGCATCATGTCGAGCAGGCGGTCAAAGGGCAGAATGAAGCCGATGATCAGGAAGGCCTGTTCTTCGGATATTCCGACCTGGGCCAGGGCCATGCCAGACAGGATCAGGCCCGCGCTGGGAATACCAGCGGCGCCGATCGAGACCAGAGTCGCCATCACCGCGACGAGAACATATTGCGCCAGCGTGACTTCGATCCCCATTGCCTGCGCCCCGAACAGCGCGACCATGCCGATATAAATGGCCGTCCCGTCCATATTGATTGTGGCGCCCAGCGGGAGCACCGATCCCGCGACGGCCTTGTCGACGCCGAGATTTTCTTCTGCGCAAGTGATCGTCACAGGCAGCGTGGCCGAGGAGCTAGCGGTTGAATAGGCGACGGCCTGAGCATCGGTAATGCCGCGGAAGAAGGGCATTAAGGGCAGGCGCAGCACGCCTTTGATAATGCCAAACCCATAGGTGAAAATCATATGGAGGAAGCAGGCCAGGTATAGCGCGATGGCGAGCGTGCCGAGGCTCTGTAAGACGCCGAGCCCTTTGGTTGCCATCACGGTGGCCATCAGGCCAAATACCCCGATCGGCGCGGTTTCCATGACGATAATGGTAACTTTCATCATCGCTTCCGAGGCACCGTCAAACCATTTGGCGACCGGTTCGGCGATCTTGCCCGCCATCAGAATGCCGACGCCAAAAATGATCGCAAAGAAAATGATCTGAAGAATGTTACCCGTGGCCAGGGCCTGGACCGGATTGGTCGGCACAATGGCCAGCAAGCGTTCCACAAATCCGCCCGCCGCGGCGGCGCGTTCCGTGACATCCTGCATGCGGCTAACATCTGCCCCGGCAAACGTATCTGCCGACAGACTTGCGCCTGGCTGGAAAATGGTTGCCATGATCAGGCCCAGTGTAACGGCGATCGCGGTGGTGCCGAAATAAGTGCCGAGCGTTCGAATGCCGAGACTGCCAAGACGTTTCGGATCGCCCATGGCGATAATCCCTGAGACCAGGGTGAAAAAGACCAGGGGAACGATCAGCATCCGGATCAGGCGCAGGAACAGATCGCCAATCCAGGCGAGATAGGATTCCGCAAAAGCGCCGCCGGACTCCGCACCCATGCCATAGCGCAGGCCGAGCCCAACAGCCAATCCGACCACGAGCGCAGCAATGACGCGTTTCCATAGATCAATCTTGAACCACCAGGCCATGTCCGCTCCCATCAAATCTGTAATTTGGCGACGCTAGTCCGCATTGCGCAGCTATTCAATGATGAAGGCTCAGGATATGAGCAGACTTATGGATATGCTCGATCGTCTCGCATCCGGCTGGAAGGCCTGGGTGATATTGTTCGCCATAACTCTGACCGCGGCCGCGCCCGGCGTGTTCAATCTGCCAGCGCTGGATCGCGATGAGAGCCGGTTTGCGCAAGCGTCGAAGCAATATATCGAGACGGGCGACTATCTGATCATTCGCTATCAGGATGAGTACCGGAACAAAAAACCGGCGGGTATTCACTGGCTACAAGCCGGCGCCACGCACGTGCTCGGCGATGAAGACAAGCTCGATATCTGGACGTATCGGGTGCCGAGCTGGCTGGGTGCGGCCCTCGCCACCCTGGCCACGTTCTGGTGCGGGATTGTTCTGATTGGGCGCCGCGCGGCCTTTTTGGGGGCGGCTCTGTTCGGGGCGACGCTCTTGCTGACCAGCGAAGCGCACATTTCGAAAACAGATGGCGTGTTGGTCTTTCTGACAACTTGGGGAATCGGCGCGCTGGCGCGGCTTTATATGGGCCAGGCCGAGAAGCCCAAACGTATGGCTTTGATCTTCTGGTTTGCGATGGGCTGCGGCCTGCTGATCAAGGGGCCGGTCACGCCCATGGTGGCGGCTTATGCCGGATTTGGCGCCTGGGTCTGGGCCAAGGCGGGGGAAGGCAAAGGCGGCGACTGGTGGCGTCCGCTGATCTGGTGGCCGGGACCGGCTTTGGCGGCGGCGATGTTCCTGCCCTGGCTGATCGCCATTCAGTTCGCGACGGATGGCACCTTCCTGCAAGGTGCGGTCGGCAAGGATCTCAAGGACAAATTTGCTGGTGCCTCCGAAGGGCATGCGGGTTGGCCGCTTTATCATCTGAGCCACATCCCCGTCTGGTTCTTCCCGGCGGTCTTGCTGCTCATCCCCGGGATGACGCTGGCCTGGAAGCACTTGCGCGGCAGCACTGAAAATGCCCGCAAGCGCGGGACCGATGCGCTGTTTATCTTTGTCGGACTGGGCGCGCTGACGGCGCTGGCCACGTGGATCCTGCCGGGCGAGCTCGGCAATGGTGCGCCGTCGGCCTATGCGGGTCTGGTCATTCTGGGCTTCTGGTGGCTCAGTACGCGTCCGGAATGGACCAATCGCTGGTCCATGGCGGATGCGGCGCCGGTCAGGGAAGAGACCAAGGCGATCCGCTTCCTGGTCGCCTGGGCTCTTCTGACCACCATTTTCTTCGAGCTGATGCCGACGCGTTTAAGCCATTATATCCTGCCCGCTTATCCGGCCTTTGGTCTGCTCTGTGGGTGGGCGGGTTTGAAACTGATGGACGGGGCGCGCCTGCCTGTATCGAAAGGGTTGAGCTTTGCAGTTTTCGCGCTCGGCGGTGCAGCCCTTCTATTCATCAGTTCGCCTTTGGCCGCGCGGCTGGTGAAGACGGAAGCTGCGGGTGACTTCAAGACGGTGTCGTCTGAACAGGTCATTGAGCAATGGGCGGTCTATGTGAACTTCCCGCTCTGGCTCTGGATCCTCGGTGCGATCGCCTTTGCCGGCGCTGTGGCGACTTTCCTGGTGCGGCGCCTCGGCCTGTCAGCAGCGTTCGGGATTCTCGTCAGCCTGTTCCTGGGCTGGCATGCCCGCACCTATGTCCTGCCGACCCAGCTCTGGGCCCAGCCAACCGAAAGCGCGCGTCTCGCGCTGCAAGGCGTCTGCGGCGTCCCCAGTGAGACGTGCGAGGATGGCCGGGCCAGTCCGGACCGCGTGCTGGCCGTCGGATATGCCGAACCGTCATATGTGATGACGCTCGGCACGCAGAACCTGCACTCGCCCGAAACACCGCTCACGCTGCCCGCGGACGCGGCGGCCTATCCGGTGGTCTATCTGATCAATCTCGAAGGCCGTGGCAGCCCGGCCAGCCGCTGCGCGGCGCTCGGCGAGGCGTGCATTCCGCCAGCGCCGCAGATTCGCGATGATTTGCTTGCGCAAGCGGCGGAGACAGAGCTTTGCGTCACGCAATCGGATCCGGTCTATGCGCTGAATTATTCGAACGGCGATCCGGTCCATTTTGTGGCGTATCGATTTGAGACAGACGGCTGCTGACCTGGCACATTCTGTCGCGCGTCAATCGTGCATATGCCGTCGCCGATAAGGGCGATTACCTACAGGGTGACCGTTATGGAGGCCCGCAATGGACTATGTCGAACCCCACAGAAAGCCGGAAGGCCTGCGCGATCGCATCGCGTTTGCCTTTGTAAAATTCCTGCGCTTCTTTGCGGATCTGTTCTTCCGTGAACGCTATGGCCACCGGGCGGTCGTGTTGGAAACCGTCGCCGCGGTGCCCGGTATGGTGGCGGGTCTGTTACAGCATTTGCGCGCTATCCGGCGGATGCGCGATGATCAGGGCTGGGTCAAGGAATTGCTCGACGAAGCCGAGAATGAGCGCATGCACCTGATGACGTTCATTCAGGTCGCCCAGCCAACCCTGTTCGAGCGCGGTCTGATCATGATTGCGCAGGCCATTTTCTACAACTTCTATTTCTTCCTCTATCTGTTCGCGCCGAAAACGGCCCACCGCGTCATCGGCTATTTCGAAGAGGAAGCCGTCACCAGCTATACGCATTATCTGCGTGAGATTGATGAAGGCCGACTGGACAATGTCCCTGCGCCGCAACTCGCCATTGATTATTGGGGCCTGCCCGCCAATGCCCGTCTGCGCGATGTCGTGATCGCGGTGCGCGAAGACGAAGCCGGGCACCGGGATCGTAACCACTATTTCGCGGATGTCCTGATTGCCGGCGACGAACCAGTTGCAGAAGATGCGGGCTATGCCTTGCGCAAGACGTAGCCGACGCGGGGAAAGTGCACATGCAGATTATCGGCCCGGTCATCCTGCCGGGCGATAATCACGCGATCCGCATTGGCGATCACGAGGTCGCCCTCGACCCAGTCCTTGGCATAATCATCCGCGGCAATGGCGACGCGATCGCCAGGCTCGAAATCACGCAAGTCACCCGCGGTTGAGGCGGCTTTCAAGCGCGGCGCCGCGGCATGCGCGATCTCCACCGCGGTTTCACCGCTCATCTCTTCTGGGGCCTGGCCTTTGAATTCCTTTAGGCGGCGATACCAGTCCTTGGCCAGCGGCGCATGCTCGAAACAGGCTTCGAGGAAATCCGGAATGTTCTTTTCAACAAACCAGGGATTCATGAAGGCATGGACATCCACCATGCCGGGCTTGGTTCCGACCAGCCAGTCGCCTGTGCCGGCCAGGCGTCCGCCGGCGAGACGTTCCTCGATCCAGAGCAGCTGACTGCGCCACTGATCACGCATGAACGGGGCGGCGGCTTTCATGCCGTCAATGTCGAAGGCGCGCCCGGACATTTTGGTGCGATCGTCGATGAACTCTTGCGGCATATGTTCGCCAATCGCGCCAAAGATCACCGCGACGCTGGTCTGAAACCACTTTCCATCGGTCCAGCCAGCCACCATTTTGCCGAGCCCCTCATGACCCGGCAGGTTCAGCGCCGGAATCTGGAACCGGGTCTCCAGCTCCGTCAGCATGATGGATGTATCGCAGAAAATGTCAGCGCCAATTTGCATAACCGGCGTCCGGCGATAGCCACCGGTTAGCGGCATCAGATCAGGCTTCGGCATGATGGAGGGTATTTCCACAGTCGCCCAGCCGAGATTCTTCATCCGCAAGGCCAGCCGGATTTTCTCCGAAAAGGGCGAGCGATCGAATTGGTGAAGAATGATGCTTTGGGCGTCTGCCATGTTTTCTACCTCCCCAGGCTATGGTGCCATCCTAAGCCTGTTCGTTTGGGCTTTCCAATGGCTGATTGTCGCCTAAAACAAATACAAAGACAAAATAATTGGGAGGTGAAGCCAAATGCTGGACACGAAATCGATGCCACATGTTGCGGACATTCCGCGCGTTCAAAGTGAAATTCGTCCAAACGAAGTGGCGTTCTGGTTCAAGGGCGAAGAGACGACGTTTGCAGAGCTGGATGCGCGGGCGAACCAGGTGGCGAATGGTTTGACTGCCCTTGGTGTGACACCTGATCAACGGGTTGGCTATTTGGCCAAGAACACCGCCGTCTATTATGAGATGATGTATGGTTGTGCCAAGGCGCGCGCAGTGATGAATGGCGTCAATACCAGGCTTGCGGCGCCGGAAGTGCAGTTCATCCTGTCAGACGCCCAGGTGCGGGTTCTGTTTGTCGGCCCGGAATGGTTTGAGATGATCGAGCAAATCAAGGAAGATTGCCCGCATCTTGAACATATCATCACGATTGAAGGCGCGCATGAGGGGTGGCCTGAATATACGGCTTGGCGGGATGGTCAGAGTTCGGAACCGACGGGGCTAACCACTCTGGATGATGATGATGTAATCCAGCTTTACACGTCGGGTACGACCGGTTTGCCCAAAGGGGTGATGCTGACCAATGCCAATTATGAGTCCTTTCTGGAGCAGGCCGGGCAGCTTGACTGGGCGAGCTATTCGGCTGGCGACACGGTCATGAATGCGATGCCACTCTTCCATGTTGCCGGGGTTAATGCAGGTCTGGTGGCCACGGCCCAGGGTGCGAGATCCGTCGTCTTGCCGGAAATCAACCCGGCTGAAATCCTCGACCTGATTGAATCGCAGAAGATCAATCATGCTTTCTGGGTGCCAGCGGTGATCCTGATGCTGTCACAGATGCCGGATTTCCGGGACCGTGACTATGCGAGCCTGAAACAAGTGTTTTACGGCGCCTCGCCGATCACCGAAGACCTGCTGGTGCTGGCGGTCGAGGTCATGGGGGCGCGCTTCACGCAGCTTTATGGACTGACCGAAACCGTTGGCGGTGGAACCTATTTGCCGCCGGAGGCGCATGAGCCAAGCTGGGGCAAACTGCGCTCTTGCGGCGTGCCTTATCCAAGCACGATTGTGCGCTGTGTCGACGCCAAGGGTGAGTCTGTGCCGACCGGTGAAGTTGGCGAAATCGTGATTCAGTCCGGCTTTGTCATGAAAGGCTACTGGAACCGCCCGGAAGCCACCGAAGACGCCATTCGCGATGGCTTCTTCCATACCGGCGATGCCGGATACTTCGATGAAGATGGTTTCCTGTTCATTCATGACCGCGTCAAGGACATGATCGTGTCCGGCGGGGAGAATGTCTATCCGGCCGAGGTTGAGAATGCGATCTTTGGCCATCCGGACGTGGCCGATGTTGCCGTGATTGGTGTGCCTGATGAGAAATGGGGCGAGGCGGTCAAGGCCATCATCGTGCCCAAGGAAGGGGCTAATCCGACGCCGGAAAGTGTTATTTCCTGGGCACGTGAGCGGATTGCCGGATACAAATGCCCGAAATCGGTGGACCAGGTCGACGTTCTGCCGCGCAATCCGTCCGGCAAGATCCTGCGCAAGGATTTGCGTGAACCCTATTGGGAAGGCCAAGAGCGCCGGGTTGGAGGCTGAAGCATGTCGGATGACGCGCACGGTGTTCATGATTTTATCTATGACGAACGCAATGCTGACATCCTGGTTTCGATCAATGGGGACCTGAAGCATCGCGATGAGGCGACCGTGTCCGTGTTTGAGAGCGGCTATCTGCTAGGCGACGGCGTTTGGGAGGGATTGCGGGTCCACAATGGTGGTGTGGCCTTCCTGCCTGAACATTTGAAGCGTCTTTATGCCGGCGCCAAGACGATCGATATGGAAATTGGCCTGTCGCCCGAGGCGCTTGGTCAGCAGCTGTTTGATTGCCTCAAGGCGCAAGATATGCGCGACGGCGTTCATATCCGGCTGATGGTCACTCGCGGGATCAAGAAGACGCCCTATCAGGGCCCGCGCTTTACCATTACGCCGCCGACCATTGTGATCATCCCGGAATACAAGTCGCCCGTACCAGACATCCGCGCGCGCGGCGTTTCCCTGTTTACGGCGCACGTCCGAAGGACGGGACCCGCCGAACAGGATCAGAAACTGAACTCGCACTCCAAGCTCAATTGCATTCTCGCCTGTATCCAGGCCGACAAGGCTGGCGCGGACGAGGCTCTGATGCTCGATCCGGACGGCTTTGTCGCGACTTGCAACTCGACCCATTTTTTCATTGTCCGCGACGGCGAGGTCTGGACCAGTCCACCGGATTATTGTCTGGGCGGCATTACGCGCGGCAATATCATTCGCGTTTGCCGGGAGAACGATATTCCTGTGCGAGAGAAACGATTCTCGCTATTTGATGTCTATTCCGCCGATGAGGCTTTCATCACCGGGACTTTTGCCGGAACGACTCCGGTGCGGGAAGTCGATGGTCGTGTTCTGCCGCAGCTCGACGGACCGAGAACGCAGCGCCTGTCGACGCTGTATAAAGATCTCGTCAATGCCAATCTCACTCCGATCACATGACGGCGGCGCCTTTGCGCATCGCCATGTGGTCAGGGCCGCGCAACATGTCGACGACAATGATGCGAAGCTTCGGCGCGCGGCCGGATACGGTTTGTGTCGATGAGCCGTTCTATGCGGCTTACTTGAAGCTGACCGGCTTGCGCCACCCGATGTCGGCAGAGATTTTTGCAAGCCAGAGTGCTGATCCGACATCCGTCGCTTTTGATATGACGGGCTGCCCGGATCCGAACGCGGGTGTTTTCTATCAAAAACACATGACCCACCACATGATACCAGGGATCTCGCGCGACTGGATGGCCGCGTGCCGGCACGTCTTCCTGATCCGCCACCCGGCGCGGGTGATCGTATCCTATGCGCGCAAGATGCCGGACGTGAGTCTGGAGGCGATCGGATTTCCGCAACAACTGGATCTATTCGAACATGCACAAGGGTTGGAAGGGCAGGCGCCGCTGGTGATTGATAGTGACGACATTTTGCGAGACCCGGAAACCGCTTTACGCGCTCTTTGCAGTGCACTTGAGCTGCGGTGGCGGCCGGAAATGTTAGCCTGGTCGGCCGGGCGCAAAGCCGAGGACGGCGCCTGGGCCTCCCATTGGTATGACGCGGTCTGGCAGTCTACAGGGTTTGGACCTCCGTCCGGCGCCTTGCCGCGTGTCCCGCCCAACTGGAACAGACTGTATCAGGACGCGCTGGAGATTTATCAACAGCTTGCCGCGCGGAGTCTGATGCGCGCGGGGTGAGCGCCGAGTGTGCCAGCCGCGCCGCGATGCTAGAATGTCTGGTTCAGCTTGATGACTTGTCTTACCTCCCGGGCGATTTCAGCGACAGTTTTAGCATCCGTCTCAATCTCATGGTGCGCCAGTCCAGAGCCGCGCAATTGCGACGAAAGCGCCAGCGCGCGATCTTCGTGCCAGGCCCGACCGATGCCGGTTTCCCGTCGCCGAACGCGATCCAGCAAAGTCTCGTCACGCGCGTTCAGCTGGATGATCTGGCTGTCCGCGGCGCTGACCGCTTCCGCGATCCGCTGCGCGCCTTCGCGGCTTTCGATCACGCGGGCGAGAATCAGGATTCTAACCCTCAGATCTCTCGCATTGGCCCAGACATCACGAAGGTTTCTTAGCGCCATTTGTTCTCCGAACGGATCCCCGTCGGGGCGGGGATAGGTTTTGGATAACCCGTCCAGATCAATAAATGTGTGCGCGATCTGATCGCGTTCAAGCAAACC
>JBCBBC010000024.1:0-45142 GCA_038532145.1 Pseudomonadota bacterium | reverse complement strand
AGCGCTCTCGCGGGGCGTGTCTCAAGCAACCATTCCAACCATGGCAGGTATGGTGGCGTCTATTTCAGGCATTCCGTTCGCAACCGGAATGGACAAAAAGGTCCGCCGCCTGGTGCAAAAGGTCGAAGACCAGATGGAGATTGGCTGATGAGAGGACGTGCAAGTCGCCCAAGTGACGAAGCTGCGGTCGATCTGACCCCAATGCTCGACGTGGTCTTCATCCTGCTCATCTTTTTCATCGTGACCTCGACCTTCATTCAGGAAGAGGCACTGGGAGCTGAGCCGCCACCACCGCAGACCAATGCGCCAAGCAATCCAGCGCCAGCGATCATCGTCTATATCGACGAGACGGATCAGATCCGCGTCAATCGCAAACTCACCGATATATCGGCGGTTCGCGGTGGCATGGAGCGGGCGCGTGCGGAAAACCCTGAAAGTGCCCTGATTATTCAGGCCCACCCACAGGCCCGCACAGGAACGATCATCGAGGTGCGTGATATTGCTTATGACGCACAAATGGAGCGGGTGAACATCGTCCGTTCCGCAGGTTAGAGGAGGGTATTCATGGCTCGTAAAGTACGAGAAGCGGCGGGCAGCGCCGAAGATGATGTCAACCTCACACCGATGTTGGATGTGGTCTTTATTCTGCTCATCTTCTTTATCGTCACGGCGCAGTTCATTCGTGAACCCGGCGTCGAGATTGATCGGTTAGAAGTGAACAATAAGGACCGGCAAAACCCGCTCGGTATCTTGATCGCGATCGATTCGAGCAGCGAGATCTATATGAACAAGCAAGTGGTTCCATTGTCGGAGGTTGGTTTCCGGATCCGTGAATTGCGAGAAGACAATCCGAAAGGACGTCTGGTTGTTCAGGCAGACTCAGAAGCTCAGGCTGGGGTTCTTATCGATCTCATGGAGGTCGTAAACGAAGTCGACGGCTTGGGGCGCGTGCCGCTTTCAGTCGTCAATAATTAGGAGTAGCCCATGTTTGCAAATCCTTTAACGCGTATGGCGATCGGTATTCCGCTGGCGATCATTATGACATTGGCGCTGTTCCATCTCATGCGCTTCTTCATCTCTGCCGACTTTGAAGAACCGGAGAATCTTCGTGAGTACAACCTTGAGAGCATCACGCCTGAGGCTCAGGAAGAAGATGTCTCACGCCGAGCTCGCAGCAAGCCACGTAAGCTGAACAATGCCGACAAGCCGCCGCCACCACCAAAGCTGACGGCGAGCAAGAACGACATTGACCTGCCCACACCGAATATCCAGGGCGCCCCGCCCAGCGAGCTTCCGCCAACCCGGTTGAATTCGCTGGCCATTGACCCGGTGGCGATTTCAGATCGTGATGCGCAGCCCATCCGTCCACCTGTCCCAACCTATCCGTCACGCGCGGCGGAACGGGGGATTGAAGGATCTTGTGATGTTCGCTTTGACGTGGATACGCGTGGAAAGCCTTACAATGTTGAGGCAGACTGCTCAGACCGTGTATTCAAGCGTGAAGCAGAACGGGCGGTGAGCCGCGTGGAATTTGCGCCGAAGATCATTCGGGGCCAGGCCGCTGAACGCCGGAACGTGGTCTATCCACTCGAGTTCACACTGGCAGACTAAAGCCGGATTAATCTGATTGAGGGCAGGGGACCAGGACTGGTCCCCTCTCTTTTTAGCTTGACGATGTAACATAATTACGTATAGTAACATTATTACAAAGGGAGGCTAGATTGTACGAAGAAAAACAAACTCGTTCGGAAACCGAAACCGCGGCCACGCGCGTTAAACGTTTTCTCGCCGTCGCGATGCCGGCGGGCGCCGTGACGTTCGGCCTGTTTGCGGTGATGCAGAACCTGGTCGCTGCCGAGTCACCGGAAGCGGAAGCGCTGCCAGAATATGAGCTCGTGGAAATCAAACCTATCGAAATCGAGGACCCGGAAAAACCGCCAAGGGAACCAGTTCCCAAACCCGATCCCGTATCGCCGCCGCCAAGCCCTCCAGACCTCGTCAAAACGGTTGAAAATCCGAAACTTCCAGCCGGGTCCTATGGCGGGGTTGCCCCAGCGGATTATGGCGAACCAGAAGTCGGTCCAATCGTGCCGAAGCGGGCGATGACTATCATTGATCGTGGCATGCTGCCCATCACGCCGCCGGTGCCGCAATATCCGCGCAAAGCGGCTCTGGATGGTATTGAAGGAAATTGCGACGTCCATTTGAGTGTCTCACCCCAGGGAGAACCCTTCCATGTTCAGGCAGACTGCAGCGACCGTGTGTTTGAAAAAGCCGCCGAAAAATCGGTCAGAAAGGTCAAGTTTGCACCACAAATTCGTGATGGACTGCCGGTCACTGTGACAGGTGTGGTTTACCCCCTTGAGTTCCGGCTGAAACAATAGGAGTGTGGTGAGATAAAGAGTCTGGGAAAAATGCTTCAACTTATCGTTTGAAGCGCTTGAAATCGGAGCAAACTTCCGGTTCAAAGGAAATGGAACGCCAAGCATGGCGGAGAGGAGTGAAACAATATGATGAAGCACATCATGAAAGGCGTCGCATCGATTGCTATTATGGCTTCGATTGGTGTTGGATCAGCTGCCGCACAGGCCTGCGAAGAAACACAGTTCAGTTCGACCAATGCGGAAAACTATCTGAAAGCTGAAACCGAGCTTATTGTGAATGATAATCCGCAAGCCGCGCTCGTTGCGTTGCAGGCGCTGAAGTCTCAGGTTTTGAACTGTTATGAAGAGGGGGCTGCGCTCCGTCTTGGTGCCGCCATCAAGATCCAGACGGATGACTTGGAAGGCGCTGTTGCTGATCTCCTGACCGCGATTGATCGCGGGTACATTCCTGAAACTGAACTGAAGACCACCTATTATAATATCTCTCAGATCTATCTTTCCGGCGACGACAAGTCCAAAGCGCTGGAATATTTCAATCTGTGGATGGAACAGGGCGGTGTGCCGGATCGGAACCAGAGTTGGACCCTTGCCGTTCTTTATCAGCAGATGGACCGTTTCCCGGAATCTCTGACCTGGGCTGAAAAAGTTCTGGAAGCAGACGGACCTGGCGCAGACCGGTCGGTATATGACTTCTTGATCTTCCTCTATGACAAGACAGGCAATTTCGCGAAAAAAGCCGAGTTGCTGGAATTGCTCTTAGCGCGCGACCCATCGGATCGCCGACTCTGGGACGCCATTGCAGGTGACTATTTCCGTGGCGGACAGGACCGAAAAGCGTTTGAAGTTCAGAAAGCCATGTACCTTGCTGGCCTGCTGCAGACCGAAGACGAATTGATGCGGATTGTAAACTTCTACAATACGTTCGATGTCCCTTACGCATCTGCGAAAATCCTCGAAAAGGAAATGAACGCTGGACGGATCTCCCGGTCGTATCAGCGACTGGAACTGCTGGCTAACCTGTACCAGGTCGCTCGCGAGTTTGATCGCGCCATTCCGGTGATTGAGCAAGCCGCGCAAATGGCGCCAGATGGTAAAATGTATGAACGTCTCGGTCGCTCCTATAGCGAGCTTCAGAATTGGGCCGAAGCCGAAGATGCCTTGATCAAGGCCATTGATAAAGGCGGCCTGTCTAATGCAGGGCTCGCCTGGGTGCTTGTCGGGCAATCTCGGTACGAACGTGAAGATCGCTCGGGGGCGCGTCAGGCTTTTCGGAACGCTAACAATCGCGGCGGACGCGGTTGGCTCGACTTCATGACGGCAGAGGACAATACCGCCATTGCCCTGGCGCGTTTTGAAATCTTCAATGAGGTCAGCGACTACAAGAAAGAAAAAGAGCGCTGCATCGATTTGATCGTGATCGGCAATGCGCCCGAGACGTGCGAAACGGTAGACGAGCGTCTCGCTGAAGCGGAAGAGCGTCTTGAGGAGTTTGACCGCAATACCTGATCCGATCTCAAAAATCTGATTCCAGCCCCGGACTTACACGTCCGGGGCTTGTTGTTTTGAAAAAAGCGTGAAACCAAGACCGTTATGGTAGATCTCAGCCAGAAATCGTTAGAAGACCATGCGATTTGCGACCGCGTTTTGGACTTGCAGAACAATATGCAAAGCCGAACCTTCGACTGGGCCGAAATCAATACCGGCAGCTGGAATCGCGATGGCTTATTGTCTCTGGCGCCGCGGCTCGGTGACGCGTTCAGCGCGCTTGAGGCCGAGATTGAGCTGATTGCGACGGATCCAATCGAAAAAGTTGCGAATAATGGCCAGGTCGAAGCGTTCGAAACCGGACCGGTGATCCGCATCTCATCTCGTCCGAACGTGGATCTACAGGTGATCATGAGCGGACATTACGACACCGTCTTTCCGCCGGACACCTTTACCGATATCAAGGATATGGGCGAAGACAAATTCAACGGTCCCGGACTTGCGGACATGAAAGGCGGATTGTCGGTCATGCTTGGCGCCTTGCAGGCATTTGAAGCTGGGCCGCTCAAGGACAAGCTCGGCTATCAGATCATCATCACGCCGGATGAAGAGACGGGCAACTTTGCAAGTGCACCGTTTCTCACCCAGGCTGCCCAATCGGGCGCGATGATTGGCATGACCTATGAACCGTGCATGGACACAGGTGCCATGTCAGGCGGACGAAAAGGCTCGGCCGTGTTCGATGTCGTGTTGCACGGGCGGTCTGCCCATGCGGGCCGTGCCAAAGAAGATGGCCGAAGTGCGCTTGAAGCGGCAGCCGCAATGGTCATCGGTCTGGAAAACCTCAATGGCCAGAATGAAGGCGTGTCCTTCAATGTCGGGGCGATTGATGGCGGCAGCGCCGTGAACATCGTTCCGGATCTCGCCATTGTCCGGTTTGGTGCGCGTGCACCTGATAAAGCAGCGGCCACATGGGCCACCCAGCAAGTCGAGCAGCTCGTCGCAGAAGCGATCGCTCGAGATGGTATTTCCGGTCACTTGCATGGCGGGTTCTATCGCCCTCCTAAGCCACGCAATACGGCGCAACAGCATCTGTTCGATGCGGTGGCGCAAACCGGCAAGGCGATTGGTTTAGAGCTGGAATTTGTCGATACGGGGGGCGTCTGCGAAGGCAATAATATCTTTGCGGCGGGTGTGCCGAATGTCGACACGCTTGGCGTTATGGGTGGACGAATCCATTCGGATGAAGAGTATGTCGTCATGTCCAGTTTTGTCGAACGCGCACAGCTGTCGGCATTGCTGTTGAACAGAATTGCGGATGGGCGCCTCGATGCGCCAGGGATCAAGGCGTTGATGGCATGAGTTCGCCCTATGTGATGAGACCGGCGGAGCTGTCAGATTTTGACTCGCTGCGTTCGATGGCTGTGGAGTCCGGTGCGGGCTTTACCTCGCTGCCTGTGGATGAGGAAATCCTGCGCAAGCGCTTGTTGAAATCCGTCGACTCGTTCGCCGGGCGTTTGGATCAGCCGGAATACGGCAAATACCTCATGATGTTGGAGAACACTGAATCCGGCGAGATCGGCGGCTGTAGCGCTGTCAAGGCCGGGATTGGGGTAAAATCGCCATTCTTTAATTATCGCATCATCACGTTGGCGCAGGCGAGTCAGGAGGCAGATCGGCGGTTTGATATGGACGCGCTGATCCTGACCAATGAGTTTGTTGGCTGCACAGAAGTCGGAACATTGTTCCTGCGACCGCAGCATCGCGGTGCTGGTGTAGGGCGTTTGCTGGCTCAATCGCGCTACTTACTGATGTCGACAAAGCCGGACTGGTTCGGTGAAAAAGTCATCGCCGAGTTGCGCGGTGTGGTTTCGCATGATGGGGACACGCCATTCTGGGAATGTCTCGGGCGCCACTTCTTCAAAATGTCTTTCACCGACGCCGATTACCTGTCAGCGACCACAGACAATCAGTTTATCCTGGATCTGATGCCAAAATATCCAGTCTATGTGGACTTGTTGCCAAATGAAGCGCGGGAGGTGATTGGCCGGGTCCACGTCGAAGGCGTGCCAGCGTTCAAACTGCTGGAATGGGAAGGGTTTGAGTTTGAAAAAGTCGTCGATATTTTTGATGGCGGTCCGATCATGCAGGTTAATCGACAGAATCTGCGAACCGTACGTGAAAGCAAGGTGATGGAATTAGATGTTGGGGCGGCCACGGGCTCAACTGGGATCGCATCTCGCACCGATCTCGAGCAGTATCGCTCGTGTCTAATCGAAGGCGCTGAAATGGGCGACAAACGGTTCATAACGACCCAGGACACGCTCGACCGGTTGAAACTCAAGCGCGGCGACAAGGCGCGGATCTGGCTGAGGAGTTAGCATGGCCAAGAGTGCGTTTATCAATGGCCGCTGGTCGGACGGCAAGGATGACTGGTTCGAGAAAACCGATCCCGCCACGGGCGAGACCAGTTGGGACGGCCAGGCCAGCAGTCCGGATCAGGTCACAGAAGCCATCACTGCTGCCCGCAAGGCGCAGTCAGATTGGGCGCGCCGCCCGCAACATGATCGCACAACGATCCTGGAAGCGTATGCCGAAGAAATCTCCAAGCGCAGTGACAAGATCACGGCGGCGATCAGTCGCGACATGGGAAAAGTCGCCTGGGATGCTAAGGGTGAAGCTGGCGCCATGTCGGCCAAAGTCGGCATCTCGATCAAGGCTCAGGTCGAGCGGGCGGGAACCGCGTTTTCAGAAGCAGCGTTCGGGTCCATGCACCTCACCCATCGTCCACATGGGGTCATGGCCGTATTTGGCCCGTTCAATTTTCCGGGCCATTTGCCGAATGGTCATATCGTGCCGGCGCTCCTGGCGGGCAATGCCTGTGTTCTGAAACCGTCTGAGCTGGCGCCGTCAGTGGCGCACATCATGGTCGACGCGTTTGAAGCCGCAGGGCTTCCTGCTGGATTGTTGAACGTTGTGCAGGGCGGGCGCGAGACAGGCGCAGCTTTGCTGGATGGTGACATAAATGGTCTGCTCTTCACCGGCTCAGCCCAGACCGGGCTCTTCTTCCATCGCCATTTTGCCAGACGCCCGGAAGTCATTCTGGCATTGGAAATGGGTGGCAATAATCCACTCATCATGTGGGATCCGGCAGATATCGAGGCGGCTGCCGATGTGGCGGCGCAATCTGCTTTCCTGACAACCGGGCAACGCTGTTCTTGCGCCCGGCGGGTTATTTTGCCGACCGGCAAATGGGGCGACGAGGTCGTCGACGCCATTGTCGCGCGGGCCAAGCAGCTGCGGATTGGTGACTATACTGAAGACGATGCCTTTATGGGGCCATTGGTATCCGAACAAGCGGCCCAGAACGCGGTTGATTTCCAAATGATGCTGTCAAAGGCTGGCGGCAAGTCCCTGCGCCGTCTGAAGCGCATGGAACGTGGCGGCGGATTCGTCACCGCTGGCGTCATCGACGTCACAGATGCGACCGATGTGCCAGACGAAGAATTGTTCGGACCCTTGATGCAAATCATCCGGGTCGACGATTTCGACGACGCCATTCTGCGCGCGAACGACACCAAATATGGCTTGTCTGGTGGATTGGTCAGCGATGATGATGCGCTCTGGCTGCGCGCGCATGCTGAAATGAAAGCTGGCATCCTCAACCGTAATCGTCCGACAGCTGGCGCCAGTGGTGCCATGCCATTCGGCGGTCCCGGGCATTCCGGCAATTTCCGTCCTGGCGCTTATTATGCCGCCGACTATTGTGCCTGGCCACAAGCCAGCCAGGTTGCAGATGAAGCGACGCGACTTGGCGCCATCGGTTTTCCGAAGTAGAGGGATTTCACAGAATTCAGCCGCGCCCTGAGCCTGTTGAGACGCGCGCGCTGACCCAGTTCATTCGGGCGTTAAAGGACGCGCCCTTCAACGGGCACAAGGCAAGGGGTTCCCATGTCTTCCTCCGAAACCGTAGAAGTGAATTTTGATGGCCTGATAGGCCCAAGCCATAATTATGGCGGCATGTCTGATGGTAATCTGGCCAGTCAGACCAACGCCGGCGATATCTCCAATCCGCGCGAGGCGGCGCTGCAGGGACTGGAAAAAATGCGCATGCTGGTGCGTGCGGGTTTTGTGCAGGGGGTATTGCCTCCGCATAAGCGACCAAACTTTGAATTATTGTTCTCAGCTGGATTTGAAATTGATCGGGGTGATGAACCCTTAAGTCGTGAAGAGCATAATGAAATTGTCCTGCGAAAACGACGCGAAGCGATTTTGAGCGCTGCCGCCCAAGCACCACGTCTCCTGAAGGCGGCGTATTCCGCCAGTTCTATGTGGGCCGCGAATGCGGCAACGATCTCTCCGTCCGCTGACACTTTGAACAATCGCTTGCATTGGACTCCGGCTAATCTTTCGTCGATGTTACATCGCTCCATAGAACACACGCAAACTCGACAAATGCTGTCGGATATTTTTGGTCGTCCACCCGCTGATGGTGATCGGTCATATTTTGATCGGTATAAACACTTCGAATTTAACTTCGTATTGCCTGCTCATGCAGATTTCTCCGATGAAGGGGCTGCAAACCATGTGCGGCTCTGTGCTGAACATGGTGCGCCCGGCGTGGAGCTCTTTGTATATGGGCGCGAGGCTGGTGAACGCATGTCCGGTTTTCCGGCTCGTCAGACGCGTTTGGCAAGCGAGAGCATTGCACGCGGCCACAAACTGCGTCCAGAACGAACTGTATTCGCGCGCCAGTCTGCCAACGCGATCAATGCAGGCGCTTTTCACAATGATGTCGTCTGCGTCGGTACACTCGACACGCTGTTTTTCCACGAACACGCATTTGAAGATACCGAAGCGACATTAGCTGATATCAGAAACGCGTCTGATGGCTTATTCGAATTAAGGCCCATCATGGTGCCCGACTCCGAAGTACCATTGCAGGACGCCATCCGATCGTATCTTTTCAATTCACAATTACTGCAATGGCCCAGCGAAGATCGGTTGGTGCTTCTGGCGCCATCGGAAACCGAAGAGATAGATAGCACACGGGCCTATTGTGAACGCCTGGTTGAGGGCAATGGCCCGATCGGTCGCGTGCAATATGTCGATGTGCGACAATCCATGCGCAATGGCGGAGGTCCGGCATGTTTGCGATTGCGCGTTGTCATGACCGCCGAAGAACGCGCGGCAAGTCATCAAGGTGTGTTTCTCGATGAGGCAAAGATTGATGCTCTGCAAGAAGCTGTACGTGCCACATATCGCGATCGGCTCTCGGTTTCTGATTTGGCGGACCCGTCTTTCGCGGATGAGTGTGAACGCGCCCGAAAAGAGATTTTGCGCGTCCTGGACCTGGAGCATTTGCCATAATGGCACGCTTCCCGTTTGAAATCAGCGCCACGGACGGCGCCGCGCGAACAGGCGTCCTCAAGACGCCGCGCGGCGACATTCACACGCCCGCCTTTATGCCTGTCGGTACGGCCGGCACGGTCAAGGCGCTGTATATGGACCAGGTCAAGCAGACCGGCGCGGATATTATTCTGGGCAACACCTATCATTTGATGCTGCGCCCGGGCGCGGAGCGGGTTCAGCGGCTCGGCGGCTTGCACGGTTTCAGCAAATGGTCAGGTCCGATGCTCACCGATAGCGGCGGATTCCAAGTATGGTCCTTGTCGCAGCTGCGGAAGATGGATGCTGATGGCGTCACGTTTCGCAGCCATATAGACGGTTCGGAACACCGCCTGACACCAGCGCGGAGCATCGAGATTCAGGCGGATCTCCTCGGCGCGGACATATCCATGCAATTAGATGAATGTACTGATTATCCATGTAGCCACGAGGAGGCTGAACGCTCGATGCGACTTTCAGCTGACTGGGGCGAACGTTCGCTGGACGCATTCGGAGCGCGCGACGCGCAAACGCTGTTCGGCATTGTCCAGGGATCGAATTATCCGGACCTGCGCGAAGCTTCAGCAAAAACGGTGGCCAGCCAGGGGTTTGGCGGCATCGCACTGGGCGGTCTTGCCGTCGGCGAAGGCCACGATCAGATGTGCCGGACCATTGATATGACCGTGCCGCATCTGCCGGGCGATTTTCCGCGCTACGTGATGGGCGTCGGCAAACCGATTGACCTGGTCGAAGCCGTGGCGCGCGGCATTGATATGTTCGATTGCGTATTGCCCACGCGCGCGGGCCGTCATGGCCAGGCCTGGACCTGGGATGGTCCGATTAATCTCAAGAATGCGCGCTTTGCGGAGGATACGAGCCCGCTCGATCCATCTGTTTCATGCCCCGCCAGTCAGGACTATTCGAAAGCCTATTTGCATCACCTCATCCGCTCAGGCGAATATCTCGGGTCAATGGTGCTCAGCTGGCATAATATCGCGTTTTTCCAGGCGTTGATGCAGACCTTGCGCGAGTCCATCGCCGCCGGCACGTTTGAGGCCCTGAGAGCTGATCTGTCCGCCCGTTGGGCGCAGACCAAGTCGAAACCTCGAGATGCAGCCTAGCGTTTAGCGGAAAACCACTCTCGGGTCTTCTTCCGGCAGCGGCAGGGGAGCGGCCGGATAAGAACATCCTTTCATCAGGCCGATGCCTTTCAGGAAGGTCCGTCGATGCGAACCACGTTCATAGGCTTTTCGTACCTTGGTCGCATGACTGTTCGCGCCCGTGACTGTTCGCACCAAGCCGCGATAGGGGATGAAGCCAGACGCCCCGGACGAAACCGCGTCGAGAAACGCTGTGGATGCACCGTCCGCAGCGCGATCGCTAATACCTTTTTCATCCGGCGGAGGAATATCCCAATCCCGGCCCAGCAAACCGTCCAGTGTGTTCACTTCCTTGGCAATCACATCACAGGATGTCTCGGGATCCACCGCATAAGGATTACGGATCTCTTTGAACTCATCCGGGATTTTGGCGCGTTTCAGATTCACGTCCTCCAATGGGGACAAGGCTGCGTCACCAAAACCGTCTTGCGACTGCTGGATCGCTCTGTCGGTGGCGTTGGAGGAAGGGTCCGCTGTCGGAGACGTCTGGTTCTCATTGGTCGCACACGCGGCGGAAAACAGGCAAAAAGCCAGGAGGGGCAGGATCGGTTTCATCGGAGGAATTTGCGTGCTTCTCGGCCGGATGACAAGATTACAGTCTCAGCCCGGTATTCCACTGCAAAAACCGTTGACCCCAGCCGGGCTCTCAACTATGTGGGCCGTTCGGATGCGCCCATAGCTCAGTTGGTAGAGCAACTGACTTTTAATCAGTAGGTCACAGGTTCGAATCCTGTTGGGCGTACCATTCCAAAGCACTGATTTCGTTTGATAACCGTCACCGGGTCATAGAAAGCGCTTCGCCGCAACGATCCATGTCGCACATTTCCCATAATGTTGATTATCGAATATTTGGATGGATATCCCCGTCACGGTCGCAAATCCGACGATGCGGACAATTTCATTGATTGCTGGTTGCCATTCAGGAGCCCGTGCGCGCGTCAGCTTAGAACCGGCGCGTTCGCTATACCCGTTAGCTGGTCGTTAAGAATTTGGCGGCCCTGCGATCAATCACCGTAAATGGCTGTGCGTACCAGCGTGCTCAACGGATAATCGAGGCCGCTGGCGGGATTCGGGATGGCTTGCGTCGCGATCACCACGGCGCGATTGGCTTCAGGATCGATCCAGATATCGGTCCCTGCCCATCCGGACCAGCTATACTCCCCTGCTGCGCCGAGATGCCCTTCAGCCCCCGGTCTAACGACCAATCCGCAAAATCCAAAGCCGACATTCTCCCAGCGCGGATCTGGAAACCCGAATGAGATGGGCGCAGAGCCGAGCGCCGGATCAAGCTGATCTGTGGTCATCAGAGCGACGCTTTCCTTTGACAAAATGCGTTTGCCGTTAAATTCGCCTCCGTTGAGCAGCATGAGCAAGAAGTTCATGGCATCGCCGGCCGTGCCCACCAGGCCAGCCCCTCCATACTCCAGGGCCGGTGCCTTTCTATAATCGCCGCCAAAGCCAGGATTATCCCCAACAGGTTGCGAGCGCCCCTCCTCGTCTCGCATGTAAAGCTGGGATAACCGCCCTGCACGTTCGTCGGCTGCAAAGAATCCCGTGTCTGTCATCTCGAGTGGTGTAAAGAGCCTTGATTGTAGATAGTCGCCGAACGATTGTCCGGAGACAGCCTCAACCACGCCGCCCAGCACACCCATGGACTCACCATAATTCCATTCTGTTCCCGGCTGGGCGACGAGCGGCATTTCCGCCAGCCGCTGATTATGCTGGGTCAGGCTTTCATCTATGCGGTTGGCGATCGCATTGACGTTAGCCTCGGTATAATCGGACGATACGAGCGATGGTGACTGGCCATAAACAATGCCAGACGTATGAGTCATCAGATCACGAATGGTGATATCGCGCTCAGCTGGCACCAAACCATCCGACGTACGCACCTGCATATCGCTGAAAGCTGGCAGATAGGATTCGACGGGCGCTTCGATGTCGACAAGTCCATCATCGACCAGAGTCATAATCGCTGCGCATGTCATGGGTTTTGACGACGAAAAGTGGCGAAACAGCATCGCTTCCGACGCAGCAATGTCACTTGAGACATCTTGCCAGCCCTGGGCGTCGCGAAAGACAATCTTGTTGTCCTCTGCAATCAGTGTGATCGCGTTGGGTATTTGTCCGGTTTCAATCAACTCAGACGCTCCTGCACGGATCGCTGGTCCATAATCAGGTTCGGAACGCGTGTGATTTTGCGAAACCGCTTGTCCAATGATGAGACCGGTCAGTCCGACGAGCGTCGCCATCTGAGTAAATTTCGCACGCATGGCACGTTGTGTAATCATTGGTGTTTCCCTCCGTGATAGATTCGAAAGCGCATTAGTTGTCGTGTTGCAGATCAATCGTCGGGCGACATGAAATTCAGTGCGAACCGTTCAGATATCGCGCTGACGTCGTTGCGGATAAATGTCCGAGCGTCTCATTATTGTTATAGCGATGGTGAGTGACGGCCGATCCACAGCCTGATTCCCAGACACGAATGTGCATGAAACTGGCCGGTTGCTCGGCCGACGCATTGACATATTCCATCACTCGAGGATTGCTGCGGCCTTACTTATCAAAGCCCTCCCGGTGATCTCACTTGACCAAAACTCAACCCTCTAAACTCCACATCATCATGGGTCCCGCTGCTTGCGGGAAAAGCACAGTCGCTGAGGCTATTTCGAAGCAAATGAACTGGCCGCTGATCGAAGCAGATGATCATCACCCGCGCGAAAACGTCGACAAGATGAGTAATGGCACGCCGCTGACGGACCGTGATCGCGCAGCCTGGCTGGATAGTTTGATAGAGGCCATCAAAACCACCCCTTCTTCGGCTGTCGTGCTGGCCTGCTCTGCGTTGACGCCTTATGTCCAATCCAGGCTGCGCGATGAAACTTCGTGTTCTTGCCAATGGTGGCTTATCGATCTTCCGCGAGAGGTGCTTGAGCGTCGAATACGGGCACGTCAAAATCACTTTATGCCGGCAGAGCTGATTGAATCCCAATTGGCCAGTCTGACCCCGCCTGAAGACGTCATTCGGATCAATGGCGATCAAGCTATCTCCAAGATCCGTGACGAGATAATCGCACACTTATGACGCAGGAATCCCCGAAACTCAGTCTCCGCATTGATTTCCCAAATGGTCTGCGCTTCGGGCCGGGCAAGGCGGCATTGCTCGAGGGTTTGCTGGATACCGGATCGATCAATGCCGCGGCCAGGCAATTGCACATGTCTTACCCCCGCGCTTTGAAACTGATCGAACAAATGAATGAGACATTTTCCGAGCCCATCGTCGAAACCCAGACCGGGGGCGCGGATGGTGGTGGCGCACAGGTGACGGATATGGGGCGTCTCGTCCTCTCTCTTTACAAAGAGATATGCAGTGGCGCGAACAAGAACAATCACGCCTCGCTCGAGGCCTTCAACAGATTCCTCAAGAAATAGGCTGGTCCCGCTATAAATGCTGATTTATAACGATTTGCATGGCGGCTCTTCTGACAACTGGCGAACATCCCTTCCATGTGTTGCAGCGTCTCAGCGATTGGCTTGCGGAGGGTCAATCCTGCGCCTTGGTCATAATCACTGCGACTGAAGGCGGTGCCGTACGCGCGCCCGGTGCCTTGTTGGCGGTGAGTGATTCAATGAGTTTTGGATATATCTCGGGCGGATGTATTGATGCAGATGTTGTTCTGCAGGCGCGTGATGCGATGCAGGTTAGTAAGCCTCGATCATTACGTTACGGCGCAGGATCGCCCTTCGTTGACCTGCCCCTGCCCTGCGGCGGCGCGATTGAAGTCACGATATGCCCGGCGCCAGATAGAACCCTCATTCAAGAACTGACGGACACGCTGGCGAACCGGCGACGCGTCTCGGTATCCTTGACTTCAGATGGGAAGCTTGCGCGATTCCGGGATCGACCGGACGCGCCTCGATTTGATTATCAACCGCCTATTCGTTTGCGAATTGCGGGTCGCGGGGCCGATGCTTTGGCTTTGGCGACGATCAGTCAGGCGGCAGGCTACGAGACCCGCCTCCAATTGCTGGATGAAGACGACATTCATCAGGCAGCTGAGCTTGGATTGAGCGATATCCAGACGCTCACCACCGTCAATGCATTACCAGATCTAACCGACGACCCTTGGACGGCCTTCATCCTGTTGTTTCATGATCGAGACCTGGAAACACCCTTGCTGGCGCAAGCGGTCAGTGGCCCGGCCTTTTACATTGGCGCGGTCGGCAGTCGCCGCACCCATGCCAATCGGTGTGAGGCCCTGCGCGAGGCCGGATTATCCGAATCCCAGATTGCGCGAATTCACGGCCCGATCGGGCTGGTCCCATCGCTGCGGGATGCCTCCTCGATTGCGCTGTCGACGCTGGCAGAAATTATCGACGCGGCGAAGCAAATCCCTACCCGCGATGATGCCCGTACGGCGTTTATCTTGTTGGCCGCCGGGGCGTCGAGCCGGTTTGAATCTGGCGACAAACTTCTCGCCGTTCTGGATGGGCAGCCGGTTCTGCATCACACTGCCAGGTTACTCGAATCACACGCGCCCGGTCAGGCTATCGCGGTCGTCTCGCCTGGCGATGCGGCACGCACGGATATTCTCGAGCAAGCGGGTTGGACTGTGATCGTAAATCCGGATGCGAGCGAAGGTCAGGCCCACTCCATCGCGGCCGCGCTTCGCGCGCTCGAACCTGATGATGACATTGATCAAATCGTTTTTCTGCTGGGCGACATGCCGCTTGTCCCCTCTTCACACATTGCCGAAATGTTGCGCCAGGCCTGCCATCCATCCGTTCGTGCTATCATGACGGCGTGTGATGAAATCCGAACCCCACCGGCGTTGTTTAAGCGCGATATGTTTCAAGCCTTGTCCGGGCTGACCGGCGATCGTGGCGCCAAATCTGTGTTCAACAATATGAAGACCGGTGCCATGACATTGCGGGTGCCCATGACGGCGGGTCTTGATATTGACTGTGTCGCCGATCTCGAACGTGCCCGGGAGACGGAACATGCCTGACGGTCTGACCCTCGCTTCCGCTGCCCCTCTTGTCGATCAGTTTGGGCGACAGGTCACATATCTGCGCATCTCCGTGACAGATCGGTGCGATCTTCGATGTACCTATTGCATGGCGGAGAAGATGCAATTCCTACCAAAGCGGGATCTGCTGACGATTGAAGAACTCGACCAGGTCGCCCGCGCCTTTGTTGAGCGCGGCGTGCAAAAAATTCGCATTACGGGGGGCGAGCCGCTTGTCCGCAAAGGCATGCCTGAATTGTTCGAGCGCCTGGGTAGCTATCTCGGTCAGGGTCTGGAAGAATTGACGCTGACTACAAATGGCACTTTGCTCACCCAGTTTGCTGATCTGCTGGCGCGGAATGGCGTGAAGCGGATCAATGTCTCGCTCGACTCGCTCGATCCCTCGCGGTTTGAGACGATCACGCGCCGCGGGAAATTGCAGCAAGTCCTCAATGGCATTGATGCGGCGCTGGATGCGGGTCTTCATGTCAAAATCAACACGGTTGCGCTTAAGCATGACAATGCCGATGAGCTTCAGGACATGATTGCCTGGGCGCATGGCAAAGGCATGGATCTGACCCTGATTGAAGTCATGCCCCTTGGGGAAACCGAGAAAGATCGGATCGATCAATACCTCCCTTTGCCAATGGTCAGGGATCGGCTCGCAGATATCTGGACACTGGACGACATCCCGTCGAAGGATACGAATGCTGGGCCGTCGCGTTATGTCCGGGTGAAAGAAACCGGCGGCAAGCTTGGCTTCATTACGCCTTTGACGAACAATTTCTGTGCGGGTTGCAATCGTGTCCGGGTGACTTGTACCGGCCGCATTTACATGTGCCTGGGTCAGGACGATCACATTGATTTGCGCGCGGCCTTGCGCGAAAGCAATGATCCGCATGCGGCGCTGGATGATTGTTTGAATCGCGCTCTTTTGAAGAAGCCTGAGCGGCATGAATTCAAGATTGATCGTCGCGGCCAGGATCCGGCTCTGGCACGACACATGTCGGTGACAGGAGGATAAGATGCAGAAAATTCTGTATTTTGGGCGACTATCGGACGTCACTGGAACGAGTGAGGAAATGCTGAATATTCCGCCAGAGATCGAAACGGCGGGGGCTTTGAGAGAATGGTTGGATTTGCGCTTCGACGCCTCAGGCGCCCTGCTCGACCCCACAGTGCGGATCGCGATCAATAGCGAAATCACCTTTGACACTGCGCCCGTCAGCAATGCTGCGGAAATCGCTTTCATGCCGCCGGTCGGGGGCGGATAGATGCTTCGAATTTCTGCGGAACCGATCGATGCCGGACGGGAGCTGAAACAGTTCGAAAGCCGCGCTACAAGTGCCGGAGGGATTGTCACGTTTAGCGGCCAGGTTCGGCCGCACGCCAAACAAGGTCCGGTCGACACGTTATTCCTGCAAGCCTACGCGCCGATGACGGAGACGGGCATCGAATCTGCCATGGCCGAGGCGCGCACCCGCTGGGACTTGGAAAGCATTCTGGTTCTGCACCGTATTGGCGAGATGCACCCCGGTGACACAATCGTTTTCGTCGCGACCGCGGCCAGACATCGCCGCGCGGCGTTTGAAGCGGCAGATTTCCTGATGGACTATCTTAAGACCGAAGCCGTGTTCTGGAAAAAAGAAGAAACCGCAACGGGCGCACATTGGATCGAACCGCGCGACGATGATTATGCCGATGCCGCGCGCTGGACAAAAAAGGAAACCGTTTGAACCATGCCCGGAATTGATGAGACGTTCGCTTTCAAACCCGTTCGCATTGCGATCCTGGTGGTCAGCGATACCCGCACCCTGGAAACGGACACATCTGGCGATCTGCTTGTGCAGCGTCTGAAGGATGCCGGACACACGCTCGCAGACCGCAAAATTATCAAGGATGACCCACTGACCATTCGCGCCTGTGTTGAAGCCTGGATTGATGATCCTGACGTCGATGTTGTTATCTCCAGCGGCGGTACGGGACTGACAGGCCGGGACGTCACACCGGAAGCCGTGACCCCCCTGTTCGAGAAGACGATTGATGGGTTTTCAGTGATTTTTCACCAAGTGAGCTATCAATCGGTCGGTCTGTCGACCTTGCAATCCCGAGCGGTGGCTGGTCTCGCCAAAGGGACATTCATCTTCTGTCTGCCGGGATCGAACGGCGCGGTGAAGGATGGTTGGGACAAGGTGATATCCCTGCAACTTGATAGCCGCCACAAGCCCTGCAATCTCGTTGAGCTGATGCCACGCCTGATGGAGACATAGCGTGAGCGCCCTGACGCATATCGGTCCAGATGGACGCGCCCGCATGGTGGATGTCTCCGACAAAGCTGACACCACCCGCGAGGCGCTTGCACATGGCTTTATCCGAATGTCGGTCGCGGCGTTCGAAGCGGCGGTCGGACGCGATACGAAGAAAGGTGACCCAATTGCCATTGCCGAACTGGCAGGAGTCATGGCCGCAAAAAAGACCGCGGATCTGATCCCGCTTTGCCATCCCCTGCCCTTGTCGGGCCTCAAGGTCGAAATCCGCCCGATAGCAGGGGAACATATTTTCGAAGTCACAGCCTCGGTCAAGACCACCGGAAAAACGGGCGTTGAAATGGAAGCCCTCACCGCTGTGAGCGGTGCCTGTCTCACGCTGTATGACATGCTCAAGGCGGTGGACAAATCAATGCAGATTTACGGGATCGAACTGTTGGAGAAAACCGGCGGAAAGTCTGGCGATTATCGGAAACCGTCCCCATGAGTGACCTGATCAGCGTTGAACAGGCCATCAGTCTTCTGCGTGCCAATCGGATTCCAGTGCAAACGGAACGCGTGTCGATCGAACATGCTTTGGGGCGGCGTTTGACAAAACCCATCATTGCAAATGTGGCGCGTCCGTCCGTCGCGCTGTCTGCGATGGATGGATATGCGGTACAGTTTGAAAACGCCCGCACCGCGGGTGGGCGCCTGAAGGTGATTGGAACCGCTCCGGCCGGTCACCCCTTTTCTGGCTCTGTTCGGCGCGGCACAGCCGTCCGCATCTTTACGGGTTCCGTCGTTCCTGAGGGCGCGGACCATATTCTTATTCAAGAGAACGCAGAACGCGACGGCGATGATATTGTCATCCTCGAAGGCGCCGAACAACCACGCCACATCCGGGCGCCGGGTATTGATTTTCAATTGGATGATATTCTGGTGCCTGCTGGCGCCCTGCTCGAGCCGGCGCATTTGGCCGTGGCGGCGGCGGGAAACAATCCGACGGTTGAGGTTGAGCGGCCCTTGCGAGTCGGCATGTTGTCAAATGGCGATGAGCTTCGCCCGCCGGGCTCCGATCTCCAGGTCGGGGAAGTCGTCAATTCAAACCCATATGGTTTGGCAGGCCTGATTGCACGCTGGGGCGGCGAGCCAGTACGGCTTGGCGTGGCCAGCGACTCGATTGAGTCGATCCAGGCGCATATAGATGCCGCAGATGTCGATATACTATTGCCCATAGGCGGCGCGTCGGTCGGCGATCATGATCATATGCATGCCGCGTTCACCGATCGGAGCTTTGAGCCAGTATTCAAGAAAATCGCAGTGCGACCTGGTAAACCCACCTGGTTCTCACGGCGTGAAAAAACGCTGGCTCTGGGCCTCCCAGGCAATCCGGCATCGGCCCTTGTCTGCGCCCAGCTTTTTCTTGTGCCTCTATTAGGCGTGGATTGGCGCACAGAACTGATTTCAGCAGCATTGACTCACCCACTATCCGACAATGGACCGCGCGAACACTTCATGCGCGCCAGAATAGAGATCAATGATGACGGTGAGTTGGAAGTCACGCCCGCGCCCAGCCAGGATAGCTCCCTGCTCAGCACTTTTGTTCATCACAACGCCCTCATCCGGCGCTTAGTCAATGAAAAAGCTCAGAATTCTGGCGATAAAGTTCGGGTTCTTCCAATCGCGCCCATCCTGTAGCAATCACAACAGTTTGAGAATGAGAAGCGGGTGCAAATTCTTCTCTGAAAATCTTGCGGGACGCCCTTTACTCGGTGAACGTTTCGATCATTATTTAGGTTAATGCAGGAGGTCTTTCTATCGGGAAGGACCACACGAATTGCTGGAGGAGACACAGCATGGCGACACTTAAGATCAATGGAGAAACCGTCTCGGTAGATGTCGAAGAAGACACACCGCTGCTCTGGGTGATCCGCGAACAGCTTGGATTGACCGGCACAAAATACGGATGTGGCATCGCGCAGTGCGGGACGTGCACAATCCATGTCGATGGCAGTCCGATCCGGTCTTGCGTCTATCCGGTGGGCGCTTTGTCCGGAGAAGAAGAAATCACGACGATTGAAGGATTGTCGGCAGATGCGAGTCATCCGGTTCAACAGGCGTGGGCCGAACTCGACATCCCACAATGTGGCTACTGTCAGCCCGGGATGATCATGGCGGTCTCTGGCATGCTGAATGACAATCCAAATCCAAGCGATGAAGACATTGATGCGGAGATCACCAACATTTGCCGCTGCGGGACGCTGGCACGCGTCCGCAAGGGCATCAAACTCGCTGTCGAAAAAGCATAAGGGAGACGATCATGGCTGATACAGGATTACTCTCCCGCCGCGGTTTTATTGTTGGCACCGGCGCCACAGGACTGACGATTGGTATTCTTGCCAGTTGTGCACCGGGTGCGAACGAGCCGGAGGCGCCCGACTATTCGGATCTGCCCCCGAATGAAGAAGTAAATGCATGGGTCCATATCGATCACGATGACACGGTGACCGTGCGGATCGCCCGCTCCGAAATGGGACAAGGCACGTTGACTGGCCTGGCGCAATTGGTCGCCGATGAGCTCGATTGTGATTGGGAAAAAGTTCAGACGGTCTATCCGACGCCGGGTGAAAACCTCGCGCGTGAACGGGTTTGGCGGGATTACTCGACCGGTGGCAGTCAGGGCATTCGTGGATCGCAGGACTACGTCCGTGAAGGCGCCGCAGCGGCCAAGGCCATGCTGATCGAAGCGGCGGCAAATGAATGGGGTGTACCGGCGTCTGAGTGTACGTCGGAAAACAGCGTCATTACGCACGCGCCGAGTGGACAAACCACGACCTATGGCCGCGTCGCAGGCGCTGCGTCGCAGCTCGCACCACCGCTCGAGGTTACGGTCAAGGATCCGAGCGAATGGAAGATTATCGGTCAGGCCAAAAAACGCCTGGATACGGCCGACAAGCTGATTGGCAAACAGGTCTATGGCGCAGACATTCAGCTGGATGGCCTGCTGAACGCCGCCATTAAACAGGCGCCGAAGATCGGTGCGTCTCTGGCCTCCTATGACGCCAGCGCCGTCGAGACTATGCCGGGCGTCAAGAAAGTTGTGGCGGTGAAAAACCCGTTTGGCGAAGGCAATAACGCGGTTGCGGTGATTGCCGACACGTGGTGGCGTGCCAATAAGGCGCTGGAAGCCCTACCGATGGAGTGGTCAGGCGGTGTCCCCTTCTCGACCGCTGAATTCGAAGCGGAGCTGGATGACGGTCTTACCGCTGAGGATGCCTTTGTTGGCAATGGCGGCGGCGATCTGGCAACCGCATTTGCGGAGGCGGATCGGGTCATTGAAGCGACCTATAATATGCCGTTTCAGAACCATGCCTGTATGGAGCCTATGAATACGACGGCCCTGTATACCGAAGATCGCTGTGAAATCTGGTGTCCGACCCAGAATGGCGAGGCGGCCCTGGCCGCCGTGTCCGAAGCCTCTGGTCTGCCCATAGAACAGTGTGAGGTATACAAAATTCACCTTGGGGGCGGGTTCGGTCGTCGCGGCGCGCCGGATTATGTCAACCAAGCGGTGCAATTGGCGATGGCGATGCCCGGCACCCCGGTCAAACTCCTCTGGTCGCGCGAAGAAGACATGATCCATGGCTTCTTCCACCCGACGACCAAGGGCCGGGTCCGCGGTTCGCTGGATGCGGACGGCAATCTCACCGGCCTCCATTTGCGGATTTCGGGTCAGTCCATTCTCGCCGCCCTGATTCCGCAAGCGCTTCAGAATGGTGTGGATTATGCCACCTTCCAGGGCTTGCTGCCGTCAGGCGTGGATCCACGTCTGGAAGATCAGACCTTGAAATATTCATTTGATAATTTTCTGATCGATCATGCCATGCGCAATCCACCGGTGCGCCCGGGCTTCTGGCGCGGCGTGAATCTGAATCAGAATGCGATCTACCTTGAATGTTTCATGGATGAGCTTGCCCATGCCGCAGGCCGCGATCCGCTTGAATTCCGGCTCGCGCATTTAGGCGACAGCCCCCAGGCGGCGGCGGTCCTGCAAGCTGTGGCCGATCGCTCTGGTTGGGGCAATGACGATGGCAAAGCGCGCGGACTTTGTGTGATGTACGGATTTGGATCCTATGTTGCCGCCTGTGCGGAAGTCACGGTTGATGACGATGGAATCTTGTCGATCGACAAGATTGTGGCGGCCACCGATCCGGGACATGCGGTTAATCCACAGCAGATCGAGGCGCAGGTTGAAGGGTCTTTCGTCTATGGTTTATCGGCCATGCTGTTTGGTGAGATCACCTTTGAAGATGGTGTGGTCCAGGAACAGAATTTCGATACGTTCAACTCGATGCGGATCGCCGACATGCCGGAAGTCGAAACCATTATCATGCCGTCTGGTGGGTTCTGGGGCGGCGTCGGCGAGCCGACCATTGCGGTCGCGGCGCCAGCCGTGTTGAATGCCATCTATGCAGCGACCGGTAAGCGGGTGCGGCAATTGCCGATTAAGGACCAAGATCTGAGGAATGCCTAAGACCTCACTTCGAATCGCATGCGCGTCGCTGGGCGGACTGGCTTTAGCGGCGTGCGGCGGATCGAGTTCCGATGGATCTCTCAGTGACGCTGTCACCGCTCAGACGAGCGCCGCTGCAACGTTGGTGGTGGCCTGCACCGGATGTCATTCCGGTGAAAGCGGCGCCATTGCGTCACTTGACCTGTATGATGCAGACCTGCTGCGCGAAACCATGGCTCGGTATAAGTCAGAAGTGGACGGCACGACGGTGATGCACCGGATTGCGCGCGGCTATACCGATGAAGAAATAGATCTGATCAGTGCGGAGTTGACGAAGCCATGAGCCCCGCCCTGCCCCGTCGAAATCTTCTCAAGCTCGGCCTGGTCGGCGCCGGCGCCGCGCTGCTGCCAATGCCAGCCATGGCGCGAACCCAGGCGCGTGTCGTGATTGTCGGTGGGGGATTTGGTGGCGCGACGGCTGCCCGTCGTGTGAAGGCGCTATTGCCGTCGGCGCAAGTGACTTTGATCGAAGCCAACCCAGTGTTTACCGCCTGTCCGTTCAGCAATCTGGTGATCGGCGGTCAACGGGCCTTGGCTGAGCAGGAATTCAGCTATTCGGCGCTCATCGAAAGCGGCATCGAATTGGTCACCGCTCAAGCGCGGGATATTGATCCGATTGCCAGGACCATTGATTGCGGGCCCGATCTCTGGATCGAATATGACAAACTCATTCTATCTCCAGGTATAGATTTGCGATGGTCGGCGCTGGAAGGGTATAATGAGTCCGCCGCGGACGTGATGCCACACGCTTGGAAGGCGGGGTCACAGACCACACTCTTGCGACAACGCCTGGAGGCCCTTACAGACGGAGAAACGGTGCTCATGTCTGTCCCGACGGCGCCATATCGCTGTCCACCGGGACCGTATGAGCGGGCCAGTCTGATTGCGCATTATCTCAAGACACGGAAACCGCGGTCGAAGCTGATCGTTCTCGACAGCAAGGATCAATTTTCGAAACAGGCCTTGTTTCAGGAAGCCTGGGCCGAACACTATCCCGATCATCTTGAATGGCGCGGCGCGCGGGATGATGGCACGGTCTCTCGGGTCGATGCGGGTTCGGACACGCTCGAAACCGATTTCGAGCGCTTTCAGTCACCCGCGATTAATATCATCCCACCGCAAAAAGCAGCCTTTATCGCAGATCGCGCAGGCGTCACGGATGCCACTGGCTGGTGCCCGATCGATCCGCTGACATTTGCCTCGACCTTGCAACCCGACATCCACGTGATCGGTGATGCGACGATTGCCGCCCCGATGCCGAAATCAGCCTTTTCGGCGAACCTTCAGGGCAAAGTCTGCGCCATGGCTGTGGCGCGCGCTCTGTCGGGGCTTGAGACGTTCCCAACCGTGCTCGCCAATACCTGTTACTCGTACACGACCCCGGATGAAGCCATCTCTATTGCCGGCGTGTATCGTAATGCCAATGGCAAATTGCAAAGCATAAACGGCGCAGGGGGTGTGAGTCCGCTTGCCGCCGACAAGGGCATTCGACAGGCAGAGGCCGCACAGGCTGCTCATTGGTTCGATACGATTACAGCTGAGGCATTCGGGTGATCCGCACCGCACTCCTGGTGCTCCTGATTTTGAGCGCCTGTACCGAAGGCAAAAATGCCCTTGTCGACCCCGCTTTGATACAGGGGGATTCCCTTCCCACACCGCTGACGGAGGCCGTGGGTGATCCTGAACGTGGACAGTTGGTGTTCGCCGACCGAGACACCGGGCATTGCGTGCTTTGTCATGTGATCGACGGATTAGATGTTTCTTTTCAAGGAGATGTCGGCCCGGATTTGACCTATGTGGCGGATCGCCTGAGCCCCGGGCAGTTGCGTTTGCGGATTGTGGATTATCAACTTGTGCGTCCCGGCACGCTGATGCCCTCCTATTATCGCAATCATGACTTATATCAGGTGGCGGAGACTTTTACCGGCGACCCTATTCTCACGGCTGAGCAAGTCGAAGACCTGGTCGCCTATTTGAGCGTGTTGGACAGTCATGAAGACGAATAGAAACTTGCACCTGGATCGACGCCAATTGCTCGCAAGCGCAGGTGGTGCGATCGCCATCACCGCGACCCCGCTGACGGCGTTTGCGGCGCAAGAGGATCTTGAGCGCGCGCGCACGGACTTGTTCGGCAATCGGGTTATTCAGGACGGGCGCGTGACGCTGAAACTTCCCCCGATCGCGGAGAATGGCTTTTCAGTGCCGCTGGATATTTCCGTCGACAGCCCCATGACGCCTGACGATTATGTACAGCGCGTTGCGATCCTGTCTCCGCGCAATCCGCTGCCATTGATCGGCGTGTTTCACCTGTCGCCGCATGCCGGCCTGGCCAGGGTTTCGACGCGGATCCGAATGTCCGGCACGCAGGAGATTGAAGCCGTGGCCGAGATGAATGATGGCAGCCTCTGGGCCGGCCGTATGGAAACCGTCGTCACGCTCGCTGCGTGTGTGGTCTTGTAGGAGGATTAATCATGGCCAACATTCGCCTCGCGGTTCCTGATACCGCCCGACCCGATGAGGTCATCGAGATTAAGGCGCTGATCCAGCATGATATGGAAAGCGGCTTTCGACGAGGTTCCCGTGGCGAGGTCATTCCACGCGACATCATCACGCGCTTCGAGTGCCGCTATGCTGGCAACACTGTGTTCGCCGCCGACTTCCAGCCCGCCATTGCCGCCAATCCGATCCTGACCTTTCATTTGCGGGCCACCGTGAGTGGACCCATTGCATTTGAATGGACCGACCAGAACGGCAACCAATGGTCCGATGAAGCGAGTGTCGAGGTGACATGATCCGCCTTGCGAGTGTCGCAGTTTGTCTGGGGCTCATCGGATGCCAGCCAGGCACGAATGCGTCGGCACCCGCGGAACTCCCGGGATCCGAAATACGATCCGGTTACACCTTTCTGAGCCCTGACACACAGGCGTTACAGGATGATGCCTTCGGCAACCCAGGCTTGCTTTGGGTCGATCGGGGCGCGGATCTGTTCCAATCCGTGGCTGAGTCGGAAACGGCCTGTACCACGTGTCATACGGATGGGTTGAACGGCGTGGCGGCGACGTATCCCAAAATTGATCCACGATCCGGAACACTGCTCAATCTTGAAGGCCGGATCAATCAGTGCCGGATGGAGCATCAAGGCCTTTCTCCCCTCGCCTATGAAAGCGAGGCTTTGTTGGCCATGACCACTTATGTCGCCAATCAATCGCATGGTCAGCCCAGCAACGTCGAAATCACCGGTCCGGCGGCGGCGGCGTATGAGACAGGCCGCGAATATTTCCTGACACGGCGTGGACAGTTCAACCTTTCGTGCCAGCAATGCCATACGGAAAACTGGGGCAAGCAATTGCGCGGCGACACGATCAGTCAGGGGCATGGCAATGGGTTTCCGGCCTATCGGCTGGAATGGCAATCACTCGGATCCTTGCAACGCCGTTTGCGGGACTGCGATACAGGCGTGCGCGCGGAGCCGCTTCCTTTTGGAGATGAGACTTATATCGCGCTGGAGCTTTACCTTTCAGCACGATCCCAAGGTCTGGAATTGGAGAGTCCGGCCGTGCGGCGTTGAGATCCGCCGACTAGTAAGCTAATGCCTTGAATATATGACTTAAATCACCATTCCAATTGGACTTGTACGAGGCCAGCAATTCTTCAGCCGGGGTGAGACCAGAGTCCAGAGTTCGGTCCAGTTCCTGTAAGAACCCGGTTTCATCGTCTCCCGAGACAGACAGTTTGGCGCGGGCGCGGAGGCCGGAACGGGCGATATTCAGGACCTGTTTGCCCAGGTCCTGAAGGGTTCGCCCACCCGGAACCGGTGCCTGCAACCCAATGGTGCGGACGCTTTGTCGCAAAGCCTCGCGATCTCCGGATGTCCAATCCTTGACCAGATCCCAAGCCGCATCCAAGGCCGCGTCATCATACAGGAGCCCGGTCCAGAACGCCGAGAACGCGCACAGACGCGACCAGGGCCCCGAATCGCTGCCCCGCATTTCGAGGAACCGTTTCAGCCGGACCTCCGGAAAAATGGTCGACAAGTGATCTTCAAAATCATCAATTGCGGGCAGCTCCCCCGGCAGGATTGGAAGTTCGCCGGCCATGAAATCCCGGAAACTGAGCCCTGCGGCGTCAAGATACTCCCCGCCGCGCCGGACAAAATACATCGGAACATCAAGGGCGTAGTCGACATATCGCTCAAATCCGAAGCCATCCTCAAAGACAAAAGGCAGCATGCCGGTCCGATCCGGGTCCGTATCGGTCCAGATCTGTGATCGATAGGACAGGAACCCATTTGGGCGCCCCTCGAGGAAAGGCGAATTTGCGAATAGCGCCGTGCCGAGCGGCTGCAAGGCCAGGGAGACCCGGAACTTCTTGACCATGTCGGCTTCCGAGCCGTAATCGAGATTGCTCTGAACCGTACAGGTCCGGAACATCATCTGGCGCCCCAGCCGGCCGACCTTTTCCATATAGGCGCGCATAATCTTGTAGCGGCCCTTGGGCATGATGGGCGTCTCGTCCATCGACCAGATCGGGCTGGCGCCTAGACCAATGAACCCGATCCCCAAAGGGTCAGCAATTTTGCGGACCTCATCGAGATGCTGACCAACTTCGTTACAGGTCTCGTGAATATGTTCGAGGGGCGCCCCGGACAGCTCAAATTGCCCGCCCGGCTCCAGACTGACACTGGCGCCGTCTTTCTTGAGACCGATCAGATATCCGGCTTCCTCAATTGGCGTCCAACCGAATTGATCCCGCAAGCCTTCCAGCATCGCGCGAATAGAAGACGCCCCCTCATAAGGTAGCGGCTTCAGGTCGGACCAGGTGAAGCCGAATTTCTCGTGCTCGGTGCCGATTCGCCAGTCGGTTTTCGGCTTATTGCCGACCTCGAACCACTCCACCAATTCCGGTATTCCGGAAATGCGCGGCGCAGATTCGTCTATGTCCTTCGTCGGTGTCGTCACGCCCCTGCCCTCCTGGAGTGATTTATGTTTCAGGCAGATAGGGAGCCTTTTGCCAATCGCCAACCTGTGATTGCCAAAGGGTGAGCGCAGATACAACCGCTGTCTCTGCGCGAAGGATACGTGGTCCAAGCGAAATCGGCAGCACATAGGCGAGTTCGCGCAACAAATTTCGCTCGTTAGGAGAAAACCCACCCTCAGGGCCAATAAGTATTGCAGCTCCACGGTCGGTCAGATGCTCTCGATATTGTGATATCGGTGCGGCCTCAGAAGCTTCGTCGCAATAGATGAGCGGGATGTCAGGGTCCCAGGTCGAGAGCGATTTGGGAAGCGCTTCCGCTTCCCGTATCTGCGGGAGATCCATTCGTTCGGTCTGTTCGGCAGCCTCGATGGCCAGAGTTCGCATACGGTCCGTCCGGACCCGTTGGGATTGGGTATAGTCCGTCATTACCGGTCGAATCGTCCGGACGCCCAGTTCTGTCGCTTTTTCGACGATGAAATCGGTTCTGGCTTTTTTGATCGGTGCAAACAGCAAGGTCAGATCTGGTCCGGAGATCTGCGCACGCGTCTGCGTTTGCGGGACGATGATGGCGATCTTCCCTCGCACCGACAGGGCGCAGCGCCATTCCCCGTCTACGCCATTGAACGCCCGCACCCGCGCACCATCGGTCAGACGCATGACGCGCAGCAGGTATTTGCTCTGCGCCTCGGGCAGTCCGATTTCCACACCTTCTTTCAACGGGGCATCAACGTATAGACGGGCAATATGGCTCATTCTGCGCTCTATAGGCGCAAGCGGGGGTGGCGTTAAGCCATGGCACCGCAATTAAAAGTCGCTATAGAAGGCGACATGACTGAGTCGCCCGATCCCGAGGAAAAGCGTTGGCGGAACATCCCGTTAGACAGCGCCTTGCCGAACTGGTTGCAAGACCTGCCGGAGCAAAGCCGTCCCTATGCGGCGCTGGCGCGGTGGGATCGTCCAGTTGGGATCTGGTTGCTCCTGCTGCCCTGCTGGATGGGCCTCGCGCAAATGCGCATTCCAGCCGGATTTCAATGGTTGGATCTGGTCTGGATTGTGTTGTTTGCTGTCGGCGCGGTCGCCATGCGCGGCGCCGGCTGCACCTGGAACGATATTCGCGATCGGGACATCGATGCTGAAGTCGAACGTACCGCGATGCGTCCGCTGCCATCAGGCGATATCTCGCTGCAGCAGGCCTATATGTTTCTCGCCGGGCAATTAGCGGTTGGATTGCTGGTCTGGCTTTGTTTGCCGACGGATGCGAAAATCGTCGCGCTCCTCTCCATCCCGCTCGTCGCGGCTTATCCTTATATGAAGCGGATCACGTGGTGGCCGCAGGCCTGGCTGGGTTTTACGTTTAATTTCGGGGTCTTGGTCGGCGCCGCAACTGCGACCAGTGTGACCGGCGCAACGGTGGTGATGTATCTGGGCCTCGTCTGCTGGACGGTCGCCTATGACACCATTTATGCCCTGCAGGACCGTGAGGACGACGCCATGCTCGGGGTGAAATCCACCGCGCGCCTGTTTGGCGACAAGGTGATTACGGGCGTGTTCGTTTTTCACATGATGGCTACGGCTCTGATCTTTCTGGGGGCCTATTTTGCCGGTGCCGGGCGTGTCGGCGCCATCCTGGCGCTCGCCTTCTTCACGCATGGCTTGTGGCAGGTGTCGCAGCTCTCGATCGACCGTCAGGCGCGGGCTCTAGACATGTTCAAGTCGAATGTCTGGGCCGGCGCGATCATCGTTGCCGGACTGGTGATCGCGGCTTTCCTCTAGGCCATTCTTGTCTGCCGTAAGGAAAAGCCTGTATATTGGCGTTATGGCTGCCGCAAAACGAATCCGCCCGCTAGATCTGTTTTCGAAAGAAGAATGGTCGCATGTTTCCCGTCGATCGGATCTGATGGGCCTTGGCATGGTGGTGCATTGCTGGGCCGTGATCGGGCTCGCTATGGCCGCCGCCATCTGGCAGCCATTTCTGATCATTCTGGCCGTTCCCATTATTGGTGCCCGGCAACTCGGTCTCGCAGTCTTGATGCATGAAGCGGCGCATGGCGGCCTGTCACAGAATAAACGCATCAATGACTTTTTTGGCCACTGGCTGTCCGGCGCCCCGATTGGTGGCAGTTTGCGATCTTATCGACCCTATCATTTGCAGCATCATAAATATGCGCAGCAGCCTGAAGATCCGGATTTGGTGCTGTCAGCCCCATTCCCAATCACCGGCGATTCCCTGAAGCGTAAGATCATACGCGATTTGACGGGACAGACGTTTTACAAGCAGCGGCTGAACCAATTCGCCAATGCGATGGGGCTCAAGATCCGCGAAGGCGCCAATACCGCCAATCGGATGCAGGCCGCGCGCGAAGCGGCCGTGCCGTATCTGATTACCAATGCCATTCTGTTGGCCATTCTGACCCTTCTCGGCCACTGGTGGGCCTTCTTCGTCCTTTGGCTTCTGCCCATGGCAACCTGGAACATGATGGTCACCCGACTGCGCAACATCGCTGAACATGCGGTCGTACCGGATCATAATGACCCGATGCGTCATGCGCGGACGACCCATGCCAGCCTGATGGAACGGATCTTTATCGCGCCTTATTGGGTCAATTATCATTGCGAACATCACATGTTCATGCACCTGCCATTCTATCGCCTGGCTGAAGCACACGCGCTCCTGGAAACAAAAGGCGTAACGGATCGAATGGAAGTCCAGCACGGCTATTGGGGCGTCCTGAAAGCCGCTGCCAGCAAACCGCTAACACCGGCCCCGGCATGAGTGAGACACAGACAAAAGCCCGCAACGTGCTCGGCAAAGAACTGGCTCCTTGCAGCCACGACCCGCTGACCGGGTTTTTCCGCGATGGGTGCTGTAATACCGGCCCAATGGATCATGGCATGCACACCGTCTGCGTCACTGTCACAGCCGAGTTCCTGAATTACAGCTTTCACCGCGGCAATGACCTGATCACGCCGCGCCCGGATTTTCAGTTTCCAGGCCTGAAACCCGGCAATCGCTGGTGCTTGTGCGCTACCCGCTGGGAAGAAGCGCGACAGATGGGGGTTGCCCCGCCTGTTCATCTGGAGTCGACGCATCATAAAACGCTGGCCATAGTCGACATCGCCCATCTCAAGGCCCATGCTGCAGAAGGAGCCGCCACATGACCCTGCATATCGAAATGGTCTCAGATCTCGTCTGTCCCTGGTGCTGGGTCGGCTTGCGACGTTTGAAAGGCGCCCTGGAACTGGTTCCGGAGCTGGAGATCGAAATCCTGTTTCGGCCTTTCGAATTGGATCCGACCATACCCGCCGGCGGAACTGATTATAAAGCGTATATGAAACAGAAGTTTGGCTCTGATCAAAGTAAGGATCGCGCCAATCAAATGCGCGGCGCCCTCATCCAATATGGCGAAGAGCTCGGCATTCCCTTTGACTTTGAACGGATCACCTGGCGCCCGAACAGTTTCAACGCACATCGCCTTGTACGCTGGGCGCAAGGGCAGAACCTCGGTATGGCGGCGAAAGAAGCGCTGTTTGAATCCTTCTTCGCCAACGGCGAAGATATTGGCGACCATGAGGTTCTGGTGACCGTTGCCGCCAGGATCGGCCTCGACTCAAATCTGGTGTCTGATCTTCTCGCCGGCGATGCAGATGTCGAACGGACACGCGAAGAGCAAAACCTGTTCCGGCAAATGGGAATATCCGGTGTTCCAACCTTTATCGCGCACCGCCAGATCGCTGTTCAAGGGGCAGAAAGCGCCGAGAAGCTGGCGCGCTTCCTTAAAACGGCGGCAGATCAAATGCCTGCTGAACGACCTTTGCAGGGCGCACAGAGCTAATTCAGCTGCGCCTCAACCAAACGCTTGTAAACTCCGTCCAGAGCCATCAGCGCCTCATGCGTGCCGCTTTCGACGGCTTGGCCGGCATCGAGCACAACAATCCGATCAGCCGCGCGTACGGTTGATAGCCTGTGGGCAATGATCAAGGTCGTGCGATCCTTCGCAAAATCAGCGAGCGCCGCCTGAACCTTGGCTTCGCTTTCAGCGTCCAATGCTGACGTGGCTTCATCCAGCAGCAGAATGGGGGCGTTGCGCAAGATTGCACGCGCCAGCGCAACGCGCTGCCTCTGTCCGCCAGATAGGTTACGCCCCAACTCGCCCGCTTCAGCATCATAGCCCCCCGGCATTTCGCGAATAAACTCATCGGCATTGGCCGCAATTGCTGCCGTTTCAATCGCGCCCTGCTCTGCCCCAAGACGTCCAAGAGCGATATTCGCCCCGATCGTGTCATCGAACAGCGCCGTGTCCTGGGACACCAAAGCTGTAGCACCGCGCAGGCTGTTGGCATTCAGGGATTTAATATCATGACCGTCGACACTGACACTGCCACTGATCGGATCATAGAGGCGCAGGAGCAGATTGAATACGGTCGACTTGCCAGCCCCGCTCGGCCCGACAATCGCGACGGTTTCGCCAGCCGACACTTCAAAACTCAGCCCATGCAATGCGGCGGTTCCGTCAGGATAAGAGAAGGTGACATCGTCAAAGGTCAATGCACCGTTTGCTTGGTCCAGAGAGATTGCATCTGGCGCATCCGTAACGCTGGGCGGTGCATCGACAATATCATACACCCGGTCCGCAGCGGCTGCACCTTCCTGCGCTACTGCAGTGATGGAGCCAAGTGCTCTGACTTCCGGCGACGCGACGCCAATCAGGCCAATAATGCCCAGCAGATCCCCAAGCGTATTGGTGCCGGCTGCGATTCTGAACGAGACAAATCCGAGCAGAGCCGCGATGGCGATTCCACCGACAATCTCGAGAATGGGATCCACAGCTGCACGCTGGCTGAGCACCCGCAAGAAGAGCCGGGAACGCTCTGCGAAGCCGATACGGGCGCGATCCTTCTGATAGGTTTCTAGCCCATAGGCTTTCACAACACGGGCTGATTGCAGTCCTTCTGATACCAGCGCCGTAACCTCTCCAATCTGCTGCTGCGCCTTCTTGGCGCGTCCGCGGATGGAATTGCCGAGGGCGATCACCGGTCCCAAGGCCAGCGGATAGACGACCAGAATGATCAGCGCCAACTGCCAGTCGAGAGCGAAGAGATAGATCAACACACCGATGACTGTGACCAGGCTCTTGGTGAAGTTATTGGCAAAGCGCAGCGCCGCATCGCGAATGGCGTTCACATCATTGATGAACCGCGAGACGAAACCGCCTGAACTGTCGCCGGCTACACGCGCGAAGTCGCCATCCGTCAAGGTATCGAACTGAACGCTCTGAACCGAAACCAGACCGCGCTGCACGCCGGTATTGTTGAACATGGTCATCGCGTACATAGACAAGGCTCGCGCGGCGGTCAGCGCGATAATCGAAAAGATCCCCAGCCAGACCCAGGCATTGGCCGTATCCAGACCCGTCCCCCTCGTCATCTCCAGAACCTGATCGCAGGCATCACCCACGCCGCCCTGCATCTGGCATTGCAGCGTATTCCCGACGAAAACCAGGACAACGGCATAGCCCACCGCGCTCAACGCCGTGATGACAGCGAACAGTGTGCCCGCAACAAACCAGTTTTTGTGCGGCCAGAAATGCGCTCCGAAGAGTTTCGTCAGGGAGCGTCTTGGTGGCGTTTTGTCTAACCTAGACGTGATGATGATCACCCGTCTCAGGGTCTAGCAGCTTGTGAGCGTGCAGTATGAAATAGCGGGTCTCGGCATTGTCGACCGTGCGCTGCGCGGCGCCCTTCCAGGCGTCATAGGCTTCCTTGTAGCTCGGAAACGCGCCGACAAAATCGATTTGCGACAAATCCTCGAATTCTACGTCGGTGACATCCTTGAGTTCGCCACCAATTACGATGTGAAGCAATTGCTTTGTATCTGTCTCGCCCATGTCCTGGCGCTCCGTCGGCTGAGTTCGTTCATACGGACGCACGGTCCAGTTCGGATCTGGCAAGCGTACGCCTTTGACTCGCGCTGATAACAGGGAATGCAATGCCTTTCCAGCCGCCAAAAGGCTTCTTTGTGCAGGTTCCCCGCGATTAAACACATAAGGTTCACCGAGGTGGGTTGTCGCGACGCCACCCGCCTCCTCGACCAGCAGTACGCCCGCCGCGAGATCCCAGTCGGATTTGCGCCATAGGGTCAGTGCCGCATCGAATTTACCGGCGGCCACCCAGCACATCCGCAACAGGGTCGCATTAGGCTTAGGACGCGCCAGCTCAACCTCCGGCCAGGGTTCTTGCCAACCGGGATGGGTCAACATGCCTTCATTGGTGATCAGCCGGCAGCCCTCTTCCTGACCGCAATCGGTGACATGAATTGGGTCACCATTGAGGAACGCACCACCGTCTTTGATTGCCGTGAACCGCTCTTTGAGCACTGGCGCATAGACCGCTGCCGCGCGCGGGCGACCGGCTTCCAATAGACCAAGGCCGATGCACCAATAAGGCTCCTGGCGCATAAAGGCCCGCGTCCCGTCAATCGGGTCCACAATCCAGACCCGGTTAGCTGTCCGCGTTTCATTGCTGAGCGCTGTTTCTTCCGACAGCCAGCCATAATCCGGCCGTGCCGCCATCAGGCGCTCGCGAATGAGATTGTTGACGGCGAGATCGGCTTCCGTCACCGGATGGCCTTTCGACTTATCCCAGAACCGCACGTCAGAGCGTTCAAAATAATCCAGCGCCAGCTCGCCGGCTTCGTGGGCGACCGCCTTCAGGGTCTCCAGATCCTGACGATCGAGATCACTCACCGGCAATCGACATATCCTCGATCAAAATGGATGGCGCGTCACGGGTGCCTCGGAATTCCAGATCCGACGCCGGGATCAGACGCTTGAACATACCCGGCAGATCTCCGGCAATCGTGACTTCGGAAACGGGATATTGGATTTCGCCATCGGCAAACCAGAAACCCGCCACACCGACCGAATAATCGCCCGTGTTCGGATTAATGGACGGGCCGAACATATCGCTGACGAGCAATCCCTCCCCGACCTGTGCCATCAGCTCTGACGGCGATTTCTCGCCGGCTTCCAGATAGGCGTTGGATACCCCGACGCCCGGGTTCGATCCAAACCCGCCTGTCGCATGCCCATTCGCGGTCATGCCCAATTGCTTGGCGGAGGCCCCATTGAGCAGCCAGCGTGTCAGAACACCGTTCTCGATCAGGTGGGTCTTCGCAACGGCGCGCCCCTCTCCATCATGAACGCGGCTGCCCATGCCGCGTGCCCGGAACGGATCATCAATCAGATTCACGCCCTCGGCAAAAACCTGTTCGTTCAACTGGTCCTTCAGAAAGGAGACACCGCGCGCGACGCTCGGCCCGCTGATTGCGGACAGGAAAGCGCCGATCAGGCTGCCGGCAATCCGGCGGTCATAGATCACGGCGCCGGTCTGTGTCTTGATCTTTCGTGGCGCCAGGCGCGCGACCGCGCGCTCACCCGCGATCCGGCCAATCTCCTCGGGCGACGGGCGGTCTTCCAGCCGTCGTACTGAACGCGATTCATAATCCCGCTCCATGGCACCATCTTTTTCTGCCACAGCGGCCAGTCCGAGACCCGTCGAGCCACGCGCCTTGTAGGCCGAAAAGCCATTGCTGGCGGCGACCCAGGTTTCGCTCGTGCTCCAGCCATTGCCGCAGCCCGAAACCTGTTTCACTCCGTTGACAGCTAGCGCGGCCGCTTCTGCGTCCAGGGCCTCACGCTCGAGCCTGTCCGCAGCAATCTCACCATCGCCGGTCAGATCGAGCTCAGGTACATCTGTCGCAAGGTCACCGGCATCGGCCAAACCGCAATACGGATCTTCCGGTACGACTTTCGCCATGGCGACACACCGCTCCGCCAGGGTTTTCAACCCATCTGCCGACGTATCAGAGCCAGACACAGAGGCATTCTGTTGGCCAAAGAAGCAGCGCAAGGAGACCTCTTGCGATTCCGACCGCTCAATCCCTTCCAGCTTGCCATTCAGCACCTCAATGCTGACACCATCGGCGCGCGAATAAGAGGCGTCGGCATCGGTCGCGCCGGCCTTGCGGCACGTATCGATCAGGGTGGAGAGAATGGATTCAGGGGAAAGCGTGGAATTCGTCATGCGCTCCATGTACAGAGCGTCCTTGAAAATGCCTAGCCCCTGTCTGCCACATCGCGCTTGACCTGAACCCGCATCAATCGCACATCCGGCAGATGACCCAGATTGATCCCATTCACATCATTGGCGGCGGCATGGCCGGTTCAGAAGCTGCCTGGCAGGCGGCCAATATGGGCGTGCCCGTCATTCTACACGAAATGCGCGGCGTGAAAGGCACAGATGCTCATCAAACGGACAAGCTGGCGGAGCTGGTGTGCTCGAACTCTTTCCGGTCTGACGATCACGCACTGAACGCTGTCGGCGTGCTGCACGAGGAAATGCGGCGTGCCAACGGCATCATCATCCCAACCGCTGACAAGCACCAGGTGCCAGCCGGCAGTGCCCTGGCCGTCGATCGCGAAGGCTTTGCCGAGGCTGTGACGGACGCGTTGTCAGCGCACCCGCTGATCACCATTGTCCGGGAAGAGATTACCGGCCTGCCCCCGAAAGACTGGTCGAGCGTCATCATCGCCACCGGTCCTCTAACCTCGATTGCCCTGGCCGAAGCGGTGCGCGATGAGACAGGCGAAGAGGATCTCGCTTTTTTCGATGCCATCGCCCCGATCGTCTATCTCGACAGTATCGATATGGACAAAGCCTGGCGACAGTCCCGCTATGACAAACCGGGGCCACATGGGGACACCGCGGCCTATATCAACTGCGCGATGGATGAGACCCAATACAACGCTTTCATCGATGCGCTGATCGCTGGGGACAAGACCGAGTTCAAGGACTGGGAAAAGGATACACCCTATTTTGAAGGCTGCCTGCCCATTGAAGTCATGGCCGAACGCGGTCGTGAGACTCTGCGCTTCGGACCGATGAAGCCGGTCGGCTTGACCAATCCGCACAATCCGGAGGTCAAGGCCCATGCCGTCGTCCAGCTCCGACAGGACAATGCGCTCGGCTCGCTTTGGAATCTGGTCGGGTTCCAAACCAAGCTGAAATATGGCGCCCAGTCCGACATCTTCAAAATGATTCCGGGCTTGGAGAATGCCCAATTTGCGCGGCTGGGCGGGATTCATCGTAATACATTCCTCAACTCGCCAAAACTGCTCGATGCGCGGTTGCGCTTGAAATCGATGCCGCAGTTGCGGTTCGCGGGCCAGGTCACCGGCGTTGAGGGCTATGTCGAAAGCGCTGCGATGGGGCTGCTCGCCGGCCGGTTCGCGGCGGCGGACCGTCTCGGACTGACCCTGCCAAATCCACCTGAAACGACGGCGCTTGGCGCGCTCGTCAAACATATCACGGGTGGCCATCTGGAAGGCAAAGCCACCTTCCAGCCAATGAATGTCAATTTCGGCCTGTTCCCGCCGCCGGACCCCGAAGAAGTTCAGACCAAGAATCTAGAAACCGGAAAACGCCTGCGCGGCAAGGACAAAGGCCGCGCCAAGAAGCGCGCCCAGGCTGCCCGCGCCTTGCGAGATGTCAGCGCCTGGCTTGAAGCGCAGGTCATGGAGCCTGTGCCCGCGGAGTAGACGATGGACGTGGTCAGCAATTCTCCTGTGCTCTGGTCGGCTGTGTTGCCGCGACCGGCGCCGGATGCGCACAAATATCATCGCGGCCACTCCATCATTCTCGGGGCCAGCGAATATACCGGGGCCACGCGACTAGCAGCGGAAGCCTGCTCGCGGATCGGGTCGGGTCTGGTGACGGTGCTCAGCGAGGCGCAAGCTGATGTGTATCGCGCCACCCTGCCCGCCGATATCATGGTGAGAACGGACACGATCGAAGCCCTTAATCGCCCGACGACCGTGCTCGCCGGACCAGGGGGTTGCGATGATAATCAGGCACGGCAGCTGCTCGCAGCAGATCCTGACCTGCCGCTTGTCCTTGATGCGGATGCTATCCGATTATCACCTGAACTCTCGTCACGGACATGCGTGCTGACCCCGCACGCGGCGGAATTTGAACGGTATTTTCAAACGTCAGCCGACCAATCAACCGACCAGGCTGCGGCCGCGGCGCAGTCCAGCGGACATGTGATTGTCTTGAAAGGCCCGTACACCGCCATCGCGGCCCCGGACGGCAGGGTCGCTTTGAATACAACCGCTTCACCTTATCTGGCAAAGGCAGGCACTGGCGACGTATTGGCCGGTCTCATTACTGGCCTCGTCGCCCAGGGCATGCCTCCCTTTGAGGCGGCCTGCGCCGGGGTCTGGATTCATGGTCAGGCCGGAAAGCGCATTGGCCCGGGTCTTGTGCCACAGGACATTATCGCAGAGCTCAGATCGATCCTGACCGATTTGCTAGGCTAGTTTCTCGCGCACCGCCGCATAGTGTTTCGAGATATTCTCAAACTCTTCATGCGGACGCCAACGCATCACTCCGCAAAAGCCGCAGGTCAAATAAAGCGTAATGTCTGCAATAGAGAAGCGGCCCGCCGCAACCCATTCTTTCTCGTAGAGATGTTCATCCAGTTTGGCCGTAAAGCGTTTGACGCTCTTTTCAGCCTTTTCGCCGGCTTCAGGGAGTTGAGGCTTCTCCAATGGCGCCATCACCGGGTGCGTGTTTCGGAACCAGGTTGCAAACTGCGCCATCATCATAAATTCGATGCGCCGATCCCACATCTCGATCAGGCCCTTCTCCAGAGCATCACGCCCCATCAGATTGGGTTCCGGGAACATATGTTCAAAGAAACTGCAAATCGCGCGGCTTTCAGTGATCGTCGTCCCATCATCCAGAACCAGAACCGGAACTTGAGAGAATGGCGACAAACGTCGGTATTCCGGCTGTTTATGCTCGCCTTTCATGATCGAGATCTCGACAATGTCGACCGCGTCCAGCTCTCCCTTGGCTTTCAGAAAATTGTAAGTCCGCTCCGGATTGACCGCTTGCGGGGCATGATAGAGTTGCATGTTTCCTCCGAAACCGTTTTTTGTCTAATTGAACTTTTTGCGCAGACCGACGGTGACATTCAAGGGCTCACCCGGGAAGAAGCGCTGATTTCCGAAGGCGAAATCGGCGCGGTCCGCATATTTTTCGTCGGTCAGGTTTCTGACAATCACGAATGTCTCAAGCGCGTCAGACACATCATAGGCGGCGCGCAAATTGCCAACCAGATGACCATCATAGTCCTGTGTATTTGCCGGGTTGGTGAAATACTCGCCGACATAATTGGCCGACAGTTCGAAACTGACCGTGTCAGTCGGTAGCCAGGTCAGCGAGGCGTTTCCAAGCCATTCCGGCGCCGTGTCGACCTGGTTGCCATCGAGAATGATTTCAGACCCGTTTCCGACGATCCGGTCAAACGTATAGACTTGGTCCGACCAGCTGACATTGCCGCCCAGGATGAATTGATCGCTGATCTGCCACGACGCAGCAACTTCAATCCCCTGATGCCGTGTAGAGCCGTCGGTCACGTTCAGCCCGTCGGAATCGCGGAAGAAGAAATTGTCTTTGTCAGCCGTATAGGCCGCGATATCAAACACTAGGTCGCCATCTGCCAGAGCGCCGCGGGCGCCAATCTCGAAACTGTCGAGCGTTTCGACTTCTGCTTCAGCCGTTCCTTGCTGGGATTGCAGTCGGTACAAGTCACTTGCCTGCGGCGCTCGGCTGCCGCGTGCATAATTGGCATAGAGGCTAACCGTATCCGTCGCTTCATAAACGAGTCCGAGCTTTGGTGTGACAAAGTCAAAATCATCGGTGCGATCTGCTGGCACATTGAACCGGCCATTGATGCCGACCGGCGCATCCGTCGTGTAGTCATAAGTATGCGCTTCACCGCGCAGCCCCGCCAACACGGTCAACTTATCGGACAATTCCCAGTCGATTTCGCCCCAAAGGGCTCCGACGATCGTATCGACGGTATAGTCATAATGAATGCCAACCGGAAACCGCGTGTCGCCTGGGAAAAACCCAAATGGCGCGGGCTGAGATTCGCGCAAATATCCTGAGGCGAGATCCACGTCTGCCCCGATCCGCCAAGTCACAGTGTCAGACGCATCGCGTTCGAACCGGCTCATCACACCAATCCCGGTATGACCATTCTTCTCAAATCCGCGATAAGGCAGGAAATGCTGGCGGAAATCCATTTGCTGAACGCGCCCGAAGGGCGTCAGCGTCAGGGTGCCATTTGCCACTTCCCGCTCCAGCCGGACCGCGCCGCGCGCCGCCCAGGCATCGCGATAAGCCAAAGGATCATCATTCGCCTTGGCGATATCGCGATCTTTAAACGCATCCGGGCCCTGGATGAAGTCCGCCGTTTCCTGCTCCAGGTGGGAGGCCGAGCCCCACGCGGTGACATTCCAGCCGGCATAGACCGTTTCGACAACGCCGGAGCCTTTCAGCTGAAACAGGCCGGTATTGTCACGCCACCCAGTATCCTTTTGCACGGAAAGCGAGGCGCGGCCGAGATAGCCCTGATCATAGATCAGATCGCCTTTATAGCGGCCGAGACTGCCATAAGAGGCATTCGCCTGGCGCAAAGGATCTCCGCTGGGATCCGTCAGGATAACATTGATCAGGCCGTGCACGGCATTCGAGCCGTATTTGGCGGAACCCGGCCCGCGCACAACTTCGATGGCTTTCGCGGTCTCGTGATGCGGCTCTAGCAGGCTGTTCACATTGCCAAAGGCGGGTGAACGGGTCGGCACACCGTTTTCGAGGATCAGGAAACTGCCCTGTCCCGCTCCGCCGGTCAGAACCGGCGAGCGAATGGCAATCAGGTGTTCCTGACCGGAATTTGTGTGGATGTTCACGCCCGGCAACGTGTTCAACACTTCTGCGGGGTGATCCGCCGAGACTCTGGCAATCGTTTCCGTATCCAGAATCGAAATGGCGCCTGCCGCCTCCGGGCTACGGTCGCCATAGGTCGTGATCGTGGCCAGCACCCGATTGGTCTTGGCTGGACAAAACGGTGAGCTGCTATCTGCCGGCAGCCCGCGTTCTTCCAGACAGGCGGCGACGGCGTCGGCGACATCCTGTTCAGCGGTTTCATAAGCGAATTGCGCATGCGCTGTGGTCGCGCATCCCAAAGCCACGGATGTCAGCAAGATCTTTCTGATCATGAGGGTGTGTTAGCTCCCAAAGAAGAGATTGGCGGGCAAAGCGCCGACGACCGCACCGGAGAGACAGGTCGCCAACGTGCCAGCGACCAGGGTTTTCCAGGCGAGTTCAAGGAATGTGGTGCGCCGCTTCGGTTCGATAATGGAGAGGCCGCCGATCAGAATGCCGATCGAGCCGAAATTTGCGAAGCCACAAATGGCGTGCGCGGTAATCATGCTGGAGCGGGGCGACAGACCTTCTCCGCCCTCACCTGCGAGCTGCAGGAAGGCGACGAATTCGGTGAGCACGGTCTTTATACCGATCAGTGACCCGGATTGGGCGGCTTCTGACATCGGAACCCCTACCATGTACATAATGGGCGCGAAGACCCAGCCGAGGACACGTTCGATCGATAAAGGGGCGCCGGCAACGTCCGGCAATGCGCCGAGGCCGGAATTCACCAGAAACAGCAAAGCAAATGCTGCGATCAACATGGTCACGATATTCGCGAGAATTTTCAGACCGTCCGACGCCCCGGTCGCAAACGCGTCCATCGTCGATTCGTATTCAAAATCTGGTTCATGCGCGCGCAGTTTTGAGTCGATGGACTCAGGTACCATAACCAGCGCCAAAGCAATCGCCGCGGGGGCAGCAATCAGGGACGCCGCAAGAAGTTGTCCCAGCGCATTCGGCAGCACGTCCTTCAAAAACACGCCATAAAGGACCAGCACGCTCCCCGCCACGGTGGCAAACCCAGCAACCATCAAAATAAAGATCTCGGACCGCGTCATGCCTTTCAGGTATGGCTTCACAAGAACTGGCGCCTCGGTCATGCCCATGAAGACATTCGCAGAAACCGCGAGCGAGGTTGCCCCGCCCAGGCCCATCAAGCGCCGAAAGATCCCGGCAAAACCTTTGGTCACCCAGCGCAATATATGCCAATGCCAGAGGATCGCAGAGAGCGCCGCGACCACGATGATCAGGGGCAGTAGATGAACCGCGAAGATCGGCCCAGGTTGCCCTGTCAGCTCTTCCCAGCCTGCTTGCGTGCCGAAGGTGGGGCCGAACACAAATTGCGTCCCATAGGCCGTCGCATCAATCAGGCTGTCTACGACAAGATTTGCCGCAAACAGGGCTTCTCGGATGATTGGAATGCCAAACAGGATCAACGCAAACGCAAACTGAATGGCGACCGCACCAAGGACGATTTTCCAGGGAAATGCCTTTCTATTCTCAGACAGACCCCAGGCGATCCCGAAAATCATCGCGATGCCCAGAAAAGCCCGCGCATTGTCCCAACCCCATTCCATCGGCAATTCCTCTGTTTTTCGTTTCCGCAACAAGACCTAGCCCGCTGAATTGCAGCGGGCTAGCCTCCTTGTCAGCAGATAGACTTATCCGAATTTACAGATGCAGATCTTGTGGCCATCCGGATCGCGGAAATAGGCCCCATAGAAGAAACCGGGGACGCGTTCGCCCGGTGCGCCATCGTCGACGGCGCCAAGCTCCAAAGCCTTGGCATGGACCCGGTCCACAGTTGCTGTATCGTCGACACCGAAGGCTGGCATCACCCCATTTCCGCAAGTGGCTGGCTGCTCGTCATAAGGACCGCCAACGGCGAGCATCGGCTGCCCCTGCTCGGTCCCATAAAAATAGAGCCGCTGATTATCGAACATGCGCTTTGCCCCCAATTCGGGCATCAAGGCGTCGTAAAATGCGAGCGACCTTTCCGTGTTGTTCGAACCGAGCGTGACATAAGCGAGCATTGTAATCTCCTACGTTTGAAATCTCGCTCTAGCCACCACGCACCTGCCCCTGTGACAAGAGGTAACGCAGCGTCGGAGCTTGACGTTTACGTCAGCGGATGGTGCAAGGCCTTCGCACTCGCACAATGAGTATAGGTTTTAGGAGACACACTTATGTCTATTCGTTTTGATGATCGCGTCGCCATTGTAACTGGCGCAGGTGGCGGCCTCGGCAAACAACACGCGCTGGAACTGGCGCGGCGCGGCGCAAAAGTCGTCATCAATGATCTTGGCGGCGCCATGGATGGCTCCGGCGGCAATTCCGAAGCGGCTGAAGCGGTTGTGGCTGAAATCAAGGCCATGGGCGGCGAAGCCATCGCCAATGGCTCGTCGGTTTCCGATGATGCCGGCGTCAAGAAAATGATCGATGATACAATGAACGCCTTCGGCCGGATTGATATCATCATCGCCAATGCGGGCATCCTGCGCGACAAATCCTTCTCCAAAATGACGACGGAAGACATCAATCTGGTGCTTGATGTTCACCTGCGCGGCTCGTTCAAGCCGATTCACGCGGCGTGGAACATTATGAAAGAACAGAATTACGGCCGGATCGTTGTCACCACCTCTTCAACCGGTCTGTATGGCAATTTCGGTCAGGCCAATTATGGCGCCGGCAAGCTCGGCGTGGTTGGCATGATGAATACGCTGAAAATTGAAGGCGCGAAAAACAACATCAAAATCAACACGATATGCCCGATTGCGGCGACACGGATGACCGAGGGCCTGATGTCGCCGGAAGCCCTGGCTCAGCTCAAGCCGGAATTTGTCACGCCTGGTGTCATGAACCTGGTCAAGGACGATGCCCCGACCGGGATGATCCTGTCAGCTGGCGCGGGGGCCTTCTCAATGGCTCAGATCGTCGAAACCAAAGGCGCGTTCGTTGGCCAGGGTGAAGCCCTGACGGCGGAAGCCGTCGAGGCCAAATGGGACCAGATCACCGATACCAGCGTCCAGACGCCGTTCGATTCGGGCGCCGGCCATGGCGCGAACATCTTTGCCCGCCTGCAAGAGGCTGCAGCCAAGGCCTAATTGCTGCGCAAACCACAATATTTTCATTGAAACCGGCGACGCCCTATGGCCTCGCCGGTTTTTATTTTCTAAGTTGAAAAAACTGGAAATGGGACTGAAGGGGCGTACGGCATGCGCGTACTTATCTTGTCAGCTTTTGCGACTCTATTGGCAGCCTGTGGCGGCGGTGGAGATTCATCGACGGATCCGGTTGCGGCAGAACCACGGGCCGAGCCAGTTTCAGAAATCACGGAGCCCGCCTTCGACCCGACCGGCGAAGTTTGCGGCGGCATTGCCGGCATTCAGTGCCCGGCAGGCTTTTTCTGCAAACAGGCCGCTGGCGAATGCCTGGAAATCATGGATGGCGCGGGCACATGCCAGCCCAGACCGGACGTCTGCACCCGTGAGTATCGGCCCGTCTGTGGCTGTGACGGCCAGACTTACAGCAATGCGTGTACCGCCGAATCAGAAGGCGTCAGCATCGCTCTGGAAGGTGAATGCCCAAGCCCGGATATGGAGTAGCTTAAAGCGACTGCGCCGCGCTTTCCGAGAGTAGAGCCAGACGATCCGGCAGCGGTTCATCCGTGACATCCCGGTCATGCGTGACGGTTCGCAGGATTTGCGCCCCATCCCGGGTTTCGATTGGCGTCACCAGGCGCCCCTGTTTGGACAATTGGCCCATCAGGACGGCGGGAATGGTCTTTACCGCACCAGCGAGCAAGATGCGATCAAACGGTCCATGCTGCGACAGGCCTGCCAGGCCATTGCCATGCCGGATCGTGACATTGTCGACGCCGAGTTGTTTCAGGCGCTCGCGCGATTGTTCGACTAGGCGCTCATAGCGTTCCACACCGAAAACGTGTCGCGAGATCTGACTCAAAAGTGCGGCGGTATAGCCACTCCCCGACCCGATCAGCAGGACCCGTGCATCCTTGCCGGGCGCGATCTGCAACGCGCGTAACAGCATGGCGGTGATGATCGGACGCGGAATGCTCTGCCCGCACGGAATCGGCAGAACGCAATCCTGAGTCACTAGAGGACGAAGATTTTCGGCAACAAAGACCCCACGATCGACCGTTTCCATGCCCGTCAGGACGCCATCATCGGTAATGCCCTGCCGTCGCAGGGACAGGATCAGTCGGGCGGCGCGTAAAGGATCTGGAATCAGGTCTGCCATTCACCTCGCATCTCAGCGAGAAACGCTTCATGCGTCAAATCCACATGTAGCGGACTTACAGAGATGTAACCATCATAGATTGCCCGCAAATCGGTGCCTTCGTCGGGATTGGAGAGCTTTCCACGATACCCGATCCAGTAATAGGCGTTCCCGCGCAGGTCTTCTCGTGCTTCTGTACGAATGATTCGTTCATCTCTAAAGCCCTGACGGGTAAACCGGACACCCTGAACCTCATCCGGGGCGCGATCCGGGAAATTGACATTGATCACCAGATCATTCGGCCAACCTTTTTCGATGATGGGCCGCAGGACCTTGGCGCCCCACTCAGTTGGTGTGTCCCATGGGCAGGAATGCGGGTTCTGAAAACCGCGCGACTGGCTCAGCGCGATGCTGGGCACACCATGCTGCATACCAAACAAGGCGGCGGCGATGGTGCCGGAAAAGGTCGTATCCTCGGCAATGTTCTGGCCGGCATTGACCCCGGACAGGATCAGATCCGGGCGTTCCGGCATCAGTTCATCCAGAGCCAAGAGCACGCAATCACTCGGCGTGCCATTGACCGCATAGCGTTGCGGCGCGAGTTCACGCACGCGGACAAACTCTGTCAGAGAGATCGCCCTGCCCTTGCCGGATTGCTCGAGCTCTGGTGCCACGACCCAGATATCATCGGTCAATTCACGCGCAATATGTTCCAGCACGTCCAGCCCTGGTGCATTGATGCCATCATCATTAGTCAGGAGAAGTCTCACGCGATCACCTCAAGTCCGCCGATATAGGGTCGCAGCACGTCCGGCACGGTGATTGAGCCGTCTTCATTCTG
>JBCBBC010000023.1:0-51967 GCA_038532145.1 Pseudomonadota bacterium | reverse complement strand
GATTCCGGCGGCTTCCATAGCTGCAATTTTGGACTCAGCATCCCCTTTTCCGCCTGAAACGATAGCACCGGCATGGCCCATTGTGCGGCCTTTTGGTGCGGTACGTCCGGCGATAAACCCGACCATGGGCTTCTTGCGGCCTTTCTTGGCCTCATCGATCAGGAATTGAGCCGCTTCTTCTTCCGCAGAGCCGCCAATTTCACCAATCATGACGATGCTTTCTGTTTCGTCATCCGCGAGGAACATTTCCAACACGTCGATAAATTCTGTGCCTTTAACCGGGTCACCACCAATGCCGACCGCAGAGGTCTGGCCAAGGCCTTCGACTGAGGTCTGGTACACGGCTTCATAAGTCAGCGTCCCGGAGCGCGAGACCACGCCGACAGACCCTTTCTTGAAGATCTTGCCCGGCATGATGCCGATCTTGCACTGTTCCGGAGTCAACAGACCCGGGCAGTTCGGGCCGATCAGGCGCGAATTGGACTTGTCCAGCTTGGCTTTGACGCGCACCATGTCGAGGACGGGCACGCCTTCTGTAATACAGACGATTAACGGGATTTCTGCGTCAATCGCTTCTTCGATCGCCGCCGCAGCGCCGGCTGGCGGGACATAGATAACAGAAGCATTGGCACCCGTCGCGTCTTTCGCGTCCGCCGCATTCGCATAGATTGGCAGCGCCGCACCATTATCCGCCGTCCAGCTTTCGCCAGCTTTGCGCGGATGGGTGCCCGCGACCATTTGCGTGCCAAAATACTCAAGCGCCTGATTGGTATGGAAAGATCCCGTTTTACCGGTCAGGCCCTGGACGATAACTTTTGTGTTTGAGTCGATAAGAATAGACATGTCTCTTAGGCGCCTTTCACGGCTGCAACAATTTTCTGGGCGGCATCGTCGAGATCATCAGCCGGAATGATATTCATTCCGCTGTCTGCCAGAATAGCCTTGCCCTGATCGACATTGGTGCCTTCCAGGCGGACCACCAATGGCACGGCCAGCGAGGTTTCCTTCACAGCCTGAATGACACCTTCAGCAATGACATCGCATTTCATGATGCCGCCAAAGATATTGACCAGAATGCCTTTCACGGCCGGGTCTTTCATGATGATCTTGAAGGCCGCGGCCACTTTCTCAGCATTGGCGCCGCCGCCAACGTCACAGAAATTGGCTGGCTCTTCGCCATACAATTTGATGATGTCCATGGTCGCCATGGCGAGGCCGGCGCCGTTGACCATACAGCCAATCGTGCCATCCAGGGCGATATAAGCGAGATCCCATTCCGAGGCTTCGATTTCTTTCTCGTCTTCCTCAGTCGTGTCGCGCAGCTCCATAATGTCGGGGTGACGGAACAGCGCATTGCCGTCAAAGCTGACTTTCGCGTCGAGCACGCGCAGATTGCCGCTCTCCATGACGATGAGCGGGTTGATCTCCAGCATCGACATGTCCTTCTCGGTGAAGGCTTTGTAGAGGATGGGGAAAAGCTTCATGCCATCATCGCGGGCAGCGCCGGTCAGGGCTAGCGCGTCGCAAAGCTGCGCCGCAGCCGCTTCGGTGACGCCTTCGGCTGGGTCGATTGGCAGGGTCAGGATTTTTTCCGGCGTATCATGCGCGACCGCCTCAATGTCCATACCGCCTTCGGTTGAGGCGACAAAAGCCGGGCGCCCGGTTTCACGATCAACGAGCAGTGAGAGATACAGTTCCGAAGCAATGTCAGCACCGTCTTCGACATAAAGGCGATTGACCTGCTTGCCTTCGGCCGTGGTTTGCGCCGTGACCAGGTGATTGCCGAGCATCGCCTTGGCGTGCGCCATCACTTCATCCTTGGAAAAGGCCAGACGAACCCCGCCCTTTTCCCCGGCTTCAGCTTCGATGAACTTGCCCTTGCCGCGTCCACCGGCGTGGATCTGGCTTTTCACGACCCAAAGCGGCCCCGGTAAAGTGTCGATCGCCGTTTGCACGTCATCGAGCGTTAAGATGGGGACGCCAGCCGCCACAGGCGCACCGAATTCCTTCAGGACGGCCTTGGCTTGGTATTCGTGAATGTTCATATGAAATCAGCCTCTTGCAGCATGCGCAGATTCGGGATCGGACCTGCGAAAGACGCGCCGCTTATAGCATTGCCATTGCCGCTGACAACCGGCTACAACCGCTTTTCCGACTAGCAGAATCCACTATACGAACCCTGCCTCTGCAAAGACGTGCGCCTGGCGATCCCATTTGATCCTAATTTGCACCAATTTCTGCAAACGTGAGCACGTTTTCGCGCACAACTGCGCCAGCATTGTCCTTGATCTGCAGCGTGACCACCTGGCCGGCCCAATCGATCTCGACGGCACCATAATTCTCTGGCGGAAAACTGGCCCCAATCTGCCGCGCATCCATCTCATCGGTCTCGGTCGCAAAGCTCACATTCAAGGATGAGGAGGTCAGTTCGTTCGCGGTATAAGGCAGCATATCCGCCTCTTCGTAGATGAATGCAGAGTGGCGATCACCGGATAGGAAAACGACGCCGCTCGCGTCGGTCTTGGCGATCAGATCGAACAGACGTTGGCGCTCCTCCGGCATGGTCGACCAGGCTTCCCAACCATGTGTCGTCGGCATGACCTGGATGGAGGAAGCGATCAAACGGATATCCGCAGCCTGTTGCAGCTGATTTTCCAACCAGGTCCATTGCGCCGCGCCCAGCATGTCCTGCATCGATCCTTCCGGGGCGGGCAAATACCGCTCTTTACCCCTGGCCCCCCAATCATCCGTCGGGGTGAGCTCCGCCCGGAAAAAGCGCGTGTCCAGCATGATCACCTGCGTACGTTGGCCTTCAGGACCGAACGTGCGGGCATAATAGGTGCCGGGCCATTGACCGACATCCTGGTCATCCAGCCCCCAAAAAACTTCGTGAATGCGCTCCGCATAGCTTCTGAACGGAAAATTCCAGCCGCCATCATTGGCACCAAAATCGTGATCGTCCCAGGCGACCATCATCGGGATATTCTGCCGAACACGCTGAAAGTCCTCCCGCGCAGCAAGATCCGCGAAGGATTCTTGTAATTCTTCAAGGTCAGGATCATTGTTCACATAGGCCGGTCCGTCCCGGTCGCCATAGACATTGTCTCCCACCATCAGAAACAAATCGGCCTCTTCGTTCGCCAAACTCATCAGCGCGGCGGATGGGCCTTTTTCTTCGTCCAGGCAGGATCCGAGCAGAACCTTGCTGATCACCGCATCGCTGGCTGGCAGGGATTTCCCGGCGGGTGCCTTTGGCAAAGCCGAGTCGGGAATGGTGTCATAATAGTATTCAAGCGCGGCCTGAGCCGATTCGGGTTTTGGCGTGAAAATACTGATGCTGCCCGGTTCTGTGGCGCACCCGGTAAGGGCGAAAAGGACAACTCCGGCCAAAAATCCGCGCTTCATACTGCTCTCCTGCTGAATAGATGATCGAGCCCTCTTATGCGGCAAGCGCGACAAGTATGTAACAGGAATCTTTTGAGTCAGGTGGTGAAGAACACCTCCCACATCAGCCGCCCCGGCAAAAAGGAAAACAGACCGGCAATCACGATGCCGCCAACAAACATGCCGGTCATGCTGTGTCGATGCTGACGGATATCGCGCCGGCGAATAGCGGCAATCCCGAATGGCAGGCCAATCATGGTCCAGGCAGATAAGGCATGGATCGGACTGAGCGAGCGGCCCATCAGGCCCGTGATGAAGAAGGAAGACACCGCCGTGACAGTCATCGCAACAACCCAGGTCCAGCCCAAAGTCTTGTGAAAACGCAATCCTTTGGGCGCAAGCAACAGGATAACTCCAATGACAAAAGCGCTAAGCGCGGCCACTACATGTATCTGAATGGCGAGCGACGCGGTCAGGATCGGATCGAGCGAAAGTCTGAACCGAGGATCCGCTTCGGGATGCGCAGCCAGGATGAGCTGAGTGATAATCACATAGAGAACGATCGCGCCCAGGACCGGCCAGACCGGTCCCGGGACGCGTTTGGCCCGAGCGAGAAGTGAGGGGGTCGGAGGAAACGCTGTTTTTGCAGTCATCCCCCCACCTCACGCCCAGGTTCCGTGAAAGCCGAGCGGCCAGGAATAGTCCGCCTGCCAGATGCAGACCGGTCCATCGCTGACATTAGCCGCATCGAAAACGCAGATCTCGGTGAGCCCGGCTTTCAGGTTGAGCACCGGCCCGACCAGCCAATTGTCCAGATCGGACTGGCTGCCCGCTTTCGGCACGAACAGGAATTCCTCGACAATCCGGTTATCGCCAAATTCGAAATTCCGGCTCTCGCCTGTTTCCCAATTATGGGTCGCAAGACCAGTCGTGCCAGGACGTGCTGAGGTGGCGCCGCTGGTCAGGGCCGTCAATTGCCGGCGTTTGCCGCGATAACGCGGATCTACTTGTGGGAATTCACCAGCAATATCGGTTTCGACCAGTTTGGCATCGCCGGAAGTCGGAATAACGACCTGGGTCAGAAGTCCGTCATAGAAGGGATCATGGCCGCTCCATTCGCCGCGAATTTCAGCAGCGCCGCCGCCCACACCCAGGACAGGTTCCTTGTACAGCACGACATCGAATTTTATCGTGCCATCTGACTCTTCCCAGGCTGATCCGGTATGAAAGAACATCCGGGCTGGCGCCTGCGCCCAGCGCTGATTGCTGAAATCATCCTTATCGACGATTAGCATTTGCAAGCCGTGTTGAGGCTGCCATTCAAAGCCAGCGACCACGGGCGGGCGCAAATTCTCATTGATCCAGGGCTGGACCAAAATGATCAGGTGCCGTTCGGTCATCGTCCAGTCATGGATGTAGGCGGCCCGGCCAATGTCGACCATGCCGAAATCCTCCAGCTGACCAGTCTTGCCGATCCGATAGATGCCGACTCGCGGCCCGCCGACGGCGAGATTCCAGACGCGGCCATCCGGTTCTGTTTTGGGATGCGCCAGGAATGGCATGCCTTTCAGGTCGTCACGCCAGATCTTGGGGCCCGTCGTTTCCAGGGTCTCGGCATTCATGGCAAAGGCCGATCCGGCTTCCCAGAGTGCCAGCAATTCGCCATTCACCATCAGCACGGACGTATTGGCGGCGTTGACATCATCAGAGCTCTGCACCGAATAGGATTCATCGCCCAACGTGCCGAAGCCTGGGGCCAGGAATTTGTCCGCGGCGAGTTCTTCCTGACGCTTGCGCGTCCCGACAAAGCTCGCCTGATGAACCGCCGCGCCATTCTCGATCGCGATGCGATGGACCAGGCCGTCACCGTCAAACCAATGGCTGGCATACTCGTCGCCATACTGGAACTGGGCCGGACCATTGCGGTACAGCGCGCCTTTCAGATCGGCGGGGGGTTTGCCAAACACCAGGTTCAATGGGGCCGGCGCAAACCCGTCCCGCGGGGCATTCTGGTAGCCAATGTGCCAGGCTGACATGCCGGCTTCGGCCTGGGTCGGCGCAAGGCTGGCGCAGGCGCCGAGCGATCCGATCATTCCGGTGCCAAGACTAGCTTCGATAAAGTGTCGACGTGAAAGTTCCATTGGGTCGCTCCCTTCTGATCCGCTTGGTGGTCAATCAGTTCATTGTAATCGTGTGGACGGTTCCGTCGGATTCAACGGTAAATTTCGCATCGTCCCACTTGGCGGGACCGAATCGGCCCTTGGCATCGTTGGAGAAGGCGAAGGGCTCTGTCGGCATACCGAACGGATTGGTGTTCATTTCGCCATCATCGTTGACATCGTGATACAAGCGGACGGCATATTCACCGGGCTCCAGCCCCTCGAAAACGGCGGTGACAGAGTTGCCCTCGACTATCAGATTCGCCCCGTTTACAGCGCCATCACCATTATAGGTGGCCTCGTCGAACAGCCCCATCATGATCGAGCCTTTGGCCTCAGAAATGCCTTCAACATTGACCGTCAGGTCAGACGCAGCGGCAAGGGGGGCGGCCATCATGCTGGCAGCGATGGCGGCGAACAGGGTAGAAGTGCGGGTCATGTTAAGTCTCCTGGATATGTTGGTTCGAGCAGGTCGGGCTGCTGTGAAACAATAGATGACAGGGCTTGGACTTGGCCGCAGCTCAAACTACGTCTGGGGACTGGAATCGTTCGCGAAATGCAGCCAATGTCATTCGCGAAACGTGAATGAAGGGGCTTTGCAGTTTGCGTATCGCGGTTGAATTCCTGAGATGGTGCGCCATCGTGGCGGCCCTGGGGCTGATTTTCGCCTGGCTGGGCGTTTACGGTACGACCAGCCTGCCATTTTTGCCGCGATGGGCGTTCTGGACGACCACAATGGTGGTTGGTGCGGGTGGATTCGCCATCGTCGAACCGTTCATCAACGGGCGGCGCTTTGAAAAACTTGCGCCTATTTTCAAGATCGGACTGATCGCCGTACTTATTTCGGTGCCGGTTACGCTGACCCTGGTCTTCTTGCTCAACCGATCACCGCCAAGGCTCGAATATCTGATCATGCAATTTGGCTATGTCGTGGTGATTTCTCTGATTATCACATCCGCGTCCTATTTGCTGAGAGCGGCCGCAGATTCGCGAAATGCGCCTGAACCAAGCGCCAATCCCGTGGCCGAATTTCTGGAACGCCTACCGGTCAAATTTCGCACAGCCGAGATTTATGCGATTTCGTCCGAGGATCACTATTTGCGCGTGCACACCAATCTGGGCGAAGAGCTGGTTCTGATGCGCCTCGCTGATGCCGTCCGCGAATTAAACGGCGCCGATGGCTTGCAAGTCCATCGCTCTTGGTGGGTGGCGAAATCGAGCGTGACGGATGAAAAGAAGGTCGACGGACGCAGCCTGCTGGTCCTGCCAAATGGTACGGAAGTCCCGGTTTCGCGCAGCTATCGCACCAAAGCCAAGGATGCCGGTCTTATTCGTTAAGACTGGTTAACCATCAAATCGCCCTATTCGAAACACGCATAGCCCCTATTCTGTATGCACAGTGTTCATCAAGGACGGTCGTCCCCATCTGGTCGTTAACAAAAGATAACGGCGAGATCGCCAGAAGACGAAAGCAAGACGATGAACACCAATCATATTTTCTCCCGCAGCCTGACAGTCCTGTTCACCGGCGTGACCGCCCTGACCTTGTTCCTGGTCGCCTTCTCACCAAGCGCTCCGCTTTTTGCTGGGTAAGGCGAAGCATCAACGAAACCCTGCCGACAGGTCTTGTCAGGGGTGACGCTTGCCCACCCCCAGAAAACCGCCTAACCGCTTGGCATGCCTGAGCTCCCCGAAGTTGAAACCGTCCGACGTGGCCTGACGCCCGCCATGCAAGGCAAGATTATTGAACGCCTGGACGTCAATCGGCCGGATTTGCGCTTCCCGTTTCCTGACGGGTTTAAAGCCCGCGTCGAAGGGGCCTCGATCACGCATATGGGGCGGCGCGCCAAATTCCTGGTCACGGAGCTCTCGACCGGAGACGCTTTGATCATGCATCTCGGCATGTCAGGGCGATTCACCGTAAATGAGGCGCCCACCGCGGACTTTCATATCGATCCCGGGACAAATCCAGCCCACGATCATGTTGTCTTTCATATGCAGGGGGGTACGACTGTCACCTATAATGATCCGCGCCGGTTCGGCTTCATGGAATTGTGGCCGGTCAAGGACCTGGACTCCTATCCGCGCATCGAACATCTCGGCCCGGAACCCTTGTCTAACCATTTCAACGCCGCCTATCTCGACCAACAGTTGCGCGGCAAAAATACCCCGATCAAATCTGCCTTGCTGGACCAGGCGATTATTGCCGGGCTCGGAAACATATATGTCTGTGAAGCCCTGTTCCGGGCCGGCATCAGTCCCCGCCGCAAGGCGTCCAGCGTCGTTGGCAAGCGCAGTGCGCGTCTGGCGCCAGCGATAAACGAAGTCATTGCCGAGGCGATTGAAGCGGGAGGCTCATCCATTTCCGATTTTGCCAGCGCCAGCGGCGAACTTGGCTATTTTCAGAAACACTTTGCTGTCTATGACCGCGAAGGTGAGCCTTGCGACACATGCCCGTCGCCCCTCAAACGGATTGTTCAGTCGGGACGATCTACATTCTTCTGCAGCAAGTGCCAGCGCTAGTCGGCTTTTTGGCTGCGGCGTCGCCATTTGGCCAGGGTAGCCACGGTTACAACGCCCAGAACGCCGGCAATCATGGCATATTCAAAGACAGCCGCACCGTCCTCGGAAGACAAGTCTTTGGCGTCTCGCCTTTTGCCTAAAAATAAGTCGCGTCGTGTCAGCACTTTAAGGTCCCCGTTTGACCTCCTGTACTGCAAATAGATTACACAAAACCTACTTTTATTCGGCCATCCGACGATTTTTTACGCTTTTATTGTTCGGTCTTGGCACCTCAATTGCCCCATAGGCGCTGCCACCAGGAGCGCTTCGGTTTAGGCTCGGAGATCCCGACCGCGCTGGCGGAAAAGCCGCCATCCGCCATTTTTTGCCTAATCTCGTCCAGCTCCCAACCGGTGAGTTTAGACAGGCTCTCAGCTTCCGCGTCCCAACGCTCAACCAGGACTTCAGCATAGTTTCCAGCCGCCTCGCATTGACCATAATCGCCGCGCCATGGGTGGCGCAGAACATAGCGGCCCTGATAATTTTCGCGATCACCCGTCACCTGGAAGTTCAGATCTTCTGGAAAGGTCTGGGCATCATAGCGAACATGTAGACGCGTCACGAAGGCATCAACCGGCTGTGGACCGGGGCGTCTCGGCATGGGCTGGATATCCCCTTGCGGGCCCTCATCCAGCCACATCACGCCCAGCTCACGCAGCTCCGACCGTGATAACGGATTGGCCGCGCACGGGTCACACCAGGACATGTCCCAGGCATATTCCATGAACACGGCCTTGCCATTCTCTTTCTCGGTCTGGTGTTCGAACATGGCTTTGTAAAAGTCGCCAAACTCATCCTTCACGAAGATCGGGACATCCATGTTGGAGGGCAGTTTCACCGTCTTGTAATTGGTCGTTTCGACTCGGCCTTCGCGGGTGATGGCAAAGACGAACAATTCCTGTTTGCCCTCCGCGTTCACGGTGCCAAGCCTGATGGGCAGCATGAAATCCTCATCTTCATAAGCCACCTGGATGGGGCGCAGCATGGACGAGCCATCGTGACGCTCAAGATTCACTTTCGCGACGAAGAATTTCATCCCGCGCTTGAGATAGGCCCCGACCACCTCTTCGGCGCCATCCGGGATGCGATACTCATTCTGATTGAGCCAGGTGATCAGACCATCGCTCTCCTCGGCGGAGAGGATGAGAATATCATATTCGCCAACTTCATATTCAGCTTCGATCGTGACGCCGAGATCTTCGGGCGCCATTTCCATGACTTCTTCCAAAACAACAGGCTCTGGTTCGGCCGACATCGCCATTTGGCGATAGCGGATCTGTTCGCACGGATTCTCGTCATAATACTCCACCAGGCGCGGGGCGGTATATTCATCCAAATGATCGACGAGCGCTGGATTAGCGACATTGATCTGTTCGCGGAGCGGGATGTCGACCACCGGCACCACCATGGCGAACTCATTGACATCGCCGCGATAATCCGACGCCATCGTGATCACGGTGCGCTCATCATCGCGCACCAGAACCACTTTCGAGGCATCATTGAACAGGTCCGTATCGGCCTTGGCGACATAGAAGCCGCAAAAGGCTGAGGCCACAGGCGCGCTAAGCGCGAACGATGTAAGGCCGAGGGCGCACGCCCCCGCGAGGTGTTTCAGGTTCATGAGGTTTTCCCTTTGTGGCCAGCCACTCAAACCGGTTCGCGGGCAGCAAATGGTCGAGCAGCGGAGTCAGAAGCGCCAGCCCGGCCAGGGCATACAGCATGGCGCCGCGAATGTGATATTCCCAGCCGAGCCAGGCCGCGAAGGCGGCAACAGCGAAGGCGAAGATGAGCCGTGCGATCCGGCTGTCCGGGGTCGAGCGCGGATCGGTGATCATGAAGAAGGCAAAGACCAGCAAGGCGCCGGATTGCAATTGATGAATCGGGATCGCCATCGGGTCGCCAAGATAGAGCGCACGTCCAAACAGCATGGCGGCGAACCCCGCCAGAAAGCCCAGCGCGATGTCCAGCCGTTTGGCACTCGACAGGACCAGCGCCGCAAACCCAATCGCAAAGGCGATGAAGAGCGGTGCCTGGCCCCATTGGCCCGGCGATACCCAGGCCGCATTGCCAGCCAGCAGGCTGATCACCACGATGCCGATACAGGCCGGATTGAACAAATGCTTGTCGCGATAGCGGATCAGGAATTTGGCGCTGATGGCGATAAAGCCCGCCGCCAACCAGAACCAGGCCGAGTTGGCCCGCAACAGGATGGACAAAGAGAGGGAGGTGATCAGGGCGGACTTCCACTGAAAGTCCGCGAACCATCCAACAAAGCCGGCCTGCAGATTGGACGCCCGCCAATGGCTGCCCGAGTCCGCCTGTCGTCTTGCCTTGCGCGCATTCAGCCAGACCGTGCCAGCTGCCTGCGCGAACATGGCGCCGAGAATGGCCGCCAGCAGGGCTTTTGGCCGCGCCCCGAAATCGCTGGTCGTCAGGGAGATCACAAACAAGCCGGAGAGGGCCAGGATTTGCCAATGCCTGGCATCCTGATTGATGGCTTTGAACAGCCCGAAGCTGTGCGTCCTCACTCCCATGGATGGATTAGAACACACCAAATGCGGGCGAAATAGGGCATAGTTTTTACAGGTCCGCGACACCGGCGCCTATGGCTCTTTAAGACTTGTCGTCTTAGATGGCCCTTATGAGCGAGCAAGATACTGTTTCCTTTGGGTTTGAATCCGTCACCCCGGACGAGAAAGTCGACCGGGTCAAAGGCGTGTTCCGCTCCGTCGCCTCAAAATATGATGTGATGAATGACTTCATGTCCGTCGGCATTCACCGGTTGTGGAAGCATGACACGATGAACCGGCTGAACCCGCAACCGGGCGAGCGCCATCTCGACGTGGCCGGCGGTACCGGCGAACTGGCCCGGGCCTTCCTGAGCCTGGCAGATGCCGCCGGCAAACGCCGCGGCGACACACGCGAGGCCACGGCCATTGTCTGCGACATCAATGATGCCATGCTGGAGGCGGGCAAGGCGCGCAAGGACAATGCCGAATGGGGCGACCGTCTGAACTGGGTCTGCGCCGATGGCACCGCCCTGCCTTATCCGGACCGCAGCTTCGACGCCCTGACCATCAGTTTCGGCATTCGAAATTTCGCGGACCGCGTCGCCGGTCTGAAAGAGTTTCGCCGTGTACTGAAGCCGGGCGGCCGACTGGCCGTGCTGGAATTCTCGCAAATGACGGCGCCGATGTTGCAAAAGGCTTATGACGCCTACAGCTTCTCGGTCATCCCGGAAGTTGGTAAAATGGTTACCGGCGATCGCGACTCCTATCAGTATCTGGTCGAGAGCATCCGCCAATTCCCGGACCAGGCGGCGTTCAAGGCAGAGATTGAATCGGCGGGCTTCTCGAACGTCTCTATTACTAATTTCTCGGGCGGCATTGCCGCGTTGCATTTCGGCTGGGCGATCTGAGCCATGTTCAAGGCACTGGCGGATTATGGACGATTGCTGCGTGCCGGTACGGCACTGGCGCGGCATGATGTGATCCTGCCGGGCGAGTATCACAATCGCCTGCCCTTTCTCGCCAAACTGGCCGGCAAGACGCTGCGCCTGTTCGGCGGCGGCGCCAAAGGACGACAAGGCGAACGGCTCGCCACGGCCCTGGAAAAGCTAGGCCCTGCCTATATCAAGCTCGGCCAGTTTCTGGCGACACGGCCGGACGTATTCGGGGTTGAGACGACGACCGATCTGTCCCGCCTGAAAGACAAGATCCCGCCTTTCCCAATGAAAGCCGCCCAAAAAGCGCTGGCCGAGGAATTCGGCGCCGATGACGCTGAACGCTTCTTCCCCGACCTGTCAGATCCGATCGCGGCGGCGTCGCTGGCACAAGTGCATCGCCTGCAAACCGAAGATGGCGCCAAGGCCGTCAAAATCCTCCGCCCGAAAGTCGAGACACTGATCGGCCGCGAATTGCGCGCGATGAAACGCGCCGCCCGCACGGTCGAACGCGTCAATGTCGAAAGCCGCCGGCTCGAACCCGTGGCGTTTACCGACACGGTCGCGGCCTCGATGGAGAAGGAGCTCGACTTGCGCCTTGAAGCTGGCGGCGCCGATGAGATGCGCGAGCTGTCGTTCAAGGCTGGCTATTTTCACATCCCGGACGTCGACTGGGAACGGTCCGGCAAACGCATTCTGACGACGGACTGGATCGAGGGCAAACCGCTCACCAATCCAGAGGCGCTGGACACGCCAGGCATTGATCGTGCGACGCTCGCTAATACTGTGACACGCGGCTTCCTGGACCATGCCATCCATCATGGCGTGTTCCATGCGGACATGCATGAAGGCAATATGATCATCACCCCGGATGGTCGGCTGGCTCTGGTCGATTTCGGCATTATTGGCCGCATCGGTCTGAATGAGCGCCGCTTCCTGGCGGAAATCCTGTGGGGCTTCTTGCGCCGGGATTATCACCGCGTGGCTGAAGTCCATTTCGAGGCCGGCTATGTGCCCAAGGACAAATCAGTCGGTGATTTCGCCCAGGCCCTGCGCAGTGTCGGCGAACCGATCCATGGCAAGTCGGCGAGCGACGTCTCCATGGGGCGGCTGCTCTTACAGTTGCTCGATTTCACCCACACGTTCGGCATGCATCTGCGCCCGGAACTGGTCTTGTTGCAAAAGACCATGGTGCAGGTGGAAGGCGTCGCCCGGGCGATTGATCCCGGTCATGATATCTGGGCCGCCGCCGAACCGATTGTCAAAGACTGGATCACCCAGAATCTGGGCCCGGCCGGCGCCGCCAAACTCGTCGCGCAGAATGTCAAAGATGTCGCCGACCGGTTGAAACGCCTGCCCGAGGTCATGGATCAATTCGAGGCGCAACTGAGCAAGCCGGACCCTGAACCGCTGCCTCGTGAACGGTTCGCACCCTGGTGGGGCTGGATGGGCTTTTTCTTGGCCATTATCGGCGCAGTTGTGATCGTGACGGTGACCTAACGCGTTAGGTCGTGGGCATGCCTTGATCGTCGAGCATCATCCATCGCTGAGCTTCGCCCGAATTTCTTCTACGCGCGCCGCGTTTACACCGGCATCAGAACGCCCGACCCGGGACGCAGAACGCACCTGGATGTCGGTGTCTGTCAGGCGGAACTCAACATCATCGACAAATCCAAATGTGCTAGACGTAAATTCAGCTGCGACATAGTTTACATCCTGAATCGTTAGCTCACCCCCCATCTCAACGATGAGTGCTGGAAGCGCGGTCCATGCAGATACGGGCAAAGGTTGAACCTTCTTGTCGTCAGGCGTATCCGCTTCGCTGGAAACACAATTTGGCGAAGCAGGACAGGCCGACAGCTGCCCATCTACCAGGCCCGGCGCTGTGCCGTTGTGCGACTGCATGCCAAGGAACGCCATCGCACCGACCCCCAGCACAATCAGACCGACAATGGCGATGACGCCATATTTCACAAACCTCATTTTCGAACTCCCTCTCGCACGTCCTCTAATTCGGATATGAACTGTTCATAACTGAAATCCAGTGGGCGTCGTCTCTGTCAGCACGATACTCGGTCAAAATATGAAATTCGTTGGAGGGCAAAGTCTGCACCGACAGCACAAACCGACTAGAGCTGATCAAACCGTCGCGGGTTTTGGCAAAAACACCACAAACCGCGTTCCCCTCTCACTCGTTTCGCCGAGTTCCAGGTCGCCGCCCATGGCGCGCGCCAGATCGCGCGACAGCGCCAGACCGAGGCCGGTCCCATCGCGCCGGGTTGACCCCGCAAAGGGCTTGAACAGGTTGGTCTGCGCCTGATCTGGCAGACCAGGACCTGTATCCAGCACGCTGAGCGCGGCGCCATCATAACCAACGGATATCGTGCCCTGTCCGGACATGGCCTCAGCCGCATTACGGATCAGATTGGCGCAGATGCGATGCAGGTGGTCCGGGTCGACGTCTGCGATGATGTCGTCCAGCACTTCATTAGCAAAGGTCACATCGCCATGCGACGCCAGCGCTTCTTCCGCGGCTTCTGTCACGAGATCATGCAATCGAACCGATTTGATCTTGATATCGGGCGTTGAGGAGCGGCCATATTTCAACGTATCACTGGCCAAGTTGATCGCGCGTTCAAGCGCTCGTTCGAGGCGCGGGAGGCTTTTCGCGACCCGGGGATCTTCTGACCGCGACAAGCTGTCGGAGACCAGCTGCGCCGTCGCCAGCGAGTTGCGCAAATCGTGATTGATCTTGGCCACCGCCTCGCCGAGCTGGGCCAGACGTTCCTGCTGACGGAACGCGTTCGAAACAGCTTCTTCCATGTCTGACAAGGCGTTTTGCGCCCGGCCGATCTCGTCGCCCCGTGGGGTCGGCGACAGTCGTCGTTTCCAGCTGCCGGGCTCGTCGCGGATTTGCTCCACCGACTGGGTCACGCGTCGGATCGGTCGAACAACGGTTAGGACCAGCATAAGATAGATCAGGCCGCCCGTGACGATGGAGATAAGCAGAGACAGGCCAAGGATATTGAGGCCGAATTCTTCCAGATCGGCGCGCAGGCCTTTTTCGTCGACCACGATTTCAATCACCCGCCCCGGCCGCGATCCAGCGGCGCGAATGATCAGATATCTGTCGCGCCGGGCAAAGAAGGTCACCATCGTGTCGGCGACTTCGGAGAAATCCGGTGTATCATCAAACAGGACGATTTTGCGTGTGCAGCAAATCTCCTGACCTGGATTGAGGATCATGTCGCGGCGCTCATCATAAAGCTCAGCCACCGCCAACACCATGGCGCTTTCCAGCAATTCCTGTTCAAGCTCTTCCGATACCATCCGGCTCGGCGCGGCTTCTAGAGACAAGGCAGCGAGACGCCCGGCTTCGATCTGGTCCTTCAGCCAATCATTGCGGAAATTGGTCGCGCTCGGAACGAAGATCAGCGCTTCAACCACAAGCACACTGGCAATCGCGATGAGGAACAGTCTGAATGACAGACTGTCCCTCCATCGCAATTTGCGCTTGGGCGCGCTGGATCCTGAGGACTCACTCACCTCACGCGACGTAGCTTATGGGATGCGTTGCAGCAACCCGACAAGCGTTCGGGAGGCTTTGCCAAAAACAGTTGGCGTGAAGTGCGCACTCGCCGCCCGCTTCACGACTTCGGCGCGTGTCGGGTAAGGCGAGATGAAATTGGTCAGCGATTGGACACCGAGTTTGTTGGACATGCCATAGCCGACAATCTGGATAATATCGCCCGCACCGTCGCCCACAACCGACGCGCCGAGAATCTTACCCTTGCGGATCACCAGTTTGGCCTCGCCGAGGGTTTTGCCCTCTGCAATCGCCCGGTCATTCTCATGGAACGGGAAAGACGAGGTCGTGACGCTGTCGCCATATTGCTCGCGCGCTTCCGCTTCGGTGAGCCCGACCTGCGCCACTTCCGGGGCGACATAGGTCACGGACGGCAAAGGCAGATCGCTCGCCTTGCTGCCCTGTTTGAACAAAGCACGGCGGGTGAAGACAGAGGCGTGCCAGCCTGCCAGATGCGTGAACTGTCCTTGGCCAGCAATATCGCCCAGGGCCCAGACCCGCGGGTTTGAGACCGAACGCAGCTTGTCGCTGACCTGAATGCCGCTGCGATCGAAATCGACCTTGCCGGCTTCGAGTTCCAGCCCGTCCAGCATGGCGCGGCGTCCGACAGCCACCAAAAGGTGGGTGCCCTGGACGATCTGCGTGCCATCTTCGCTTTCTGTGTCGACAGAAATGCTGCCCTCGGTGCCGGTAATCTTCACCGCTTTATGACCTTCAAGAATGGTGACGCCTTCTTCGCGGATCGCGTCGACGGCGATCGTGGCATGATCGGCATCGGCGCGCGCCATGGCGCGGCCCATTTCAATGACCGTCACGTCCGAACCAAGCCGATGAAAGGCTTGCGCCATTTCCATCCCGATCGGACCGCCGCCAAGAATGATCAAATGCTTAGGCTGATCCGGCAGTGAAAAGACCGTTTCGTTCGTGATATACGGTGTTTCACTCAAGCCCGGGATCGGCGGAATGAATGCCGTCGATCCAGTCGAAACAATGATCCGACGCGCCGTCGCTTCTGTCGTCGCCGAGACAATCGTCTTTGGATCGGCAAATTTTGCGTGCTCACGGATCACGGTGACGCCGAGGCCTTCGAACCGTTCCTGACTGTCGACGGGCGCGATCGTGTCGATGGCCTTACGGACATGCGCCTTGACCTGTTCCCAATCGACCGTGGGTTCTGAAACGCTGACGCCATATTTGGCGCTCTCGCGAGCGGTCTGAGCATATTTCGCCGTGGTCAGCAGCGCCTTGGAGGGCACACAGCCATAATTCAGGCAGTCACCGCCCATTTCGGCTTTCTCATAGAGAATGACATTCAGACCGAGCATTGCCGCACCAGCCGCCGCGGATAGCCCGCCAGATCCGCCGCCTATAACGATGAGATCGGCTTTGAGCTTGCGTTTAACGCCCGTTTCACTTGGAGCTGTTGTCATTGTTTTTGTCTCCATAAGCTCGGTTTCGGCCACCCGGGCCGCTGGTGTTGCAATTGTGTCAGACATTTAGGCCTCCACAGGATCGGCCTTGCGGCCGGTAATTTTCTGATAGGCGACGGGAATAAGCGAGACCACACCCAACGCCATATAGGCGGGCAGGAAGTTCGCCGCGAGGCTGCCAATATCAACCTCTCCACCTTCCAGCAGAGTACCTTTAATGGCGGCGCCAATCCACGTATAAGCCAGCGTGCCCGGGATGATGCCAAAGAAGGTGGCGATAAGATAGTCGCGATACTTGGCGCCCAGAAGGCCCGGCGCGATGTTGACCACCGCGAACGGAAAGATCGGGATTAGACGCAGCGCAAACATGTAAGACAGCGCGTTCTCGTTAAACCCTTTTTCCATCTTCTCCAGAAACGGCCCGGCAATCTGGCGCAGCACGCTGCCAATCGATGTCTTGGCGGCAAAGAACAGGATCGACGCGCCAAGCGTTGCGCCGATGAGCGTCGCGGGTGTCCCAATGTACAAGCCGAACAGGAAGCCGCCGGCAATGGTCAGCACGCCGCCCGGAATAATAAAGGTCGTCGCTGCGGCATAGATGAGAATATAGAGCCCAAAGACCAGAAGCAGATTGTTCCGCACCAATTCATCCAGCCAGACCGCGTTTTCGGACAGACTTTCCAGGGTCAGATACTGGTGCCACCCCTGCGATACTGCCAGCGCCAGACCGGCAATGATAATATAAACAGGCCATAGCTTGATCCAGATCGGGCTTTGTTTCTTTTCCGCAGTATCCGTCATTGTTCTTTTCCTTCTTGCTGGCTCGGCGGGTTATGAGCCTTGTCGGTCTTCAGCGTCGTTCAGAGACCAATCATATTCGTGTTTTGTAATCCGGCGCTTGGCTTCGATCTTTGCAGCCAGGTCTGGTTCAGCATGTTCTAACAGATGATCAATGACACCGTCATTGCTGCCGCCAAAATCCTCACGGAACCATTTATAGATGGTCGAGACCTGCAAGGTGCCATTGCGGCGGACCGTAACACCTCGCGGGTCGTTGACAAAAGCGCGGGCGGCCCGATCGAGATCTTCATCCAGAGAGGCACCGAACCACGCATCGGTTTGCAGGTTCGGGCAGCTGAAAGCGGCGCAATTGACCGCATAATGCACCCGGGGATCATCCCATTCCACGCGCAGAATCTGGTGTTCAATATGATCGAGAGAGACTTCTTCGCCCTCCACCGTGGTGAAGACGCGTTTCCAGGGGCCGACAATATAGCCTGACCGGATCGATTTGGTCGGATACTTGCCAACAATGTATTGAACCGTCAGCGCATTATAGATGTTGGCATAGGCTGCGAACTGCTCATCGCCATCCAAAGTGTCGAAATCTAGATCCGCAAAGCTTTCCAAATAGGCATCCAGTTTGGCGCTGTCCTCGGCATTGGCCTGCAGACCGCCATAATCGAAACGGTTTACGCCGTCTTCTGACTCGACCACATAGGCACCGAGAATCTCGTCCCAGGGCTGGTGCAATGCAGTATCGTCTGCAGCGGCAGATCCAGCAGCAAGCGTCATCGTCATAGCTCCAGCGGCGATAAGTGTGCGTAGCATAATTTAGTCATCCCTTCGAAACTTTGTTCGAAGCCGATATATTTCGAGCATTCAAGAGATGCACGACACAGTCCGGTCGCGATCCATCACTGATCCGTGAGCGTCACTTGAGGTGCAAATCCTGCTCGAATTCCCTTGACCTGACAGGTTCGCGCACGTAATAGCCGCGCTTTCGAGATTAACACACCTGAGTTGAGGCGAGACGCCGATGAAACGTACATTCCAGCCCAGCCGCCTGAAGCGCGCCCGGACCCACGGTTTCCGTGCCCGTATGGCGACCAAGAATGGCCGCAAGGTTCTGGCCCGCCGCCGCGCGAAAGGCCGTAAGGAACTGTCTGCCTAAGGCAGTCATGCCGGGGGCTTCCCATGGCAAAAACTGATACATCCGAAACTGGGGTCGTTCGATTGAAGAACCGGCCCCAGTTTCTTTTTGTTCGCGGCGGAAAATCTGAGCGCCGAAAAAGCCTGGTCATCCAGGCACGTCAACGCAAGCATTCGACCCAGATTGGCGCCGGTTTCACGGCGACAAAAAAGATTGGAAATGCGGTAACGCGCAATCGCGCCAAGCGCCGTTTGCGCGAAGCTGCCCGGACACTTCTGCCTCTTCACGGTCTGGTAGGGACTGACTATGTATTTATCGCCCGCATGGACACTGCGACCATTGGCTGGCAGCGGCTGCTTGACGATATGGAAAGCGCGCTGATAAGCCACGCGCAGCAAATCACAGTGGGGCCAGGCCCAGCCTGACCCCACTTTCATATTAGGATAGACACCGCAAATGTTGCCCAATCAGCAAAACGGTATGGACCCGCAGGACCAGCGTAATTTCATCATCGCCATGGCGCTGATGATTGTGTTTGTGTTCGGGTATCAATTCTTCGTCCTCGAACCCCAGGCCAAACGCGCCAATGAAGCGCGCGAAGCTGCGATTGCCGAGACAGGCGGAGTCGAAACGCCGGTCGAGGTACCGGATGCGCCACTGGAAGACGTGGTGGTTTCGGTGGATGAAGCCCTGGTGGAATCGTCGCGTGTGACATTTAACGCGGCCCGCGTGGATGGATCGATCAATCTGACCGGCGCGGTGATCGACGATCTCAATCTGAAAGATCACTATAAGACAGTGGCGCGCGAGGAAGAGCTTCGCCTGCTCCGCCCCGAAAACACGCCAAATGGCTACACAGTCGGCTGGAACTGGTTCGAAGGCGGCGATTTGCTGGCTGGCAGCGATGATGTCTGGTCAACTGCTGAAAGCGAATTTGGCGGAGACAATGCGACCACGCTGACCCTCGAAAAGGACGGTGTCCGAATCGAACGGACGATCTCCGTCGACGAGAATTATCTGTTCATCTTCTCCGACCGGGTCACCAATCTGGGAGCCGAGACGCGCACATTATCTCCCGTCGGCCAGGTCAAACGCTATGGCGCCTGGAAGGAATTCCTCAACGAGACCGATCCCGGCTCAGCCCGCAAGACCGGGTTCGCTCATGTTGGCCTGATGGGCAGTTTCGACACCGCTTTGACCTGGCGCAATTACAATAATCTCTACAAGGGTCGTGGCATAAAGAAAGCCGATGATAGCGGCGTCCGCGTCGCTGAAACGGGCGGCTGGCTCGGTCTGACAGACCTCTACTGGATGGCGGCCCTCGTGCCCGAACAAGGCGAAGGGTTCCGCGCCCGCGTCCGCAACTCAGACAATCATCTCGAAGTTCTGGTCCAGGGCGCAGGCGTCGAATTGGCGCCCGGCGCGTCCGTGACAGTCGCCAATCAGGTCTTCGCCGGTGCCAAAGAATATGATGTCGTCAATGCCTATGCCGAGGCGGGGATTCCCCGCTTCCGGGACGCCATCGACTGGGGCAATATGCTCTATTACCTGACCAAAGGCCTGTTCTTCGTCCTCGACTGGCTGAAAGGCATTGTTGGCTCATTTGGCTGGGCGATTATCGGCCTGGTGGTCCTGGTCAAGCTGCCGCTCGTGCCGCTCTACAATCAAAGCTACAAATCCATGGCCAAGATGAAAAAGCTGGCCGAGCCGATGAAGGAAATCCAGGAACGGTTCAAAGCTGACCCCCAACGCCGTCAGCAGGAAGTGATGAAGCTGTACCAGCGCGAAAAGGCCAATCCGCTGGCGGGTTGTATTCCTATTCTGTTTACGATCCCGATCTTCATCGCGCTCTACAAGACGCTGTTCGTGACCATCGAGATGCGTCATACAGCCTTCTGGTTCATCAGCGACCTGTCTGCGCCTGACCCGACGGCCATCGGCAATCTGTTCGGGCTTTTGCCCTTTGCAGCCGCCGATATCAAAGCCATCCCGCTGCTTGGTTTCGTAATCGGCATCGGTATTCTGCCCATCCTGTACGGTGTCACCATGGCCGGCATTCAGGCCCTGTCACCCCCGCCGCCGGATCCGACCCAGCGGACCATCATGATGGCGTTGCCTTTTGTCTTCATGTTCGTATTTGGCGGCTTTGCCGCGGGTCTCGTGCTCTACTGGGTCTGGTCGAATATTCTCTCGCTCGGCCAGCAATATTTCATCATGCGGCGAAACGGGGTCGAGACCCAGCTCGACAAATTGATTAAGCGATTACTCGGGCGGGGCTCATCAACCCCGGCAGAATAAATGTCGACCTTCTCGGACGAAGCTATCGAAACCGGCCGCAAGCTCTGCGTCGGATCGGTGGAGTTTGTGCTCGGCGCGGCCAGTCTGGCACAGCTGCCGGACGGCAATCGTCCCGAGATCGCCTTTGCGGGCCGCTCTAACGTCGGCAAATCGTCGCTGATCAATGCGGTCCTCAATCGCAAGAATATGGCGCGCTCATCGGCCGAACCCGGCAAGACGCGCGAACTCAACTATTTCGATATTGGCGAAGGCACGTTCTGGCTCGTCGACCTGCCGGGCTTTGGCTATGCCAAGGTCTCCCGCGAGCAGCAGGCCAAATGGGTGCAGCTGACCAAACGCTATCTGCGCGGCCGCGCCAATCTGCGCCGGGTCTTTCTGCTGGTCGATAGTCGCCGTGGTCTGATGGACACGGATCTTGAGACCATGCGCATGCTCGACACGGCGGCGGTCAATTATCAAATTGTCCTGACCAAAGTCGACAAGATCAAAAAGTCCGCGCTGGAAAAGGTCACGACCAAGATTGAAGCAGCCCTGAAGAAACACCCGGCGGCCCACCCGATCCCACGTGCCACCTCAGCCGAAAAGGGCTATGGTGTTCCCGAAATCAGAGCTGAAATCGGACAATTGGTAGAGGGCTAGATGTCGATCAGAATTCAATCCGCCAATCTGGACACTCCGGAATTTGCGGCCTTGATCGACACCCATGCCGAGCTGATGCTGAGCCTGTCGCCGCCCGGCAGCTGCCACTTTCTCCCTATGGACGGCTTGCGCACGCCAGATGTCACGGTCTGGGAAATGCGCGATGGCGATGAACTGGTTGGCTGCGGCGCCTTGCAGGAATTGTCGCAAACGCATGGCGAGGTGAAATCCATGCATATGCTCAGCCGCCGCCGCGGCGCGGGCCTGGGGCGCAAAATGCTCGACCATATCCTCGCCGAGTCGCGCGCCCGCGGCTATACACGGCTCAGCCTCGAGACCGGCAGCATGGACGGCTTCAAACCTTCCCGCACACTGTACCACTCTTGCGGGTTCGATATCTGCCCGCCCTTTGGCAGCTATGTCGAGGATCCGAACAGTGTCTTCATGTCTCTGGAATTGTCCGCACACGAATAAACCGTCGCACAAGGACAAAAAAACGTCGCCTGCCTGTTACAGAGTGCGACTAGTCCGCCTCCAAAATGCCTTTCGAGCTTTGGAGCCTCCCATGAAACCTGTCCTTATGACCACAGTCTCTGTGGTCCTGTTCACCGCCCTGTCCATCCCTGCAATTGCGCAAGACGATGCCGAATCTGAGCTTCGTCAAAACACGATCACGGTCACCGTGCAGAAGCGGGAACAGATCCTGCGCGATGTGCCTGTCGCCGTGAGCGCGGTGGATGCTGAGCGTCTGTCTGATCTTGGGCTCGCTGAGTTCGACCAGTTGGCGCGCTTTGTCCCAGGCTTCGAAGTGCAGGAGCAGAGCCCGAACAATCCTGGCTTTGTCATTCGCGGCATCACGTCCGATAGCGGTGAATCGAACATCGAACCGCGCATTGCTGTGTTCCAGGATGGCATCTCCATCTCGCGGTCGCGCGGCTCAGTTGTCGAGCTGTTTGATCTTGAACGTGTTGAAGTCGCCAAAGGCCCGCAACCCACCCTGTTCGGGCGCGGCGCCCTGATTGGCGGCGTCAATGTCATTCAGGCCAAGCCGCAATTCGATTTTGGCGCCTCTGCGACCGCCGGGATCGGTAATTTCAACGAGGTGTTCGGCGAAGGCTATATCACTGGCCCGATTGCTGAGGATCAGTTGGCCTTCCGGCTGTCCGGTCGCGTGCGGCAGCGTGACGGTTATGTTGAAAGCCTGAACCCCAACGAAGACGATTTTAACAGTCAGGACATGATCGCCTTGCGCGGTGGCCTGACCTTTACGCCGAACGAGGATCTGCGCGTCGACCTCATCGCCAATTATCAGGAAGACAATCCCAGCGGCACAAGCTTCAAGTCCGGCGCGTTTGAGCCCGCGCCCGGCGCTTCAACTGACGCCTGGGACCCGGCTTTCCTCAACACGTTTGGTGGAATTCTCGGGGGTCGCGAACTGGGCCTGGAGCGCGATGTTTCCGGTCTCACCTTGCTGACCACGTATGACATTTCAGACGCGCTGCGCCTGACCTCGATCACTGGCTTTCGCGAGTTTGAAAGCAGCGAAGTGTTCGACCCGGACGGGTTTGACCTGCCGCTCTTCATTTTTGCAGAGAACGCAGATGGCGAGCAATTCAGCCAGGAATTGCGCCTCAATTTCGATGTGAATGAACGTCTGCGCGGCTTTGTCGGCGCCAGCTATTTTGACGAAACCGGCAGCCAGGAAGTGCCGCTCACCTATGATGAGCGCGCCGTTCAGGCTTTCCTGGGCGGACTCATCGTGCCGCCGACCGCACCGGATGTCGAGACTCTGCCCGACTTTAACCTGACCGTCTTTGCGCAGAACGGCACAATTGTTCCGCTCAAACCAATCCACAATGAGGTCTTCACCAATTTCGGAGACACGAAAAGCTACGAAGTCTTTGGCGACGTGTCTTTCGACGTGACCGATCGGTTCGAGCTGACCGGCGGTCTGCGCTATACCAAGGATGAAAAGACCAGCGGCCTGATCGTCGAATTCCCGGAAGGCCCTAGCAATGTCACATTTGCCGGCCTGTTTGTGCAGGATACAGGTGGACTGATTGAATCCAGTGATGAGTTCGACGCCCTGACCTGGCGCGTCGCGGCCAAGTATGAGGTCAACCCATCGATCAACGTCTATGCCAATGCCGCAAGCGGGCGCCGGCCTGAAGTCATCACCGCTTCGGCCAGCAACCCAACCGCCGGCTTCACGACACTGGACGCAGAAGTCGTCGACGCCTTCGAAGCGGGCAGCAAAAGCAGCCTGTTCGATAATCAACTCAATCTGAATGCTTCAGTTTTCTACTATGATTACAGCAACTTCCAGACCACAGAAGTGAATGATCAGGGCTTGCTCGAACCGATCAATGCGGGCGATGCGACCGCTGAAGGCGCCGAGATCGAACTCAGCTTTGAGCCCACCGATACGTTCGCCCTGACGGCGTCCTATGGCTATAACAAGGCCCGGTTTGACGATCAGGTCGGCGCCCCTTTCTCTGGCAACAAGCTGCGCCTGTCGCCAGACCAGACGGCGTCTATCGCTGCCAAACTTATTGTCGATACGCCGGTCGGTGCCTTGTCTCTGGTACCGAGCGCGACCTGGCAGTCCGAAGTCTTCTTTGACAATACGGAGCGCGATGCGATTTCCCAGGACAGTTATGCCCTGGTCAATTTCAATGCCCAGCTGGACCTGACCGATCACTGGTTTGTCAGCGCTTATGTGACCAACCTGTTTGACGAAGAATATTTGATTGATGCGGGGAATACGGGCGATGCGTTCGGCATTCCAACCTTCATTGCCGGCACACCGCAATTCTTCGGGGCCCGGATTGGTGTAGTCTACTAGGACAGAAGCGCTGCACCCCTAAACAAACATCCTCGCAGAAAGCGGGGGTGTTTTTCTTTGCCTGAGGCTCAAATCCGGTTAAGAGCCTGCGCCATGAATGATACGCCGCTACAACCTGCGCAACTGACCGCTGAGACCCTGTCCGAGGCGCTGCCTTATATTCAGCGCTATGCCGGACGTACCATTGTCATCAAATATGGCGGCCACGCCATGGTCGATGAGGCGCTGTCCGAAGCCTTTGCCCGCGATGTTGTCCTGCTGAAGCATCTCGGTGCCAATCCGGTCATCGTGCATGGCGGCGGTCCGCAAATCGCCAATCTGCTGGAGCGGCTGGGCATTCAGTCGGAGTTTCGCGACGGCCTGCGCGTCACCGATGACGCGACCATGGAAGCGGTCGAGATGGTGCTCTCCGGTCCGATCAATAAATCCATTGTCCGCGCAATTAACGCTGCGGGGGGCAAGGCGGTGGGCCTGTCCGGCTCGGATGGCGATCTGATGCGCGTGACCAAGGCCACCCGCACCCAGCGGGATGCAAGCAGCGAAATCGAGAAAGTCGTCGATCTCGGCTATGTCGGCGAACCTGACAAAATTGACATCTCGGTCGTCAATGCGCTGATGGACAGCGATAGCGGCATCATCCCGGTCATCGCCCCGGTCGGTGTTGGCGAGGATGACCGGCGCTACAATGTCAATGCCGACACCGCTGCCGGGGCCGTGGCGGCGGCGCTTCAGGCCAAACGACTGTTGCTTCTGACCGATGTTGCCGGTGTGCTCGACAAAGCGGGCACACTGATGCGCGAGATCCGCCGCGACCGGGTCGATGGCCTGATGCAGGACGGGACAATTACAGGCGGAATGATTCCGAAGCTTGAAACGGCTGCAAAAGCCGTCAACATGGGCGTTGGCGGGGCAGTCATCTTAGATGGGCGTGCAAAACACGCTTTGCTCATGGAGCTTTTTACCGAACATGGCGCAGGTACCTTTGTCTATTAAGTCCATCCTCGCAATTTTCGCGTTTGCGTTAACCTTGGCTTTACCCGCCACAGCGACGGCGCAGGCCAATTCCGATGGCTGGGAGATTTGCAACGAGACCAGCTATATTATTGAAGCCTCGACCGGACGCTATGAAGGCCAGGGCGTTGTAGTTCAGGGGTGGACGCGGCTGCGGCCCGGGGCGTGTGAGCGCGTCATTGAAGGTACGCTACGGCCCGGCATCCACTACCTGTTTGGTCGGTCTTCAACCGCCCATCGCGGTGGTCGCAAGGTCTGGGGCGGACAGACCCAGCTCTGCATCGATCCGACCGGCAGCTTTGCGGTCGAGAATATTCCCGATTGCGGCGTCATGGGCCTGGAAGCCCGCGAGTTTCGCCCGGTCCTGGTCGAAGACGCCAAACGCTGGCGCACCAGTTTCACCGAGACGGACAAGCGCACGCTGGAACAGGCCAGCGCCGCCGGGGTGCAGCGCCTGCTCGACAATGCCGGCGTCTATGCGGGGCGAATTGATGGTTATCTCGGTCGCAAGACGCGCGCCGCAATTGGTGATTTCCTGACCTCCAAAGGGCTCAACGCTGACACGACCGATGCTGACCTGATGGACATTCTCGAACAGACCGCCATTGACCGGGCCCGCAATGTTGGCCTGACCTTCTGCAATCGCACCAATAATCGCATTTGGAGCGCCATGGCGCGGCGACGCGGCGAAGGATGGGAAAGCCGGGGCTGGTGGCTGCTCGAAGCCGGCGGCTGCGCCCGGGTGATTGATGAACCCCTCCTGCAAGCCGGCCTGTTTGCTTATGCCGAGATGGAAGCCGGCGAAAACGAAATTCGGACCCTAACCCGCGGCAGCGACTCATTCTGTGTCTCAAAAGCAAAATTCGCCATTACCGGGCGCGAAGCGTGCGAGGAAACCGCCTATCGCACGGGACTGTTCGTCGCCACGCCGGCGCCGGTCAATCGTAAGCTCGTGTTTGAATTCTTCGACCGTGATTTCGGGGAACCCGTCGATGGCAGCTGATAGCGAGCGGCCAGGGGTCGCTTTGAAGGACCGTCAGGCTTGGGTGTTCGACCTCGACAATACGCTTTACCCGGCCGAGTGTGATCTGTTCGCGCAAATTGACCAGCGCATGACTGATTTTGTCGCCCGTTTCCTGCGCCTGCCGCGCGAGGAAGCGCGGGCGACACAGAAACGCTATTATGCCGAACACGGCACGACGCTGAACGGTCTGATGACGATGCATGGCATGGAACCGGATGAGTTTCTCGCGCATGTACACGAGATTGATCTGTCGCCTTTACCGAAAACACCGGACCTGGCAGACGCCATCGCGGCTCTGCCCGGACGCAAATTCGTCTACACGAATGGCTCGCGCGGCCATGCCAGACGGGTGACGGACTATATGGGTCTGGGGCATGTCTTTGATGGCAGTTTCGCGATCGAGGACAGCGCCTTCACGCCAAAGCCAAATCAGGCCTCGTATGACGCTTTCATCGCGCAATTCGAGATTGATCCGAGCCTGGCGGTTTTCTTTGAAGATCTGGCCCGCAACCTGGCACCGGCCCAGGCCATGGGGTTTGCCACGGTGCTGGTACAATCAGACAAGGATTGGAGCCACGAGCCTGCGGCAGCGCGTCCTGCTGGAATTGGGGATGACCTGCCCCCACATATCGACTATGTCACCCGCGACCTGACGCAATTCATACGTTCGATCGTTCAATAAGATCTTCAGAAAGACGCCAAGACCATGCCTGATCGCTTAGCTGCACTGATTAATGCTGCCTGGGAAACCCGCGACGACCTTAACACCGAGACACAAGGCGAAATTCGCGAAGCCGTCGATGCCTCGCTATCCTTGCTGGACAGCGGCGAAGTCCGCGTCGCGCAACCGGATGACCAGGGCGGCTGGGCGGTCAATGAATGGCTGAAAAAAGCGGTGCTTCTCTCCTTCCGTCTCAATGCCAATGCGATCATGGACGGTGGACCTGGTCATCGCGGCACCTGGTGGGACAAGGTCCCCAGTAAGTTTGAAGGCTGGGGTGCCGCCGAATTTGAAGCGGCAGGCTTCCGTGCTGTACCGCCCGCAACCGTCCGTCGCGGTTCTTACATCGCACCTGGTACGGTCCTGATGCCATCCTTTGTGAATATTGGCGCCTATGTCGATAGCGGGACCATGGTCGATACCTGGGCGACGGTAGGGTCCTGCGCGCAGATCGGAAAGAATGTGCACATTTCCGGTGGCGCTGGAATTGGCGGCGTGCTGGAACCCTTGCAAGCCAGCCCAGTCATCATCGAGGATAATTGCTTTATCGGCGCCCGGGCGGAAGTCGCAGAAGGCGTAATTGTGCGTGAAGGCTCGGTCCTGGCCATGGGTGTGTTCCTGTCGCAATCGACCAAGATTGTCGATCGGCAATCCGGCGAAATCCGGTATGGCGAAGTGCCACCCTATTCAGTGGTTGTCCCCGGCAGTCTTCCGGGGCAGAATGGAGGTCCGGCGCTTGCTGCCGCGATCATAATCAAGACGGTGGACGAGCGGACTCGTTCGAAAACCGGCATCAACGAGCTATTGCGCGATTAACCACGCAAAGGTGACTTAATCGTCATCGGTATAAAGCTTGCAATGCCTTGTGCATTAAACGAATTATGAGGTGGGGGCTCGCCTTGTAGAAATTGCTCGTTATAATGAGCACTTAACCAACGGAGTTCTCCGTGACGATACAAATCGCAGGACGACATTTAGATGTTGGAGATGCGCTGAGAGAGCGCATTTCAGGAGGCCTGGAGGCCGCTGTTACCAAATATTTTGATCGAAGTTTCGAGGCCAGCGTGACGGTCGAAAAACGCGGTCATGAAGTGATCACCGACTGTAATGTCCACTTGCCGTCGGGCATCGTCCTGCAATCCACTGGCGCCGCCAACGACCCCTATGCGTCGCTGGAAGATTCGCTGGAGAAAATGGAAAAACGGGTCCGGCGTTATCACCGCCGGTTGAAGGACCATCACAAACGCTCGCCTTTGCCGAGTGAGCCGGCCACGGCTTTCATTATCAAGGGCAGCGACGAGGAAACGCTTGAGGATAAGGGCGAAGCCCCGCTCATCGTTGCAGAATCTGCGTCAGACGTGAAAACCATGTCTGTTTCGGAAGCTGTTATGCAGCTTGAACTGTCAGACACCCCTGCCGTTTTGTTTCGAAATGTGAAACACAGCGGCCTCAATATGGTGTACCGGCGTGAGGACGGAAATATTGGCTGGGTCGATCCAGCTGGTCATTCCGCCGCCGATTAAGCCGATAGGTTAATTAGAATGGCAAATGATCTTTCTAGCCTCCTCGCGGAGGGTGTGGTTCTTGCTCCGCAAACGAGCGAGTCTCGCAAACAGGTTTTGAGCACGCTGGCCAAGGCGATTGGCGAAAAGCATGGCATTGATGGCCGCGACATTTTTGATGCGGTGATCGAACGGGAGAATCTCGGTTCGACCAGTGTCGGCGAAGGCGTCGCCATCCCGCATGCTCGTATCCCGGAATTAAAGGCACCGGTCGGCGCCTTTGTCCGACTGGTCGATGGGGTCGATTTTGATGCCATTGATGGCCGTCCGTGCGACCTGATCTTCATGCTTCTGGCACCGATTGCCGCAGGCGCGGATCATTTGCGCGCCCTGGCCCAGGTCAGCCGGGCCTTCCGCAATGCCGACTTGCGCGACAAGCTGCGCGCCGCAAGCGATGTTGACGCGATCCGGGACCTGGTCTGCCCACAAGCGGTTGAAGAAAGCGCCGCATAAACGCGGTCGAGCGCCGATAGCCTTACGCTAACTGGTTTGTGATTGGTCAGACGGACCAACACACATATATCTGACCCATCTTTTGGGAGAGATATTCATGAAAATCACTGGAAGTTTGATTGTGCTGGGATTGATGACCAGCCCAGCCGCCTATGCGCACGGTGCGCATATACCGCTGACACAACAGGCTCAACCGACCCCGATCACCACGACGGACCTGGGCGATGGCTTGTACATGTTACAGGGCCGTGGCGGCAATATTGGTGTCCTCGCCGGCGAAGACGGCGTGTTCGTCATCGACAGCCAATATGCTGATATGGCGCCGGGCATTCTGAATGCGATTGATGCAATTGCCGGGACCAAGCCGACCTATCTTGTCAACACGCACTGGCACGGCGATCATACTGGCGGCAATGCTATTCTGGGAGAGAATGGCGCCACCATTATTGCCCATCAAGGCGTCCGCGACCGGGTCACCGTCGACGTCACGCGGGACTTTTTCGGACAGGAGAATACAACGCCGGCCTCTCCGTCCGCCGCATGGCCGGTTATCACTTTCAATGATGAGATGACGCTATATCTGAACGGTCAAACCATTCGTCTGATCCATGCCCCGGATGCCCATACGGATGGCGACACATTCATCTATTTCGAAGAAGCCGATGTGCTGCACACAGGTGACCTGATGTTCAGCGGCATGTTCCCCTTCGTTGATGTCACCTCGGGTGGCACATTCTCCGGATTTGCCGCAGCATCGACCGCTATGGTCGAACTGGCCGGCGAAGAGACCCGCATCATTCCAGGTCACGGTCCGCTTTCCACCGAGGCCGATCTTGCCGCGATCCTGGACATGCTGAACGGCACTGTGACTGCTGTCCAGGTTGAAGTGGATGCTGGCAAGGATATTGAAGCCATTCTCGACGCCGCCCCGCTCACCCCATGGGTAGAGGACTGGGCCTGGGCCTTTATCAATGAAGCTAGATTTACCCAGCTGATACATGCGGATCTGACGCGGGACAGATAATAAGGTCTATTCCGGATTGTCCTCAGCCGGGCGGTTCTCGGTCAAACGTGGATCGCCCGCGGGAATGATCGCTTCTTCATCCAGCGCATTCCATTCCACTTCCAGCATAAACGCGCGCAGATCCGCGATCGACTGTGCGGCATGTTCTTCCTGCGGCAAGTGGCCAATATTGTCATAGATGATGACTTGCGAGCCAGTGATGGCATCGCCGAATTTCTGCGCACCCGAGACGGGCACCAGATTGTCTTCGCGGCCCCAGATCATCAAAGTCGGCACCGAAATCTGCGACACGGTTTCTGGCGTCGCCAGAACCCGATCCCCTGCCATAATCGCCAGCAAGGTGGCGCGATGGCCGGGCGCGCGAGACAGCGCAACGTAGCGTTCGACCAACTCATCAGTGACGAAAGCCGGATCCGCATAAGACGATTCCAGCCCGGAACGGGTGAGCGATGTCATATCCAGGTCTTTCAGAACCGCACGCGCAATTGGGTTGCTGAGCAAGGTGAAGATGAAGGGAGAATCGTCCCCTTCATCGGCTTCCTCCGGCCAACCCGAGGCAGCCACCAGCACCAGGCCATCCAGCGTTTCCGGATGTGCCAGCGCATATTGCCAGGCTGTGTTTCCGCCCATGGAATTGCCGGCCAGCGTAAATTGTTCGACACCCAGCTGCTGTGTGACCGCGTGTACCACTTCGACAAAACGGTCGATGTTCGCCGCACTCGGATCATCGGCGCGCGATAGACCGTGGCCCGGCAAGTCCAGTGTGATGATACGGTAATCCAGTTCCAGATCGGTCTTCCAGGCCTCCCAGGTGTGCAAGGACGCAGAGAAGCCGTGGACCAGCACAATGGCAGAGCGATCCTGTGGACCGGTATCGGTGAAATGAACCTTCAGTCCATCATCCAGTGTCATGAACTGGCTATCCGGGGTTGCATAGACCATTTCCAGCGTATCATAGGGAATGTCGGCGCGGCGCAAGGCGAGCCAGCCCGCGGCGAGGACAGCAACAATGGTCAGACCAACGGCGAGCGTTCTGCGTAACATCCGGGGACTCCACTAAATCAAGTGTCGTAAAACCGTCAAAAATTAACCCTGTCAAAGGAAAGATTCACTCGCCGCAAACCGAACAGTCCGGGTTCGGACGAAGTTTCAAAATGCGGCTTTCGCTGGTGAGCCCGTCAACTATGAGCAATCGACCGATCAGTGGCTTTCCTGCATCGACGATTTGTTTAATTGTCTCGAGCGCCATGTGACTGCCAATCATCCCGGTCAGCGCCCCGACCACGCCGACATCTTCGCAGGCTTCCGCAGCCGGTGGAAGATCCGGCACAAAGCATTGATAGCAGGGCGCATCCGGCACCAGACCCGACGCATAGACAGACACCTGCCCGCTCCACCGGCTCGCCGCGCCCGAGACCATGGCCCGGCCGCTGCGATGGGCCAGGCGATTGAGAGCGAAGCGGGTTTCGAAATTGTCGGTGGCGTCGATCAAGATGCGTCCGGCGGGGGACGACTGTTCGGAAAACCGTTCCGCTTGCACGCGCACCGCAACATCTGGATTGAGCGCTGACAACCTGTCCGCCAGCGTCTCGACTTTCGACGCGCCGATATCAGCATCCGCAAACTGGATCTGGCGCTGCAGGTTGGAGCGGTCGACCGCATCATCATCCCATAGCTCGATGTCGCCGACACCCGCCGCGGCGAGATACAGGGCGCAAGGACCGCCAAGCGCGCCCGCCCCGATGATTGAGACGCTCGTATCGCGCAATTTCCGCACGCCCGGCCCCCCCACTTCCTTGAGCAGGATGTGGCGCTTGTGTCGTTCCAGCTGATCCGCCGAAAAAGCCATTCCCCGTCATACGCCCAGGAACAAATTGTGGCGAGCCCCAATGTTTTGCCCCGAGATCAGCACATTTCATCAAATGCCTGCCATAAGTTCTTACTAAAAGGTTAACGAATTAGTAGGGTTACAGATCGGGAGGCTGGCCATGAATGACCAAACGTCGAGCATGACGGGTGCGCTGAAAGAACAGGACATTGTCGACCTGACCAAGCGCCCAAGCGATGCGTTCAACGAGGTTATTCTTCAGGCTGATTACACCACGCGTGCCGCGCTCAGCTTTTATCGGTTCCGACAATTGGGGGGAGATTATCACCCTCCCAGAAGCAAATTTCGAGATATGCGCCCATGGTACAAGCGCCTATTCTCAGCTTTCTTCAAGCAATCAGAAAACGATCAAAACGAAGATAAGAGCAAAACGCCACGATCCCGCAAACTGAGCTTGGACGAATCCACAGGCCGAGGCGTACACTACGTGTCATCTCACCCCAAAGTCCCACTTCTTAATCTCTCCGTCATTGCGTTGATGATCATTTTTGAGAGTGCTGCCAACGCTTACTTCTTTGCGCAAGCCAGCCAATTCGGACTCGCAGGCGGCATTTTCCAAGCTGCAGCGGTATCGATCGCAAACGTCGCGGTGAGTTTCTTTATTATCGGCTATTGGGGGCTCAGGCATATCTCGATGCCATTTGATACGGAACGTCCATTCAGTCGGCGGAACCTGATCGTCATAATGGGCCTTGTCGCGATCCTGGTAGGATTGGTGCTTGCCCTTTTGGTGAACCTCTCCGCAGCCCATTATCGTGTCATTCTCGACATAAATGCATCTGGGTATGCGTTTCCGGAAGGCATTGAAGCAAAACTGTTTCCGAATTTTTTAGCGAACAAGGAAGTCTGTGAGGCGGTTTTGAACTCCGACTTGGGGAACTCAATCGGAAGTGCTGCGACCAATGCGATGTGCCGTCCCCTAACAATCCACTCTTTGGATGGATTGGTCCTGTTCGCCTTGGGTCTTTCAATATCAGCGTTCGCAGCTTTCGAAGGCCGTCGTCTGGATTCCCCATTTCCCGGCTTTAGCGACGCTGCGCGAGGACTAGAGCGGGCGCGAGCAGATCTGCGCGACGCGTTGTATGAGTTCGAAGAGTCCTACGTAGATATCAAAGCGATGATTTTGGAGACGAAGTTTGGACCCGCAGATCCGGAAGAGCCGGACGATGTCTACGCCCTTAAACGCAAAGACGGTAAAGATCTGTCACCGAGGGAGAAAGTAATCGTGCGGAAAACCATGTCAGAGATGGTCGCACCTTACATAGAGCTCCTCCGCACCACCGATGATGCCTTGTCAGATGAGTTCGGCCTTGAGCATAAGATTATTGATCAATTCAAAGCCAAAACGGGGCAGTAATGGCGCGGCGTCGGCGAACCAGACAGAAAAAACAGCGCAATCAGGCCATCCTGAATTTCGTTCTAGCCGGCCTCGCCGTCGCAATTATCGGCTTCGCCTTCTTCGCCTTGCAGCCGGAGCCTTATGACGAGCTGACCCTGTGCGAAATCTCAGACGAGCTGCCGCCGCACACGGCGGTGATTATCGACAAGACCGATGAATATAGCGAGCAGCAAGCCGGGCTGATCGCCGCCATTATTCGCCGCACGCGCGACCGGCTGGAAATTGGCGAACGCCTGACCCTGTTTGAACTGGACCAATATGGGCAATTCGATCCGCGCGGGGAATTCTCCTTGTGTAATCCCGGGCGCGGGGATCAGGTCAATGCCCTGTTCCGCAATCCCGAACAGATCGAGGAGCGGTTCAATGAGAAATTCAACCGCCCGCTGGAAACCCTGCTGGAAGACCTGGTCGTGCCGAAAGAGGCTCCGAACAGCCCGGTCCTGGAAGCGCTGGCCCGGCTGGGTCAGACAGAAGCCTTTTCAGATCGCGCGCCGCGGCGCCGCATCGTGATCATCTCCGACATGTTGCAGAATTCGGACGTGTTCACCGCTTATGGCGGCGGCAGCGCCTTGCCCGAGGGGCTGCCGGAATCGCTGACCGTGGCGGACGCCACAATGCGCCGGTTTGGCGACAGTCTGAACGGGGTGGCACTGGAAATCCGGCTGATCCCGCGCCAGCGTTATGTCGACATGCAACGCGGCGCGTTGAAGGCGTATTGGGACGAGGTGTTCCGCGAACTTGGCGTCACGGTGACTTGGCGCGACCTCTAGCCGCGTTCGGTGACGCAGAAAATCGCCATGCCGTCATAGCCTTTCTCACCCACCGTCTGCATCGCGGTCATCTCGACATGGTCCAGCGTCGCGGCATAAGCGATCATCGCGCGCACGCCGTGGACACTATTCTCCTCGCTGTCTGCATCCAAAACAGCGCCGCCGCGCACAATATTGTCGGCCACAATCACCGTCCCAGGCCGCGACATTTGCAGGGCGCGTTCGAGATAATTGCGGTGATTGACCTTGTCGGCATCGATGAAGACGAAATCAAACACCGACCCCGCCGCGATTTCAGCGTCAAGCACGTTCATGGCCGGTCCGACTCGCAAGTCGATCCGGTCGGCATATCCAGAGCCCTCGATATTGTCCTGCGCGACCTCGGCAGTGCGCGCATCGATTTCAGTGGTCAGCAAACGGCCCGTACGCGGCAAGGCACGGGCCATTGCGACAGCGGAATATCCGCCCAAACAGCCAATTTCCAAGACTGATTCGGCCCCCGACATCCGAATCAGCATGGCCAGAAATGCCGCCTGAAGCGGTGTGACCGCATGTGGGACGAGCCCATTTTTGGCGCTTGAAAGGGCAATTTTCTCAAGAACCGGGTCGTTCTTCAGAAAATTCTTCTCAAAATATGCATCCATATCAGCATAAATTTCGGTCTGCATGCGGGTTAAACTTCCTTAACAGTGCTGAGGCCTTGAGCCATCGCGCGATCGTGCTTACGACTTATTACAGAGTGTAGAGTTTCAAAATCCCAGGACACAATGCCCGCCACCCAATTGCGTCATATGACGCTCGCATGGTTAAGCCTAACAGGCATCGCGCAGGCGCAGCAAGGCGGCATTGCCTTGTCGACGGCGAATGACTCAGCCGGAGAGCTCTATGAACAGAGCCGCCAGGATGTCACCCTCCCGATTGCGACCGAAGAACGATTGACCGACGGGCCCGATGACGCTGTCACCATTCCTGTCGAAGATCTGGCAACGCCGATGCGCTGCATGACGGCCTGGTCCTATCTGGCCGGCCGGGTCATTCGCGACCCCGACGCCATGCGCGACCTGCATCCGGACTTTACCGAAGCCATGGCCAGCGCGCATTGGCAACACTGGCTGAAACTTGATCTGGAAGCCCATCAGGGCGCCATGAGCCCTGACTTTCATCAACGCCGCCTGACGGCGGAGCGGGCCTTTAGCCTGTCTCTGGCGGCTGAAGAAGAGGCTTATGCCTATCGCACGCTGGGCACCTGTTTCGTGCCGCCCGTTGAACGACTGGTTGCAGATCCAACGCTTCTGCTGCGCAATTTCATGGTCGAACATCAGGGCTTACCGGAGGAGTATACGGTGCAGGTGCTGCAACGACAGCTGCGCGCCTTCCCGGTATCGAAATCCATCGAAGAGACGCCCGACCTGCCCTGCGACACGGTGGCGATCAATTTGCGCGAGACAGCCCGCATCGATGTCATCTCAGAATGCTTTTCCCGGGGCGGTATTTTGGCGTCGCAAGCGCGCTCGGTTGTCGAGGATCTTGACGGTTTGTGTCGGGCGACCGCATCGGTTCAGTGCGAAAACATTCCCTAGGCTGACAAAGCTCGCTATGGCTGGGCAAATATGACTGATTTGCCCGCCCTCCCCGGAAACACCACGCCTGATACAATCTACGCCCAGCCCGCCGAATGGGTGGCTTCGGGCGCGGGCGCGCAAGGCAATCTGTTCCTGACGGGCCGGGCCGGCACCGGCAAGACCACCCTGCTCCGCAAGTTCATGGCGCATGCGGGCGAGACGGCCATTGTCCTCGCGCCAACAGGTGTCGCGGCGATGAATGCGGGGGGACAGACGCTGCATTCCTTCTTCAAATTTCCACCCCGCCTGATCGAGCCGCAAGACGTCAAGCGCTTGCGCACAGCGCGGTTGATGAAAGCGGCCGAGACCATCATCATTGATGAAATCTCTATGGTGCGCGCCGATATGCTGGACGCGATTGATCGCAGTCTGAAGCTCAATCGCGGCTCGAAGCGTCCGTTTGGCGGTGTCCGAATGATCCTGTCCGGTGACTTGCATCAATTGCCGCCCGTCGTCCGCGGCGACGAGGATCCGATCCTGAGAGAACGCTATGGGGGGCATTATTTCTTCAACGCCCCGGCCTTCAAGGAAGCCGAGTTCGCTCTGCTGGCGCTGAAACATGTGTTTCGTCAGGAAGATCCGCGCTTCCTCGCCTTGCTGGGCGCGATGCGGCAAGGGCGTCTGACGCCAGCCGATGATAGCGTGCTGCGCGGCCTGGTTTCCGATCGGGATGCGGTCGAGGCCAGTGAGACGCACATTGTCCTGACCCCGAACAATGCCAATGCTTATCGGATCAACCAAGCCCGCCTGGAGGATTTGCCCGGGCCGGAAAAAGTCTTTGAGGCCAAGGTCCAGGGCACATTCGAGGAGAAGTCCTATCCCACCGAAGCCGACCTCGAATTGAAGGAAGGCGCCCGGGTCATGTTGATCAAGAATGATTCCGAAGGGCGCTGGGTCAATGGATCGCTGGCCACTGTGGCGAGCTGGTCCGGACGCAATGTCATTGTCGCGCTGGACGGGCATGAATATGAAATCGAACCCGCGGCCTGGGAAAAGTATAAATACTCACTCGACCCGGAGACCAAGAAAGTCTCCCGCGAAGTGGTCGGAATATTCAAGCAATTGCCGATCCGGCTGGCCTATGCGGTGACCATTCACAAGGCCCAGGGGCTGACCCTGGACAAGGTCTATATCGATCTCGATCGCGGCATGTTTGCGCATGGTCAGGCCTATGTCGCCTTCTCCCGCGCCCGCGATCTGGACGGTCTGGAAATCTCCCGCGCGCTTCGCCCGCGCGATATGGTCATGGATCGCAACGCGTTTGCCTTCGGCAAGCTCGATCCGATTGAAGACAATGATGCCTATCTGCTGGCGAAATTCGCGAAAGAGGACGATGCGCTGCTCTAGCCCGCCGCGCGAGCCTCTCCGATCAGGAGGGCTTTCAGATCGCCGTTCACACGGAAGCTCATGATCAGAAGATATACGGTCAGGAACATCATGCCGCCAAACAGGGCCAGCGGCGTCAGAACCCAGCCGACCAGGCGATATTCATGCCGCCAGCCAACCCACAAGGCTGAAAGGATCAAGAATCCCAGAAAGTCGAGATTGAACTGACCCGGCCACGCCATGGCCGCCATATCATTGAGAAAGATCGGCACCAGATTGGCGCCATGATTGGCCATCACAATCCCGGTATAGACCGTCAGGACGAGCAGAAAAATCAACGCATAAAGCCGCAGCAAAGTCATGAAAGAGCCTCCTCATTTTGAGGAGACCCTATTGTAGCAGTCGCTACATATCAAGCGGTTTCTGGTTTCTTTCCGACGATGAACAAGACGGGACCATTGCCCGGTTGCCAGAAATGGACCGTCTTGAACCCGATCGATTCGATGTCGGCCTGCAGCCGTTTGACGTTGAATCGGAACACGTGCGGCCACTGCCCCAGGGCATGCATGACTGGAAACAGGGGTTCCATGAGACGGAACATCAGTTTCTCCCTCAAACACATGGTGCTCGAGACGAAATACCCGCCCGGCTTGAGCGCTTCATAGACTTGCGCCATGGCGTGCATGCGATCGTCCAGAAGGTGAAGGATGTTGAGGCCAAGCGCGACATCATACGTCTCCGGCGTCGCCTTGAACGTATCCATATCCGCGACCGAAAAATCGATATTCTCGATTCCCTCGGGCGCCAGTTTGGCGCGCGCGATTTCGATCATTCGTTCTGACACGTCGATCGCGTCGATATGTTTCACATAAGGGGCATGCAGGATCGCGGTCGATCCTGTACCGCAGCCAAACTCGAGCACGTTCGAGTCCGGCGTGAAATATTCCCGCGTCAGATCGAGCTTGATTTCATAGGCTTTCTGATTGGCAATCGGCTGCCGCGAATACTTGTCAGCCATCTTGTTCCACACTCTTGCTTTGTCCGCCATCGGGGTCTCCAAAATCAACAGACCTGATTTAACTATGCGTGGATCAGATATGAATTGCAGAAAAATCGAAGAGACCTATACAAAAAACCATGAACTGGCAGGCTATCTCCTTCGACTGGAATCAGGTCCGCGCCTTCCTCGCCACCGCCGAGGAAGGATCGCTCTCCGCTGCTGCAAGGGCACTCGGCCAGACCCAACCGACCTTGAGCCGCCAGGTCGCCGCGCTGGAGGAAGATCTGGGTGTCACCCTGTTCGAACGCGCCGGCCGGGCCATGGCGCTGACCACGGCGGGGATGGAATTGCTCGAACATGTGAAAGTCATGGCCGAGGCCGCCAACCGCATCTCTCTGTCAGCTTCTGGCCAGTCACAAGTGATTGAAGGCCGGGTCGTGATCACGGCAACCGAGAATGTGGCGTCCCAGCAATTGCCGTCTATTGTCCAGAAGATTCATGCCATCGCGCCGAATATCCAGATCGATATTCTGCCTTCGAACGAAGTGCAGGACCTGACGCGCCGTGAAGCCGATATCTCGATCCGCCATGCGCGGCCCGAACAACCCGACCTGATTGCAAAACTGCTTTACGAGACCACGGCGCATCTTTATGCCGCGCACGACTATCTCGATCAGATCGGCCCGATCGGGACTTTGCAAGATCTCAAGCGCGCCCGCTTTATCGGTCTGGACCGAAATGCCGAAATGATCGCTTACATGGCGGATTATGGTCTGCATTTGTCCGTGGACCAGTTTCGCTTCAATTCACCCAGCGGTCGGGTGCTGTATGAACTGGTCCGCCTGGGCCTGGGGGTCAGCATCCTGACCCGGGACATTGAAGCGCATGCCGACACGATTGTCCCGATCCTGCCCGAGACGTTCGCCATTCCGATCCCGGTCTGGCTTGTCACGCACCGCGAATTGCATACCAGTAAACGCATTCGCGTCGTCTATGATATGCTAGCCGAAGAATTGCCGAGATTTGCGCCCGCATGACCAGACTTCAGCCTTTCCTGAACGCGCGCGATGCGGTCGGCACGCATAAAGTCGTAGCGCTTGACCCGCAAGATGCCGCACGCGAGGCAGCTGTCAGCTTTTATGATCTCTCCATTACCAACGCACAGCGCCCGCGCCTGGTCATGTTTGCCAGCGCAGGTCGCGAAGTTTCCGATTTCAACGAACTCGCTATACGTCTCCATACGGAAGGTTACCCCGTTACCTTGATTGAAGCGCCGGGGATCGGCGACTCGGTTGCCTCGAAAGAGTCACCTGATCTGTTCGATCTCGCCTCCGACGCGCATGATATCTATGCCGACGATGAGCAGGTTGTGTTTCTGGGCCATGCCTTTGGCAATCGCGTGGCGCGGGCCAGCGCAACGCTATTCGACGCGCAGACGGCGGGCGTCATCCTGATCGCCTCCGGCGGCCAGAAACCGATCGCCGAGAAAGCGCAAACCGCGCTGAACCAATCCTTCGATCCCAGCCTTTCAATCGAAGACCGAACCGAGGCGGTTCGCTATGGCTTCTTTGCTGATGGCAATGAGATACCAGATTATTGGCTACGCGGCTGGCATGCCGGGACCGGTCGCTTGCAGGGCAATGCCACGCAGATCACGTCGCCACAGGCCTGGACCGCGGGCGGGTCTGCGCCCATGCTCGTGATTGCCGGAATGCAGGATACCATCGCCCCGCCAGAGGACACGGTGGACTTGCTTGAACGGACCTATCCGGCGCGCGTGACAGCCATCCGGCTGGATGGCGCGGGGCACGCGCTATTGCCAGAGAAGCCAAATGAAATTGCCAATGCGATCCTGGCATGGTTGGACACATTGTCGACCGAAAAAGGAGCCGAGACGTGATTGCTTTAGCTTTGAAATGGCTAGGCCGCGCCATGCTGGCACTGGCGGCATTCTCGGCCGTCACAGCATTGTACATGTATTATACGTTGAACTATGGCGGCTGCGCTGAAGGCGGCGAAGGCTGTGCCACCAATCTCGCGACGCTGTACGCCGCAGGCCTTGGCATTGTCGGCTTCTCCGTCTCCGGATATGCCGCCTATGTCATCAGCAAGGGCTTTCGCGATGGCGCCGATAATCTGGACTAAAGCCAGCGACTAGGCGAGGCGCGAAATTTCTTCCCGCAGGCGATTATCGCCATCTGTGGTAATCTTCTCGAGTACCTTGACCCGGTCGCGCAAGCGCAAGACTTCACGCTCGAGGTCTTCCATACGCAATTTGGTCTCTTCATCGGCCGTCGAATTGGCGCGTGTTTCGATCCAAGTTTTGATGACGCCGGCACCCACCGCAATCAATACGATGAGCACGACCATTGTGAATGGACTGTCGATATCCATGGCTCTTTTTATCCTGACGTTTTATCGTTATTCGATATATACAGGCTTTTATCAGAAACGCAAGGGATTATCGTCCCGTTGATCCAAAACCCCCGCTGCCGCGATCGGTCTCGTCCAGCGAGTCGACCTGCTGCCAGACCAGGCGGGTGACCGGGGCCAGCAACATCTGGCCAATCCGTTCGCCGCGGGCGATGGTGAAGGCCGCGTCACCATGATTGATCAAGATGACTTTCAGCTCACCCCGATAATCACTGTCGATCGTACCCGGCGAGTTGAGGCAGGTAATGCCATGCTTGGCAGCGAGGCCAGAGCGCGGCCGCATCTGGATTTCATAGCCCTGTGGAATAGCAACGCTCAAACCGGTCGGCACCATAGCGCGGGTCCCCGGGGCGAGTATGATGGGCTCTTCGTCTGGGACAGCGGCGCGGACATCCATACCGGCGGCGCCAAGGGTTTCATACGCGGGCAGATCCAGCCCCTCGAAATGCGGCAGCGGCCGCACAGCAACAGTCACATCAGTCATGACCCCGCAAAGCGCCGGAGTCGGGGCTGCGAGTCAAGTGAGATGAAAGTCTAACGACCGCGAGCGTGTTCGTACGCCCTGAATACGGCGCTCGGTGGGCCGGTTGCGCGCGCAAAAAAACACAGTGTTTCACTCCGCTCCGGTATAGAAGCGGCCAATACGAAACACTCTCCCCCGCCTGATCCCTAAAGTATAAATTACCTATAGTTTATACTTTTGGTCAGTTTTATTAATATTAATTTGTTTTCGTGATTCATATCACTATTGATTCAAATATTATTGTTTACTTAAAAACTCTATTACGTTGAATTCAAATATAGATGGCCGCACGCCGTAATATCCATAGATGAAGGATTTGCCTGCCCACTATGCCGGCATTCAAATAATTTGGAATCGCGGGGTTTGTGGTGAGATCGGCCGATGTTTAATGGAGGAGGTGCCCCATGCCCGACATCACTGAAATTACGATCATTGGTGATTGGCGGATTATCGTCGAGAGCAAAAACGCGGGATGGCAACAGCGCGTTCAAGCCTCCAACACCAAAGACGGAACCCGCATACTCACCGGATTACCCGGCAATGTCATGGATGTGCGCGGAAAAGGAAAAACGCCCTGGATCCTGAGAGTCCAACACAATGACGGCGACACGGGTTGGCAGGACAATTGGCTTCGCGACGGCGCCATTGCGCTCTCCCCGGGCCTTGGCAGCATCGTCCGCCATATCGAAACGGAAGATATCACAACGCCCCAAAGTGATCGCGATTTCGATGACCTTGTCATTCGCCTCGAGAAAATTGGAATGGTTGCCCAGCCCTCGCGGCCGCATGGCATACACCCTCCGACCATGATGATGAATCCCGACGGCGTGTTTGAGGCCGCTATGGGTCGTCACTTCATGGCTGTGACGGTCGAAAACATCTGGACCAAAGCTTGGCCGACAGGCACCTCCATTGGCATAACCGATCGATCGCGCGCTTGGCTCCAAGCCGGCGGCGTCAGAATTATCGATTCCTGGACATCTGAAGACCAACGTATCTTGAGCCAAGACGTCACCGCTGACGGGCGGGTCATCGTCGGCGCCCTGCAGCCTTGGGAAAAACAGGTTATTTATTTCAAAGTTGATGTCGCCTCTGCCGCGCCTCGCAAGCACCAAGTGGAAGTCTCCGCAGCGGAGCCTATGAGCCATCTCAATCCGGATGCACGGGCGCCCATGATGGTGATGCGCACGCGCTATGATGCAAGCGAAGGCGTGTTTACGTCAGAGTGTGATCGGGGCACGCTCGTCGCCGCCATCAAAGAACTTACCGTCGATTATAACTCACTCAAACGCGCCGTGTTCAAAGCGCGCCAACTCTTTCGGCCAGACCCATCCTCCTCCGCCGGAGGTCCGGGCAATCCGGGTCCCGATCGGCCAGGCGCTCATTGCGGCCCAGCCCAAATCGACGCGCTTCGAAAACGTTTGATCGCGTTTCTAAAAGGCGGTGACGAAGACCTTTGCGAGCTCTGGCGCGAGCTGCAATGTTGCTGCGGAAATGGTTCGGGCGGCGGCGGCATTGATGATGATGGAAGCTGGGGTGGAAAGGGGCTCACCGGCATGGAGATAATTGCGCTTCCCAACCTTGTCGACTATCGCGTCGAGTACCGACAACCGTTCGATGGGCAGTATGGGCCAATTCCTTACGATGACCCTTTGTGGAAAATCCTTCTCGCGATCATCGCCATAATACTGTCCCTCGCGGCTGCTGGATCTGCCGCCGCGGATCTCGCCAATAAAAGCGATGATGTGGTGATTGGTGAGGTGACACGATCCGTTCTGGACGAGCTGGTCGATGCCGCCGTGGCTGAGCTCAACGGAAATCGAGCCTTAACGCCAGCGATGTTCTCTTATCTTGACGCTGAATCTGGTGAAGCGAATGAGACGCCACTCACAGTGCTTGGCGCCATCATAGATACGCCCGGCGCGGTCATGACCAATGACGAAATCGATGCTGCGATTACCGCATTTAACACAAATCCTGACGATCCTGACGCACGATCGGGCGTTCGCGTGTTTAAATCAGGCGCCCGAACGGGCCTCACGTTCGGCGTCATGGATCGCGTTGCGCCTTCTAGTCGAGATGATGATGACGATGGGGTCGCCGATCGAACGTTCCAAAATCAGGTGTTTATTCGGGATGATCCCGACTCTCCCAATGGCGTCAGCAATAGCGGCGATTCCGGCTCCCTTTGGCTGCACCGGGATACATTGCGCGTCGTTTGCCTCAATCACGCGGGCAATCGCACCAACAATACCGCCATTGGCAGTCGCATCGAAGATGTGATGTCGCGCCTGAACATTCGTTTCGCTTAGGGAGGATAAACCAAAATGAGCCAGCCACTCGATCAAGTTCCCTCTTCTGAACATCTTCGAAGGATCTGCGACCAGTTGCAGTCTATGTATAAAGACGATCCGAATATTATCGGCGTCGGCATCGGCCCCAACCTGGTCGGTGGGAAACACCAGGGTGTCGCCGTTCAGGTTACTGTTCGTCAGAAACTCTGTTCCTCAGAAGACATCGAAGCCATCGGCAGCCAATCCATTCCACCTGAATTTGACGGCGTGACCACAGATGTCATTGTGGCCGAACTCACCCAGCCGATGAACGCTCCGACAGGCGAACGCGGTGGGCGGCAAGAGGTTCCACTGGTTGGCGGGACGTCGACCACGGTCTTGAGCGATTTCCACTCCTTTCCGACCGGATATGGCACGCTGGGCGGAATCTGTTTCGATGTCGACTCTGGTGCAGCTATGGCGATCTCGAATGCCCACGTATGGGGGGAAGAGACCGGTCGGACCGTAATTCAGCCGTGGATGCCCGTGGATGAGTACGTGGAAGGCGCCGTAAAGCTCCTAACCTGTGGAGCGCTGATATCTTATCTCGCTGAGTGGACCGCCCCCAGCCCCTTAACGGTCATATTGGGAGCCGCCGCCGCAGGCGCTTGGGTCGCAACAGCTGCAGCTGACGAAGAGGACCCCAATCGATGGGGACAGCGGCTGACACCAGTGGGCGACGACGTAAAAACCAGTGCGGAGCGCATTACCTTGTCCGCGGATGTGCCGCAAAATCCAATGCCAGGATTCTCCTATGCCATGCGGACGAACTGGGACTATCTCGGCGTGACAGACGGTGCCGACCGCACTGCACAAACCGAACAAGAACGACAGAATAAGCATGTCGCTCTGAAGCGGGTTCTAACCGAGCGCCAACAATATCGCGGCGGTGAGCGTGTCCGTATTTGTGCCGAGATTTTAGGGTTCAACGCTGACGACCCGCTCGATTATTTCGTCACAGCGCGGATTTTTCCGCTCGATCAATCAGAACAGTTTTTCACACGCATTCTCCGACCAGGTCGTTGTGGAATTAAACGACCGAGAGATTGGGATTGTTTCAAGGGCTTTCCGCGCGAATGGCTATCCCAAAAGCCAGTATTTCCACTTCATCATGGTGTTTACAAAATTCGTGGAGACGGCGATGCGCGCGCCGAAATGGTGCAATTGGCCAATCCGCAAGAGTCGATCATTTCGGTACGTATTCCATATGATGGCGGTTTGAATATCGATCTCCCCCCGACGACGAGCGTTTCGCTCGATGTCTCTCATACGAACTCACCGGTGACGGTCTTCGCGCGTGACCCGATCGGAAGAGTGGTCGCACAAGCGAGCTCGGGGACCGCACAGCGAACGCTCGAAACTTTGGTTTTGGAAGGACAAGTGATCCAAAGCCTGACGGTTTTTGGAGGGAATGGAGAAGGCTGGTTACACGGTCTTTGTTACTCAAAACCGGACCTCCCTGACGGCGAAAAAATCTTGGACAAGTTTCGAAACTACGAATTCGTTGGCGACTTTGATCTCGGCTTAAGGGAATCATCGCGGCGTTGGGGCGTCACGGTCACCGTTCAAACGGTAGACAATAGTCCGACAGACCTCGAACCCATTCTAGCGGCGCAAAACATTGGCGGCTTAGTGACCGCGCCCGTCAGCGCACAACTCGCCGGCTGTGTCACCGTTCTATTGTTAGACCATGTCTTTGATGTGATTTAGCGGCATGGGGCATAAAACCGATGGCGCCACATTGAGATCACAGACCGAAGAATGTCGCTTGCTATCAACGAGTGGCGTCAGGGTTTCCAAACTTTACGACGTGGACAGCGATCGTGCTCCCTGGCCAAAGCTGTATTCGATAGCGATCATCGCCGTCTAATCCATCTTCTGACACAGATGTAAGTGATCCGTATGAAATTCGCGCTCTGTATGTGCCGTGGGGAAGTTCAATTCTCACGGCATCTGGGACGTAATCTGTACAACCCGCCACGACGAGCTTGCCGCTTGGCAAATCGATCGAGCATTCTACGACATGGTCCCAATCGGCAGCGTCTCGGGTCGGCTCTGAATCGACCACTTCAATCGTAACTGGAACGTCCATGTTTCTTACGGTGCCGACACCAATCGCTCTCTTTTTAACAGCCAGCATTCGATCAGAGGCCGCCTCGGGCCACGATTCGCCATCTATTCCGTCCGACGTTTCATCCTGAATATAGAATTGGAAGTAATCGGCGAATAATTCGAGTTCGTGCTTACTCATCCTTTGACTAGATCAAATTTCAAGCCGATTTCAACGGCATATCTGTGCAGAAATCACGACTCGAGGAGGGTCCTGAACTCGCCCCAGAACAGATTCTGCGTAAGCGGTTATCATCGCCCTGAAACCGCCTCTCAGGTTGCTCTGTTTCTCTTGCGAGTTGCTTGCTGTGTCTTAGATCGCTACGAGTCGAGACTATGGACCTAGACTTTAATCAGGCTTGGTTAGCGACGATCGCGGACCACAGACCAGAGCTTTTAACCAAGGTATTTCAGGCGATTACCTTCATGGGTGGGGTTGAGGGGTACCTCATCGTCATCGCCTTGATTTTTTGCTTCATTGGTAAGCGCTTGGCGGTGAATGCATCGATCATTGTGCTCGTCTCCATGATCCTCAACCATCTACTGAAAACGTTCATTCAAAATCCGAGACCATTCGTTGTGGACGGGACCCACTTAGATTTTTGGGCGGTTTCGCCCATGCGCGCAGCGGAATTGGTTGCAGAGTCTTCAACCCCCTCCGGTCATGCCATGGCGGCTGCGGCGTTTTACGGCTTTTTGATCACGCGCGCTCACGCGACATTCGCGCGCGGATTACTTTTATTCGCCCCTTTTTTGATCGGGATCTCTCGCCCGGTACTCGGTGTTCATTTTTTTGAAGACATCGCACTAGGTTGGCTCCTGGGCGGCGGGATAGCGTGTCTTGCCGTGCTGAAAATCGACGCTCTGTGGAGGCGTTGGATCTCGCTTGATCTTATCGTCCAGGCAGCGCTTACGATAAGCGTTAGCGCTCTGGTTTGGTTGGCAACCCTGGTTTTGACTGGTCGTTCCGCGCCTGACCTTCCAACCGAGTTTATCAGCGTTCTTGGCTTCCTCACAGGCGTTCTACTGGCTGCACCGATTGAGCATCGAAAAGTGGATTATGAGATCGAACAAGCATCGCCCGTCATCAGCAGCATTCGCTTTGTGTTGATGCTCGGTCTCTTAATACTCGTCTTATTCGCGCTTGATGCGCCAGCCTTGATTTTCGGCGAGCCATCCGGCGTTATTGAGACTCTTTGGCGATACATCGGTTACGGACTTGTCGGTGCCGTCGGCGTGTTCGTCGTGCCCTGGCTATTCGTGCGGTTAAAACTTGCGACGAGCGGATCATCGACACACGGATCATAACAAGATTCTCGGAAGGCTCAGCGTCTTAAACTCGCCCTACAAGAGTTGCTGAGCCAATGACACGAAGCACCCTAAAATGGACTCTGATACCGTATTCCAGATTTTTTAAATAAACAGTTCGCATGAGCTCTGTCTAAATCTACTGAACGGTTATAAAGAGTTTGAGATTACAGTTTTTCATTGGGGTATATCTTGAGGATTGTCATTGCGGTTTTCTTCGCGCTTGTGTTTGATCAATTCAGTTTTGCGGAGGTTCAGCCGCCAATTGAGGCTTATGGGGAACAGCCAGATATTCGATCCGTGAGCATCTCACCCGACGGCTCAAAAATACTGTACATCACCGAAAAGGACGATCTCAGACTGCTCGTCGCTCATTCCATCGAGCAGAATGGAGAAGAGCCATTCATGCTCGATGTCTCAAATGTCAAAGCCAATTATGCATATTTCGCCACAAATGATATCGCGGTTCTAAGGGCATCCAAGACCACGAGAATCCAAGGTTTCGCAAGTCGTATTGAGTATGGTGCAGCGTTTTCCGTTGACTTGAACAACGGAGATACAGTCCAACTGCTTAGCAAAGATGATGATGTCTATCCTGGCCAAGGCGGAATCGGACGGATCATAGCGATAGATTCTGTAAGTCGTTCTGCCTATATGCCAGCGTATTCTGGATCACGGGGTCAGCAAAACCCCAGGTACAGTCTGTTTGTGGCGAAGTTTGGCAGGAAAACCGGGCAAGTGTTTTCGAGAGGCGTCAGTGCCACAAAGGATTGGTTGGTCAGCGATGGTGGAAGCGTTCTGGCACGCGAAGACTTTGATGGCGGAAAGAAACTGTATCGCATAAAAACTCAACAGACTGGGAAGTGGGAAACCGTCTTCGAAGACAAGGATGCTGATGTGCCGCCATTCTGGATCGTCGGCGCAAAAAGTGACGAATCTGCTCTGATTGTCAGTCGCCAATTTGACGAGAATGAGGGGGAGGCACTTTTTGAACTTGGTTTTGACGGAACGGTAGGTGACGAGTTCTTCCACATACCAGGCCGCGAGATTGACAGCGTCCTTTCGGATCGGGGACGTAAAGTCTATGGCGTGAAATACTCGGGAATGACTCCCAGCTACGCTTTTTTTGATTCCGATATTGATGCTGCAGTCAGAGAACTGTTGAATAAATATCCTGATTTAAACTTCAGCATCACGTCTTGGTCGTCAGACTGGTCGAAAGTGGTGCTAGCGGTCTCGGGCGGACGATATAAAGGAGACTACCTGCTGTTCGACACAGCCACCGGAATGCTGTCGTTGATCGCAGATCCCCGAACATCTATTCCAGCAGCCGCAATAGGGTCTGTACAATCAGTGAAATACAAAGCCAGAGACGGCCTTGTTATTCAGGCGATTTTGACGTGGCCACCGGGGCGTCACGGTGATCAAAACCTACCTGCGATAATTCTACCGCACGGCGGGCCCCATGCTTATGATCAGATGGGCTTTGACTGGATGGCGCAATTTTTCGCAAATCGCGGCTATCTGGTGATGCAACCAAATTTCAGAGGCTCATCCGGGTTTGGCGCAGACTTTAAAGAGCGGGGCTATGGCGAATGGGGAGGTAGTATGCAGAATGATCTGACAGATGGCGTCAACGCGCTGATCAAAAACAAGTTTGCAGATCCATCACGGATTTGTATCGCCGGTGCGAGCTATGGCGGATATGCGGCCCTGGCAGGGGGTGCTTACACGCCAGAACTCTACAAGTGCGTCATCGCCATTTCTCCCATTTCCGATTTGAACCAGCATGGTCAAAGCATCTCTATGAAGTATGGCCGCGATAGCGAGTCATATCGGTCTTGGCGTAGAACCATGGGACGGTTGATGGACGACAAGGCGCTTATGAAGTCTAAATCTCCAAGGTATTCGGCGGAGGCTTTTCAAGCACCTGTTCTGCTGATTCATGGTCGCGATGATACGGTGGTCAAAAAATCGCAAAGTGAATTTATGAAACGGGCTCTAGAACAGGCAGATAAAGACGCCTCTTATGTAAGCCAGAAAGGCGCAGATCATTGGATGACTGACTCGGGCACGCGGTTGGAAACGCTACAAACGATGGACGAATTTTTGAAAGCGCATAATCCGATTGATTGACATAAATCTCAGGAACACTCGAAAGTTCGCTATTATTCAATATCGTTTAAGAGAGCGTCCTTAATCCGCCCCCAATCGGACGCCGGCCATCCGAGGCTCAATCCCATAACAAGCCTGGTCCACCCCAAATCCTAGGTCAGAACCGCAATCCCGATGGAAATCGCGGACACGACCAGAGACAGCGCCGCAAGTCGGGTCGAGATGATGAATCGCTTTCGCTCGTCCTGCAGATTCGCCAGGACCGAGGTCAGCAATGGGAAATTCACCACATGCCGGTCATTGGCGAGGCGCATATTGAAGAAATTGACGTCCTGTCCATCACCCGTGCTGGAGCCATATTTTTCATTCATGTGATAATAGAGCCGACCAAAAATCAGATCCGGATCGCAGCGATATTTCTTCGCCATTTCGTCAATATCAATCGGCACCCAGATCTTCGCGACCCGGGTCTTGTTCTCCCCCGACCAGTCGGAGAAGGCCTTGAGATTCTTCTTGTAAATCATTGTGAGCAAATGCTCATCCGTTGGAATCGGTCGTGCCATGCGCGTCCTCCCTGAAAGATCCCAGGTCAGGCTAGCACACTCTTTGATTCAAGGTTTGTGAATTTTACTCGGCTGCGATCTGGTCGGCTTCGTCATCGAATTCCTGGGCGATCCGGGCAACCAGTCGGACCGCGACATCATCCTTGGTCATGCGCGGCCAGCGGTCTTCAATGCCGTCGCGCGTGATCAAGGCGACTTCATTCATCACCCCGCCCATGACATCGCCGCTGACATCATTGGCGACAATCCAGTCACACCGCTTGCGTTTCAGCTTGGCGATGGCGAGAGGTTCGACATCATGTGTCTCGGCCGCAAAACCAATGACCAGGCTGGGGCGGTGCTTCTTTTTGCGCGAAAGCGTGGCGAGAATGTCCGGATTCTCCGACAGTTCCAGGTTTGGATGCGGATCGCCGTCGCCTTCTTTCAGCTTCATCTTCTTGGCGGCCGCCCGGCTCGGGCGCCAGTCGGCGACCGCGGCGACGGAAACGAAGACGTCTGCAGGCAGAGCTGTCTGACACGCATCCAGCATTTCGCGCGCGGTTTCAATCGATACGAGATCCACGCCATCCGGCGCCTGCAGCGACACTGGACCGGATACGAGGGTCACGCGGGCCCCCGCCTTGGCCAGAGCACCGGCAATCGCATAGCCCTGCTTGCCGCTGGAATGATTGGACAGGAATCGCACGGGGTCGAGCGGCTCGCGGGTTGGCCCAGCGGTGATCAGCGCGTGCCGCCCGGCCAGCGGTTTTGGTTCGAGGCCATACAGGACCGGTCCATCGCTGAGCAGCGCTTCGATACGATCGGCAATAGCCAGCGGCTCAGGTAACCGTCCAGGCCCAAACTCGCCGCACGCCATCGCGCCTTCATCCGGATCCATGACGCTGACGCCATCGCTGCGGAGGGTTTCCACATTGCGCTGGGTCGCGGCATGTTCCCACATGCGAACATTCATCGCCGGCACCATCAGCACTGGCTTGTCAGTCGCCAGCAGAGTGGTTGAGGCCAGATCATTGGCCAGTCCGCCAGCGGCCTTCGCCATCAAATCGGCTGTCGCCGGACAGACCACGACAAGATCGGCCGAACGGGACAATTGGATATGACCCATATCCGCTTCATCATCGAGATCGAATAATTCGGTGAAGACTTTTTCGCCGGACAAGGCCGAAACAGACAGTGGCGTGACAAATTCCTGGCCGCCCTTGGTCACGATGCAACGACTGCCAATCCCGCGCCGCGACAGGTCCCGGATCAGTTCCAGGGACTTGTAGGCTGCGATGCCGCCACCAATGATCAGAAGAATACGCTTGTCTGACATGCCACTTACTTATGCCACTTCCGGGCCATTTGGCACAAAACAAATGAAAAAACGACCACACAGATGCGTGAGATTGATGTTTTTGGTTAAGAACCGGCATCTGCATCCGGTTTTCACGCACCCCTAGCTTAGCAGGTCCGCAGCGAAATCCTCGATGGCGCGGGGGTTTCGGCCAAGCAGAAAGGCAATATCGTTGGACGGACTATAGTTAAAACCGAGGCGCACCGCCTTGGTCATTTCGGCATTCATTTCAGCATACCAGGGCTCTGCGCCATTGGCGATCAGAGCATCGCGCATCTGTTCCGGCGTGATGCCCACGAATGGAATGTCGCGCCCCAGACTTGTGCTGATCCGTTCCGCTGCGCCAGCAAAAGTCATCGCGTCAGGTCCCGTCAGGCGATAGGTGCGGTGCACATGTCCGTCCTCCGTCAAGGCCTTAATAGCAATCTCGGCGACATCTCGAACATCGACAAAACTGGTTTTGCCGGGGCCATCTGGAAACGCCACCATGCCCATGTCGACATAGCCGGCAAAATTCTGCATGAACCAGTCCGGACGCAGGAAGGTCCATGGCAGTTTGGCAGCTTTGACGATCTCCTCCAGCTCGCCCGTTCGGCGTACGAAGAAGACTTCATTTTCCGCATCACCTTCCGCCGACAGCATGACAAAGCGCTGAATGCCGGCACCGGACACCTGATCGACCATGCGGGTCAGATCCTGTTTGAAGGCATCGCTTTGATTGGTGACCATATAGACCGCATCGACGCCTTCCAGCGCCAGGTCGAATGCGGCAGCATCGGAGAAGGCGCCGAGGGCGATGTCATATTCACCCGCGCCAATCATGTCGGCAGCTTTGTCAGCGTCGCGTACAAAAATCCGAAACGGCGTGTTCTTTGCCGCCAATTGGCGCGCGATTTCACTGCCGACATTGCCGGTCGCGCCCGTCACGAGAATCATCTTGAGTTCCTTTTATTGGCTTGTGGGAGAGCGTGCGGAGTCAAACTGGCGACAAACAGGGCGGTCAATGTTTGCTGGGCCTCCGCCTTTGACACGGCCCCACGCATCAACTCATCGCAAATCGCGTTCGCCGCCGCGACCAGACTCTTGAATAAGAGGTCCGACACCGCAACCGGCTGCAGCACAGGGGCGAATGCGCGCCGGAACTGGTCCGCATGATCGGCTTGAAATCC
>JBCBBC010000022.1:0-54113 GCA_038532145.1 Pseudomonadota bacterium | reverse complement strand
ACAATCGCACTTGATTGCCCACCAATATGAGGGTTTGATCAAGAAATCGCGGTTGGGAGGCAAGCGTAAAAAATGAATCTGATCCTGTTTGGACCCCCTGCAGCCGGTAAAGGCACGCAGGCCAAGAAACTTGTCGCAGAACGCGGCTATATCCAACTCTCTACCGGGGACATGCTACGCGCCGCTGTGGCCTCTGGATCGGAGCTTGGCAACAAGGTGAAATCCATCCTCGAATCAGGGGCCCTGGTGTCCGACGAAATCGTGATCGCGCTGATCGACGATCAGCTCAATCAGAATGAAGGCGCTGCTGGCTTCATTTATGATGGCTTTCCGCGCACGGTCGGTCAGGCTGAAGCGTTGGATGAGCTGCTGAAAGGTCGTGGATCACAGGTCGATTGCGTAATCCGTCTGGCGGTCGACGAAGAAGCCTTGCTGGCCCGCGTCACCAAGCGATTTGAAGAGCAGGGGCGCAAGGATGACAATCCTGAAACCTTCTCGGTGCGGCTCGAAAAGTACAATGCCGATACCGCGCCATTGGTGCCAATTTATGCCGAACGTGGCATTCTGCGCGAGGTTGACGGCATGGCCGCAATCGACGAGGTTAGTGGTGGAATCGACGCGGCCTTGAAAGAGGCCGTTTGAAGCTGCGTGAACCGCTGATTCAGTGGTTGACGTACCAATTGTTGCGTCTATAACGACGCACTTCGTTAAGAGGATGAGTCTGCAAGCGTGCAGCGGTATTTTTGCTGTGCGAACTGCGGCTTTCTTTTTGAACTATTAGGAGACTGGCTTTGGCCCGTATTGCAGGCGTCAATATACCGACGAACAAGCGCGTTCCAATCGCGCTGCGTTACATTCATGGCATTGGCCCCGCCAAAGCCGACGAGATCTGTGAAAAGATCGGCATCACCCCGGAACGCCGCGTGGCGGACCTGTCGGATGCAGAAGTGATTAAAATTCGTGAGACGATCGACAGCGACTTTATGGTCGAGGGCGACCTTCGCCGTGAAGTGTCGATGAATATCAAGCGTCTGATGGACCTGGGTTGCTATCGTGGTCTTCGCCACCGTAAGCGCCTGCCGGTTCGTGGTCAGCGCACCCACACAAACGCGCGGACCCGCAAAGGTCCTGCGAAGCCGATTGCCGGCAAGAAGAAATAGGATCCTCGAGAGATGGCCCGTCAGACAACTCGCGTAGCACGCCGCGCCCGGAAGAATATTACTTCTGGCGTTGTGCATGTTAATTCCAGCTTCAACAATACGATGATCACCATCTCAGACGCGCAAGGGAATGCCATTTCATGGTCTTCTGCCGGCGCGATGGGGTTTAAAGGATCTCGTAAGTCGACTCCTTATGCGGCTCAGGTTGCAGCTGAGGACGCTGCAAAGAAAGCCATGGAACATGGCATGCAGACCGTTGAAGTAAACGTTCGCGGACCTGGCTCAGGCCGTGAAAGTGCTTTGCGCGCTTTGCAAGCCGCCGGCCTGACGGTGACCGCGATCCGTGACACCACGCCGATCCCACACAATGGCTGCCGCCCGCCAAAGCGCCGCCGCGTATAGTCCGTATTAGACCTAATTTACAGGAAGGCTGAGCATGACCGAAGCCGAAGACATGATCGTAAACGACCGCAACTGGAAGGCCCTTATCCGGCCGAACCGTCCAGTTGTCGATGCAGGCCGCGATGCCACGCGCCTGGCCAAGCTCGTTGTTGAGCCGCTGGAGCGCGGTTTCGGCACAACCCTGGGCAATGCGCTGCGCCGCATTCTTCTGTCCTCTCTGCAAGGCGCTGCGATTACCGGCGTGCAGATTGATGGCGTTGTTCACGAATTCTCTTCGATCCAGGGCGTGCGTGAAGATGTCACCACGATCATCCTGAATCTGAAGCAGGTTGCCGTCGACATGGTTTCAGATGCGCCGAAGCGCATGATCCTGAAAGCGTCCGGCAAAGGCGAAGTTAAAGCGGGACAGATTGAAACTCCCGGCGACGTCAAAATCCTCAATCCGGATCACGTCATTTGTACGCTGGACGATGGTGCCAATCTGCACATGGAATTCACCGTTGCGACCGGCAAAGGCTATGTCCCAGCGACAGAGAACCGCCCGGAAGATGCGCCGATCGGCTTCATTCCGGTGGATGCGATCTATTCGCCCGTTCGCCGCGTCGGTTATCAGGTCGAGGACACCCGCGAAGGAACAGTCCTGGACTATGACAAACTGACCCTGACGGTTGAGACGGATGGCTCGATCACGCCAGAAGACGCCGTGGCCTATGCTGCGCGCATCATGCAGGACCAGCTTCAGCTCTTCATCACCTTCGATGAGCCTGAGTCTGAGAGCTCGAGCCAGACCGAAGAGAGCGATCTCGGCTTCAACCCGGTTCTGCTCAAGAAAGTCGACGAGCTCGAACTGTCTGTTCGCTCTGCAAACTGCCTGAAGAACGACAATATCGTCTACATTGGCGACCTCATTCAGAAGTCGGAAGCGGAAATGCTCCGCACGCCGAACTTCGGCCGCAAGTCGCTGAACGAAATCAAAGAAGTACTGGCCGGCATGGGCCTTCACCTCGGTATGGATGTGCCAGACTGGCCGCCTGAGGATATTGAAGCCCTGGCGAAAAAGTACGACGACCACCTATAGGAATGTATGCCCGAGAGGGCAGACGAGGAGACTAAAATGCGTCACGGCATGGCCCACCGGAAGCTGAACCGCACGGCTTCACACCGCAAAGCGATGTTTGCCAATATGGCAGCGTCTTTGATTGAGCATGAGCAGATCGTCACGACTCTGCCAAAGGCCAAAGAGATGAAGCCTTTCATGGACAAGCTGATCACGCTGGCCAAGCGTGGCGACCTGCACGCGCGCCGTCAAGCCGTGTCCAAGGTTCGCGACGAAGCCGCCGTGAAGAAGCTGTTTGAAGTCTTCGGCGAGCGCTACAAGGACCGCAATGGCGGTTATACGCGCGTTCTGAAAGCGGGTTATCGCCACGGTGACAATGCACCGCGTGCCGTCATCGAGCTGGTGGATCGAGATGAAGACGCTCGCGGCGCTGCTGATCGTGCCCGTCACGAGGCCGAGCTCGAGGCGATGGAAGAATAGATCGCACCTGACAGAATTCAAAAAAGCCCGGCCAGATGGTCGGGCTTTTTTCTTTTGGGTCCTTCAAGGGACAGTTAGTTGGCCGTCACTTGCGCGGATCGCCCAGGCAATCGCGGCGTGTTGATATAGGTGCCGATCCAGTGGAACGCGGTGATCCAGAGCAGGTCATTGTGGACTTCCATTTGCTGGCTCAAGCCAAGCCCGCCAAAGGCCGCGGCGACGCACCACTGCCATTTCCAGCGCAGCGTGAAATAGTGCAGGCCTCCAAACAATACGGCGCTGATGAACGCAGCCAGCCAGACGGACGCGCCAAAACCTTCCAGAGCTTGCGGTAGCGCCAGGCGAAACACCCATTCCTCCCAGAAGGACAGCGCCCCAAGGTAGAGGATCCAGCCCATGAGCGGCGCGCTCAATCGCCGATCGAGCCGCCAGGCATAAGCGCACAGACCCAGGAATATAAATCCGTAGACCGCCGCATAAGATCCAACATTCGCGGCCGCGCGCGCCAGGCTGTGGCCGAATATGGGCAGCATGCCGGGCAGACAGAAACAGATCACCGCGAGCGTAAGGCCCGGAAGACCATGCCGCAGGAAAACCTGCCGGAATGTGGTCAACCTGTCCCCGGTAAAATCCTTGTCGCGTTGAAGGCGCCGGCGGCGCGAAGTGGGTGCGGTGCTCAAGCCCTTGTACCAATCCATGCTGCGGCCTGGCTCAAGGAAAGCCGAGTCTGAGGGTTCAGGCAAGGGTGATCCCGGTGTTTCGAAACACTGGGATCACTCTGAACCAGTCTGAATGCCGTAGTCGAAACGGCGCATGCCTACTCGTCGGCGCCAAACCCGCACTGGTTTTGTTCCATGCTGATCTGTTTGGTGATGCGTTTGGCATTTTGCGCATAGGCCTCGGTCACCGAGCCGCTCACAACGGGCTTGTCGCGCAGCGGGCTGACATCCTCACAGAGATGGAACACACGCGGCGAGTCATGCTTCTTGGCGCCGCCGGGCGGTGCGATCCAGTAAACGACCTCGCTGCCGCCGGTGGCCTCGACGACCGCATCTGTATCGCGGGCAATGTCCTGCGCTTGTTCGGCGACTTCCGGCGAGCAGGCCGTGGTCGGCAGATTGCCTTTGATCTGCGCTGCACACTCATTCATATCCTCTGTATATTGCTCTACAGAGGGGGGATTATAGCTGACCCCGAACAGGGTTGCGACGACCGCCAGAGCGACGCCGACGCCACCCGCAATCTGCTTGTTCTTGGGATCCATATCCTTGTCCATGAAGATCAGGACGAGAAGCGGCAGGAAAGCGATAATGGTAATGATCGCACCCAGCTGGTTCTGGACGAAGAATTTGAACGCTTCTTCCTTGCTGGCCGGATCATGCTTGTTCGCGGCTTTCCACATCAGGCTGCCGGCAATGGCAAAGACCGCAATTCCGACTAGGAGACCGATCAGAAGCGGCAGATTGCCGTCATCAAACCGGCCTTGCAGTAAAAGCACAATCCCGGCGACTTCGCCGCCAATTGCGATGAGCCAGGAAATCCCGGCGAAGATCCGCAGGCGCCCGGCTTTCGATTTCTGGTCCTGGGTCGCGCGCCATGCTTCGGTCACGTCGCCTTGCGGTTCTTGAGGTTCTTCGGACATTGGTTCTCCCCTTATTTGCGGTCGCCCTTGGTCGACCAGAATCAGCTGTCCCAATTTGCTGTCATTCCGGGTTTTGTTCCCGGATTCGTCTCCAATGCCGAGAGTTGAAGTTCAGTTGTTGCTCTAAGCGTCTGTTAATTCGGCGGAAAATGTGGGTCGTGTGTCGTATTTCTACCGCTGGAGTTGACGTGAGATCGGGACAGCGTCGATATGGATTCTCGTCTCTGAAGGGCGTTTCAAATTCCTCAAATCGCGCAGGTCTGTTTCTTCCATGATCGCCTTTTTCTCTGACTTTCAATCGGCGCACACGCCTGCCATCGAGCTGCAGAATGGCGAACTGGTGCCGCACGCCGAATCGCAAGCCCGGGTAGATGCCATTTTGGAGGTTTTGCCGGATCGCCGTGCACCCGAGGATTTTGGTGAAGCGCCGATACTGGCAGTCCATGACCCGGACTATGTCGGCTTTCTGAAGCGCGCGCATGATGACTGGCGCTCTGCTGGTCGGTCGGGCGATGCCTTCCCATACGTCTTTCCGATTCGCGGCCGACGCGCGCTGGATCTGACCCGGATTGATGCCGAGCTTGGCCAATACTCCTATGATTGCGGAACACCGGTTGCCGCCGGGACCTGGCAGGCCGTGTACTGGAACGCGCAGACAGCCTTGAATGGGCTGGAGGCTGTCCTCACGGGCGCTGGCAGTGCTTTCGCCTTTTGCCGCCCTCCGGGTCACCATGCCGGGCGCGACTATATGGGCGGCTATTCCTATCTCAACAATGTCGCTATCGCGGCAGAGCAGGCGCGCCTGCGGGGGGCAGCGAAGGTCGCGGTGCTCGATGTCGACTACCATCACGGCAATGGCACGCAGGATATTTTCTTTCAGCGCGAAGACGTTTTGACGGTCTCTCTACATGCCGATCCAAAGACCGATTATCCCTTCTATTGGGGCCACAGTGATGAGGTCGGGGAAAACGCCGGAAAGGGCTTCAATCTCAATCTGCCCATGCCGCGCGGGACAAAGTGGCCCGCTTATCGCGCGCAATTGGTACAGGCCATTGAGCGGGTTCAGGCATTTGCGCCGGACCTCCTCATTGTTCCTTATGGCGCTGACACATTTGCCGGGGATCCGATCAGTTTCTTTGAGATCGAAACCGAAGATTATACAGCGATGGCATCCCTGATCGCGGACCTGCAACTGCCCACCTTGATCTGTATGGAAGGAGGCTACGCCGTTGAGTCCCTCGGCGCCAACGTCGACGCATTTCTACGCGGTTTCGAGCCCTAGGCCCAGTGCTGCTTGAGCAAACCAGCGAGCACATCTGCCCGCTCAATAATCGACCAATGACCGGTCGCGGCCTGCTTTTCCAGTCTGGCGCCGGTGGCGTCGCAGAACTTGTCCGCCACCCAGGTCGGCACGTACGGATCGTCCACCCCCCAGAATACGAGCCCGCGCTCTGGCAGGTTCTGTGTGTCATCCCACCAGTCTGACCCAGCCGTCTTGGCGGACCTGTACAGCTTCAGAATGGCTTTGCGCATGTGCGGGGTCCAGTGGCTGGCCTCTTTTGAAGCGAGATCAGCTGGAATGCCGGCCGCGTGCAGGCCCTTGCAGAGGGCTTCCTTTCGGGTCACCGCCATGATCGCCTCGCCGACGATCGGGGTCTGCCACATCCGGGCCATACGGTGCCATTTGTATTCGGGGTGAGGCAGAGCATTGGCGACGCACCAGGTCTTTACAAGGTCTGGCCGCAGGCTTGCAGCGCGAATGGTGATAAGGGCGCCCCAGTCATGTCCGACGAGATCTACCGGGCCGGCGTCAGCATGCGCCTTTTCCATCTCGCCAATATACCAGTCGACATAGGCCTCTTTGGTCGAGGAGAAGTCAGGAGGTGCGGGGTCAACAAAGCCTGGCATGGCAGGGGCCTGATAAGTATCCGCGGCGAGATCAAGCTCAGCGATCAGCGGATCCCACATCGAGGGCGTATCCGGAACGCCATGTAAAAACAGCTTCAGCGCCATATCGCTTCCCCTAAGTCAGACTTGTTTCGCGCCAGTTTGAGGGACATTGTGGCGAAGAACAAGGAGGATAGACGCATGAAAACCGCCATCACGGAAATGTTTGGCATTGAGCACCCGATTATCCAGGGTGGCATGCACTTTGTCGGTTTCGCTGAAATGGCCGCTGCGGTCTCGAATGCAGGGGGTTTGGGGATCATCACCGGACTAACCCAGAAAACCCCGCAGGATCTCGCAAATGAAATCGCTAAATGCAATGACATGACGGACAAGCCTTTCGGCGTGAATATTACATTCCTGCCGACGCTTAATCCGCCGGATTATCCGGCCATTGTGAAGGCGATTATAGATGGCGGAGTCAAAGTGGTTGAGACGGCCGGACGCAACCCGGCTCAGGTCCTGCCGCATCTGAAGGATGCTGGCATCAAGGTGATCCATAAATGCACCTCGGTTCGGCACTCGCTTAAGGCGCAGGACATTGGCTGTGATGCGGTCTCGGTGGATGGCTTTGAATGCGGTGGCCATCCGGGCGAAGATGATGTTCCGAACATGATCCTGTTGCCGCGCGCTGCGGATGAGCTCGACATCCCATTCGTGTCCTCCGGTGGGCAGGCCGATGGCCGTTCCCTGGTCGCCTCGCTTGCCATGGGCGCACAGGGCATGAATATGGGCACACGCTTTATCGCCACCAAGGAAGCCCCGGTGCATGAGAATGTGAAACAGGCGATCGTAGCAGCGTCAGAACTGGACACGCGCCTCGTCATGCGGCCTTTGCGCAATACAGAGCGGGTTTTGACCAATGAGGCCGTGGAGCGGTTGCTCGAGAAAGAAAAAATGCTCGGCGACGACCTTAAGTTTGAAGACATTATCGGCGAAGTGGCCGGGGTTTATCCACGGATCATGATGGAAGGTGACATGGATGCCGGGGCCTGGTCCTGTGGCATGGTTGCCGGGCTGATCCATGATATTCCGACCTGTAAGGAATTGATCGATCGGATCATGGCTGAAGCGGATCAGATCATCAATCAGCGTCTGGCGGCCTTCATGAAGGGCACGGTTGACGCCTAAGGGATCGTACGAGGAAACCTGAACGGCCTGCAGGGCAGCCCTGGCAGGCCGTTTGTATTGGAGGAAAGAAGATGAGCGACATTCAAGGCCGCGTGGCCTTTGTCACGGGCGGCGCCAGCGGATTGGGGCTTTCAATGGCTCGAACCTTCCTGAGCCGCGGTGCCAGCGTCATGCTGGCGGATCGAGACGCGGAGGGATTGGCGCGCGCCGTCGAGGCGCTGTCCAAAGACAGCAATGCTGTTTCATCCGTCGTATGCGACGTGGCGGACGCGGGCGCGCTTGAAGAGGCGGCACAGAAGACGGTCGACCATTTCGGCAAGGTGCATATCGTCGCCAACAATGCCGGCGTCGGGCTGGGTGGCCAGCCGGGAGAGATTCCGCTGCAGGACTGGCGCTGGATTATTGATATCAACCTGATGGGCGTTGTGCACGGCGTGGAGTTGTTCACGCCGCTGATCCAGTCGCATGGCGAGGGCGGTCACTTCATCAATACCGCGTCCATGGCAGGCCATGTCGCGCCTGGCGGCATGGGACCTTACAATGCGACGAAATATGCGGTGGTCGGCTATTCGGAAAGCCTCAAGGCCGAGCTGATGCCACACAAGATCGGAGTCAGCGTCCTTTGCCCGGGTTGGGTCCGGACCCAGATTCACACAACTGGATTTGGCCGCCCCTCCAACACGGTGTCTCTCGAAGAAGCGCAGCAGGATCCGCAATTCCAGGAAATGGATGCGGTCATCAAAGGCGGGCTGGACCCGGACAAGGTTGCTGATTGGGTGGCGGAATGTGTTGAGGCCAACCGGCTTTATATCTTCACACACGAAATCATGAAAATCGGCATCGACATGAAATACGCGCAGATCCAGGCCGATTATGAGGCCATTATTGAGGACGGTCGGTTCAACGACTAGGCGCCGGCCTCAATCAGGTCAGCCTGACGCGCGATATGGTCTGCGATGGGTGTGGAGACCTGGCAGGCACTGGCGCGACTAAGTGCGTCCTTGGCCGTGTCCGGATCACCATTCGCCTGAGCGAGCTTGGCGACCGCCAGGTGATAGCCAGGAAACTCCGCTGCGCCGCGATGGTCTTTAAGCCCGTCCAGAATGTCCGTCGCTTGCGCCCGCTCGCCGGCATAGATCAGGCTCACGGCCCGATTGACCGAGACGGCGAGCGATGGCGCGTGTCGATCCAGCAATGTGTACAAGCGGGCGATCGAGCCCCAGTCCGTCGCTTCCCATGTGGTTGACTGGGCATGGATTGAAGCAATTCCCGCCTCAAGATGATAGCGTGTCAGGTCCGGGCTGGACTGCGCCGCTTCCATCTGGGCGAAAGCATCCGCGATCATCGCCTTGTCCCAATCCGCGCGATTCTGCTGTTCGAGCGGGACAAGTGTGTTGTCTTCTGTCGCGCGGGCTGGCAATCGCGCCGCCTGGAACAATAAAAGGGCATGCAAGGCATGATGCCCCGCCGTTTCGCCGTCGGTTTGCGCCAGCAGGCCTTCTGAAAGCCGGATCGCCTCACGGCAAAGATCGTCGCGAAAAACCACATCTCCGCGGCGAGGCAAATACCCCCAGGCAAACATCAGATAGATGACTTTCAGCAATCGGGGCAGGCGGTCCTTCAGCGCGAACCGCGTTGGATATCGAGCCAGGTCACCTGATTGCTTGCGCAATTGGCGTTTGGCGCGGGCGAGGCGCTGGGAAAGGGCGTCTTCCTTGAGAAAGAACAAGGCGGCGGTCTCGGCGGCGGTGAAGCCCGAGACCGTTTTCAATGCCAGAAACAGTTGATCCTGCGGCGAAAGGGCAGGGTCGCAGCACAGAACCATGAGATCGAGTTCCGGATCGCTCAGAGACGGCGTGATGACATCCTCATCGCTGGTTGCCAGGTCCCAGTCATCATCGATGCCGAGTTCACGCGCAGAGCGCCGTATGCGATCGATCGCCGTATTGCCAGCCACTCGGCGTAGCCAGGCCCGCGGATTGTCTGGAATACCCTTGTACGGCCAGGTGGCGAGCGCTTTGACAATCGCATCCTGCGCGACATCTTCGGCCAGATCGACCTTGCCGGGCCCCAGTCGGGAGACGAGGCTGGAAATCAACCAACCTCGCTCCCGTCTAATGGTTTCTTCCAACAGGGCGTGTATGTCGGTGGTGGCCGTCATCACTCGTCCGCCGAAGCGTCCGTTTGCCGGATGAGAATGGTCTCATTGTGCTTCATGTGCGGGTGACTGCGGGCGATTTCGACCGCTTCATCATAGTCCGCTGCATTGATCACCATATAACCGCCCAGGATTTCGGCGACTTCCGCGAATGGACCATCATGGACTTCGACCGAACCGGATTTGTTGGTGACGATCTTACCGCCCTCATCAAGCAGTTTCTCACCGCCCTCGAACTTGCCCTTGGCGCTCATCTCTTCGACCCAGCCGATATAGTCTTTCATGAGATCCATGAATTCGGCTTCACCGAGATTGGTGTAACGGTCCGGCGCGTGGGGCAGCATCAAAACAAATTTAGCCATAATAAATTCCTCCCTCCAGAGGTCTGATAAAAGATCCTGCTTGATTGCAGCATCTGTCAACAAGACGAATGGAAAGAGGAGATCCTGACAAACGTCAGAAAAAAATTATGAAAGCGCTGCTGCCTCAGCGATGGCGGCGCTGATCGCCGCTTCATCCATGGACTTGTCGACCGTCGAAACGACCTCACCGCTATCCAGATTGATCAGATACAGGCGGCCGGTTTTGATCTGTTCGGGGAAGGTGGCGCGCATCGCTGACGCCACGCCCAGGGTTTCGGCATCGGCAAAGAAGGCATCTGCGTCACGTGATGTGTAATCAATGGTCGCGAACTCCACGCCGTCAAATGTCGTTGTTGCTTGTACGGCTTTTACCTTGGGATCGAGGGCTTTGCAGCTGCCGCACCAGTCAGCATAGCTCAAAACTGCAAGCACGCGGGTGTCTTCCGCGGGGGCTGTGACAGCGGCGCGTTCTGAGGCCGGTACGTCGGCTTGACTACAGGCGGTCATAAGGGTGGCGGCAGTCGCGGCAAGAATCAATCGCATGGGAGGAGCTCCTTTTGAGTTAGGCGCCCGTCTTATCATGCGGTTCAATGCAGCGGCCTCACATTCGTGTTATCCGCGCGCGTCTTCAGCCCCGCGCCGCGCCAGTTCATCGGCCTTTTCATTGCCCTCATCGCCGGCATGGCCCTTGACCCAGACCCATTTGATCTCGTGTCGGGCACAGGCTTTCTCCAGCGCCTGCCAAAGGTCTTTGTTCTTGACCGGCTTCTTGGCAGCGGTTTTCCAGCCGTTTTTCTTCCAGCCATGAATCCATTTGGTCAGTCCATCTTTGACATAGGTGCTGTCAGTATGGAGGGTCACGTCACTGGCGTTCTTGAGTGCATTCAGGGCCTCAATCGCGGCCATTAATTCCATACGATTATTCGTCGTATCGGGTTCACCGCCATAGATTTCCTTGCGTCGCTTGCCCGCGATCAGCAAGGCCCCCCAACCGCCGGGTCCGGGATTGCCGCTACAGGCACCATCGGTCCAAATTTGAATGTCTGATTTTCCCATGCCGGGGAGGTGGGAGGATTTGACCGAAGCGTCAAGGATCAGAACACTTCGACCTGGATCTGCTTGACCTGCTCCGTCGGTCGGACGATGCCGCGAAATATCGCGCCACAAACCACGCCCGCCACGCCACCGATTAAAGCGCCGGTTATGAATCCGCTCGTCCCGGTGACGAAATTCAGGTTGGTGAGCAGAAAGGACGCGATTCCCGTGGTCGATCCGACCAGGAACCCGCCCCAGATTGCGCCCCAGCGATAATAGGGCTGCGGGTGCACGATCCCGCGCCGGGGCAGCCGCCCCAGTGAAACGGAGATTGCAACCCAGGCCGCCGGCACTGTAAAATATGCAAAATACCAATTCATTGCGGCCATGAGAGTGGCAAAGCCAATTCCCTGAAGAAATCCCTCATGAGCAAAGATCAGACCGGCATCCTGGCCGAACAGGCTGGCAATCTGAAATCCAAGAAAGAGCAGAATGACGCCGATCAGCGTCACCAGAATGCAGGCCGCCATGCCGCATAGAAAACTGGCCAGACCGATCCGTTTAAATTTTGCGATCGTCGGAACGGTATAGGATGCCGGTTCAGAAACAGGGGTCTGATCGCCGGTCAGCACGGACCCGTTTGGACCAAACTCGACCATTTAATGCTCCTTTCGACCGGTTTCGCACGTTGATGGCCGTCAGAATAGACGGCATTCTGTCCCTGACGAGGCGGCAATGGGGTTGGATTTGGGTTGTCGGGCCTGCTCTGTATGCGGTAGGCAAGGCGGATGAAGCCATCCCCAACCGCCGCCATCTGCCTCATCGGAGATGAACTGCTCTCGGGCCGGACCCGCGATATCAATACCCAGACCATTGCGCGCTATCTGGCGCCGTTCGGGATACCGGTCAAAGAAGTGCGAATCGTGCCTGACGAACAGGATCGGATTGTTGATGCGGTGAACACCCTGCGGGCGGCCTATAACTATGTCTTTACAACGGGCGGTATCGGTCCGACGCATGATGATATTACGGCGGATGCGATTGCAGCGGCCTTCGGCGTCGGCATTGGCGAGCACCCGGAAGCAGCGGCCTTGCTGGCAGCGCGTTACGAGGAGATGGGCACCGAGTTTACGCCTGCCCGGCGGCGCATGGCGCGCGTGCCCGAAGGCGCGTCCCTGATCGAGAATCGAGTGTCGGGTGCTCCCGGCTTTCAGACGGGCAATGTTTTCACCCTGGCTGGCGTCCCGAAAATTGTCGAAGGGATGCTTGATGATATCGGCCACCGCCTTGAATCGGGCGCGGTTGTTCAGAGTATTACTGTTCGCGGTGCCGGCTTACGCGAAGGCGATCTGGCCGAAGCACTGGCCGCGCTTTCGGAGCAATATTCGGACGTCAGTATCGGATCTTATCCATGGTTTCAAACCTTGCAGGATCACGGTGTGGCGCTGATCGCACGCGGGACAGACGCGGATGCATTGGACCAGATTCGTCGCGACCTTGATGGTCTGGTACGGGCCCAGGGCGTGGAGCCCGAACATCTGCAAGGCGAAGCTTGAGACCATCATCACGGAAACGCCTACACCAAGCGCGTTTCAAAATCAGGACATAAGGAGAGCATTTTGTCGGAAAATATAGTCTTGGTCGAAAAGGACGGGCCTGTTGCCATTGTTACGATGAACCGGCCAGATGCGCTCAACGCACTCAGTCGCGCTCTACGCGCGGAATTGGTGAAAACGTTCGCGGATCTGGCAGAGGATGACAGCATTCGCGCTGTTGTTCTGACGGGCGCGGGGCGGGCCTTCACTGCTGGCGTTGACTTGAAGGAGGCCGGGCAAACCGGATTTGCCCTCGGCGCGGATGGCGGTGAAATTGATCTCGCCAAAGGACTGTCAGCGTATCCCTGGCCGATCATCGGTGCGATTAATGGCTTTGCGATCACGGGGGGATTTGAACTGGCATTGATGTGCGATGTCCTGCTCGCATCGGAGCACGCCAAGTTCGCCGACACGCACGCGCGCGTCGGAATCATGCCGGGATGGGGCCTCAGTCAGAAACTCGCGCGACTCATTGGAACCAGCCGAGCCAAGGAGCTCTCTTTCTCGGGCAATTTCCTGGATGCGGATATGGCGGAAAGATGGGGATTGGTGAATCACGTCTATTCGGCCGATGAAATGGTGCCGTCAGCCGTGAAACTGGCACACGAAATGGCATCTTGTGACCCAGTTTTACTGCGCAATTACAAGAAAATCATCGATGATGGATTCGCCACGACGTTTGGCGAAGGCCAGCGGCTTGAAGTGACCCGATCAGCCGAACATGCCGCTGGTGTTACCGCCAAGAGTGTCGAAGCTGCGCGGCAAGCCGTTACCGCGCGAGGGCGGAGCCTGAACGAGTAAATTGGGGCGAAATCTGAGCCTCTTTGTGGCGGCCTTCAGGTCGAGACATGGCGGCAATGAAGAAAGTGATGGTTCCTGTTGCAAATCCGCCGCGCCGGACTAAAAAAGTGTCCAGGACTGCCATTCCGAAGCAGCTTGGTCTCGCGTTTGCAAACAGAAACGCGTAGGCTCAAAATTCTACGGAATGGTCCGTAAGTTCCTGCGGTCGTGGAACAATGGTGTTCTCACGGCAGACACAAGGGGAAGAGTATGAAGAAAACTCTTATGTGCGCAACCGCCGCGACCGCTTTGGCGGGCGCCGGTTTTGTCGCTCAAGCAGACGATGGTTGGTACGGCCGAGCCGATATCGGTACCATCTATGACGGCAAGCTCGATCACGATGCCGAGTCAAATATCCCATTCACTCTTGCCGGTGATTCGGATCCTGACGAGGTATACTTTGGCGGTCTAGGTTTGGGTTATGGCTTCTCAAACGGCTTCCGTTTGGAGTCGACCTTAACCTATAAAGACGGCTCTCTGGATGTCAGCGACGCAATCAATGGCACTGGTTTTCCAGCTGATATCATCCTGCCGAACGAGCGTGTTATCTATAGCCAACATGAAGACGGTGATCTTCAGTCTTGGGAATTGATGACCAACCTGTTGTACGATTTCAACCGCGACGGCACGATCAAGCCTTACTTGGGCGCTGGTATCGGTGCGGCTCGGGTCAAAGCGAGCGCGCGTAACATTGCAGCGGTCGTCACGGATGGCGCAGGCAACCCCGTCGTCGGTAGCATTTTCGGTGCAAACGGTTTCAATGACAGCGAAACGGGTTTGGCGGTTCAAGCCCTCGCCGGTATCGGTGTTGATCTGACGGAGAAGTTGACCCTTGATGCAGGGTATCGCCTGACCAGCGTTCAGGATTTGACCTTCGCTGGCGTCAACGAGTTTGGCAATGTTGTGAATTATGACGCTGATTATCAGGATCACGGCTTCTCGCTGGGTCTTCGGTATGCGTTTGGCGCGACACCACCGCCGCCACCGCCGCCTCCACCACCGCCTCCACCGCCGCCACCACCGCCTCCACCGCCTCCACCACCGCCACCACCGCCACCGCCTCCGCCGACACAGGCCGAGGAAGTTGAATTGGCGCCGTGCTCGACGGTGAATCAGGCTTTCGTGGTTTACTTCGAGTGGGACAGTTCTGATCTGACGAGCCAGGCTTCTGCAGTTGTTGATCAGGCGATTGCGAACATTCGCGACCGTGAAGATTGTTCAACGGGTGGCGTGACCATTGTTGGCCACACAGACACCTCTGGTGCGTCTGCATATAACCAGCGTCTGTCGGCTCGCCGAGCGTCCATCGTATCAGATGCGCTGCAAGAGCGCGGCATCGAAGCTGAGGCGATCGACACAGCCGGCCGCGGTGAGAACGATCTGGCGAAAGCCACGCGCGATGGTGTGCGTGAGCCGTTGAACCGTCGTTCTGAGGTTACGATCATCGTTCAGTAAGCTTTGACGATCATCAAATGAGATTGGCCCGGCCGCTTGGCTGGGCCTTTTTCGTTTGGATCAAAGTCAGGTCTGGATTAGGCTTGTCCTCGGTGTCTCGGCTCTGGAGGGCGACATGACAGATCGAAAATCGACTTATGCGGAATTCTGGCCATTCTATCTGCAAGAGCATGCCAAACCGCAAACGCGACATTTCCACTATGTCGGCACCGCCCTGGTGATCGCAATTGCCGGATTTGCCATCGTTACCCAGCGCTGGCATTGGCTCGCGGCCATGCCTGTCGCCGGCTATTTTTTCGCCTGGGCGAGCCACGCCTTTGTCGAACGCAACAAGCCCGCCACCTTTACGCACCCGCTTTGGTCGCTTGTGAGCGACTTTCGGATGTTTTTTCTCTGGATTTCCGGACGCTTGGACCCGGAACTTGAAAAAGCTGGCGTGTCGACCACGACCGAGCAAAAGGCGCTATAAGTCACCCCATTGCGTGAGCGCGGCGCGCGCAATCGGTTCGCCCCACTCCTGAACGAAATGACCGCCATCTTCAATCATCATTGGCTCAGGACACCCTTTGATGGTGGCGCGAAGCGATGTCATCTGATGGGGACCGAGGACAGGGTCTTGTGCGCCGACCGCCATGAAGCTTTCGCCTGTCCATTCGGTTTTCCACCAGCTTGCGGCGCGTTTCGAGGTCTCGACCCCCTCCATGTCCGGGTCTGTCATGACCATTTCCGGAAAGCGGCGCACACCAGCTTTGAACGTAATATCGGGGAAGGGCGCGCTATACGCCGCTTGCTCTGCGTCTGACAGAACGGGTGTGGCGCGCCCCATCAAGCCCCCAACATCCATGTCTGGCTGCGTGCGATTATAGGCGCGCCAGGCGTCAAATCCCTCACCGGGGGACTGGCCGACAGCGATCGCCGTGTTCATGACGAGAAGGCGAGCGAACCTGTCTGGCATATCCATGGGCACGGTCAGTCCGATCAGCCCGCCCCAATCCTGGCAGACGAGTGTTATATTGGACAAATCCATGCGCTCGATCAGGGCGACCAGCAGGTTCCGGTGAAAATGAAACGTGTAAACCGCGTCTTCCGTCGGTTTGTCCGATCGACCGAATCCCAGCCAGTCCGGGCAGATGACGCGGGCGCCGCTCTCGACAAAAACCGGCAACATCTTGCGATAGAGGTAAGACCAGCTTGGCTGTCCATGCAGGCACAGAAATGTGCGATCCGCATCCCGAGCTCCTTCATCAAGATAATGAACGCGTAAGCCTTCATATCCGGGGAGATCATCGACATAGTTTGGCGAGAATGCGTAATTCGGCAAATTCTCGAACCGGGCATCCGGGGTTCTCACATAGTCGAGCGTCATTCGGTCCTCCTGCTTCTCTTTTCTGCCGCGACATTAGCCGGGATCAGCAAAAGAAGAAATCTGTTTTCGTGACGCCTCCGTCAAGTATTTGATTGCTTTGCACAAAAAAGAGGGCCACTTCCGAAAAAGTGACCCTTGGAGGGGGAGTGAGGTAAATAAATCGATTAAGATTTTGCGGCAGCGTTACAGCGCGCCAAGTCTTCTTCAGACAGCGCCTCATTGGCGTTGGAGAATTCTGCGAGCTTGCCGACTTCCTTGACGACTTTCTTGCATGTGCTGACGCGAACGGTCTTGCGGTCCAATTCCGCTTTGCAAGTGTCATCCGCACAGGACCAAAGCGCTTTTGCAGCTACGATCTTTTCGGCTTTATCGACGGGCGATTCAAGCTTGGCGGTAAAGGCGGTTCCAGCGAAAGCGGTACCGGCGAAAGCGAGGGCGGTTGCAGCTGCAGTGAGCGTACGGATCATAGGAGGAAACCTTTCAATTAGGATCGGTGAATAACCGGTGTCGATGTCTTCATCTAACAGGAGGCAACATATAATTGCTGAACAATAAGTCAATCGTTCAGCGCGCACAAAGTGTGCTGCATGTGCGAAATCTGCTGTCAGTTTGTGGCAGCAATCAACCGCGCGGTGCAATTTGGATTGACGCGACGAAGTGGATTGCGGCGTCTTGTGCGCCTCTTATCCTGTCTGAAGACATGGAGAGGACAAGGTATGGACTTCGATATTCCGCAGGAGATCGCAGATTATCTGAACGTGCTTGACGCGTTCATCGATGCGGAAATCCGACCGCTTCAGGAACAAGACGACAATATGCGCTTTTTCGACCACCGTCGCGAATGGGCGCGAACGGATTTCGAGAATGGCGGTCTGCCGCGACCGGAATGGGAAGACTTGTTGCGGGAAGCCAAACGGCGCGCTGACAAGGCCGGTCATTTCCGGTTCGCGTTGCCATCTGAATATGGCGGACAGGACGGCTCAAATCTGGCCATGGCGATTATTCGTGAACATCTGGCACGCAAGGGCTTGGGTCTGCACAATGACTTGCAGAACGAGCACTCGATTGTTGCCAATTACCCGCAAATTCTGATGTTACGAGATTTTGCCCGACCGGAGCAGAAACACCTCATTCAAGACGCCCTGGATGGCAAATTCATCGCCACGTTTGGCCTCACAGAGCCGGAGCATGGATCAGACGCGACGCATATGGATACGGTCGCCAAACGCGAAACCCGCGACGGCGTCGAGGGTTGGCTGATCAATGGCGAGAAAATGTGGACGACCGGCATGCATGTCGCCACGCATATGATGTGTTTCGTGCGGACCAGCGGTGAGGATGGCGATGCGCGCGGGATTAGTTGTCTGCTGGTGCCAGCGGACGCCCCCGGCGTGAAAATCGAGGAATATCTGTGGACGTTCAATATGCCGACAGATCATCCGCGTGTCTCGTTAACCAATGTTTGGGTGCCGGAATCTGCATTATTCGGGCCAGCAGAGGGCGGGCTCGCTCTGGCGCAACACTTCGTCCATGAGAACCGTATCCGTCAGGCCGCAAGTTCTGTCGGTGCCGCGCTCTATTGTGTGGACGAGAGCGTGCAATATGCCCAGGATCGCAAGCCGTTCGGCAAGGCACTCGCTGTCAATCAGGCGATCCAGTTTCCATTGGTGGAACTTGCGACGGAAGCGGAGATGCTCCGCCTTCTAATCTTCAAGACTGCCTGGGAAATGGACCAGATGACCAAGCCCGAAGTGGCACAAAGACTGTCCGATAAAGTATCGATGTGTAACTATCGCGCGAACCGGCTGTGTTGCAACGCTGCCGACCGGGCGATGCAAGTGCATGGTGGGATCGGATATTCGCGGCATAAGCCGTTTGAACATATCTACCGTCATCACCGCCGATACCGGATTACGGAAGGCAGTGAGGAAATCCAGATGCGCAAAGTCGCGGGCCATTTGTTCGGCTTCATGGGTGGACGCAACCGTAAATAGCCCGGAGTCAATTTCGCCAGCGCAGAATTCATTTCGTTAAAACCACTCCAATAGACCCGAGACACACGTACTGGGGGCACGGTGCGACTTCAAAGGAAGCGCATGAGGGAGCCTGGACGTGAAGCCTTCTCAATGGACGAGGGTGAGCCGGAACATACGCGGCAATGTCGCTGTGTTGTTTGCGGTATTACTTTTTCCGATTTTGATTTTCGTCGCCTTTACGATCGACACATCTCGCCAAATCAGCACCGGTCGGCACTTGCAAGTCGCCGTCGATGTGGCGGCAATGGCAGGCGTCAGGGCCATTCAGGAAGGTGATTTGAGCACCGCTGAAATCGAATCCCGAATGGCGGATGCGTTTTCAGCCAATAAGAGTTTCTCAAATTGGGGCGTAACCTGCGGCAATCCCGTCACCGAGTTTGATGAAGAAGATGCATTTGCCGCCTCGTTTGAGATGACCTGCCAGTTTCCGGCGCTGATCGGATCGTCTGTCTTTCAAAATGAGGTGATTTCAGTCACGCGGGCGGCGCATTCGACAACATCTCAACCAAGCCTGGACATTGCCTTGATGCTGGATCTGTCGGGCTCGATGGATGATGGCGCGCGCCTGCCGGCATTGAAGACGGCAGCCAAGGACCTGATCTCGACATTGATCACTGAAGACACGGGCGACCGCGTCCGGGTGGCATTGGTGCCATATGGCGAAGCTGTAAATGCGGGTGTTTATGGCAATCGTGCACAAGGCAAAGCCGATGATGATGATTCAGACGGAGACGGCGACAAAGTCTGCGTCTCGCATCGCGAAAACACCGAATCCGCATTCACCGATGCTGCGCCCGTCGAGGGCCATTATGTCGGCGATTGGTCGGGCTCAATCTGCCAAACGCCGATGGTTGTTCCGCTATCCTACGATGTTGCTGCGCTCCATACGACCATTGATGGTTTTGATGCGCCCGGCTATGCGACTGCCGGTCATCTCGGTTTGGCCTGGTCGTGGTACACGATTTCTTCCAACTGGAATGATATCTGGCCAGAGGTGTCTGATGCCGTACCAAATGATGAGCCAACCGCGCTTAAGGCGGTGGTGATGATGACGGATGGGGCGTTCAACCGGCACCATGATTATGGCTCGCGCGATCGATATACGTACAGTGCGCTGGACGCGATGAACTTGTGCACAAATATGCAGAATGCAGGCGTTTTGATCTATGTCGTTGGACTCGATGTAGAGGCGCCGACATTTGCCTGGATAACGCCGGAATGGTTGGAGTTGTACGGACCAGACCAGATGCTTGAACACTGCGCCGGTGAACCTGAACGCCTTTATAAACCGGCTAATGTGTCAGAACTGATCACGATGTATCAGGAGATTACCGGCAAACTGGAGATGGAGTCGGTCCGGCTGACGCATTGAGGCGACGACGCCGCCGAGTGGATGAACTTCGGATAAATTTCAACGAGTTGAACGCCGACTTGTTAAACCAGTGCGGGTAATCTCCCCGAACGTACTAGGGGCGCAGTGTGACTTCAAAAGAAGCGCATGAGGAGCAAGTACGTGATCCAGAATTTATCCCGCCTATGGGCGACTGAAAGTCGTGGGCAAACCGCCGTGCTGTTTGCACTTCTGGTTTTCCCGATCCTCACGGTTTTGGGCTTTTCGATCGATACAATGCGCCAGGTGAGTTTAAAAAAAAGTCTGCAGGAGGTCGTCGATTCGGCAGCTTTGGCTGGTGCGCGCTCTTTCAGCCATAGTCTCCTGCTTGCGGATGCCGGACTTAGCGCCACGACCGCCTATGATTTGAATATTGCCACCTTGCCTGGCAATGCGACCTGTACATTAAATCCCCATCAATTCGATCGATCTTCGTTTTCGGTGACGGTGTCAGCGACATGTGCTGTGCCGACTTTTTTCGGCATTGGGATCTCCGGCATGAGCGAGGTTTCTGCTGAAGTAGAATCGACAGGTGCGGCGATCCACAGAACAGCAGACGTCGCGATGATGTTCGACTTGTCGAGTTCCATGGATGCGAGTGAATTACTGGCGATCAAAGCCGCCGGTAAGCGGGCGGCAGAACTGATTATTGGGGCTCAAGCCGGCGCGCGTGGCCGCGTTGCAATCGTGCCCTTTGCGGGTGGGGTCAATGCTGGCGATTTTGGCAACCTGGCCACGGGACGCGCGTCTGGCAATGACGATGAGGCTGATGGGGTAACTCGCGTTTGTGTGACGGAGCGATCCGGCACGGAAGCTTTTACGGACACAGACCCGACGACTGATAATGTGGGCGGCGTACTGACCTGGCCGGCCACGATTGCGAGCTCTGGTTTCGATAGAGTATCGGCGTATCAGTGCCCTGACTCTCCGGTTCTCCCTCTGGAAGATGATTTGACGGTCGTCAAATCAGTGATTGGCAATATGGCGCGATCGTCAGGCATTGCGGGTGGGACGACCGCAGGGCATTTAGGAATCGCCTGGTCATGGTACACGATATCCCCAAACTGGAACGCGGTCTGGGAAGACTCGTCCTATGGGGGGCATAGCGATCATGGCGCGAAACCCTATGGCAATCCAAACGTTCTGAAGGTCGCCATCCTGATGACGGATGGGACATTTACGCAAGCCTTCGCGGACGGTGTCGCTGACCCCGACACCGGCATACAAGAGTCCAATATCGCAACAGCGTCCAGCAATTTGTGCGCTGGAATGCGGGCGGCCGGCATAACCATTTATGCCGTCGCCTTTAATGCTTCGACTGAGGCGGAAACCCTGCTGAGAGACTGTACCGATAATGATCCTGATTTGTATTTCGAGACGAATGTTATGACGGATCTCGAAGACATATACGAGCAAATTGCCGGTAAGTACCTCACAGTGGGAATTATTGATTAGATACTGCTGGGGAGGAGATGGCCGTTCGCCAGGCGCGATAAAAGAGCCTAAAATTCAAGGCGCTTTCGCACATAAGGTCGGCCGGTCAAAACAGATCCACCTAAAACAAGCCGTCCGCGTATCATGGTTACTTATCCCTTAATGCGCGAACTGGCATACAACTTGCTCGCCTGAGACGCGAAAACGGCAATTGTGCCGCTTTGATGCGTCGGGGACTTAGCAATGTTCACAAGCGATACGAAGAATTGGGCAAAAGAGACCGGCGGCAATGTCGCCATGTTGTTCGCACTCTGTCTGGTGCCGATTTTAGTGGTCGTCGCGTTTGCCGTCGACGGTGCACGCCAGATCAATACTGACCGCCATCTTCAGGCGGCCATTGATGCGGCGTCGCTCGCCGGTGCCCGCGCGATGGAAGATGCCAGCGCGGATAATGCGAAAATCACGACAATTGCGCTCGATTCCTATCGCGCCAATTTGAGAACAACGCATGCAGATGTTGCGTGCGTAGATGCTACGGTCACGATTGACCGCCTTGCCGCGACGGTGAAAGTCGAATCCAACTGCGCCGTACAGACCATTTTCGGTGAAAATATCTCGCCTGAGACGGTCAGCGTTTCGAGTGCTGCCACGGCACAAGCGAATGTGACCAAGCTGGACCTGGCTCTGATGCTGGATGTTTCCGGCTCCATGTCTGGTCAAAAACTGATCGACCTGAAAACGGCCGCCAAAAGTGCCGCCAGCACGCTGATTACGCCGGCAACCGGCGATCGGGTCCGCATCTCATTTGTGAGTTACGCGACCTCCGTGAATGCGGGGGCTTACGGCAATGCAGCTCTTGGTCGATCAGATGACGACGATTCCGATGACGATGGTGCTGACAAGGTCTGTGTTTCAGAGCGCACTGGCTCTGCTGCCTGGAATGCGGACAAGCCCGAAATCGGTAAATGGGTCGGCGCTGACGCTGACAGTTGCCCGGATTCGAGCCTGTTGCCATTGACCAATGACCTGACCACATTTGAAACGCAAATTGACAGTCTGACAGCAGATGGTTGGACCGCGGGTCATCTCGGCATTGCCTGGTCCTGGTATCTGATTTCGGCCGATTGGGACGATATCTGGCCCGCCGACTCGGCACCCTTGCCGAAAACGGAATCTCATGCAGTGAAAGCGGTTATTCTGATGACGGACGGACAATTCAACACCGCGTATGAATCCACGATGGGCAACAGCAATGAGCAAGCCAAGAAAATGTGCGATGAAATGCGCGACGAAGACGTCATCGTCTATGCTGTCGCGTTCCAGGCGCCAAGTACGGCCAAGGATACGCTGGAAGACTGTGCCGGGGATACGAGCCGTTTCTTTGATGCGGCCAACGGCGAGCAGCTGCTCAATGCTTATGCAGCGATTGCCAGCCAATTGTCCGCGCTGACCATTGTCGACTAAACATCTGTGATAAACCGGATCCGAGACTTGTCGCTGTCTCGGATTCGGACTAGCTAAAGCTCATCAATTCCGTTCCGGGAGAGAATCGAACTCCCGATCGCCGAAGGCGCAACCGCCCCGGAAACGCTCAGGCAAAAGGACCGGTTCGGAACCAACACGCTGGAAAGAGGCGCGCGAGCGATCGTGGCAGCCTCGCCGAAGGAGCAAGCTGGCAAAGCCCGGCGAAATCTCTCAGGCGCCAGGACAGCGGGGGCAGCACAGTGACGCCTTGGGCGTAAGCTGTCCTGCTTTGGAAGGCGCCAGATTGGCCGAAACCGAAACCCTCCGGCGGACCCCGCTCTACGATGTTCATGTCGCCCATGGCGGCAAGATGGTGCCGTTTGCCGGGTATGACATGCCGGTACAGTTTGAAGGCGTGAAGCCTGAACATTTGTGGACGCGGGCGCATGCGGGTCTGTTTGATGTCTCGCATATGGGGCCGTGCTTCCTGTTCCTGAAAGAGGGATTGGGCACTGCCGACGGGCATCAGAAAATCGCAGCTTTGATAGAGCGTCTGGTGCCCAGCAATATTGCGGGCCTGAAGCCTGGTCAGGGACGGCTATCTGTCTTGCTCAATGATCAGGGCGGCATTCTCGATGATCTCATCATTACCCGCATGCCGGGCGAGGGCCTGGACGGCATGCTCTACATCGTCGTGAATGGCGCCGTAAAAGCGCAGGACTGGGCGTTGATCGAAGAGACGCTTGAGGGTGAGGCCGTGCTGCAGCGCGCCGATGACCGCATGCTGATCGCGCTTCAAGGACCGGAAGCGGAAGATGTGATCGTAAAACACTTTCCCGAGGCCGCCGATCTCAGCTTCATGCGCTGCGCTTACATTGAAAAAGGCGAAGAGAAATTCATGGTCTCTCGATCCGGCTATACGGGCGAAGATGGCTTTGAGATGCTATTGCCGGACAATCATGCCGGGCATGCTATTGTTGAAGCCTTGCTGAGCGATGAGCGGGTCAAGCCGATTGGTCTCGGCGCCCGGGACAGCCTGCGTCTAGAAGCCGGCCTTTGCCTGTATGGCCATGACATGGATGCCAGCCGCGATCCGATTGAGGCGGACCTTGGTTGGGTGATCCAGAAATCACGCCGGGAGCGCGCAGACTTTCCAGGCGCGGCACGCATTCTTGGTGCGATCGCGTCGGGACCCGCCGAAAAGCGCGTCGGGATCCAGCCGCTGGAGCGTGCACCGGCGCGGGAAGGTACCGAGATTCATTTGGATGGCGCCCATATTGGCATGGTGACGTCCGGCGGATTTGGGCCGAGCGTCGATCGTCCGATCGCGATGGGGTATGTGCGCACGGATCTCGCGGTTCCCGGCACCAAAATCGACTTGATGGTGCGTGGCAAGGCGCGCCCGGCGGAGGTCTGCGACCTGCCATTCGTTCAACCAAATTACAAACGCTGAGGGGTGAGAGCTATGAGTACTTATTTTACGGAAGACCATGAGTGGATTGTCGTCGACGGTGATGTCGGAACCGTTGGCATTACAAAGTATGCGGCCGAGCAACTGGGCGATGTCGTCTTCGTTGAAGTGCCGGAGGCAGGGGCCAGCTTTGGCAAGGGCGATGACATGGCTGTCGTCGAGAGCGTCAAAGCCGCTTCGGATGTATACGCGCCCGTTGGCGGCGAAGTGACGGCGGGCAATGACGCGCTGGCAGATGCACCCGAGACCGTCAATGAAGATCCGGAAGGCAAAGGCTGGTTTTGCAAGATCAAGCTTTCCAACGCGGGTGAGCTGGACGGGCTGATGAACGCTGACGCCTATAAGAGTTTTTGCGAAGGGCTGTGAACTGATGCATCCGTCTTCGCTGTTCCACACGGATGCCAATGAAGTGCGCGCCATCATTGCGCATAACCCGTTGGCGACGATTGCCATGAACGGACTCGATGGTCCGATCGTTGCGGTTGTTCCCGTAGTGTGGAGCGAGGACGAAACCAGGCTGATCGGGCATATCGGGCGCACGAACGCATTCTGGACCGCTGCGGAAGGCACGACACCCAGCGTGACCGCCGTGTTCAGAGCCGACGATGCTTATGTGTCTGCCTCGGCTTATCCGTCCAAAGCAGAGCATGGAAAAGTCGTTCCCACCTGGAATTATGTCGCTGCCGAAGCGCGCGGCTGTCTCAGCTTCAAAACCGAACGCGATGATATTCGCGCCAGCGTCGCGGCTCTGTCCGATCAAATGGAAGCTGATCGGGAAACCCCGTGGGCGATCACGGACGCACCGGAGAGCTATATCAATAAGCTCAGCAAAGCGATTGTCGCTTTCGAGATTGAGGTCATCGCGTTGAAAGGTGTGCGCAAGCTCAGTCAAAACAAAAACGAAACCGAACGCGCCGGTGTGATCGCAGATTTAACGAGCCGGTCTGGGAATGGGGCGGCGATCGCCGAGGCGATGCGGCGGGACCTGTCATGAGCCTTGTCGCAATCCTCTTCTGTATATTGGCCGCGATTCATCTGTTGCCAGTGATTGCTGCTCTGTCGCCGCGCCAACTGACAGCGCTCTATGGTGTTTCGCCAGATGACACGGTCTTGCAGACTCTGTTGCAACACCGCGCAGTGTTGCTCGGTCTGGTCGGCAGCGCTTTCTTGGCGGCTGCATTCTTTCCAGGTCTAAGGTGGGCCGCTCTGATCGGCGGTTTCGTGAGCATGGTCACGTTTTTGATCATTGCGGCGCTCAATAGCGCGCTCACAGGGTCACTTCAAAAAATCACTATCGTGGATGCGGTCGGGCTTCCGATCGCTGCCATCCTGTTTTTTCTCTTAGCAAGGGGCGTTTAAGGCATGAGATATCTTCCTTTAACTCCAGAAGATCGCGCAGCGATGCTGAACACAATCGGTGCTGCTTCGGTGGATGACTTCTATGACGATGTTCCGCAGAGCGCACGGCTGTCCGGGACCATTGATGGCTTGCCGGATCACCAGGGCGAGTTGGCGGTCGAGCGTCACCTGGCCCGACTGTCCGCAAAGAACAGAACCGCCAGTGATGGCCCTTTCTTTGTCGGCGCCGGGGCATATAAGCATCATGTCCCGGCAAGCGTGGATATGATCATTCAGCGCTCGGAATTTCTCACCACCTACACCCCTTATCAGCCTGAGATTGCGCAGGGCACACTGCAAACCCTGTTCGAGTTTCAGACCCAGGTGGCCGCGATGACCGCAATGGATGTCGCCAATGCCAGCATGTATGACGGCTCGACCGCGTGTGCTGAAGCCGCTGTGATGGCGTGCCGCGCGACCCGTCGCAAAAAGGTGGTCCTGTCCGGCGGATTGCATCCACACTATGCCGCTGCGACCCGTCTTTTGTGCGAGGCGCAGGGAATTGAGGTGATCGAACTGGAGCCGGCGATTGATAGTGAACTGGAACTTGCCAATCATGTCGATGAAACAACGGCATGTGTGATCGGGCAATCGCCAAACGTGTTTGGAACCGTAACCGACCTCAGCCCGGTCGCAGACGCCGCACATGCGCAAAAGGCGCTTCTGGTCAGCGTGTTCACAGAAGCGGTCTCGCTGGGCCTGGTGACGCCTCCGGGGGAGATGGGCGCGGATATTGCCGTCGGCGAGGGTCAATCGATCGGCAATCCGCTGACCTTTGGTGGCCCCTATGTCGGTCTATTCGCCTGCACGCAAAAGCTCGTTCGGCAAATGCCAGGACGGCTCTGCGGCGAAACGGTGGATGCCGACGGCGCACGTGGATTTGTGCTCACGCTTTCAACGCGCGAACAGCATATTCGACGCGACAAGGCGACCTCAAATATTTGTACAAATTCGGGGCTTTGTGCCCTGGCCTTCACGGCGCATATGACATTGCTCGGCGGCAAGGGGTTCGAGCATCTGGCACAGCTCAATCACGAAGCCGCGTGCGATCTGGCCGACGCTCTTTCGGCGGTGCCGGGGGTCGAAATTCTGACCCCGCGCTTCTTCAATGAGTTTGCATTTGAGACCTCGATCAATGCCGACGCCGTGCTCGCGATGTTGGATGAACGCGGTGTTCTTGGCGGCGTACGCGCCAGCCGATTATTGCCAGAGAGTGGTATCGGCAATGTCATTATTGCAGCTGCCACCGAATGCACGACGCAGGAAGATATCGCGGCTTATGCGGCCGCTTTGAAGGAGGTAATCTGATGGGAATGCAAACGATAGGACGCCCGACGACGCCAACCGCTTCCGGTGAGGGTGCCGGATCGACTGTATCCGGGTCCAAGGGGCTGTTGCAACGCGAAGACCTGATTTTTGAAGTCGGCGATATCGACAAGACCGGCGTTGATTTGCCATCCCCCAAAGGCGGTAAAGATCGACTGGGCGGCGTGCAACGCAAACGAAGGACTGAATTGCCGGGTCTGTCCGAACCTGAGGCTGTCCGGCACTATATGCGACTCAGCCAGCGCAATTACGCCATTGATCTCGGCCTGTTTCCACTTGGTTCATGCACGATGAAACACAATCCGCGCCTGAATGAGAAGGCGGCGCGCATGGCCGGCTTTGCCGACATTCATCCACTGCAGCCTCAGCATACGGTTCAGGGCGCCCTTGAACTAATTGATGAGCTGGCGACCTGGCTGAAGACTTTGACGGGTCTGCCCGCCGTTGCGATGAGCCCGAAAGCCGGCGCGCATGGCGAGCTCTGCGGCATGCTGGCCATTCGCCAGGCGTTGATCGCACGCGGCGAAGGGGATGCCCGCAAACGCGTTCTGGTCCCCGCGTCTGCACACGGCACCAATCCAGCCACCGCCATCCAGTGCGGTTTCATCGTTGATGAGATCAAGGCGGATGAGCGTGGTCGGGTCGATATGGCCGACCTTCGGTTCAAGCTTGAGCAAACCGAAGATATTGCCGGCATCATGCTGACCAATCCGAATACGTGCGGCCTGTTCGAAACAGACATCCGGGAAATAGCCGACCTTATCCACGCCGCGGGCGGATACTTCTACTGTGATGGCGCGAATTTTAACGCTATTGTCGGTCGGGTGCGGCCAGGCGATCTGGGTGTGGATGCCATGCATATCAATCTGCACAAGACCTTCTCCACGCCGCACGGCGGAGGTGGTCCAGGGTCCGGCCCCACTGTTTTGTCGGAGGCGCTGGCACCATTTGCGCCCGTGCCATTCGTGGTGAAGGACGAAGACGGCTTTCATCTGGTCGAAAACGTTGAGGGCGAGGCGCGCGAGGCGTTCGGTCGAATGGTCGCCTTTCATGGCCAGATGGGCATGTTTGTGCGCGCACTGACCTATATGCTCAGCCATGGCGCGGATGGACTGAAACAGGTCGCTGAGGATGCGGTCTTGAACGCCAATTACGTTCAGGCGCGATTGAACCATGTCATGACGCCCGCCTTTGAAGGCTATTGCATGCATGAAGCGCTGTTTTCTGACGCGTTCACCGCCGATGGCATTGATACGATCGATATCGCCAAGGCGTTGATCGATGAAGGCTATCATCCGATGACCATGTATTTCCCATTGGTCGTGCACGGGGCCATGCTGATCGAGCCAACCGAGACGGAAAGCAAGCAGGAGCTGGATCGTTTTTGTGATGCGCTCGCCGACGTCGCGCAGCGTGCGGCGCGGGGCGATGATGGTCTCAAAGGTGCTCCCTATCTGGCGCCCAAGAAACGTTTGGATGAAACCCGTGCCGCGCGCAAACCGGTCTTGAAATGGACGCCGCCCGCACCGGAAGCCATCGCAGCGGAATAAATGCTCATGCAGGCGCTGAAAGCGAGAGATCGCGTTTGCCAGCCGTTTGACGACGGTGACGTTTGAAAAACGCAATGATTGGCCGTTCGAACAAATGATAGGTCAACGCAGCGACAGCGAATGTCGCAGCAGTGGCAAGTATCAGATATGCGCCAACGCTCCAGACTTGATCGGCGCCAAACGGTCGATATGTCAGCTGTCGGACAACGGAAATTACCGGGACATGGCAGAGATAGAGGGCATAGCTCCAATCTCCGATGCGAACGAGCGGAGTTAGTCTGCGCGTGTCGCTTCGTGGCTGTAACTCCATCGCGACCACGCCGTATACGAGGAACGTGGAGGGAATACCATATCGTAGGGTTCGTTCCCACACTATCGAACGTATCTCCGATCCTTCCATGCTAAGCCATGTTGCGAAGGTTGATAGTGTGGCCCGATCTATCTCCAGATAAACCACAATCCAGCCGGCAACACCCAGTAGAAAACAGATTCGGGCGAACCGACGATAATTTGCCTTAATCAGATAGGCTACGATCGCGCCAGCGATAAATTGCAAGGTCATCGGGTAGAATACGAGTTGAATGAGTGTGTCAGCAAACTCGTCCGTCAGACCGACAGCGGTGCCGATCAGGGGCAGCGCGCCCCAGAGACACAAGCCCGCCAGTCTTCTTCGCGCTGGCAAGAGCAGGACAAGGGCGGCGAACGCCGCATAAAAGTACATTTCGTGTACCAGCGTCCAGCCGACACCCAGGACGGGGTGGTGCGCCTGTGGAAGAAGCAGGAGTGATTCAACCAGATGTGTGGGGCCATCCATACCGTGTTCCAGCATGCGCTCCGCTTGCCAGGGCGTTCCTCTGACAATCCAGAGCATGATCGCGGTCGCACCGGCGAAAAGCCACCAAAGCGGATAGATTCTTGCAATTCTCGCGAACAGAAAATCCAGCGCGCCCCGCCAACCTTGCCGTGCATCCGAGGCCACCCAAACGATGACGAATCCCGAGATGACAAAGAACAGGTCCACACCATGTGCGCCATTCACCCAGAACGAGGTCAGTTTTTCCGACCGTCCAGCATGCACTTCTTCCATGGCAAACAGGTGGCACAGGAAAACCAGAAGGGCCGCGATGGCGCGCAAAGACTGGATAGAGTGAAGCTTGCCCATGCTGCGCCTTCATCGAGGATGGCACAGCTATTCAGCGTTTAAGTTCCGGTTCAATACGCCCCGAAAAGATCGAGACACCGGGACTATGAGCAAGGAGAATTTTCCGAACTACCGGGTAAATTGGCGCGCTGGCTACCGTTTCACTTTGGCAACGCTGGTCCAAACCATGCGTTCCGCGCCCGGCGTGAGGCCAACAATACCGTACGCTCAAACAGATAGAAGGACAGGGCGGAAACGAGGATCGCGGCGCCCGTGGCCAGACCCAGGAAGATGAGATTGTCGACGATCCCGGCGCTGGCAAATCGCGGGTAGAATAAGCGCGCCATGGCGCTGATCACCAGCAGGTGGCAAAGATAGAGAGAATAGCTCCAATCGCCGACGCGAACGAGCCATTGGGGAATGACTTCACCGAGTCGGCCGTTCTGCTCAAATGCGACAGCGGCATAGACCAAAAGCGCGAAAGCCGGGCCATAAGCGAACGTTCTGATCGTGGGTGCAGAGGCGAGTGCCACCGAAAAGTCGACCGATACGGCAGCACCGATCAACCACGCGGCCCCAAGAATCAGCGCTGGCCAACGAAACTGGCCATTTCTCGCCTTTAGAATCCACGCCGCGGCAGCACCAAACAGAAACTCGAGGGTCATGGGAAATAAAATGAGACTGAAAAATGAGTCGGCATAGAAGCCGGTCAATTGAAATCCGACAGAGATCAGGATGACGACGGCCCAAAGGATGAATGCTGGCATACGATACGCTGATGGCAGTAATAAAAGCGCTGCGAACACAACGTAGAAATACATCTCATGGATCAGGGTCCAGCCGACCTGAAGCACAGGCAGCGCCTCATGCGGGATCAGCAACATGGAGTTCGCCCAATGCTGCCAGCCGCCAACGTTCAGCTTCTCCAGAGCATCCGTATCCCATGGTGCACCGTAGCTGATCAAAAGATAGATCGACATCGCACCCGCGAAAAGCCACCAGACCGGGTAGATGCGCATAATGCGCGCAAACATGAACTTTCCCGAGGTGCGGAGCCCAGGTTCGAGGTCGCCCGCAATCCACACCATAATGAAGCCGGAGATCACAAAGAACAAATCGACCCCGCTGACGCCGCTGAGCATCGCGTCGGACAAAATTGGCGTACCGCCGCTATGTTTATTCTCGACGCCGTATAGATGAGCCAGCATAACCGCCAGCGCTGCCAGAGCGCGCAAGGCTTGAATGGACTTGAGTTGTTGCAATCGAGGTCCACCAGTGTGTTTTTGACGAAACTTCGCAATGAAATTCACGTCATTTCAACCGAAATTGTGTAGGCAAAACGGTTCAACCTTGCCAGAGTCATTTTTCAGTCAAATTTAGTTGGAACGTTGCGTTCGAGAACCATATTAAAAAACATGCCCGACGGATCATCCCCTTTTGACAAAGAGTCGCTCAAACAGAGCGCCGCCACAGCGCCTCTCGGCGTTGTTGGAGCGAGCGTGCGGACGCTTGTGCGGCAGGCCTTTGCCTTGCTGGGATTATTGCTGATTGCAATTGCCGTTCCCATCGCTTTCGTGACACCGCTTTTACCCATCGGGTTGCCAATCGCGATTCTCGGCGTGGTACTGCTCGGTCGCAACTCACTCTGGGGGCGGCGTTGGATGGAAGGCGTTCTGGAGCGTCACCCGCGCGTGGAGCGATTCGCCCCGAACTGGATGATGAAAGCCGTTTTTGGCCGCGAAAAGCGACCTTCCAAAAAATAAAAGCCGTCCTCTGGAGAGGGCGGGCTTTGAATGATTTCGTTTTGGAGCGTTTCGCCTAGTTCAAACGCTGATCGATCTCGCCAAGCGCTTTATCGAACAGGTCGTCTGCCTCACCGGATCCTGACAGGATAGAGCGGGCGGCGCTGGTCGCGGCATCGGCCGCCACTCGGCGCACGTCTGCCGCAGCTTCGGACTCAGCGCGGGCGATTCGGGCTTCAGCTTGAGCTTCGCGGCGCGCGACCTTGGCTTTCAAATCGGCTTTGGCCTGTTTCATCATCGTGTCGGCGTCCGCCTTGGCGCGTTTGATGATGTCTTCAGCGGCATCATCCGCCTCTTTCGCCTTTTTCTTGGCGTCGGCCATCAATTTGGCGGCCTCTTCACGCAAGGCTCTCGCTTCGTCGATCTGGCTCTGAATGCCTTCCGCGCGTGAGTCGAGCATCGAGAAAATGGTTTTGAACCCGCCAACAAAGGCGACGATCATGAGGAAGATCACCAGTGCTGCGAATGCGGTGGCGGTTGTCGGGTCGGCATACCAAGCGACTTTTTCGTCCGCGGCATGGGCGACGGGTGCAAATGCCAATGCAGGTATGAGAAGCAGGTAACGCATGAGCTTATCCTTCTCCCAGAGCCGACTTTACGGCTGCGGTGACATCCGATTTGCCAGCTTTGCTGCCAAACTTGCCGAGCACGCTTTCGGCGGCCTCGCCGGCAATACTTTCGACGCTTTTCATCGCTTCGGTGCGCAGCTCGGCAATACGGGCTTCGGACTCGCTGAGCTTCTTGTCGACCTCGGCGTCCACCTTGGCGGTTTCAGACGCGATTTCCTTGTCGATCTTGGCTTTCGCCTTGTCCGCGGTCTCGCGGGCTTTGGCGTGCGCCTTGGCGATTGAAACATCGACGGCTTTTTGCGCATCGATTGCTTCATCATTCAACCGAGCGGCCTCGTCGAGGTCGCTGGCAATTGTGCTCTCGCGGCGTTCCAGCGTGTTGCCAATGCGCGGCAGGATGATCCGCGAAAGCACGATGTATAGGGTCCCGAACAGCACCACCAACCAGAAGATCTGGGAGGGGAAGTGCCAGGGGTCAAACGGTGGGAAGGCCGCTGTTTCAGCGTCCTTCGCAGCGTCTGCAGCGATCAGAATCGGATACATAGCCTATCAGGTCCCTAATGGTTTCGAGGTGTAAGTGTTGTGGCCTAGACCACAAACAGGATCAGGATCGAAACCAGGAAGGCCAGAATGCCGAGCGCTTCTGACAGCGCCATACCGATGAAGAGGTTACCGGTCTGCTGTGGCGCAGCCGATGGGTTACGCATGGCCGCATCCAGGAATGAGCCGAAAATATTACCCACACCAATCGCAGCACCGATCATGCCGAGAGTCGCGAGGCCGGCGCCTACATACTTAAGACCGAGAGTGATATCGCCTTCCATGAGATTCTCCTTTGGGAAGTCTTTCGTTCGAATTGCGCCCCGTGAAGCCTGTTCGAAGGGGCACGTCAAGTTGAAACCGCACGGCAAAATAGCCGCAATGAATACAGATCCTTAGTGCGACGGGTGTAAGGCGTCGTTCAAGTAAACGCAGGTCAGGATCGCAAACACATACGCTTGCAGACCTGCAACGAGGAATTCGAGGGCATTGAGCGCCACGCCCATGCCGAAGGCGAGGGGGGCGACCAGAAGACCAATACCGCCCGCGGTGATGCCGGTGACGGCAAATCCAGCGAACAGTTTCAGCAGAATATGGCCCGCCAGCATGTTGGCGAACAGGCGTAGAGCCAGGGTCAGCGGGCGCGCGATGAATGAGATGATCTCAATCGGGATTAGGATCGCGTAAATGACCAGTTTGCCGAGGATGTGCATATCGCCGAGCGACGGGGCGAACAAACCGAAGAATTTCAACCCGTTCTTCCACAGACCGAAAACGATCACGATGCTGATCACCAACAGAGCCAGCAAGCCGGTCACGATCAGGTGGCTGGTCGTCGTGAACGCATAAGGCGACATGCCGATCACGTTGGCGAACAAGATAAAGAAGAAAAGCGTGAACACGAATGGGAAGAAGCGCAGGCCCTCTTCGCCGGCGGTTCCACGAATCATATCGGCGACGAAGCCATAGCCAATTTCACCCATCGATTGCAGGCGGTTTGGAACGATTTTACCGCGCGACGCCGCGTATCCGAAGAAAGCGATGCACAGCACAACGCCAAGCAGCATAAAGCCCGCCGCATTGGTAAAGGAAATATCGTAGCCAAACAGGGGTGGAAGTTCGAACCATTTCTGGACCTCGAACTGCTTCATTGGGTCGGCGGCGCCGTAGAAAAAGAGATTCATATTCGCGTCTATTCTTCAGGTTTAGAGCCCGTTTCGTCGGGGCTCATGGCCGGATTAGCGGCATCCGTCAACTCCTTGTAGGCGCGAATAACACCTAGGATGCCCGCGGCGAGACCAAAGCAAAGCATGATCAGCAGACCCCAGGGCTCGGTTCCGAGGAAGTGATCAATCCCCAAACCGATCATAATCCCAACAAATACGGACGCCCCGAACTCGGCGCCATAGCGCAAAGCCATGGCGCCAGCAGACACCCCGGCCGAGGCATCGGCTTGTCTTTGCTTCTTTTCCAGCTGCTCCTGCGCGCTTTTGGCGCGGGCAATACGTTCCGCCAAATCGTCTTTTCCGGGTGTGTTCATGGCGAGTCGCTCGCTATTTACTCTGCGGCAACAAGCTCTTCCGCGGTATCCAGGTCTACTGAAACGAGCTTGGAGACGCCTTTTTCCCGCATCGTAACACCGAACAGGCGGTCCATACGGCTCATCGTTACCGGATTGTGTGTGATGACGATGAAACGCGTATCGGTCCGCTCGCGCATTTCGTCCAGCATCCGGCAGAACCGGTCGACATTCGCGTCATCGAGCGGCGCATCGACCTCGTCGAGCACACAGATCGGGGATGGACGCGACAGGAAGACGGCGAAGATCAGCGCTGTCGCGGTCAGCGCTTGCTCACCGCCTGACATCAGAGACAGGGTCCCCAAACGCTTTCCAGGCGGCTGCGCGAAGATTTCAAGGCCCGCAGCGAGGGGGTCATCTGCATCGATCAGACGCAATTCGGCCTCACCGCCACGGAACAGGGCGGTGAACAGCGCCTTGAAGTGCTCGTTGACCTGGTCGAAAGCACCGAGGAGTCGGCTACGGCCTTCATCATTGAGCGCGGCGACGCCTTCGCGGAGCTTGGCGATGGCGGCCGTCAGATCGGCTTTTTCTTCCGCCTGAAGGCCCAGGCGAGACGAAATTTCTTCCACCTCTGCTTCGGCTTCCATATTGACGCCGCCGAGATTTTCGCGGTCGCGCCGCAGGAAATCGAGCTGCCGGTCGGCTTCCTGGACGTCCAGAGCCTCCATTTCCTCGTCTTCTAGGCCTGCTTTGGCGATGGCCAGAAGACCTTCCGGCGCGCGCTGGAATTGGGCCTGCGCGATTTCCGAGGCTTCGCCCAGCCGCTCGGTCGCATTCTCAAGCTTGGCATTGGCGATGGCGAGCGTTTCGCGGGCGCTCATGGCGAGATTATTGGTTGAACGGGCCGTATCTTCGACTTCGCGGATCTCGGCTTCGCGTGCGGCCAGCGTATCAGCGGCTTCCTGGCGTTCTGCTTCCAGGCCTTCGACCCGCGTGGCGAGGCCATCGAGCTGCGTCTGCAGAGCCTCCGGTCGCGCGCGGGCATGTCCCGCCTCGCTGGCGGCTTCAGCCCGGCGTTTCACCAGAGACTCGACCCGCGCCGCGGAGGCATTGAGGCGGCCATCCCAGCGATTGACGTCTGCTTCCAGCGCCGACCGTCGGGCCATGGCTTGCTGCCGGTTGCGCGTCAGGTCGGTCAGGCGGCCGCGGCATTCGGTTTCCCGCTCACGGGCAGCTGTCAGGCGCAGGCGGGAATCAGCAACGGCCTGCTCGAGCTGGACCAGAACTTCCGTATTCTCCGGCTTGGCTGCGGTCTGATAGGCTTCTACGGCAATCGCCAAATCGGATTCGACGCGGGCCAGATTCTCTTTCGCTGCGTCAGCTTTCAGGCTGGCGCGATCCGCCTGCTGTTTGGCACTGGCAAGGTTGCGACGCGAGGTTTCCAGCCGTTGCGCGGCCTCCTGAACATTGCTCCGGAACCGCTTCAGGTCTTCCTCAGCGCCAATCCGTTCGCCGCGGGCTGTGGCGAACCTGGCCTGCAGTTCGGATACTTCCTGACGTTGCGGGCCGAGCGTCGCTTGCGCGGCTTCCAGGCGGGCCTGTTGTTCCAGACGTTCAGCGGCCGCTACAGGGGCTGCTGGCGTTCGCGTGAAGCCGTCCCAGCGCCACAAATGTCCGTCCAGCGTGACCAGGCGTTGTCCAGGCAGCAGCTCACTGGCCAGTTCTTCGCCTTCAGAGCGCGAAACCACACCGCATTGCGACAGGCGTGCTGCCAATTCGCCCGGCGCTTCGACAAAATCCGTCAGGGGCTTAGCATAGCCCGGCAGGGCCTGTGTCTTGACCACGCTGCCACCCCAGTAAATCGAGGCTGACCGGTCCGTCGGCGCTTGCAAATCATCGCCGAGCGCTGCGGCGACGGCTTTCTCATAGCCATCCCGTGTCCGCATTTGTTCGACAACCGGTGGGCTTTGATTGGTCTCAGCCTTGCGCAGCAGGCGCGTCAGGCCGGCAATCTCGGTTTCCAGCGTCCGCAGAGCGTCCTGCGCTTCGTCGGCGGGCGCCTTAGCCGTCAGTTCGCCCTCCTGTTTGTCGAGCACAGCCTGCTCAGCCGCCTCAAGCGTGTCCTGCGCGGCTTTCAGAGCGGTCTCAGCGGCTGTTTCCGCATCGCGCGCCACATCCAGTTCATTGGTGAGCGCAGATGTGTCAGGTAACTCAGCGACGGCAGCACGCAGGTGCGATACTTCTTGTTCCAGGCTTTCCATGCGCCGCTTGTGGGCGTTCGCATTGGCTTCCAGGGCTTGGATTTCAGCGCGTTTCTGGGCGAATGCCTCGCTCTTGGCATCGGCATCGTTTTGCGCCGCCTCAAGGGCGGTTTTGGCTTCAGCCAGCACGCGTTCGGCGTCGGCTTCTTTTTCCTTGTTGGTCGTATCATTCTCGACCGGCAGGGCAGCGAGGGCTTCCTTGGCGTCGGCGAGCGTGCGTTCGGCTTCTTCTTTCTGGGCCTGTTCGCGCTGGATATCCTCGGCCAGGCGTTCGGCTTCGCGCTCCAGTCCAGCCAGCAAGTCGGCCGCATTCTTGCGCTCTGTTTCAACTCGGGCGAGTTCAATTTTCGCTTGTCCCAGCTTGCCTGAGGCGGTTGCTTCAGCAGTGCGGAGCGGACCTATGCCCTCGCTCGCTTCCAATCGCTTGGTTTCAGCGATCGCGGCTTCGCGGGTGAGCCGCTCGACTTCGGTTTTGGCGCGTGCCAGCGAAACGGCGGCGGTTTCCTGGTCTTCTTTGGCTGTGTGCCATTTCAGATGCGCCAGAAACGCTTCCAGCGCCGAAATCTTTTCGCTCAGTTCTTTATATTTGCGCGCTTTACGAGCCTGTCGCTTCAAGCTTTCAAGCTGGCGTTCGACCTCCGCCGAGACCTCGGTCAGGCGTTCGAGATTGGTCTCAGCACCGCGCAGCTTCAGCTCTGCTTCATGGCGTCGTGTGTTGAGCCCGGAAATACCTGCCGCCTCTTCCAGGATGCGACGGCGATTCTGCGGCTTTGACCCAATTAGCTCACTGATCTGGCCCTGGCGCACCAGCGAGGGCGAGTTGGCACCGGTCGAGGCATCCGCAAAAAGGAGTTTGATGTCCTTGCCGCGCACCGTGCGGCCATTCAGTTTATAACTCGAACCCGCGCCTCGTTTGAGGCGGCGCATCACTTCCAGCGTGTCTGAACTGTTAAATTCTGGCGGTGCCGTGCGGGCGCTATTGTCGAGCACAAGCGTGACTTCCGCGAGTTCGCGGGCCGGGCGCCCGGCAGCCCCGGAAAAGATCAAATCATCCATCTCACCGCCGCGCATGGCCTTGGCGGAATTGGCGCCCATTGCCCAGCGCATGGCTTCCAGCAGATTCGACTTGCCGCATCCATTCGGGCCGACAATACCGGTCAGACCGGGTCGGATTGGTACAGCTTCAGGGTCAACAAATGACTTGAAGCCCGCAATGCGTAATTCGGTTAACTGCATGCAGCCCCCCTCAATCCCTATTCGTCGGCCGGCTCACCGAGCGCTTCGTCCAGCACAGCGGTAAAAGTGGCGGTTGAAATGCGCACATTATTGTCGAGCTTTTCACCGTTTAAAAAGAAGGTCGGCGTGGCGGCCACGCCTTTGCTCTGTGCGGCCGCAATCGATGCCCGAATGGCATCGCGGCTGTTCTGATCGGCCAGACAGGCCTCAAAATCTGCTTCTGTGGCAATGCCATGATTGGCGCCGACCTGTTGTAGGGCTTCCACGACCGGGCCACCTTGACGGGCCAGCGTCAGAATAGCGTCCTGACGCATGAAAAGCTCATCGAGCAAGTCATAATAGGTTTCATCATTGGCGCAGCGGGCCAAGGTAAACCCGGCGACCGCTATATTCATGGGCGGGGTGGGATATTCCCGAAATACAAGCCGGACTTTGCCTGTATCGATATAGTCGGTCTTTATGGTCGGCATAATACGAGAATGGAAATCGAGGCAGGCCGGACAGGTCCAGCTGGCATACTCAATCAGCGTCACCGGCGCGTCAGGATCGCCAAAGATAATGTCCTGAAGGACCACATCGCCGCCGCTGGACGCACCAGAATCACCGTTTGAGTCTCCGCTCTCGGAGCTGGAGCCACAGGCGGAAAGCGCCAAAGCAGCGAGGGCGCCTACTGCGCCACGACGGGTGAATCGGATCATTCTCATAACCTTTCCTTAACAGTCTGAGTCGGATTGGTTGCCAAGAAGTTAACGCCGTTGCGGCGTCGAAATGACCTTTAATCGACGGTCGTTTCGGTCTCTGCTGGCAAATTCAGTTTGGAATCAAGCAAGGCTTTCATGCCGTCCGCGGAGCGCCAATCATAGCCTTGCAGTTTTTCGCCATTGAGAAAGACGGTGGGCGTGGAGTTCACCCCTTGGCTGTCGCCTTTCATCACGGATTCGCTGATCGCATAGGTGATATCCTGATTGCTGAGACAAGCATCGAAACCCTCTCCTGTGATGCCGTAGCTGGAGGCGAGTGTCCTGAGCGCGCCGGCAATGTCCCCGCCAGAGCGTAATAGGTTCAAGATATTGGATTGGGCAGCGAACAAATCGTCGATGACATCATAATACCGGTCCTCGCCGGCGCATCTTGCGATCGCGAATCCCGCCACAGAAACATTAGCGGGTGCGGTCGGAAATTCGCGGAACACAAATTTCACGTGACCGGCTTCGATATAATCCGATTTCAACATCGGGATGACGTCCGAGTGGAATTGCAGGCAGGCGGGGCAGGTCCAGCTGGCATATTCGACCATGGTGATCGGAGCATTATCGGCGCCCAGGGCGATGTCCGTCAAAGCGATCTCCCCTGACCCCGACGTCTGCGCATTGCTCGAATCGGCTGCCCCACACGCGGTCACTGCAATAGCGGAAACAGCGATTAGCGCCGCGCGACGGGAAAATCGAAACATGGAAGGACCTTTCAGGGTTCAGAACGGGAGCGTGTGGGGACGCGCGTCAGGTTTATCGTCTTCAGGTTCTGCCGTTAGCACGGCTTCACCCAGAGCCACCAGAGCGGCCCGCAGTTTTTCATCATCAATACTCTGTGCGCTGGCCAATAAAGCGTCACGCTGTTCGGGTGTGAGTGGAATTTGTTTTTGCGCTGATCGTGTCGGTGTTGGCCCAAAATGTCCCTGCAGAAGTTTGATCGCCGTGATATCGCCGCCGGCCGCCACAGAGACACGCTGACGAATGATCTCGCTTTGATGCTGAACCAGGCCGGCCGCCGCCGGAATAACGGTGAGCGTCAAGCGACGCCCACCTTTGGCAGGTGTTAGCTTTTCCGGACGACATAAGCGCGCCAACTGTTCGCCAACAATTTCTCTCCATTGGACTTTCAGGCGGCTCAGTGTTGGCGCTTTGGTCGGCATTTTCTTGCGTGCCAAGCGCATTGCGGCTTTGCCAATTGTGCCTGGGCCAGGATGCACTGGCTTGGCTTTGGCATAGCGGAGTTTGACGCGCGCGCGGGCTTCTTCCAAAGGATCGAGGCTTGATCGTTTTACCATTCAGAACAGTTTGCCCGGCATGAACATGGATGAAAAGTTACACTTTGCAGACTTTAGCAAAGAACTGCTTGAATGGTACGCCGTTTCGGCGCGCGAGCTGCCCTGGCGCGCCGGGCCTGCCGCACGCGCGCAAGGATTTCGTCCGGATCCATATCGCGTCTGGATGGCCGAAATCATGTTGCAACAGACTACGGTGCCGCACGCAACGCGCTACTTTCTGACCTTCACGGAGCGATGGCCGACCGTTGAAGCCCTGGCGGCGGCAGACGATGCCGATGTCATGGGGGCCTGGGCCGGACTCGGATATTATGCGCGGGCGCGCAATCTTCTGAAATGTGCCCGGGAGGTCGCTGAGCTCGGCACATGGCCTGATACCGTGGACGGCTTGCGGGGCTTGCCCGGCATCGGGCCTTACACTGCGGGCGCCATTGCCGCACTCGCCTTCGGACGCCGCGCCGCGGCGGTTGATGGCAATGTCGATCGGGTCTTTGCCCGCTTGCTGGCTCTTAAAGGGGTGTGGAAAGCCGAAAAAGCCCATCTGAAATCCGTGGTAGAAGCGCTCGTCCCGGAAGATCGCCCGGCCGAGTTTGCAGAGGGCCTGATGGATCTTGGGGCGACGATTTGCACGCCGAAATCGCCGAACTGCCTGATCTGTCCCGTCTGCAGCTTTTGCCTGGCCCGGGCTGAGGGAGCGCCAGAACGGTATCCGATAAAGCCGAAGAAGAGCCCGAAGCCAAAACGCCTCGGCCACGTTTATGTCTTGGTCGGTCCAGATCGCACCGTGCTGACGGAAACCCGACCGGACCGCGGCTTACTGGGGGGCATGATGGGATTGCCCACATCGAGTTGGTCAGGCGAGTTGGGTCTACCAAAATTCCCCTCACAGGGGAATTGGGAGGAAATTGGAGAGGTCCGGCATGTGTTCACGCATTTCGGCCTGACCTTGAAAGTCTGGCGGGCGCGCGCGGACAATTGCGCGCAAACGACTCCGATCAAGATCGCGTTGGATCATTTGCCAAGCGTTTTTGCCAAGGCCTTGAAGCTCGCGCTTTAGCCTTGCTCCGACGTGAGGCCTTATCGCCGGTTGGACGACCTTCTAAGACAGTTCCAGGCAAACACATCGGAGCGCTGAACATGGACCTCAAGCTAAACGGCAAAAATTGCGTCATTCTCGGCGGGACGCGGGGCATCGGTCGCGCGATCGCCGATACGCTGGCGGATGAAGGCGCGAATGTCGCGATCTGCGCGCGAAACGCAGATCAGGTTTCGGCAGCGGTCACCGAACTCGAAGCCAAAGGCGTTCGCGCCACGGGTGGTTCTGTCGACGTCACACAAGGCGAGCAATTAAAGGCCTGGATCAAAAGCGCGGCAGAAGACCTGGGCGGCATCGACATTCTGGTCTCGAATGCGGGGGCCATGGCGCAAGGCAATGATCCGGAGTCGTGGAAACAGAATTTCGAACTCGATGTCCTGGGCGCGGTGAACGCATTTGACGCGGCTGAGCCCTTTCTCGGCAAAGCGGCCGACGAAAAGGGCGATGCGGCCTTTATCATCATCGCTTCGATCTCTGCGGCCGTGGCTGACAATGCCGCCTCTTATGGACCAATCAAGGCGACCCTTATTCATATGGCGAAAGGCCTGGCGCGCCAGCATGCGAAGCGCGGCATCCGCACCAATGTGGTTTCGCCAGGCATGGTCTATTTCGAAGGCGGCGTCTGGCATATGGTCGAGCAGAATATGCCGGACTTCTTCAAACAGGCCGTTTCACGCAACCCCACCGGGCGCTGTGCGACGCCGCAGGAAATTGCGGATGCCGCCGTATTCCTCGCCAGTCCTCGATCAGCGTATACGACCGGATCAAACCTGATCGTCGACGGCACCGTTTCGAACCGCGTGAATTTCTAGTTCGAGGTCGAGAGCGGTTCGCCGAAGGAGCACATCTCATCGTGCTCATGCCCGGCAAACCGGAGATAATCCGGCGTGAATGCCGCAACTTTGGAAAAGGCTGTGCTAGATGGCCAGCTGGTGTGCCCATCGATCGGCAGCTCATCGTGATCAAACCCGAAGCAGTGTCCGGTGCTGCCAATCGCATAATAGGCTGGGTCCAGCGCTGGCAGGTTCAAACCCGCGACATGATCCAGGGTGTCGTCGCTATAAATATAGCCCCACATCTCCAGGTATTCGCGCAGGTCGCGTTGCGCTGACCAGGACAGAGCGATCAAGAGCCAATCATTCTGTGACAGCGAGAAGGCCGTGGTGCGGTCCATGCCACCAAAGCCAAGCCCATCCGCCTTGTCAGCCCATTTCTCATCATTATTGGCGCTTTGAAACTCGCGCGTCACCAGATTCAGGCGCGGCATCATTTGCCAACCATCATCCAATACGCCCTGGTTTTCCAGCGCGGCGAAGAGTTGCACAAACATCGCCTGTTGTTCGCCAGAACTTGTGAGGTCAGTATCGCGCATATATTGACCCGGATCGGAGCTGGACTGGCTGGCCTGGACTATATCGTACAGCGCTTCATGAGGCAGTTCCCCGCACCACTGGAAATTGCTGTTTCCTGTCTCAGAGTAGTATCGATAATTCGTATGATGGGAGTACATGTTGGTGGTTGAATGCGTGGCGTTGCCGCCTTCAAAGTGATGCCGCGAACGGAACTCGAGGCCGTGACCCAGTTCATGCAAATCCCCGAGATAAATGGGATCAAAAAACCAGAGGGCATCGTACGGATTACCGGATGTGCCGGCACACCGCGGCACGGCGAGGGTGCAATGTGGCCGGTCCGCGTTCATGTGTTTGACCGTATCGAGGATTGGGATGGTCAGACCGTGCGCCTCGGCGAATGCCCGCAAGTCCGGATTTTGCGAAATCCCCGGACCTTCCCAGCCGGCCAACCAATGTGGCCAATCTCGAATATAGATATCGATCATATCCGCGAGGTCGCTTGGCGAAGAAATGTAAGGCCGATTGAACGTCTCTAATATTTTCGATCGCTGCGAGTGCACTTCGAAGTTGGGCGTAACGAATTCGACCCAGTCATAATCGCTCAAACTGATCTCGTTCAGAAAGGCGGTTGAATCGTCCGGTCCGCGCCAGACGGGATGTTCGCCGACATTTTCAAAATCCAGCGAAATGTCGTCTTCATCGGTCGCGAAATAGGCGTGGATGGGCCCGCCCGTGGCGGAGGTGAATGACAGCGTCTCGCCGGGCGCGATGGTCATCAGGCGGGAGGATAATACCAGAGGCCGTTCATAAGTGTAGCGAAATGGGGAGTTGGCTTTTTCTCTTATGGAATGGACTTTCAAGCGCACGGCGAGATCGCTGTCATCGGTCCGCGTAACGGTGACTGTCTCACCTGGAATGGCGTAAACGCCCGTGGTGAGAAATGGGCGACGGGGGGACAGGGTGACCGACTTATTTCCGCGCAAGTGGTTCGCGAACTCCGCCGTGCCAAACGAGCCCAGACTGGCGGGCGGATTGATATCGCGCGCCACAAAAAACGAAAGGTCACCATACATGGCACGGACAATGTCCACGCTCGGCGTATCGGTTTCCGACATTGGATAGGTGGTCTGACTGCGATAATGGTCGCCGACCAGCAGACCTAATCCAAGCCAGCGTTCCCCTTCAGACACAGGAAATGCGAGGCCTTTCTGATCGTGCAAGACATCGAGGGCGCTGCGCATGCGCTCAAGGGGGGCTGTGATGTCCGCAGCAAAGTCTGTATTCTCCAAACATTGCCAGTGATGGTTGCAGATTGAGAGGTCATAATCGATATCGTCACGTTCAATGCGATCGATAAGCGTTTCAATCTCGCTCGCGGTTCCAGGTTGCCAATCACGCAGGGTCCCGACCGGGGAAAAGCCCACAGTTTGATGCTGGGAAGTGTTGCGCCCTGCGAAGCCGAGATTGAGCAGGTCGAGCATCTCATATCCGAACGTGTTGACGCCCTGCACGCCGGTCAAATAGAGAACCGGCACGCCGTCTAGCAGCGCCTGTTCGACCTGGCTCGAAACCTCAGCCGTCATATCCGTGCTGGGGATATGCTGAGACAGAATTATGAGATCGGTTTCATCAGTGATGCAGGATTCGAGTTCGGGACCATCACAATCGCCTGCATCATTGTATGAGATGGAATCCTCAAAGGTATCTGTCAGCCAATCGCGCGTTGTCGTCTGATCTGGATAGGCATTCGTCTCCGGCATATTCGCGATCACGATATCAAAGCCATCATCCAGATCTGCTTCAATCAGCCAGTCAAACGTGTTCTCCATGAGCGTGAGCAGATCCGAATTCACACTCGTCTCGTCGAGCGCCACCTGCCGAAACGGGTTGTCGCCGAGGACGGCAAAGCGCGTGTAGTGTCGTTGTCCAATTGTTGCGATGGTGAAAGGTGCAGGCAAAGCCTCTCCGTCGAGATCGGTATTTAGATAAACGAGCGGCAGGCTCTGACCAAAGACCGGCTCTGTGAACACCGCTTGATTTGTCGGCATCCAGGTTAAATCGGTCAGACTCTGCGCCAGCGCCTGGCCGTTCCCGCCAAGCTCAAAAAGCGTCTCAAGGTCGTTATTGTTTAAAGCCCGGATCCGCTCAAAATCCACGAGCATGGCCTCGGCGGGCGTCAAATCTGTCTCGTCGACAATGATCGTATAATCGCCGGTGCGGAGCGCTTGTTCGATCGGGTCATAGATGATTTCGAGGTCGATCTCGGCTTCGCTCGTGTCCGTGCCGTCAGTGGCGGAAACGGTGATGGGGTCCTCACCAATGTTGGCACCGCCAGGTGTGCCGGTGACTTCGCCGGCGGCGCTGATGCGCAGCCATTTCGGACCATCGACCAATGCGAAGGAAATCGCGTCGCCATCGGCATCTGACGCTTGCAGGGTCGCTGAGAGCGGCGTGCCTTCCTGCCCTGATAGGGACTCGGTTTCGATCAACGGGGCTGAATTTGGTTCTGGGTCAGGGGGTGTGTCTGGCGGGGTTTCGGGCGGCGTCTCGGGAGGCGTGTCCGCAGGATCTGTGATCGTGGTTGGCGGCACATCGCCGTCCATCATGTCCTCTTCCTCCGCCGAACAAGCGACAAGGATCATGGCGAGCGATACGCTTATAGCGTGTTTCAGCATTGTCTGACTCCGGAAACAGGAAAAATGCGAGCGCTATTGTGGCCAGGCGCTGACCCCATCGACGGGGAGTTCATCATAGGCGAGGCTCGCGCAATGACCTGTCTCCGGGATCGCATAGAAGGCGGGCTCGAGCGGTGGTAGGTTCTGATTGTCTAAAACAGGATTGCTGAGAATGCCGGGCGCGCTATAGCCATAGGCCTCACGAAATGGCCGCAAGTCGCGTTGTGCCGCCCACGCTACGAATGTGTTGAAAAGCGCCTGATCCGGCAAGAAGGAGGCTTGTCGCGCTGTTATATCGACAAATCCGAGCTTGCGACCAGGTTCGCCATGCCAAGCAAGTGAATTGCTGCTCTCAGCATATAGACGGGCAATAGTGGTTACGCGCGGCCATAAATCCCAACCACTTTCCAGCGCACCGTCGGCTTCCAGCGCGGCCATCAATTGTATGAGATAGGCTTTCTCCCGATCCGCGGCGGTCCAATTTTCGTCCGGCTCGAAACGTGCCGTTGTGCCTGTTGCGAAGCCTGATTGGACATGGGCGTAAAAGTCTGCGTGCGGCAAGGCTTGGCATTCTGTTGCAGCGACGCCATTGGATTGAATCTCGCGGAATTGGCTATGCATGATCAACAGATCTTCCATTGTCTCTTCCATGATATCCGAAAAGCGCAGCCCACCCTGGCGGGCTAAAGTGTTTGTCAACACGGCTTGATGGTCCGGGTCGAGCGGATCGAACCGGTTTGGCAATTCATCAGCGGGGGCATTGCATGGGGGCGCGCAAAATGCTGATCCAGTCGTTACGTGCGTGACGGATTCGAATGCCGATTGAGGAGTGATCTCGAGCATTTCGAGATAGGATGCCAGGTCATCACTCTCCCGGATCGCCGAACCGCTTAGACCATCAAACCAATGCGGCCAATCTGAAAAATAATTCGCCATATCATCGGCGAGGGTCGCCGGATTGCCATAACGCGCAATATCTAGTGTCTCTTGCATTTCCGGGATTTGCGAATGAAGTTCAGACCGCGGCGTAACGAACTCGGCCCAATCGAATTGATCTGCGACCAGGTCGATCGCGAACGCTTCATTATCTTCCGGCCCGCGCCACACGGGATGTCTCGCCACATTGGCGAAAGCCAGGTCGATCGCCTCGTCTGGACTGTCAAAGTAGACGTGGATCGGACCTCCATAGGGCGATGTCATCTCGATCATGGGGTTCAGATTATTGCCCGCAACGGTGATGGCTTTTGCCAGCGTTCGCGGCCCGATATTGACTGCGACCGGCCGATTGTACTCGCTGCCGTCAATCGTGCGGAACGGGTGACCTGACGCGGTGCTGAGCGAGTTTATCTGAATTTTGACATTGGCACTGGATGTATCATGTCGGGTGACCGTGAAGGTTTCTCCCGGCAGGGCATAAAGACCCGATGTCTGATAGGGGCCGCCGCCAGAAAGTGTGATGCGTGCGTCCCCGAGGTCCACGTCTTCAAACTCGGATCTTGAAAACACGCCCATATCTGGCATCACAGGCTGCGTGTTTCGGTTCGTCATCACCGAAAGATCTCCAAAGAGCGCGCGAATAATGTCTGAGGATGGTGTGCTTGCCTTGGGCATCGGGAAAGTGGTGAGGCTGCGATAGTAATCGCCGGTCAGCATCAAGGCCGCGAAGAAACGATTTTCGTAATAGGTCTCGAACGGATCGCGCAGGTCGCGGTCAAAATCGAGCACATGATCGCGCAGGCTTTCGAGGCCCGATGCTATTTCTGAGTTGAAGGCGACATTTTCTTCGCAGGTGAAGGCATCAACGCAGACGCTGAGATCATAATCATGCGTTTCGTTCTGAATGCCGGCCACGAGCATCTCGATCTCGCCAATCAGGTCAGGCTCCCATCCATACACTGAATCCGTCGGCGAAAACGCATCAAGATGGGTGAATCTCGGATAGGTGATATCTGAACGCGCGCCTCTGAGTATGGCTTGAATGTCAGCGCCCAGGCCAGTGTCCTCATTGTATTTCTTGACGTGGAGCAGCGCGACACCATTTTGCATCGCGTCTCGGATGGCGGTGCGGACAGACTCTCTCTCACCGTCATTGTTCATGTCCTGAAATACGATCATCAGATCTGCACCCGCATTGACGCAAGTCGCGAAATTCTCACCCCGGCAAGCTCCGGCGCCGCGCACCGAGACGCCATCTCCGAATGCGTCGATGAGCCATTCGCGCGCATTCTGCTCATCATTCTGTTCTTGAATGTGGCCGAGCATGATGTTCAGGGTGCCGTCATCGTCGGTCTGGACAAGCCAGTCGATCGTATTTTTCAGCATGCGGCTGCGAGGATTGGTCGCCTCGTAATTGTTGGGAAATGGTGACGCCCCAAAAGCGGCAAACCGCGCTCTCTCAACTTCGCCCAGGATTCCGTAATGCCGGGCCGGACCGCCCGCATTGGTCGTCAAAAGCGGGAAACTGTAAGGGAATTTCGGATAGAAGTGTGATGTGAAACCGATCGACGGGAACCAACTGAGTCCAACGACGCTGTCTTCGGCGACTGTCCCATCCGGATTGAGCTCAAAAATTTCTCTGATCGCGGCTGTATTGCGTGCGCGGACGGCGGCAATCTCATCCTGTAAGATGGTCTGAATATCAGCGTCACTATGCTCAGTGATATAGGTAAAATCCCCGGTCTTGAAGGCTTGTTCAATGGCATCCAGAAACAATGTGACATTGATGGTTGCCCGAGTCGTTTCGCTGCCATCGCTGGCGTCGACGACCAATTCATGTGTGCCAAAATCGTCTGCGCTTGAGCTGCCGGAGACGGTCCCGTTCGAGGTCAGCGAGAGCCAATCCGGGCCGGAAACTTTCGAAAAGGTGATGTCATCGCCGTCCGGATCGGTTGCCGACAGTGTCATCGAAATTTCGGTCCCGGGCTGCGTCCGAATTTCCGTTGTCAAAATTGACGGCGCTGTATTCAGTGTTCCTGTCGGGGGCGTTGATCCGGTTGCGGGGGTGCTGGCGCCGCCCTCTGTATCACCGCCGGAACAGGCGGCTGCCAGGATTGCAATCGAGACCCATCCAAGTTTTTTCCGCACCGTCTATCTCCATGTAATTCTTGTGTCGCTCCGCTCTGGCTTCGGGGTTCATGGCCGAGCGCGGGCGATCTCTCTTGCTAGAATTATGGAGGGCGCGCTTTCGCGGATCTTAATCGAGCCCGACCAATTTTCTGCTTCCCGTTGAATAGAGACAGCGAGACAATTCTTGATTGCGAAAAGTGGCTTAGGATTGAATCGCAGTCTTCGGAACGCTGTGGATAGATAATAAAAAGTTCTTGTTTTGTTCTAGATTCCGTGCTGCTATCCGCATCATGAGAACGGGACAAAAACTGAAGACAAATGGCCGGGTGGGCCGGACGGATGTGGTGGAGGTGCAGGAACGCTTCCACCACCGCGGACGCGGCGCCGTCTCGAACCAGACGGGGCGATTTGAACCCGAAACCCGCGAGGCCTGGGATGATGGCTGGGATACGATTGAAGAGGACGCGCCGCCCCTCACGACCACGCTCACCAAGGAGACCCCGCGGACGATTATCACGTTCAATAAATCGCCCGACATTCACTTCGACCGCTCGATCAATCCATATCGCGGCTGTGAGCATGGCTGCGTCTATTGTTTTGCCCGGCCGACCCATGCCTATCATGGTCTGTCGGCGGGTTTGGATTTTGAGAGCAAGCTTTTCTACAAGCCCGATGGACCGGATCTCTTGTTGAAAGAATTGTCGCGGCCCGGCTATGTTCCAAGACCGATTGCGCTTGGCGTGAATACGGATGCCTATCAACCGGTTGAGCGTCAGCAGGAATTGACGCGGCGCTTTCTGGAAATTTTGAGCGCGCACAATCATCCGGTTTCGCTCCTGACCAAATCGGCGTTGATCCAGCGCGACCTGGACTTGATCGCGCCAATGGCCGAAAGGCAGCTTTGTCGTGTGGGTGTTTCCATCACCACGCTCGACCCAAAACTGGCGCGCCGGATGGAGCCGCGGGCGGCGGCGCCGCACAAGCGCTATCAAACGGTCAAAGCTTTGAGTGACGCCGACGTCCCCGTGACCGTCATGGCCGCACCGATCATTCCGGCCCTGAACGCGCCCGAACTTGAAGCCCTGCTGGAGGCGGCAAAGGACAACGGCGCGATCGGGGCGGGCTATGTCATGCTGCGCTTGCCGCACGAGTTGAAAGACATTTTCCACGAATGGCTGGTGCAGCATTATCCCGACCGGGCCGCGCGCGTGATCAATCTGCTGCGTCAGATGCGCGGGGGCAAAGACTATGATGCCGATTGGTTCACCCGCGGCGCGGGCAAGGGCGTCGAGGCCAAATTGATCGGGCAACGCTTCGCGCGCATCGTACGCCGACTAGGCCTACAGCCGCAGCGAACGCCATTGCGCACGGATCTGTTTCAGCCGCCGGTTCTGAAAGGCGATCAATACAGAATGGATGTATGAGCTATTCCGCGGCCTGGGTTGTGAGGATTTCGGCATTGGCTTTTTGCTCGGCGCGGGTCAGGCGATAATTGCGGAGGATAAACGCCGCTAATGCGTAAGACACGACGGGCACGCCAACAAAGACAAACATCAAGCCGCGCACCACTTCGGGGCTGTTCTCGCCAGATGGGTCAAACCCGACCCAGGCGCCCAGCAATATATAAGGAATGCCAATCGCAAAACTGGCGCCCGTTTTATAAGCGCCCGACATCAGCGAATAATACATCCCGGATCGGTTCTCACCGGTCTTGGCTTGCTCGGCTTCTATGACGTCAGCGACCATGGATCGCGCGAGAATGAAGGGCGTACCATAACCGATCCCGGACACGACCGCGGCAATGAGCAAATAGACCGGTCCGCCGCCGGTTGCGCTGAGGGGCAAATAGACCAGATACGTCACGATCGACCAGATGCAGGTGATCATGAAGACAGAGTGCTTTTCTGTACGTTCCGACAGGCGAACCCAAAGCGGCATTGCCGCAAACCCGGCAATGAAAAAGACCATCAGAATGACCGGTGCCAGACCGATCACACCAAACCCCCATTGCGCAGCGAACAGGAACGTGCCGCCGGTCCCGGCGATCGCGATGCCGACCAGGATCTCAACCATGATGATCCGCGCCATGTTGGGATTTTGAATCGCTGATTTGATGGCCGTCCAGCTGAACCGGGTCGGGGCCTGATCGGTCTTCGGCGCTGGATCTGGAACGAACAGGACGGCGAGCAAGACCGTCAGCGGCAGGACGATCATCAGAATGGTGCCCATGGCCTGAACCTGTCCGCGGCGTTCAATGCCGTAATTCAGCGCCAGGAGAGTCGGGACGATGAGCAGGGTCAGCAGTGTCATTGTGCTGATCACTTCGCGCCACATAAACAGGCGCGACCGTTCATCATAGGCCGTCGTGATCATCGGCACCCAGGATTGATGCGGGGTTTGCAGCATTGTGAAGCCAAGCCACAAAACGATGAGCCAGACGACCAGATAGGCCGGCGACACGGTCTCGCCCATCGGCATGAACATGAAAAACGCGCCCAGCATCAGTATGGGAACGCTGCCAATCAACCAATGCTTGATCCGGCCATGTTTTGTAGGGCGGGAATCCACCAACCACCCCATGACCGGATCGCTGCCAAGGTCCCAGAACCGCAAGATCATGAAGATCAGGCCCACCATGGTTGTGCCGAGGCCGAGCTGTTCGGCATACATGGGGGCAACGAACACGGCCATCGGCAGACCCACCGCGGCCAAGGGCATTCCAACGCTGGCAAATGCAAGGACGCGCGGCAGCGGCAATCGATTGGGCGAAGAGCTCATACATCGAAGATGACGCGCGTGTCACCAAAAGCAAGCACTATCGTCGCGTCGCGAAATTCCACAGACTTGTCCACAGGTCCGACTCGGTTAATTTCGATATCAAAACAATTGGGTGCGAATCAGTTTTGCGGCCGGTAACGAATCATCAACCCGAACAGACTCATTTGGGGTGCTTCTGATTCGCAACTGATTCGACGATGGGAAGCCAAGGGCATGGAGCTCAACAAGAACACGATTATTGAAGGCGAATGCGTCGACGTTTTGTCCCGCCTTCCGGACCAGTCGGTGGATCTGGTTTTCGCCGACCCGCCTTACAATTTACAACTTGGCGGTGGCCTGACACGGCCGGACCAATCTGTCGTCGACGGCGTCACAGACGCCTGGGATCAGTTTGATAGTTTTGACGCCTATGACTTATTCACGCATCAATGGTTGAGCGAATGTCGCCGCGTGCTGAAAGACAATGGCGCGATCTGGGTGATCGGCTCGTATCACAATATTTTCCGCGTCGGGACGGTGCTGCAGGATGCCGGTTTCTGGATTCAGAATGATGTCATCTGGCGCAAGTCCAATCCAATGCCGAACTTCAAGGGCACGCGATTCCAGAATGCGCACGAGACGATGATCTGGGCCGGTAAATCCGATCAATCGAAAGTCACGTTCAATTATGACGCGCTAAAGACCTTCAACGAAGACAAGCAAATGCGATCAGACTGGTTGATCCCGATCTGTTCGGGCGGCGAACGTTTGAAAGGGGATGACGGCAAGAAGGCGCATCCGACGCAAAAGCCGGAAGCTTTGTTGCAGCGCATCCTGCTGGCAACCTCCGGACCAGGGGATGTGGTGCTCGATCCCTTTTCCGGGACGGGAACAACCGCCGCCGTCGCGAAGAAACTGGGTCGGGCCTATGTCGGCATTGAACAGGATCCGGCCCATGTCCGTCTGTCGCGGGCACGCCTGAAAGCGATTACGCCGATTGAAGGCGACATGCTCGAAATCGAGAAGGGCAAGAAGTCCCTGCCGCGCGTGCCCTTTGGGGCGCTGATCGAAAATGGCTGGCTCAAACCGGGGGATCGTCTCTGGTCACCCAAGAAACGGTTCAATGCCCGCATTCGTGTCGATGGCAGCCTGACCACAGGCGAAGCGACTGGCTCGATCCACCGGATGGGTGCATTTGTGCAACAAGCACCCGCCTGTAATGGCTGGACCTATTGGCATTATGAGGAAGCTAAAAGCGGTGAGCTTGCGCCGATTGACCTGTTGCGTCGACGCTATCGCCACGAAATGGGCCTACTCAACTGAGCTATTGCAGCGTTTCATCGCAGCCATACCGAAGTCTTTTGGCAGCTGGGTTTTCAGCCGCGCCGCCGGTGAAACGCTTCGCTGATTAGCTGCGCGGCATCCAGCCTGCGGGCATGCGATAGCTCGGCTTGCGTTTCTTCTTCGCGCGCGGCTGGCCCGGCGTTGGCATTGTCCCATCTGAATAGGGGCCCGCCGGCTTGGCGCCAGCAGCGATGTCTTTCAGCTTCATGGCCGCATATTGTCCGGGCGCGGATCCCAGTTTGTGATTTTTCGGGCGTATCGCATCGACTTTCTTGCCTGTCCGCGGACTCAACCATTGCCACCAGCTCGTCCACCAGGAACCGGGCAGCTCTTCGGCGCCGGATAGCCAGCGCCCCGGGTTTTTTGGCAGCTCGCCATTCACCCAGTGCTGATACTTCTGCGCATCGGGGTGATTGATCACGCCGGCAATATGGCCAGACCCGGCCAGCGTGAACTGGACTTTGCCGCCGAAATTCTGGGCGCCTTTATAGATTGAATGCCAGGGGCAGATATGGTCGGAGCGGCTGGCCTGAATGAAGACCGGGATTTTGATATCGCCCATTGAAACCGGTTCGCCGAAGACCTTGAATGTGCCGCGCGACAATGCGTTCATATTGTAGAAGTCAGTCAGATAGGTCTTGTGCGTCGGGCCCGGAATATTCGTCTGATCAGCATTCCAGTAGAGCAAGTCGAACGGTCGCGGCTGTTTGCCCATCATGTAATTGTCGACGACGTAGCGCCAGACCAGATCAGCTGGGCGTAACCAGTTAAAGGTCTCGCCCATCATCTCGCCCGGCATGATGCCATCATGCTCTTCGATGACTTTGTCGACTTGTTGCAAGCCGTCTTCGCCGGTGAAGATCTTGAGTTCACCGGCCAGTTCGAAATCGGACTGCGAAGCGAAATATGTGGCCGACTGAATCCGCTTGTCGCCAGTTTTGCCCATATGCGCGAGCGCCGAACTGAGCAATGTGCCGCCAATGCAATAGCCGACCGTATTGACCTTTTTCGAACCGGTCTCCCGGGTGACCGCATCCACAGCTGCGAGAATGCCGTGCTCGATATAGTCATCCCAAGTGTAATCCCTGGTCTCGTCATCGGCCGAGCGCCAGGACACAACGAATGTGTTGACGCGCTTGGACAAGAGCCAGCGGATCATCGAGTTTTCCGGCTGCAGATCGAGGATATAAAATTTGTTGATCCAGGGCGGGAAGATCAGCATCGGCCGTTCGCGCATCTTTTTTCGCGTCGGATTGTAATGAATGATCTCGATCAGCTTGTTGCGGAAGACCACTTTGCCTTTCGCCGTGGCGACATTCTTGCCGATTTCAAACGCGGTTTCGTCTGTTTGCGAGATGGACAAACGGCCATCGCCGCGTTGCATGTCCTGACGTGCATTGCGCAGGCCCGACAGGACGCTTTCACCGTTGCTTTCAATCATCGCCCGAACAGCGGCTGGATTTGTGGCCAGCATATTGGTCGGCGACATCGCGTCGACGAATTGGTTGATATAGAAGCGCGCCTTGAGTTTGACATCCTCATCGAGATCGTCCGACACGGTATCGACCAGACCTTGCAGCCATTCAGCATTCAACATCCATGCCCGGCGCATGAAATTGAAAGCCGGATTGGCCTCCCATTCCGGATCGGCAAAGCGGCGATCACGGGGCAGCGGCGTACCATTTGCCATGGCCTGGAACAGGTTCATCCAGCCCTGGAACAGCGTCATCATGGCATGACCGGATTTTTCCGGATTGCGGGCCAGGGCGGCGCCCAGTTTCATTTGCGCTTCAATACCGCCAAACGGATCGGACTGGCCGGGGGCGGGGGGCATAAATTCGGGGCCATTTAAAGAGTCGACCAGCAGGCTTTGCGCTTCCTGCACGGCCTGCATCAAATTCGTCGCCATTGCCTGCAATGACTCCGAATTCATCTCGGAAAAGGCATCCGGGAGCGTGCTCGCCCCAAAATTATCAAAGTTTCCACTTTTGGTCATCAGACCGACTCTC
>JBCBBC010000021.1:0-60017 GCA_038532145.1 Pseudomonadota bacterium | reverse complement strand
GACGACGGTCTCAACGCTGAGCGCCGGCGCGCAAGCCTGGCAGCATCTTCGCGTTGAGACCGTCGTCACGGGCAAGACGCGATTGCCGCCTATTCCCCGCACCTGGGTTGCGTGAGTGGCACCATTCGACCCATCAAAGGCGAGCAGCGCATCGTCGATCAGAGCGATCGTAGCGCCTGTATCAAGCAAGGCGCGGCTGGTCTGACCATTGATCATGATTGGCGTGATCGGCCAGTTGCGTTCATTATCGAGCAGCGTCAGCGTCTGGCGCTCTGTGGCATGCGCCGGCTGAACCAGCAGCGCGCACAAAATTACGATCAACCCTGTGACCGTGGCTTTCGCGCCTCGTTCGAACAGTAAACCCGAATGTGTCATGCATCAATTATGACACATTTGTGACAGATTAGGCAAACACTTCGCTGCTCACGGCATTTCGCAGGGGTTTTCCAGCCAGGAAGCGTTGAAGATTTTCCAGAAAAACCTGATCGGTGCGCACTTGCGCACCCATGGTCAGGGCTGAAATATGCGGTGTCAGAACAATGTTCGGATGGGTCCAGATCGGACTGTTTTCGGAGAGGGGTTCCTCCCGCACAACATCGAGATAGGCTTGCGCTGGCGCGCCGTTGTCCAGCGCAGCAAAGAGCGCCGTTTCATCCACCAGACCGCCCCGCCCGACATTGATCAACAGGCTGCCGGGCTTCATCTGCGCAAGGAAGGCGGCATCCGCGAAATCTTCAGTCGCCTCCGTCAGAGGCAGGCATAACAGAACGACATCTGCGCTAGCGATCTCTGCTCGTGCCTGGTCTTGTGTGATCACACGGTCTGCGGCGTCAGAACTGGCTACGTTTCGCCGAACGCCAATCACGTCCGCGCCCAATGCCTGCAAGCGGCGACCGCAAGCCTGTCCGATTGCGCCAAAGCCGAAAATCAGCCATTTCGACCCGGCCATTTCGCGAAAGGGTAGACGGGTCCAATTCTTGTCCGACTGCGCCTGGCGTCGCGCCCGCCCGTCCTGAAAAAAGTCGAGCCCGGCCCAGAGGACCCATTCCGCGATTGATTCTGACTGTTCATGGCTGCCGCTGAATAGCGCCGCCTTTTTGCCGGTGGCCTGGATCATGGGATGCTCTGTGCCTGCCGCTGAGGACTGAAACCATTCCAGTTTTTCAAAACTCATCAGTGTTTGGAAATAAGTCATAACCGACGGACTAAAATACGCATCCTGGGTGCCGAAAGCGATGGCAGCGTCTGCCTCACTCTCGCCCCACGGATGGTTCAAATGTCCATTATCATCAAGGACGAGAGGCGAAATGCGATCAGAAAAAGGCTTCAGCGCATCTTCGATCCGGGCAAAGGATTTTGCATGAATCAACAATTGCCGCATCAATCTGTCCTCCTGGCAGCCTGTCTGTTGGGTCTGTCTGTGTTGCCAGCTCTGCCAGCCCATGGCCAGAGCCGGGTGCCGTCTCAGGACTATTATCGCGACGTCACCACGCTGGCCGAAGTTCTGGGGAAGTCACATGCCATTCGCATCGCCTGCAATGGACGTAATGATCAGTATTGGCGCAGCTATATGCTTCGCCTGCTGGAACTGGAAGCGCCGTATCAGGGCGGGTTGCGGCGCTCTTTGGTCAATGGTTTCAATGCCGGGTTTTCTTGGGGCAGCGACCTGCATCCGACGTGCGATGAAAACGCGGTGACAGCCGAACAGACCTATGCCGCCGAAGGCCGCGATCTTTCTGCTCGGCTCGTCCAATCCAATATCCCGGGCGGTGGCCGCCGCAATTAGTCTTCGCGTTTGATCCGCGCCTTGCCGCGACCAAGGGCAAGCGCCTTGATCGCCCCGCGAAAGGTTCGCACTTCCTGCATCGTCCAGTCGCCGCGAATGAAGGCATTGCGAATGTTCGTCTTCATCAAAGGTGTCTTGTCCGGCGGATAGAAATAACCGGCCCGGTCCAGCTCTTCTTCCAGGTGTTCGAACATGCGGATCAGGTCGGCTTTCGGCGCGGGCGGTTCAATCCCGGCTTTCTCGCCTTCCCATCGCCCAACGGCCCCAGCACTGGCGCCCCAGCTGGCACAGAACACGCCAACCGCCTGGGCCAGGTTCAGGGAGGCAAAACCCGGATTGACCGGATAGGTTAGAATGGCATCAGCCAAAGCCACGACATCGCTCGGCAGCCCATGATTCTCAGCCCCAAAGACAATGCCGGTTTTCTGACCCCGCATTTTGACCAGGTCCACGCCGCCCCGGGCATCCACCACGGTCTTTTCCATCCCGCGCGGCCGGGCCGTCGTCGCCAAAACCGTGCCGAGATCAGCGATCGCCGCTTCAATCGTATTAAACACCGCCACCGTCACGCCGGCCTCAAAGGCGCCAGCCGATAAAGGGTCGGCCGCCGGATTGGGCCAGCCATCGCGCGGCGCCACAAGCCGCATCTCGGTCAGCCCGAAATTCAGCATCACCCGCGCGGCCGAGCCGATATTCTCCCCCAGTTGGGGGTGGTGCAGGATTATGATGGGGGCGGTCTCAATCATCGACCGACGAGGTGCCTCAGCCGACCCGGCTCGTCAATTAGTCGCTTTGATCTCGCTGCATTTCGCTTTGGCGCATCGGCATGGCGTCAATTACGGCAAACAAGTCTTCATTGGCGATCGTGAGTTCTGATCTCAATTTCACATCGCCGTCTTTGCCGATCAGGGAGACGAAGCCGGTTTCGGGAATACACCCTGTGCGCCGGCGCAGATTTGTATCGTCCGTCTCCGATCCGCCAATCATCAAGGTGGCGGCTTTCACAGCATGGGGTTTGGGGTGCCAGCTCATCACATAATCATGTGTCAGCCAGACCAGAATCAGATCGCGCTCGATATAGCCCGGCCAGTCTTTAAAGGCCTCATCATATTGCGCGGTCATCAGCGGCGGATCTGTCAGCCCGTCATCTTCTGTGCAAACCACGACCAGACGATTATTCCATTGTGCATCAAGCAAGGGATTGCGCTCTTCGGCCAGACCAACCCCCTCAACCTGTGCCGAAGCTGACCAAATCAAACTGCTGATGCCTGCCATCAAGATCACCTTCCAGATTGGCAATGTCCGCACTCCTTTTGACATCTCCAAAATCACTCCCGGCCAGTGGTCTAGTCGGCCGATGACGTCAATTCCGACATGCTGATCGCGGCGGCCCAGGTCTGGATCCGCCCTTCCTGAGCCTGCCATAGCGAAATAGACTCGCCCAAAACCGGGCAGTCGAAGCTCTCAAATGGATTAGGAATCGCATGCTTCGTCAGAAATCCGGTGCGAAGAGGCGTGTCTGCCGCTGGGAGACCAAATGAAGTGTTGTGCTTGCCATGCATATAGGTTGCTAAGTGTCCCGCGGAGAGCGTCACAAAATGAAGATCCAGCTGATCAAACTCGTCCCAATCGATAAGATCTAATTGTCGCCTCGCCAACTCTCCGCCACCCATCCTCATGCCGGCATGTACCGGGCGGCACGCCACCAGAACACTATTCTCAAGACTTCCAGGTGAGAATCCTGGCCGCGCTTGCCAAGGATCGGCCATCGCATCCTGTGCAAAGTCGAACATCGAAACAGCCGCGATCATCACGCCCACGAACACGGCCTTGAACTTAAGAATCACCATATCCCACATCTGCCCTTTTGACGCCGCCTATAGACCTGCTATAGGCCCTCGCAAACCGTTATATGGCAAAGGAATAGCTCGCATGGCAAAGATCAAGGTCGAAAATCCAATTGTTGAGATGGATGGCGATGAGATGACCCGCATCATCTGGCAGATGATCAAGGATCAACTCATCAATCCCTATCTCGATGTTGACCTGAAATATTACGACCTCTCGATCGAGTCTCGGGATGAAACCGATGACCAGATCACCATTGATGCGGCCAATGCGACCAAGCAATATGGCGTCGCTGTTAAGTGCGCGACCATCACGCCTGATGAAGCCCGGGTCGAAGAGTTTGGCCTGAAGAAAATGTGGCGCAGCCCAAACGGCACGATCCGCAACATTCTTGGCGGCGTTGTGTTCCGTGAGCCGATCGTGATCAACAACGTCCCGCGCCTCGTTCCAGGCTGGACCCAACCGGTCGTGGTCGGCCGTCACGCCTTTGGTGACCAGTATAAGGCCACCGACTTCCTCGTTCCCGGCGCCGGAAAGCTGACTATGAAATGGGAAGCCGCGGATGGTTCTGACAGCCAGGAATATGAAGTCTTCGATTTCCCGGAAGCCGGCATTGCAATGGGCATGTACAATCTCGATCAATCGATCCGCGATTTTGCCCGCGCCAGCATGAATTATGGCCTGCAGCGCAAATGGCCCGTCTATCTGTCGACCAAGAACACGATCATGAAAAAGTATGATGGCCGTTTCAAGGACATCTTCCAGGACGTTTTCGACAATGAATTCAAGGATCAGTTCGACGAGTTTGGCGGCACCTATGAGCACCGCCTGATCGACGACATGGTGGCCGCTGCCATGAAATGGTCCGGCGGATATGTCTGGGCCTGTAAGAACTATGATGGCGACGTGCAGTCTGACACCGTGGCTCAGGGCTATGGCTCTCTAGGCCTGATGACCTCGGTTCTGATGACCCCGGATGGCAAGACGGTAGAAGCCGAAGCCGCCCACGGCACAGTGACCCGTCACTATCGCAACCATCAGAAAGGCGAAGCGACCTCGACCAACTCGATCGCCTCAATCTTTGCCTGGACGCGCGGCCTGCAGCATCGTGGCCGGATGGATAATACGCCGGAGGTCACAGCCTTCGCTCAGAAGCTTGAAGACACAATCATCAAAACGGTTGAGCGCGGTCAGATGACCAAGGACCTGGCTTTGCTGGTTGGCCCTGAGCAAGAGTGGCTGACCACGGAAGGCTTCCTCAACGCGGTGGGCCAGAATTTCGAACAGGCCATGGCAGCCGGCTGATTTGGCGATCGGGATCCACATCCGACCAGCCGTCCCGGGCGATGAATATGCGCTCGGGGTGGTTGGTGCGGCCACGTTCCTGGAAAGCTATAGCGAAACCATTCCCGGCCCGGACCTGATCGCGCATTGCCGTAACCAGCATGCGCCGGAAGTCTACAAGGCCTATATCACCTCCAATGATCCGAACTATGCCTGCTGGATCGCCGAATCGACGGCGACGCGGGCACCGATTGGCTATGCTGTCACCAGCGCGGTCGAGGCCCCGACCGAAGGTCAACCCGGCGATATCGAACTGAAGCGAATCTATGTCTTCTCAAAGTATCACGGCACCGGCACAGGCCGCGAGCTGATGACTTATGCACTGAAACATGCGCGCGAGATTGGCGCGACGCGGATGCTGCTCGGCACTTATGACCAGAACCATCGCGCCGTCGCCTTCTATCAACGGGCCGGGTTTGAAAAGGTTGGCGAGCGCCAGTTCCCGGTCGGCGACCAGGTCTTCAATGACATCGTCATGGGCGTGCGGCTTTAGCGTGACGCATGCCAGTTTGGCTGATTTTGCCCGCGGCCATATCGCACGACGACGCTTGATTTTCACCTCCATATCGCCTCACATCGCCAGATGGGTTTGGGAGGCATTTGTTTGGGTCTTTGTTGGGAGGACGTAAAAAATGACGAAACTGCTTTCTGGCTCGATCGCGATTGTCGCGCTCGCCACGCCGCTTGCCATCGCCCAGGAAGTCGATCCGATTTCAACCAGCGAGATCTATGCCTGCGCTGAAATTGCCGACGATGCCGAACGCCTCACCTGCTATGACGAGACAGTCGGCCGGTTCGAAGCCGCCGAGGCCGCAGGCGAGGTGACCACGATCAGCAAGGCCGAGATCGAGGAAATCAGGGAAGATTCCTTCGGCTTCTCACTGCCCTCTATCCCACGCATCGTCATGCCGAAACTTGGCGGCGACAAAGCCGATGATATTGAACAGGTCACGCTGGCCGTCGCTGAAGTCGAGCGACTGCGGTACGACAATCTTCGCGTGACACTGGAGAATGGACAGATCTGGGAACAGACAGACGGCAAGCGCGTACAATTCTCAAAGCGCCTTGGCGTCGAGTCGGCCGCCATCAAGCGCGCATCGTTTGGCAGTTTCATGATGAAGCTGGACAATGGCGCAAGCTTTCGCGTCAAACGCATTCAATAAGCGATCCCTATAAAAAATGGCGGGCCCGAAAGCCCGCCATTCTTGGTTTGGTGTGCGGCTGATTCTAGAACGCAGCCTTGACACTCACCGTCCAAAGACGGCCAAGGGTCTCATAAGCACTTGGGAATGTGTTCCCAAAGTTGCGGGCCGTTGAACCGGCCTGGTTACCAACAATCGGCGGATCTTCGTCGAAGATGTTCCGAATGTTCGCAGACAGGGTCACATTCTCATTGATGTCCCATGCACCAGACAGATCGAAGCGGTGCTGTGCTTCAATCGTTTCGAACCCGTCAAAGGTTGCGTCGCGCTGGCTTTCCTGGACCTCAACTTCACCAAAGTACCGCCACAGCAGAGAGGCTGTGTATGGGCCTTTGCGCCATGTTGAGCGCTGGTTGAAGCGAAGCTCAGGCGTTGGTTGACAGTCATTGCCGAACTTGCCGAGGCAGTCCGTAATGCCTGTGAACTCAGTTGCCTGGCTCTCATTGGTGAGTTGCAGAGTTGCGAACACACCCAGGCTCAGCTCACCATATTCAGCAAGATCCCAATCGGTACTGAGATTGAAGTCGATCCCTTCTGCACGACGGAAGTCGAGATTTGTTGTCAGGACTTCAACCCCTGCACCGGAGGTCGAGGTGGTTCCGCCAATCCGGTTAATCTTCGCACAGTCTTCGGCAAAGTTACGGATATAGCAATTGTCCAGAACTTCCTGAGGATTGAACTCGCCAATCTCATCTTCAATCTCGATATCATAGTAATCGAGTGTGACGAGCGCGTTCGTCATATTGCCGAACGTTGGCGCCTGCCAGGTCATACCGATCGTGAAAGTATCGGCAGTCTCTGGCTGAGGCAGATTGTCCGGATCAGTGCCTTCAAACGTATTGATCTGACCAGAGACGATGTCATTGACCAGACCGATACGGGCTTCGAGCACGCCTGTCGCGATACAGTTATCACGAAGCACCGTGTCCGCAGCCAGAGCATTTGCGATCAGAGTCGGGTCTGGATCGCCATTCCCATCCAGGAAGATCGGGTTACCGTTCGAGCAAGGATCGAAAGCGGCGTCTTCCAGACCGGTGACAACCGGGCTACCGAGCTCTTCAACGTTCGGCGCGCGCACAGCTTGCTGCTGCATGACGCGGAAGCGAAGACCGTCCACGATTTCCCAATTCAGACCGATTTTCCAGGTTTCGTTATTCCCGAACGTGGAATAGTCGGCGGTCCGGAAACCAGCTTCGAGTTGCAAATCCTGAGCGAACTCCATGTCCTGCACGATCGGAACAAATGCTTCCGCGAAGAATTCTGTCACGTCGAACTCGGAGATGATCGGCGCTTGTGTCCCGCCCGCGCCACCAAGACAGCTGGTTGGCGGCTCTTTCAGACACTCGTCAGGAGTCGTGCTGCCAACTTCTTCGCGATACTCTGTACCGACGGAAAGCGTGATCGGATCTGCCGCTGTCGGGAAACTCACTCCGGAAACGGGACCGAAGGCGACGGCACTGAATACGTTCTGACGGTATTCAGATTTCAGGATCGCAGTCGCGCTGTTTGCCGCGGCCATTTCGGGTGTGATCGACCCGAAGCCCGTGGAAAACAGATCGATTGGGACACAACCGGATGTGATATCACCTGCCGGTGTCTCACACTGTGTTGCGCTGACCGTGTTCAATGCATCCGCGAACGCGGAAACATTGGTGTAACCGGCATTGATGTCCGTGCGGTCTGCCTGTGCGTGGGAATAATAAACATCATACTCCCAATCAGCATACAGATCACCGCGAAGACCCGTCACGATCTGGAAATTGTTCGAGTCATAATTGGTCGAACGGGTTCCGAGTTCGAGTGTACGACGACGTACGGGCGTCGTGATCGAATCGCCAAGATCGAAAATGCCGTTGCCATTCAGATCATTCACACCTGCTTCGGCAAGGCCAAACCCATTTGCAGGATCAAGGGATCCATTCACATTATCGATAATGTCCTGGCGGGCAGAATCAGACAGGAATGGGTTCATCAACGGAATTTCGAACTGGTTGCCGAACACGCCGGAAGGCGCAACTTGCTGACGCACATTGATCGCCGAAAAGTTCGCGCGTGCATAGGCTTCGAAATTATTGTTGATCTCATAGCGACCCGTTGCCATGCCGACAAAACGTTCTTGCGGCGTCTGCAAATAGTTGAACGGGCTGAAATTGAAGCGAGAACAACGCGGGCCAGTCGTGCCGTCATTGAGGAACTGAATCGTTCCGCCGGGCAGGTCCAGAGCCGTCGGGATCGACGTTGTCGAACCGACCCCTGTTGACGCAAGCGTTGCATTTGGCGCGTCACAGTTTGCATCCGGGCTGGCGGGCGCGCCGCCTTCATTTGGTCCGTTTGCCGTCGAAACACCGAACTCCGAATAGTCTCGATCGCCCAGAAGGACGCCTTTACGATCTGTGTAATCGACCGCCAAAGCCACGTTACCGCGGCCATCATCGAGGTTAGACCCGATCAAGGCTGAAATACTGTAGACTTCAGAATCTCCCCAAAGCTCGCCATCACCTTCTTCCGAGAAGCGATACTTGGAATTGATTTCAACCCCTTCGAAATCATCTTTCAGGATGAAGTTCACGGCACCCGCCATCGCGTCAGAACCGTAAACGGCAGAGGCACCGCCGGTCACAACATCAATCCGCTCCAGCATGGTCACCGGAATAGCCGACACATCGACCTCACCGCCAACATCGAACGGCACCATACGCTTGCCGTCGACCAGAACCAGAGTCCGGTTTGCGTCGAGGCCTCGCAAGTCAACAGTCGTTGCGCCGGATGTACCATTATTGACGTTTTGGTTGTCGCCTGGGAGGGCGATCGGAAGATCGCGGAACAGGCGCTCAACTTCAACCGCCCCCGTCAACGCAAACTCTTCCTGATCAACCGTCGTAATTGGGCTCGACGAAACGATCCCAGGGGCCTGAATACGGGTACCGGTGATGATTACGGTGCTTTGTCGCAAATCATCATCGCTCGCGGATGTTTCGGCATCTGTTTCCTGCGCCGTTGCCGGTATGGCGCACAGACCGACCATTGCACCGGCGATGACCGACGATGCAAGCAGACGGCGTTTCATTGTATTCCCTGTCACTTTGGGACCTCCGTACTTTAAGTGAATTTGTCTCATTTTTTGAAGCAACTCGGACTATTCGTGTCCGAGAACCGGCGACGCTATGCGACGGTTCACATTTCCGTCAACGTACTCCAAAACTGGTGAGATCGAATACTATTTACATGTGTCAATCAGGTCTCACTTTACATGTTCTTGCACGGAATCATTGGATTTTTTTTTGGCAATATTACAATTTTATAATATTTTTTTGAGACGTTCTGATCACGGAAAAATTGATTTGACGGAAGCGCTTCAACCTGAACGCCCGAAAATCGAACGCATGGGCGCAACGGAATAGAAGAATCCAAACGGCGCGACCCGACAATCACTCGGACGGACCAATGGCCAAATCGGGTATGGATCACTGCAGAAAATCTTCTCGATCGGCAATCACACATCGAGGGTTGCTGGAGACTCTTCGCGCACCTGGTTTTTGCACGACGCGCGAGGATAAGGAAACGGGCCGGAGCGAAACTCCGGCCCGTCCTTGAAGCCTTGAGACAGGCGCTGAACTCATCTGCGCAAAACGGGTCTTCGGGGTAAGAGACCGGCAGACGAGAGGGGCGTTCAGGCCCTAATACAGGTTGCGTCGGTCGCGACGGTCTTCGCGGCGATCCTGTATGTTCTCAAGGCGATCAACTCGATCTTCGAGCCGGTCCAGTGGGCCGTTATTAACGGCACGGTCGCGGCGGTCTTCGCGGCGATCAATCTTGTTTTCGCGCCGGTCTATGCGGTCCTCGACATAATCCAGTCGGGAGCCCTGCTTGATCACGCCGCGCCGTTCCAGGCGGTCGAGGCGATTATCGAAGCGCTCAAAGCGTTCCGCTGGTCCGGCCAGAGCGACAGGCGCCGCTGCGGTCGCTGCCAGAGACGTGGCCAATGCAATCGTAACAATTTTCAACATGCGATCCTCCGTGTTTTTTCGTTCGCATGGAGGGTCAAACGCGCAAGCGCGCACATTCCGTCGAAAAAAATTGAATAAATTCAAGTATGAACAGGCGTTCAGATTCGTATCTTCTGTTTCTAGCCCTCTAGCTTGAGAGATGTTCGAGGATCGTTCATAGGTCATCATGTGAAACGGGGGGAAACATCCAATGAAACAAGCACGCCGGATCTTGTCGCTCAGCACGCCACTGCTGATCTGGGCCTGTTCCGCCAACCCGACGCTTACGACAAGTTCTGACGCGCCAGACTGGGCGCCCATATTTGATGGCGAGACCCTGAACGGCTGGACCCCGAAAATTGCTGGCCAGCCGCTTGGCTCCGACGCGGAAGGTCTGTTTCGCGTCGAAAATGGCGCAATCGTGGTTGCCTATGACAGCGATGCAGATTTTGCCGGTGCCTTCGGTCACCTTTATTTCGATGCGGATCTGACAGACTATCGCTTGCGGCTCGAATACAGATTCTTTGGCGAGCAGGCCCTCGGCGGCCCCGGCTGGGCATTCATGAATAGCGGCGTCATGGTGCATGCGCAGGCGCCGGAAACGATGCGGCAGGATCAGGCTTTCCCGGTGTCTGTCGAGGCGCAATTTCTGGGCACGCGCAGCAGCGACTCGTCGCGCACCACGGCAAATATCTGCACGCCGGGCACGCATATTTCCCGGCAAGGCGCGACCGTCACTCAGCATTGCATTAATTCAGAGACCCGCGCGGCCATTGCTGGCGAATGGGTGACGTTTGAAATCGAAGTCCGCGGCGGCGATATGATGCAATTGCAAATCGCGGGGGAACCCGCCTTCCGGCTCGAAACGCCGGTCTATGATACCGATGATGGCGACGTGGCTGGACTTGGCCTCGCTGGCCCTGTCACGCATGGCTATATCGCCCTGCAGGCCGAAAGCCATCCCGTCGCATTTCGCAATATTCAATTGATGCGGCTGGACCCGCCAAGCTAAAAATCTAGGCGACGAGTTCGACGCGATAGCTTTCAATCACCGTATTGGCGAGCAGCTTCTCGCACATATCCTTGACCCTTGCTTCGGCGTCGGCTTCCGACACACCCTCCAGATCAAGTTCGATCACTTTGCCAATGCGCGCGCCGGAGACTTCGTCAAACCCCATCCGGCCCAGAGAGTCGGCCACCGCCTTACCTTGCGGGTCGAGGACACCGGGTTTCAGGCCTACATGGACAATCGCTTTCATGGGAATCGCGCTCCGATCTCTTGAGTCGCGCTCCGTCTAGCGCAAACCGCCGCCTATCGGAAGACCAGATAGGCGATCAATGCAGCCAGACCCAATGTGCCGAACAGAGCGAAGGGAATCATCTGCATGCGCTTCATCATACTGATCTGCTTCTTGAACGTGGCGCGGTCATTGACGTTTGGAAAGTCTGTCTCCGGCACCGGTTTGTCGAGAAACGCACAGAGCGGCCCCCAGCCTTCTTTCGGATGGAAAACCAGAAGCCGGTCGGCCGGAAACGCGGCTTTCACGTCTGCCTCATGCTGTTCGAACACGTGACGCGCGGCCTGTTTGTCTTCAAACCGATCGCCAAAGACCCGGTCCCAGACGATGCCAAAGATCATTTCCTTGATCTTGCGGACTTTCGGGATGATCAGCATCCAGCCCGGAATGTTCCGGCTGACGGGGTAAATGGTCTCGCTGGCACTGTCATACCAGCTGTCAAAGCTGCGCGTGGTCAGAATGATCTTGGCGTCCGGATAATGCGCCGCAAGTTCGCGCCAATAGGCCGAAGAGGGAAAGTCGACGCTCGCCTGAAACCCCTCGAACACCGCATCCCAATCGGGCGCATGGCCTTGCGAGATGGCGTGCCAGGCATCCAGTTGCGCATCATTCGGCATGACTTCATACATGTGATGACATTTGTCATAGCCGAGCTGTTCAAGCGCCGCCTTCATGGACAGCGTCCCGGTGCGCCCGAAACCCGCACCAATCACTTTTAAAGCCATGGCTCCCTCCCCTCGGGAGAAAGCTACTTGGCGGCCGGGGTAAAGTCCACAATATCAGCGCCCTGGGCGCTTTCCTTGATGATGCCAAGCCGCCGCGCGACTTCGGCATAGGCCTCTGTCACACCACCCAAATCACGGCGGAAGCGATCCTTGTCGAGCTTCTCATTCGTCTCCAGATCCCAGAGACGGCAACTATCCGGACTGATCTCGTCGGCCAGGATCACGCGTTGCATGTCATTCTCGAAAAAGCGGCCGAATTCCAACTTGAAATCAACCAGTTTGATTCCGACCCCGGCAAACATGCCGGACATGAAGTCATTGACCCGCAGGGACAGCGCGATCAGCTCGTCCATTTCATGCGGCTGGGCCCAGCCAAAGGCGGCGATATGCTCTTCGGCGACCAGTGGATCGCCCAATTCATCATTCTTCAGGCAAAACTCGACAATCGCCCGTGGCAATTGGGTGCCTTCAGCAATCCCCAGCCGTTTCGACATCGTCCCGGCCGCGACATTGCGGACAATCACTTCCAGCGGAATAATCTCCACTTTCTTGATCAATTGCTCACGCATATTCAGGCGTTTGATAAAATGATTGGGGATCCCGACACCGCCCAGACGGGTCATCATGAATTCGGAAATTCGATTGTTCAGCACGCCTTTTCCGTCCAAAACCGCTTTCTTTTCAGCGTTGAAGGCGGTTGCGTCATCCTTGAAATATTGGATCAGCGTGTTCGGCTCCGGCCCCTCATAGAGGATTTTCGCCTTGCCTTCGTAAATCATCCGCTTGCGTGACATCGCACTATCCCTCTGGCGAGCTTGCACCGCGGGGCGACTCAACCGACCCGGGCAATAAGGCGCCCCCTTACGCCAAACGGACCAAATAGGCAAAAGGCTTCTTGCACCCGCCCCCTATGCGCCCCTATATCAGCGGCAGTCCCATAATTCCTGTTATAAAGGTTCGACACATATGTCTTCATTTGATGATCGCCAGCGCGCCGAAGAAGCGAAATTTGCGCTCGACGAAGCGGCTGAGTTCAAGGTCATGGCGCGCCGCAACAAACTGCTTGGTCTGTGGGCGGCGGAGCTGATGGATCTGCACGGTGATGATGCGGAAGCCTATGCCAAGACGGTCGTCCTGTCCGATCTCGAAGAAGCTGGCGATGATGATGTCTTCCGCAAGGTGCGCGGCGACCTCGACAAAGCCGGCATTGAGCGATCTGATGCACGCATTCGCGATCATATGGCCGAATTACTGCCGGTCGCGCGCGAACAAGTTTTGAAAGAAGCGGAGTAAGATGCCATGACAGATGCTGTCCACACCTCCATCGACAATGCCGTCAAAGGCAATGATGTGCTGCTCTTCATGAAAGGCACCCCAACGTTCCCACAATGCGGATTCAGTTCCGTGGTCGTCCAGGTGCTCGACTATCTTGGCGTCGAATATCAGGCCGTGAATGTGCTGGACGACCAGAATGTCCGCGAAGGCATCAAGACCTATTCTAACTGGCCGACCATTCCGCAGCTTTACGTCAAAGGCGAATTTGTCGGCGGCTGCGACATCGTCAAGGAAATGTTCGAAGCGGGCGAGCTGAAGGAATTCATGTCCGAAAAGGGCATTGAAATGGAAGCGGCCTGATGCGCCGCCAGCTCGAGCCTGGCCCGGATCATCCGATTACAATCGAGCCGAACCACACGCCCGTCAGCGTCACGCTGGCGGGCGAAATTGTGCTCGCCGTCCCGCACCATCTCGAACTGCGCGAGGCGAGCTATCCACCGGTCGCTTATCTACCCCGCGATCTGATCGACATGTCGCGCCTGGACCGCTCGGACCACACGACCTGGTGTCCGTATAAGGGCGAGGCGAGCTATTATCATTTACGAGCGGCAGACGGATCGGTCAGCGAGAATGCGATCTGGACCTATGAAACGCCCTTCCCCGCCGTGGCTGAGATCAAGGACGCACTCGCCGTCTATGCCGACCGGGTCGATGCGGTTGAGATCGGCTAGGCCCGTCCCAAAGCCCGCGCCAGGGCTGGCCGCCCCGCGCAGCGCCCGAACCAGTCCGCCAAGGCCTCAAAGCCAGAGACGTGCGGCATATATTTCGGCCGCATCAGCACAGAGGCGACGTTCAGATCCGCAACCGTAAACCGATCCGCGACCAGATAGTCACGATCCGCCAGGTGCTGGTTCAATACGCCCAACGCCGCCTGGCGCTGCGCCTCGCCGACATCCACGTCTTGCCGATTGGCGCTGTCATGCGGCCCTTCCAGCTCCCCCATCGCCCAGACGGTCCACTGCACGGCTTGTGTTTGCTCCAGCGACGTGGCGGGGGCGAAAGCTGCCGCCGCCGTCTGGCTGATATGTAGATTGATCGCCAGCGATTCGATCAGGACCAGCCCGTCCTGCTCAAAGACCGGCACATGTCCGTTCGGATTCAGTGCCAGGAACTCCGCGGTACGGGTCTGCCCGGTCTGCCAGTCAATTTCGATCAGATCATAATCCAGGTTCGCTTCTTCCAGCGCCCAAAGACAACGAAACGCGCGCGAGTTTCGAGTGCCATATAGTTTGATCATTATTTGCGCTCCGGGTTTCCGGGCCCTTGGTAAGATGAGCGCGGCATATGTCGCAAGCCGGAATAGACACAACGGGGCGAATGATGATTGTCCGCTTCAGGGATCAAAGCAGGCGTTAACTTAGTGACTTAAGTCGCCCTGAAACGGTCGCTCGCAGTCTCTGACGGTTGCTAACGAGTTCGGTATTTCTACTTATTTCGACTCCCGCTCCGGTTTCTTACGTTTTCGTCAAACGATGAAATGGAGTGGCTTAGATGTCTGTTACAGTCATGTTGGGTGGTACCGCCGATCAAATCATTCCGGCAATTGAAACGGCGATTGAGTCTGCCAAACGCCTCAAAACCTCGCTAACCGGGCTTTGCGCGTTGCCCGACCCAAGCCTGTATGCCATTTACATCGCAGGTGCCGAGACTGTGTATCTAGGCACTGAAGCCGTCGCCTCATTGCGTGAAGCGCAAGACAAGCTTGCAACAGAATTGAAACAGGTTTTTACCAACAAGACCGAGGCTGCAGGGACTTGGCTTAGGGCTGAGTTTAAGCGACAGGTTGGTTCAGTCGGTTCGCATGGCGCAGCCGCCGCCTCGCTAGCTGATGCCTTCGTGTTACCGCCAGTTTCAACTGAATCCAATCATCCCCTCAACCCGGTGTTAGAGCATGTGCTAATGGAAGCGAATTTACCGCTTGTTGTCGCGTCACCAAAGCCTAGTTCCTCAGACACCTGCTTGATTGCTTGGGATGGCTCCCCGCTGGCCGCTCGTGCGGTCCGCATGCATATGCCTCTGATCAAGTCTTACAAGTCAGTTATCATTGCGCAGAATCCGAAAAAGATCAGACATCGATGGGCTCAAGTTTGTGCCCCTTCGGCCGAGCGTTTAGCTGAACTGCTGCGTGAAGAGCGCCTCCAGGTCAGCCAGGTGGTGATAGATGGTCCGGTGTCGGACGGTATTCTTAGCGCGGCGGAATCACATGAGGCGAGTGTGATTGTTATGGGCGCCTATGGTCACAACCGGCTCGGCCAGATGTTGTTCGGCGGGACCACCAGTAAAATTCTACACTGCGAGACCGCTCCAGCGCTTGCGCTGTGCCACTAGATCTATGTTGCCGGGAGAGATTCCATGTCCATGAAACAGATTGTATTAAGACTGGCGCGAAATGAAGCGACGCCTGATGGTGATGACCGGATCGGCTACGTATTGCTCGCACCATTGACCGCAGATGGCCTCATTGACCTTGAAGCGTGGCGAGCCAATCGCAAGCGGTGCGTCGTTAGACGATTTCACCCCGATCCGAGCGAGCAAGCCGATGGTTGGCTCACTCACAATGGCAGCAACTGGCGCTTCCATTACGATGAGGTGCATGAAGGGGATGATGAGAGTGGTTTTCGGCTTGGCGAACATGTGTTCCGGCCAGGTGAATATGTCACCATCACACATCATGGCGCAGAGCAGCTGATCTATCGCGTGAGCGACGTAATGCCATTTGTTGAAACAGCATGAAACGGTAATGCTTGCGGAAATTCCGAACGCCAAAATCTGCTCTCAGAGTGGCTTTAAATCGCCTCAAGTAAGCCATTGAGCTTACGTCCTCTAACGTCATCAAAGCAGCTCAAAATTTCATTGTCATCCCGGCCGCAGCGGAGCGCCGAGACCCGGATCGGCTGGGTCTCGGATAAGCGCTTCGCGCTTTCCGGGATGACCGGCGCTCTTACCCGCATTGCCCGCGAAACCTGGCTCCCGTGGCGGCGGGCTGGGGCACTCAACCGCAATGCGTCCTGACCTGCGTCAGGAAAGCGGGCTCCTCTTAGCCTCATCCTGAGCTTGGCGAAGGGCGAGGCGGGCTTCCGGGAAACGCGGCCCTATATCCTTCGACAGGCTCAGGATGAGGGCCTAACTGGCTTATGTCCGCCCCAATCCCACCTCAATCCGACCCAGTTCACATCGCCTATATCCTGAGCGCATGTCCGATCTCGACGAGCCTGCTCTGAACCGGGCCTGGCCCATTATCTACAACCTGATCAGCCTGTTGCAGCTACATGTGCGCGACCTGACGTCGGATGCGCCGCAGCGTTGGACCCTCCTGCACCTGACCCGGCTGGCGGAAAGTCTGGTGCGGCGCTGGCTGGTCTTGAAAGCGAGCGTGAACGGGGACTGGCCCACGGTGCGGCTGAACGGAACCAGCGCCACCGTCCCGCCGACGCCTGCGAAAGCAGGGGTCTATGGAGCAAACTCCTCGATTGAGACCGACGGGAATTTCGTTCCCTGGACCCAAGCTTGCGTTGGCGTCGACGGAGAACCAGTGCCCGCCCCGCGCTTTCGCCTCGCTGAATCCGAACCCACCATGCCCGTCTGGGTCTTTCATCCTGCAACCAAGACGCAGGCGGGCAGTTGGTGGCTGGAAAGGTCTGGCCGTTCGACAAACGGCGTTCCGTTGGCGCTGCCCCAGACCTTCAATCCAGCCAATCTGCAACGTCGCTGCGCCACGTTGATCGGCGTCATAACGGATCCAGACCCGCATATCCGGCGCATGGCGCAATGGCTGGCAGCAGCCGCGGCGCGGCGCGAACAGGGCTTTGCCCGCCTGCACCCGCTAAAACCAGGCGCCCCGCCCGGGGCGTCCAAACGGCAGCGACGACGCGATCCTGAGCGACAGAACATGCTGTTCTGGCTCGACCATTTGGCGCGTGAGGCTGTGGTGCGATGCGGTTCACCGTGAGTCCGCATCCTCACGAAAAGAAAAACAGATACACAAAGGCAATCAGCGGCAACAGGCCCATGGCGAACATGGTCCGGATGAATTTGTAATGCGCGACCCAGCCATCAATCTTGGCATCGCCGCTCTCGCGGGTCTCCGTCTCGAGATCGATCCAGTCATGCTTTCGCTTGAACGTGTCCGAGACAATATACTGGTCCAGCGAGTCTTCGAAGAAACGATGGGCAAAGTAAAAGCTGATCGAATAGGCGATAATTGCCAGCATACCGATGATCAGCCAGCCGACCCAGCCCATGCCGCCACCCTCCGCTATCCGTGTCCAGAAGGCATATCCGGTACCGCCGCCAATCAGCGCCGCGACGCCGACCAAACTCCACAATCGGCCGCGATCCGGGGTATTGGGCGCGTCAGCCATCAGACCGCTCCTTTTCAAACCTGCCCGGAGCGTATAACAGCGCGGCCATGACCACCAGTCTCGACCGCCCGGCCCCGATCAGGCCTGACGCGATCCCGAAAGTCGGGATCGTCTCGCTGGGCTGTCCGAAAGCCCTGGTTGATTCCGAACGGATTGTGACGCGGCTACGAGCCGAAGGCTATCAGATCAGCCCGGATTATAGCGGCGCCGATCTGGTCCTGGTGAATACGTGCGGCTTCCTGGACAGCGCCCGCGATGAAAGTCTGGACGCCATCGGCGAAGCGATCGAGGCGAATGGCAAAGTCATTGTCACCGGCTGCCTCGGCGCCGAGCCGGACGTGATTGAGCAAGCCCATCCAAAAGTGCTCGCCGTCACCGGTCCGCACCAATATGAGCAAGTCATGGGCGCGGTGCATCAGCATCTCACCCCACCACATAATCCGCATACGGATCTGGTGCCGGAAAGCGGCCTGCGTCTGACGCCTCGGCACTATGCTTATTTGAAGATTTCCGAAGGCTGCAACAATCGCTGCAGCTTCTGCATCATTCCCAAGCTGCGCGGCGATCTGGTCTCGCGGCCCATCCATCATGTCCTGATCGAAGCGGAGCAACTGGTCCGCGCCGGGGTCAAGGAATTGCTGGTGATCAGCCAGGATACGAGCGCCTATGGCCTCGATATCAAATACGCGCCGCAGACCTGGAAAGGTGACGACTACGAAACCCGCTTCCTCGATCTCGCACGCGGTCTGTCCGCGCTCGGCGTCTGGACGCGGATGCATTATGTCTATCCCTATCCGCACGTCGACAAGGTCATCCCGCTGATGGCGGAGGGGGCGATCACGCCCTATCTCGACATCCCGTTTCAGCATGCCAGCACCAATGTCCTGAAGGCGATGAAACGCCCGGCCAAACAGGACCGGGTGCTGGAGCGTATTCAACAATGGCGCCGCGATGTGCCGGATCTCGCCATCCGGTCGACTTTCATTGTCGGCTTTCCGGGTGAGACGGAGGAGGATTTTGAAATCCTGCTCGACTTTATTCGTGAAGCGAAAATCGATCGCGCCGGCTGTTTCAAATATGAGAATGTCGCGCATGCCGACAGCCGCGACCTGCCCGGGCATTTGCCGGAAGCGGTCAAGGAAGAACGCTGGCATCGATTCATGGAAACCCAGGCCGAGATTTCAGCGGCGCGCGCTGCGGCCCAGATCGGCACGACCCAGGACGTCATCATTGACGGCCCCAGCGATGCGCCCGGCGAATACCTTGCCCGCTCCAAGGCCGACGCGCCGGAGATTGATGGTGTCGTCTATCTGAAGTCCGATGCCGCTATCGCGCCAGGCGACATCGTCCGCGCCAAGATCACCAATGCCGACGCGTATGATTTATTCGGCGAGGTGGTATAAGAACGAGACGCAATAGATGAGGGATAAAACATGGTCTTCAGAACACTCGGCGCCGCAGCGCTTTTGTTGATGATCGGTCAGACCGGACAAGCCGAAGAAGAAGGCGCGATCCTGGTTCCTTTTGAACGCGTTGAGACACCTGAAGATGCAGGCGCCATCCCGCTCTATCCAGGCGAAGCCCCTGGCTCAGAAGGTTCTGACCTGGAAGAGGTCTGGCGCAATGCCGGTACCGAACGCTGGGCCAATAATGTCACGCGTCCAACGCTGTTGCCGGTCCTGCCCGAGGACCCAGCGACGACACGCGCGGCCGTGATCGTTGTGCCTGGTGGCGGGTTTCAATTCGTCTCTATGGACAATGAAGGCTATCCGATCGCGGAATGGCTCGCCGAACGGGGCGTCGCCGCCTTCGTGCTGAAATACCGGACGATGAAAACGCCCGCCACCCAGGAAGGCTATATCGCGCATATAAATGCGCTCTGGAATACGCAGCCAGGCGATACCCCGATCGACATCACACAAGGCATTCCATTCGCCGTCGCCGACGCGCAAGCCGCGCTCGGGATCGTCCAGGAAAATGCGGAGGAATGGGGCTATGACGCTGACAAGATCGGCATGCTCGGCTTTTCCGCCGGCGCCATGACCACGCTTGGCGTTATGACAGCCGAGGCGGACGACGCGCCTCAGCCAGATTTCGTTGGCTATATTTACGGGCCGATGACCGCGATCGACGTGCCAGACAATGCGCCGCCCCTGTTCGCTGCGCTGGCGGCTGATGATGGTCTGTTCTCAGGGCAGGGCTTCGGTCTGGTCGAAGCCTGGCAGAGCGCCGGTGTGCCGGTGGAACTGCATTACTACCAATCCGGCGGACATGGCTTTGGCAGCTACAAACGCGGCGTTCCCGCCGATGGCTGGTTTGATCAGTTTGTCAGCTGGATGTCGGCGCAAGGCCTGATGGCCGGCGCCGAGTAAGCAGGTCAGATATCGCCAAAGTCGCCGCCACGACCTTTGCCGCTTGCAAAGCGTCCAGCGCCATCTGCCGCGCCGGCCCGCAGGGAGTCCCGTCCGATCTCCGCCTCATATTCTAGCGCGGCCTCAATCGGCATGCCCCATTGCCCGATCGCGCTGAGCCGGTCATTGCGCATGCAGGCTTGCGGAAAGCCGGCCAGCTGTTCGGCCATGTCGAGCGCTGCCGCCAGCGTCTTCCCCTCCGGCACGACCCGATTGGCGAGCCCGAACGACAAGGCCTCTTCAGCGGCAACGGGTCGTCCGGTCAGGATCATATCCATCGCGCGCGACTGTCCGATCAATCGCGGCAGCCGCACCGTGCCCCCATCAATCAGGGGTACGCCCCAGCGCCGACAGAACACACCGAATACGGCGGATTCAGCGGCGATGCGCAAGTCGCACATGATTGCAAGCTCCAGTCCGCCCGCCACGGCATGGCCTTCGACGGCAGCAATAGACGGCTTGGTCAATGCTAGCCAGCTCGGCCCCATCGGTCCGGTTCGTTCATAGCGCGCCCCAGTCGAGACGGCTTTCAGATCCGCGCCGGCGCAGAAAGTCCCTTCCGAACCGGTCAGAATATGCACCGCGATGTCTGGGTCGGCCTCTCCCGCCAGGAAAGCCGCCTTCAAGGCCGCCGCCGTATCAGGATCCACCGCGTTGCGCGCGTGTGGTCGGTTGATCGTGATGATCTGCGCCGCACCGTGCTTGTCAACCAGGACAGACTTTGTCATCGCATCTCTCCCGGGCTTGTTTCTATTGCTCGAACCGGGCTTCCAGGAAATCCGCTTCGGCACGGAAATAGAACAGACGGTTGGACAATTTGCGCCAGCCATGTCCTTCATCCTCGATCCGGATGTAAGGCGTCTCTATGCCATTCGCGCGCAGCGTTTTGACCATGATCTCGGTTTCGTAAATATCAATGCGCGGATCCATCACACCATGCGAATAAAGGACTGGCACCTTGATCTGGTCTGCCAGGCGGATAGGCGAATTTTCGGTATAATAGTCAATCCATTTCTGTTCGCGGATATCGCCATATTCGATCCGGTCAGACGCTTTCAGAGCCGGCGAGGCAATCTCCAGAGCCGTGACCCAGTCCGCGACACCAAACAGGCTGACCCCGGCTGCAAACGTATCTGGGTACAGGGCCAGAACCGCATTCACCATATAACCGCCATAAGAGCCGCCTTTAACGGCAGCGCGATCCATATCGACGCGGCCATCGGCGCGCAGGTAATTGGCCATATCAATCAGGTCGCGAACGCTGTCGCGACGATTCTCCTGGTCATCGAGCGTGACATAGGTCCGCCCGAACCCGGTCGAGCCGCGGACATTCGGATCAAACACCGCCACGCCGCGATCGAGATGATACTGGACGACCGCATTGAAACTCGCGACCGACTGTCCGGTCGGGCCGCCATGGACATCAAACAGAACCGGTGGCGGGCCATCGCCCTTGCGAGACGACTCATCCGGCAGGTAGAGCAAGCCTTGCAGTTCGACACCGTCACTGGCGGTAATGCGGATGCTTTCGGGCCGAATGAATCGCTCTGCATCGAGCCCAGCCAGATTGGACTCAAACGTCCGGCTGATCGTGTTCGCCGCCATATCCCAGACGGTAATGTCGCCGGGAGTGCGCCAACCATTGACCCGGATCGCCATGCGATCCGTACCAGGCGCACAACTCAACCCATAGACTCCTTCATCGAGACGCGGCGTGTCTAGCGCTTCCCCCGTGGCGAGGTTGCGGACATGCAGCGTATGAAAGCCATCTACGTTCTCGGTGAAGGCGAGATAGCCACCTTCCGTCCCGCACAGTTCCAAACCGCCCGTATCCCGCGGAGTTTCGATCACCAGTGAGGTCTCTTGCGCGGCAACATCATAGAAATGAATCGCAGAAAATTCGCGATCCATGTTGCTGGCAAAATAGAAGCCAGAACTGTCCGGCAACCATTCAGCCCCGCCATCGCCATGATTGGCACGCGGCTCTGGCGCGGAAACGGTGGTCATGTCGCCATTGGACAGATCCAACAGATAGAGATTGTCAGAATCCTCACCAACGGTCTCCGTTACGGTGACGTACTTGCCATCTGGCGAAATGGCCCCTGCAAAGAACCCGAATGTGCCTTCAAACAGCATTTCGGTTTCAGCCGTTTCGAGATTGGCTTTGTAGATATCAAAGTCGAGGCCATTGCGCTCGGTCGACGCGAACACCGCATCCGTGCCACTGGCCGCGATGTCGCCGAAGGAGCGGAAGCCACCTTCGACGGCCGGCAATAGCAGACGTTCTGTACTCCCGTCGGCAGAGACGTAATTGTAGGATTCCTGCTCATTGCCATCATTGTCGGCGCCATAGATCAGGCCTGACCCATCTGGCATCCAACGGAAGAAAGTGATGCCATTACCAAAGGTCAATTGTTGCGGCGCCCCGCCGGTCGCGCGCACCACCCAAAGCTGGGGCACACCTGTGACGCTATAGCGAAAGGCCACATGTTCGCCGCCTGGTGCGAGGCTGGCGGGTCCCGCACCACGAGCGAGCAGATAGCGTGCAATATCGGCCGGGTCACTGCCGGCCAGACCGACCTGGACCGCGCCAGATTCCGGCGATGTCGCTGCCAGGCTGTAATCCGGCCCGCCAATCGTTTCCTCAGCTTCCAGGATGACCGGTTCGATCTCCTCTGGCTGAGGTTTGATTTCTGCCAGCACGGAGGTCGTACAGGCTCCCAACATAAAAGTGAGTGCCGCCAGGGATGTCATTGTTCGAAGCATGCTTTTGTCTCCCGTTTGATTCATGTGCCTTATTGCGCCACGCGCGCGGGCCCCAGGACCACGGCATTTGCGACCAACAGGTTCAACCCATTCAGATAGGCCCGCGTCGTTGGGCTCTGTGTGAAGCCAATAACCACGCCATCGCCCTGCTGTTCCGCCATGACGAAGGGCTTATAGGCCAGCTGCATTCGGTTCTCTTCCCAGAGATAGCCACTGACCAGTAAGTCGTCGGCTCCGGCAAACCGGAACACATTGGTACCGTCTGATGCGTTGAGTGGACGATAGATCTCACGCCCCGTGACCATCACATTGGCACCATCATAGCCGGCGGCGAGCCAATGGTCTGTATTGGCGACCGCACGCGCGAGAACACCTGGAATGTCTTCAGGTCTGGCGCGGCTATCGGCTATATCGGCTTCATAGTCTTCGACCGAAGCGAAATTCACACCCGGTACACGGGCCCCGTCTTCGTCCGCGCCCGGCTCTGCGTCCGACGTGGCGAGTTCCAGCTTTGTTGAGAGCAGGCCGACATCCTCACTCGCGAGTTCCGTCACTCCGGTTGCCATGGCAATCAACACTCCGCCATCGCGAACGAACTGCTTCAATGCATCTGCCGACCCGGTCTGCGATATCGCCCCGCCAAATGTGTCCGGAATGATGACGACGTCGTATAGGGACAGATCCGCCCGGCCGAGTGTCAAAAACCGGATGGGTGCGACCGGAATACCGAGTTCCTGTTCCAGGACAAACCGGGTGTTCCCGGCCGACGTCGGACTGGTGCCCATATCCCAGGCCATCGCCACTCTTGGCATTTTCATCGCGGCGAAGGATGCGCTGCCAAAATTCGGCCCCTCTTCCACCCAGCTATTGGGCATGGGCACAAGCTCGGCACCGATTTCAGTTGCCATGCGCGTCAGGTCTGCACCGAGGGATTCGGGATTGTCCGCAATGGGAAAGACAACGCTTCCAGATGGAAATGTGCGACCAGCCTGCACAAAAGCCGTATCCGTGGTCTTGCCGGACAGACCGGCATCCAGCGCCGCGATGACCAGGCGCGCCTGTCCGCCATCTGTCCACGGCACAGCATAGCCATAGCGGCCTGTGCCGGATGTTGATGATGGGATCGGATCGGTCGCGGCAATGGCCACAGCATCTCCCAGATCGACGCGGCGACATTCTTCAAAACTCACCCCATCCATAAGCGGCATGGACCACGCAGTTGTGTCATACAGCTCGTGATTGAGACCGCGATCGCGCCGGCTTTCCTGCTCGGCGACGAAATCTGACGGCAGCGGTGTTGAAGGGCTGAGCAGCGTGTTGATCAAACGCCCTGTCGGTTGCGCCTTGTCAACGATCAGCGCGCCCGCCGCATAAGTGTTGCGGCATTGCGAACTGCCCGCCGGAACCCGCTGAACGGCGATGCCCTGGCTGACCAGGCGGCGCGCCAGCGACTCTGCCTCATAGCGCGCACTGGTGAGATCCATCACCACGTAGCGTTCATCCGAGCCGGCGGCTTCATCAATCGCGGAGCGTCGGAAGGCGCCATAATCGCGCAAAAAAGAATCCTTGTCGCGCGCTACGGTTTCCACAGTTGCAAGCGAGGATATGACATTGTTCCGGACCCCTTCATCATAGGTCAGAAGGGTGCCATCTTTCCGGCCAAAGATCAGGCCACGTGGCGAACCTTGTTCAAACGTCATGGCAATCGAGCCATTCAGGGTCGGCCACATATCGCCATAGCCCGGATAGAACGCATCGAAGATCTCACGCGTGAAATAAGCGGCGCCAAAGCGATCAAACCAGCGCGCCATATTCTGACCGAGTTGATACTGGCGCGCGCGCTGCGTGTCCGTGATGTTGGGATTGAACGGATGCGCGGCGGGCGGGAAGTAATAGGTCTGGTCTCCCCCCATTTCGTGACTGTCGACATAGACAACCGGGTGCCAGTCGAGCAGTTCCCTGATCCGCCCTTTTGTCTCGGGTTGTGTCAGCGAGAACCAGTCGCGATTCATATCAAAAACATAGTGATTGAACCGTCCACGCGGCCACGGCTGATCATGCTCCGCGGCATAGCGATCGGCCATCGGCACCATGCCAAGGGCAGATCGGAAACTATGAATAAACCGCTCGCGCCCATCCGGGTTCAGATTGGCGTCAATGATGACAATCGTATTGTCCAGGATGGTCTCGACCAGTTCATCATTCTGCGCCGCGATGAGATGATAGGCGATAAAGATCGCACTGTCGGATGGGGTCACTTCGTCGCCATGGACCCCATAGCCAAGCCAGACCACGGCCGGCAGATCCGTAATCTCATTAGCCGGCAGCGATTCACCACGCCCCAACCGTCCGAGATCGGATTTGATCGCCTCCAGCCGCGCCATATTCTCGGCTGAGGAAATGATCGAATAGGTCAGATCATTGCCCTGCCAGGACTCGGCATATTTGACGATCTCCATACGATCCGGCGCGTACGCTGCCAGCGCTTGCAGAAACACATCCAGATCCGCAGACGTCGTGATCTGTTCGCCATGGTCGTGACCGACGGTTTCCATCAGTGTCGGCGCATCCGGATTATAATCCGTGTCCGGATAAGCTTGTGCGAAGGCCCCAAAGGCGAGGCTTGCGGCCAGACTCATGACCGCAACCATTCTGAACAACACCATCATTTGTTTCCCCAACTTCTGTTGTTTGTAAGACGGATTCAAACCGCCTGGAATTTGTATCTTATTCGAGCGCCGTCGCGACGCCTTCGCGGCGTGGATCGGCACCGCCCTGCAGGCCATCTTCGGTCACCAGGATGACGTGGAGGCCGCTATTCTCGCCGCGGCGCTCTTCGACATTATAGCCCAGCGCTTTCAGGTCATCCGCCACTTCCTGGCCGCCTTCGCGATCAACTTCGACGCCGACGCTTTCACCACGGGCGATCACATTGGGCAGGGCCACGGCCTCTTGCGGGGTCTTGCCCCAGGCCAGCACGCCAACAATGCTCTTGGCGGTATAGGCAACAATCGAATTCCCGCCCGGCGATCCGGTGACCATTTTCACTTCGCCGTCCGCGTCAAAGATAATCGTTGGCGACATCGAGCTGCGCGGCCGCTTTTTCGGACCCGGGGCGTTCGCCACAGGCAGGTTTGACTTGCGCGGCTCGCGGGCAAAATCGGTCAGCTCATTATTGAGCAGAAAGCCATGCACCATGCGGGAATTACCAAACGCCGCCTCAACCGTCGCGGTCATCGCCACGGCATTGCCTTCCGCGTCAATGATCGACAGATGGGTCGTGCCCGGCGCATCCTCGGTCGGATCCTGGCCCCACATGCCGACCATGGGATTGCCACCCAGGGCCACGCCCGGATCACCCGGCGTCGGCACCGCGCCCGGCTCAAACACTTCGGTGGCCCGGACATCAAGATATTTCGGATTGATCAGGTCCAGGCTCGGCACCTGCACAAAATCAGCATCAGCGACGTAATGATCGCGGTCCGCATAGGCGAGGCGCTGGGCGTCGACAAAGGCGCGCATCAGCACCTCGGGATCAGTCGCGCCCTCTGGCACCAGCCGATCATACAGACCGGTAATCGCATTCTGTGTGATTCCACCGGAGCTTGGCGGCGGCGCAGAACAGATCTCATATTCGCGCCAATTACCACAGATCGGCGGCCGGATTTTCACTTCGTAGGATTCAATATCCTCGACGCTCATCGCGCCCGGCCGCGGCTCTTCCGCCAGGGCGGCGACAATCGCGGCAGGAATTTCGCCCTTGTAGAAGGCATCAATGCCTTCCGTCGCAACCCGGCGCAGCGTCTCGGCATAGTCCGGATTGTCGCGCACCGCGCCTTCCGCCAGCGGTTCACCGTCCGGATAGAAATAGGCGGCGCTCACCGGGTGATCATCCAGTCTCAGGAATTGCCGCAAGCGATCGCTCGCAAGCACTGCTGCCAGGCGCGGACTGACCACAAAACCGGTATCAGCAAGTTCAATCGCCGACTCGAAATTACTGGCCCAGTCCATCCGGCCATAGGTGTCATGCGCTGACTTGTAGAGCGCGATCGCCCCGGGCACGCCGGCCGACTTGCCCGATTGCCAGGCTTCCAGGAAGCCGAGCACTTCACCATCTTCGATAAAAAGGTTCTCATCCGCAGCGGACGGCGCGGTTTCACGGCCATCAAACACGGTGACGTCGCCGCTGGCGCGGTCGTAAACCACCATGAAGGCGCCGCCGCCAATGCCGGAGGATTGCGGTTCAACCAGACCAAGTACAGTGTGAACTGCGATCGCTGCATCAACAGCATGACCGCCATTGCGCAAGACGTCCAGCCCGGCTTCCACAGCGCGTGGATCGGCGGCTGCCACCATTGCCCCTTTGATCCATTCCGCCTGGGCTTCTTCAACTGGCGGCTCGATCACCTCCACAGCGGCGGTCTCTTCGGGACCCTCGCAGGCGACGAGCATCAAGGCTGATACACCGGCGATCAAGGTAGATTTGACTGACATTCCATAGCGCTCCGACTTGGCGAATTCCTTCCGGCACCGTAGAGCGGATGCCAATGGCAGGAAAGGCCTTTCAATGTCCAATCCGGGTAAAAACAACCTGATCACCGATATTGCCGGTATTCGTGTCGGAAATGCGCACGACACCGCTGCAAAAACAGGCACTTCAGTGATTCTGTGCGACTCGCCCTGTGTCGGCGCGGTTGCCGTCGCAGGCGGTGGCCCGGGTACGCGGGAAACCGATTTGCTGGACTCCGACAAACTGGTTGAACACGTCGATGCCGTCGTGCTGTCCGGCGGCAGCGCTTATGGCCTCGCTGCCGCAGATGGGGTGGCCGCGAAGCTCGGCGCTGCGGGGCGCGGATTCGCCCTGGTCGACCGGTCGGGTGTGCCGAAAACACCCATCGTTCCCGGCGCCATTCTGTACGACCTCGCCAACGGTGGGAACAAGAGTTGGGGCGAAACGCCGCCCTATCGCGATCTTGGACAGTCTGCACTTGCAGCCGCGAATGCCGGCGCGTTCGCCCTCGGCGCGGCCGGGGCAGGATTTGGCGCCCGTGCCGGGCAATTTACCGGCGGCCTCGGCTCGGCCTCGATTGTCGCCGGCGACGGGTTGAGCGTCGGATCGCTGGTGGCGGTCAATAGTTTCGGATCGGTCTTCATGCCGGGCACTGACGCCTATTGGGCCTGGCCATATGAGATTGATGGCGAGTTTGGCGGCGCCCGACCGCCCGCTGATTATGCCGCCAATGCTGAGGATTGGGGGCCCGCCAAGCAGAATCCACGATCCGGCGAGAACACGACGATTGCCTGTATCGCCACGGATGTGGCGCTAACACCGGGCCAGGCCAAACGGGTCGCACAAATGGCCCTGGCCGGCATGGCGCGGGCGATTCGGCCCGTCTTCGCGCCCTTTGACGGCGATGTCGTCTTCGTTCTGTCGACGGCCCGGAAGGACTTGCCCGAACCAGCCGCACTGCATCTCACACGCCTGGGCGAGCTCGCCGCCAACACGCTGGCCCGAGCGATCGCCCGCGGCGTGCATCTGGCACAGTAATTTCCTGATATCAGGTGTTGCTTTCGCCTTTGGCCGAGAGTATGTGTCCCGCTTCCGCGCTTCGGTAGCTCAGTTGGATAGAGTACTTGGCTACGAACCAAGGGGTCGGGGGTTCGAATCCTCCCCGAAGCGCCATTTTTTCTTGCCCATCGAATACCCCGTCCGCGCCGGGTTGCACCCGCGCATAGAAAAAGCCCGCCTCCCGAGGAAGCGGGCCGTTTCCGTTGGGTTTAAACCTATTCCAGTCCGAGTACCTCACTCAGGAACAGGGTCACCGCTTCGCGCTGATAATCGCGATTGGATTTCTTGCGGAAGCCATGACCTTCATCCATCGCCATCAGGAACCAGGTCTCGACGTCATTCTCCTTGACCGCGGCGAGGATCTGCTCGGCCTCGGTATACGGCACACGCGGGTCATTATAGCCCTGGATGATGAAAATCGGCTTGTCGATCCTGGCCGCATTGTTGAGCGGGCTGATCTCTTCAAAGAAAGCCGCAATCTCCGGATCGCGCTCATCGCCATATTCGACCCGGCGCAAATCGCGGCGATAACCCTTGGTGTTTTCAAGGAAGGTCTTGAAGTCGGAAATACCGACAATATTGACCCCGCCCGCCAGGCGATCGCCATAATCGATCATCGAGGCCAGAACCATATAGCCGCCATACGAGCCGCCATATACAATGACCCGATCTTTATCGAGATTGGGCTGGGTTTCGATCCAATCGAGCAAGGCGCCAATATCTTCGACGGAGCGTTTGCGTTTCAGGCCATTGTCCATGGAGACATAGGTCTTGCCATAGCCGGACGAGCCGCGAACATTCGGCACCAGGACTGCCACGCCAAGCTCCGACGCCCAATATTGATAGGTGGACGAGAAGCCGGGCCGCGACTGTCCTTCCGGGCCGCCATGGATCTGAATAATGACCGGGTGAGGGCCGTCCCCTTCCGGAATATATTTGAAGGCCGGGATCTCCATCTCGGCCTCATTCGGATAGGTGAACAGGGTCGGGCTGACAAAATTCTCGGCATTCAGTCCGCCGACTTCAGCTTCGGTCCAGCGGGTCAGGGCCAGGGTCTCGACATTGAAAGACCAGGCATCGGCCGGGCTGGTCGCGCCATTGAAGGTGAAGCCAACTTGTGTGCCGTCGGGGCTGAACGTCGTGCCGCTGGCAATCCCGACCGGCAAGGCAGGACCATCGCGCATCGTGCCGGTTTCGAGGTCGAGCAGCTTGATTGTGCCCAGGCCGCCCTCGTTCAGGGTGAAGACTACGGTCGACTCATCGGCTGAAACGTCCCAGCTGGCGACCCCCCAATCGATGTCGGCGGTATAATTGGTGAGTTCGCCCGTCTCAGCATCGAACCGGACGAGATTCGAGAATTCGGAATCCTTGTCGGTGACAGTCAGGACATCGCCATCGGCCAGGATGGTGGCGCCGGAATACGCGACATCCTCGTCCGGATTGAATTCGGTGAAATCACCTGTGGTCGTATCCAGGGTGAAGATCCGGCTCTTGGTGATCGAGATATATTGCTGGACCACAATCTTGGCGCCATCAGCTGACCAATCGACCGGGAACAGGGCGCCCTCGCCCTCATGCGCGACGCGCGCGGTGGCCGGGTCGCCCGGATCAGCGATAATGATATCCCAATTCGGATCCCCTGCAGTGGAGCGATACCAGGCCACCTGCGATCCATCATCGCTCCAGGCCAGGCCACCATTGCGGGTGCCAGGCTCGGTAAACTGGGTGACGCCGCCGGTCTCGAGATCAAACAGGAAGCCCTGGAAGAATTCATCGCCGCCCGTATCCTTGCCGAATACGAAACTGTCTCCGTTCGGGCTGGCATTGCCACCGCCGACTGGCTCATCATAGAAGGTCACTTGCTGACGCGCCCCGCCGGGCGTTTTGACCCGGTGGACCTGGCTGGTTTCGCCGAACCGGGTCGAGATCAGAATGCCTTCGCTGGTCCAGTCTGAAAAGCCGTGGCCGCGCACATTCTGATACTGGCGCAGACGCTCGCGCACGGACGCAGGGATATCCGGAATATTCTCCATCACCAAATTGCCTTCGGTGGTGCGCTCACCCGTGTCAGCCATGCCGGTGGCCTCTGTCACCGCCTCAGTCGCGGCCTCGACAGCCGGCTCCGCCGCGGCGGTAATGGCGTCGGTTTGGACGCAGCCGGCGACGAAAATAGCCAGTCCCCCGGCCATCATTAAGTCCGTTCGCATGAATCAACTCCTGTGATGATTATGGTGTCTGAGCCTCGCTGACCCGCTGAAGTTGGATGTAAAGCAATGGTCGGTCTGGTCCACTCAAATCGACGCGAGTTTGGGCAAGTGCCGCTCGGTTTACGATCGACTTTCAGACACGTCATACAAACGCTGCCGCTCTCTGGTCAGGACCCATCGGATCGCCTAGACAAAATTCAGGGAGAGTGATGACAGATCAGAATAATGAGTTCGAAGCCGTCGCGATTCGCGACGATCAGCTGACGCCATGGTGGCGTGTGGCCGCGGTTGGTTCCATGGTGGCCTTCTCGCTACCAACCTTCATTACCGGACTTGAAGTCTATCAGGGTCTGACCCCCTGGCAGACTGTGATTGCGTTAATCATTGGCTCGGCCATGATTTTCGTCATTGGAACGGCCATGGGCGGGATTGGCTCAGAAACCCGGATGAGTTCCTATTTGCTAACCCGGATCGCGTTCGGGGATCATGGCGCGGGTGTGGTCAATCTGGCCTTCGCAATCTCGCTGCTCGGCTGGTTCGGGATCAACATCAATCTGTTCGCAGAAGCCGTGTCCGGCCTCAGCCAGACCCTATTCGGCGCCGCACCGTCGAACATGGTCCTGTCCTTGATCGCCGCCGCCTGCATGACCGGAGTGACCTTTGCCGGCTTCCGTGCGATCAATCTGCTGGCGACGCTGATGGTCCCCGTCCTCGCCATTGTAACCGTGGTCCTGGCCTACAGTGCGCTCAACGCCGTTCCGCTGCAGGACATGATGACGGCTGAAAAAGCGGCACCCCTGACGGTCGGCGCGGGAATTTCGGCGATTGTCGGCGCGATTATCATAGGTGCGATCATCCTGCCCGACATTACTCGTTTCGTAAGAAGCTGGCGTGGGGCGATGGGCGTGACCTTCATCTCTTACATGATTGTCCAGCTCGCTGTGATGTCCGCGGCCAGCCTCGCCGGCGCGGCAACGGGATCGCATGATATTATCGACATCATGCTGCAATTCGGGCTCGGGTTGGGCGCCTTTGTCATCGTGATTGCGGGCAGCTGGGTGCTAAACGCGCTCAACCTTTATTCCACAGTGCTGTCGATCAAGGCAACCTTTCCAAAGCTTGATCGCAACCTGCTGATCATTGGCCTCGGTGTGTTCGGGGCTGGCGCAGCCTTGCTCAACCTGCTCGATATCTTTGTGGTCTTCCTGATCTATCTATCGATCATCTTCATCCCGGTCGCCGGGATTATCATCACCGATTATCTGTTTGTCCGACGCGATGATTACCGGATTGAGCAACTCGAAAATAATCGCAAGTTCGCGCCGATCGCATTCTGCGCCTGGTTCATTGGCGCCAGTGTCTCCTTGCTGATGTATTGGGGCGTGCTGCAATCGCCCAGTCGCATCGAAGCAATTGACGCGATCCTGATCACGGCCGTGAGCTATCTCGCCCTGAGCTGGATCGCCTCGAAACTGTCTCCCCCCACAACCTCAAAAGAGAGCTAGACCATGCGGATCGGAATCGATGTCGGCGGCACGCATACGGATGCGGTGATCATGGACGGCAATTCGGTCATCACCTCAACCAAGGTCCTGACCAGTGCCGATGTCATGGAAGGCGTCGCCAATGCGCTCGATACCGTGCTGCGGGATAGCGGGCTGCCCAGCGCGCAGATTCAGTCGGTGATGATCGGCACGACGCAATTCACCAATGCCATTATCGAGCGCCGACAACTGGCTGAGACCGGCGTCTTTCGCCTCTGCCTGCCGGCGGGGCGCGGTCTGCCGCCAATGGTCGATTGGCCGGATGATATTGCCGACGCGGTCGGCCGGCATGCCTATCCGCTGCATGGCGGCTACCTCTATGATGGCTGGCCCGTCGCGGACCTGGACGAAGATGAGATCGACAAGGCGATTGCCGATGCCAAAGCCAAGGGCTTGAAGAATTTCGCCGTCGCTTCGGCCTTTTCACCGATGAATGCTGAACCGGAACAGATTGTGGCGGCGCGCCTGAAACAAGCCATCCCGGATGCACACATCACCTGTTCGCAAAGCTTTGGGCGCCTGGGTCTGATGGAACGCGAGAACGCCGCCGTGCTCAATGCGACGCTGCTGCAATTTGCTGACACCGTCGTGTCCGCCTTTCTGGATGCCTTGCGCACGCGCAACCTGTCCTGTCCGGTCTTCATCAGCCAGAATGACGGCACCTTGATGAGCGCCGATTTCGTCCGCGCCTTCCCGGCCCTGACCTTTGCCTCCGGGCCGACCAATTCCCTGCGCGGGGCCATGCTGCTGACCGGGCTGGAGGATGCCATTGTTGTCGATATTGGCGGCACCACGTCGGATATTGGCGTGCTGCAAAGCGGCTTCCCGCGCGAATCCAATGCAGTGATCGAGGTGGGCGGCGTGCGGACCAATTTCCGCATGCCGGACATTCAGGCCCTCGGCCTGGGCGGCGGCAGCCTGATCAGCGCCGATGGCGAGACCCTGGGCCCGCAATCGGTCGGTCATCGCCTGACCACGGAAGGCCTGGTCTTTGGCGGCAATACGCTGACCGCGACGGATATTATCGTCGCCAGTGGGCATCAGCAGATTGGCGATGTCAGTGCCGTCGCTGGCCTGGCGCCCGATCTGGTTGAGACCGCCCGCCGGAAAATGCTGACCATTCTAGATCGCGGGATTGATATGATGAAACCCGGCGCCGTCGATATGCCGGTCATTCTGGTCGGTGGCGGATCCATCCTGGTCACGGGGGACTTGCAGGCGGCCAGTCAGGTCCATCGGCCGGAGCATGCCGGTGTAGCGAATGCGATTGGCGCCGCCATCGCGCAAGTCGGCGGCGAGAGCGAAAAGATTGTCTCTTACCAGTCCATCGCACGCGAGGATGCGATTGCCGAACTGCGCACCGAGGCGGATGCGCGAGCATTGGGCGCAGGCGCCACAAAAGAGAGCCTGCGCGTGGTCGACATCGAAGAAACCGAAGTGCCTTATATGGGCCAGGACACGATGCGGGTCCGGGTTAAGGTGATTGGCGAACTGGCAAGCTCAACGGCGGAGGCAGGGACATGAAACTCGGTGCAGAACATCTCGACGATCTCGCGCTGGGATCGGTCTTCCTGGCCACGGGCGGCGGCGGCGATCCGCATGTCCCGAAACTGCTCACCCATGAAGTGTTGAAGCGACAGGGGCCTGTCGAGCTGCTCACGCCTGAGGACTTGCCGGATGATGCCTTCGTCGCCGCGATCGGCAATGTCGGCGCCCCGACCGTCAGTCTGGAACTCCTGCCTTCAGATGATGAGGCGCTGATTGCCCTGGAAGCATTCGAAACGCAGATGGGCCGCAAGCTAGATGCCGTCGTCTCGTTCGAGATCGGGGGTGGCAACTCGTTGATCCCGATCATGGCTGCGGCCAGTCGCGGCATTCCTGTCGTCGATGGAGACGGGATGGGCCGCGCCCTGCCGGAAGCACAGATGATGACCTATGCCATTCGCGGCATTCCCTCGACCCCGGCCCTGGCCTGTGACTATGCCCGCAATGTCACCCTGTTCACGACCAAGGGCACCGACGTGTATGAGCGCCATATTCGTGCACTGGCCATGAGTTCCGGCGGCATGATCACGACGGTCGAGCATGGTATGACCGGCGCCGTTCTGAAGGATGCACTGATCCCGGGCACGGTCAGCTTTGCGCTGAAGCTCGGCACATTTCTCCGCGAACATCGTGGCCAGGCAACCGCCCTGTTCGATCCACTTAAGCAGCTGATCGCAGACTCCATCTATGGCGAGTGTCGGCTGATCCATACCGGCAAAGTGGTCGATAAATCCACGCGGATTGTCGGCGGCTTTGATGTCGGCAACACGATTGTCGAAGGCTTTGAGTCAGATCAGCCGCCGGTCGAAATCGATATCAAGAACGAATATCTCCTCGCCCGCCGGGGCGATCAGGTGCTGGCCTCGGTGCCGGACCTGATCATCATTGTCGATTATGAAACGTCCGAGCCGATCAATGCCGAGCGGCTGCGCTATGGTCAGCGGATCGCGATCTTCGCGATTGGCTGTCCTGACTTTTATCGCAGCGCCGATGCATTGAAGGCGGTGAGCCCGCGGCATTTCGGATTTGATCTCGACTATATCCCGTTGGAACGATTGCCAAGTTAGCGACGCGATCACGCTCATCGAGATCAGTGGCTAGGCGTCATACAGTCCGTCAAACCGGGCAAACACGTCAGGTCCGAGCGCCGTCTTGAGTGGTGCGAGATGCGCCTCCGCCCGGCGCCAGGCGCCGATGCCGCGCGTATTAATTGGCTGCCGGACTTGCTCACTACTGGCCGTGCGCACGGCGCGGTCCGTCTTGTGAAAGTGGAGACAGGCCGGCTCGAACGCAACGCCAACATGATCGAGCACGGCGCGGATCCTGGCTTCCGGGTCGCGCACCAGGTCTTCATATTGCACAGTCAGCACCCGGCCCGGCAGAACCTCATGCCAATGATCCATCAGACGCAAATAGTCGCGATAAAAAGCGCCGATATGGTCCAGCCCATAGCTGAACTCAACGCCGGTCGGAAAATGCTGCTTGAAGAGACTAAGTCCACAATCCATCGGATTGCGTCTGGCATCGATGATGATGGCATTTGGCAAGCACTTATGGATCAGGCCGATATGGCGAAAATTGAAGGGCAGCTTGTCGGTAAAGAACCGCGTTGCGCCGGTTCGAAACAGTGCGCCATCGTCGAGATAGGCTTGTCCGAAGGCAGTAAGGTCAGCTGGTAACAAGTGGCCGACCTTGTCGAGCAGGCTGCCTTGATGATCCAGCGCACATTTGACATGCGCCTTGCGCGCGATGCTGGGCATGACGGGTTGTTCAATCGTCCCTTCAATCTCGGAATGACTGGCCAGGATTTGCTCAATCAGGGTCGAGCCTGAGCGCGGCAAGCCGAGAATGAAAACAGGGGTTGGCCCCGTCGGGGCCTGGGCTGCCTGTCTCGAGAGGACCTCAGCTGAAAACGCCGAGATACGCGTCGAAACCTCGTTCGCGAACACATTGGGATCGTAAGACGCGTTCGGGTGCAGCTGGTTGGCACTGTGATACAGCGCCATGGTCTGATCCCAGTCACCTTCGGTTTCACTCGCCTTGGCCAGCGCAAACGTCGCAACGCATTTTTCCGGTTCTGGCAGGGACCGCGTGGCCAGCAATGTACGGATCGCTGCACTATCAGCGCTCGAAAAGGCAAATGTCTTCATATCCGCGAGCGCCCACCAGGCACCGGCATTCATTGGATTATCCGCCAGACAGGCACGATAGGCGGCGATGCTGTCTTCGCGCCGTCCCATGACCCGCAGGGTCTGCCCGCGCACCAGGTTGATCTGGCTGAGTTTGGCTTTGTCGCCATTGCTGGCGGCTTCGGTGCGGTCGCAAATCCCCAGCAATTCCTCATTTCGTCCATGCCGCAGCAAGACCGTGACGAGCGACCAGAGCGTGTTGAAGGACTCCTCGGTCTGAACCAGGATCCGTGCTTGCTCAATTGCGGCCTGGAAATCGCCGGCGTGTTCAAGCGCGCCGATCAGCATATGGCGCAAAGTCAGGTTGGCGGGGCCATATTCGAGCCCATGCCGGAGGGCTTCGACGCGGCCTTCCGGATAATTCTTGAGGCTGGCAACTTCGGCAATCGTGAAGACCGCGCGTGGATGCCCCGGTTCTCGTTGCAGCATCTGCTTGGCGACTTGCTCGGCCTGACTATAGGCCCGCGTCTGCATATGCGACTGGATGGTGCGAAAGTCCGCCTGCAGGGGATCGAACTGTTCCGCGACCTGACTGACATGAACTGCTTCGCGATAGTTCGCTGTGTCGAACAGGATCTTGCTCAGGCGGAGCCAGCCTTGAAAGAATTGCGGGTCAGCTTTCAACGCCTCTTTCAGCTCGGCAATCGCAGCCAAGAACTCACGATTGGCGACCCGTTGATCGGCCTGTTTCAGGAGTGTCGCGCGCTGATTCTGAAGGCTCATATCTTCCCCATAACAAGAAATGCGGAGGCTTTCGCCTCCGCATTCCAGTTTCAATCCTGATTGGGCTTACTGCTTGTAAGTCACGCCCAGGAAGAAGAAGCGACCGCGTGGATCCACTGGCCAGGCGAGTTCCGTCGAGAACGGCGATTCGTCGGTCAGATTGTTGACACCGCCATAGAAGGTCAGTGTGTCGCTATGTTCGTAGCTGGTATTGACATCGAAGATGTAAGTCTCATCAAAGAAGCCATCGGCACCATAGAGGTCTGTGTTACCGTTTAACCCAAGAACATCTTCGATTTCGGCGACGGCCTGCTTGCTTTGATAAGTCGTTTGCAAGCCAACCTGCCACGGTCCACGTTCCCATCCAAGCGACACATTCCCGGAGAATTCGGGCCGCTGAATTTCCTTAAGTTCAGGATCGACCGAATTAGGATCGGCGGGATCGAAAAACCGATCCAATTTTTCCTGTTTAGACCCAACGAGAGATGTCGTGAACGTATTTTGTCCAACATCGAATGTGTAATTGACCGCAAGATCGATACCGGACGCTTCAAGTTTGGCAAAGTTGATTTGTCCAGATTCCAAGAAGTTCAGACCACCGTCGGCGCGACGGCCTGTATCCGCACAAAGCGGGCTACCAGGGAATGGATTCGCCGAATCTGCACAACCGTTCAGTACATCGACATCAGAAATTGCGGCAATTCCGTCTTCAATCTCAATATCCCAGTAATCCAGCGTTATAGACAGCCCATCAACGAAACTCGGTTGGTAAATTGCGCCAAGCGTTAGTGTTTCGGCCGTTTCGACATCAAGATCAGGGTTGCCCCCTGAGACACCTGAGAAGCGTGCTGTCAGCGGGTTGGTCCAAATGTAAGCGCCGGTTGCATCAAGAATATCTGACGTTGGAACGCCCGAAGCTTCCAACCACGCGACACAGGTAGCTTGCCGCGTCGCTGCTCCGTTCGTAACATTTGTCGGATCACATGGATCATCTGTTGCGTTCACGTTAATCGGCAATTGTGGATCGAACAGCTCTGAAATATTGGGCGCACGCACCGCCTCAGAGAAAGTGCCACGGAAGCTCAAGTCTTGAACAGGTGCCCATGTTCCGCCCACTTTCCAAGTGGTCGCATCACCCAAAGTCGAGTAATCCGCGAGCCTGATCGCAGCATCGAGGCTAAACTCTTTGGCAAACGGACGATCTCTAAAGACCGGCAGTCTGATCTCCGCGAAAATGTCGGTCACATCATAACCGCCTTCCGTGCTGAACTGCTGCGAGTTATCGATATCCGTGAATGAGAACAGGAAGGGATCCACCGTGCTAACCTGCACGCCAGGTGTGAAAGACGTACCGGCTGGCAGAATGCCCAGAGTCAATGGATCGAGCGTATTTTTGCTGCTTTCATCCCGATACTCGATACCGCCTGCATAACCGATCGGTCCGTCAAGCAAGACATCCAGGACATCAAATTCACCGAAGGCAATCGCGGACAGGACAGTCTGTTCGACCTCTAGCTTGTCTTCCAGTTGAGATGTCACGAAGTTCTGTGCCGCGGCGCTGGCCGAATAGGTGCCGAATGGGTTGAGTGGCTGACACTGACCGTCGCCCGGTGTGAACGAGTAATAGCGGTCAGATGAGAACCCACCATCGGCAAACCCGTTGCCGGCAGTGAAGTAATCAATCGGATAAGATGCCGTTGCGTCGAGATCTGAACGACAGACAATGCTGCCATCCGGTGCTTCAACCGCGTCAATCGCCGCAAATACGCGATCAAGATAGAGACCGGTCTCTCTAGACGTATTGGTGAAGTTACCATAATTGGCGGAGAATTCAGCAAAGTGTCCTGGGGCAAATTCCCACTCCAGACCACCAACGAAACGCCAGGTTTCACGCGTATAGGTGAAATCGTTATTGTCGCTCCAGTCCAGCGGGTCCTGCGTCAGTAGCAAATAGCCAACTGTGTCAGCAACCGATTGTAGCTCAGATGGAATAAACGCGTTGTCTGCCCGGATCTCCAATGTGTCATAAAAGGAGTCCTGCTCGCCAAACGTGGTTGATTTAGCATGGACATACTTCCCCTCGAAAAACACGTTCATGTTATCCGAAATATCGTAGTTTGAGTTCACGTTGAAGACGAACCGATCCGTCGACGGATAGAGCGAGTCGCGGTTGAAGTTCAGACGACCACCGTCACCACCAATGCCCCACAGGCCATTCAGAACGATGCCATCCTGGTTGACACGAACAGAGCCGTCCGGGTTGGTTAGCCAGCAACCCGCCAGGAAGCCAACGCGTCCGCCTTCTGATTCCTGACAATCCGCGATGCCATTGCCATTAATGTCGACGAAGACGGTGCTCCGATTGCCAAAACCAGGCGCGATAGAGCCTTCCTGTGAGGTCAGCCAGAAGCGTGGGTCCTGAATGACCGCCCGCGCGGGCGCGTTCGGATCGGTCAGGCTGTCCGGGTTGGTTTGGGTCGTATCGATCCCATTGTCGCGAGACCAGTCGCGATCACCCATCGTGATACCAGAATCCTGTTCCGCGGTGAACGCGATTACGACATTACCACGGTCATTGTGAAAGTTCTGACCCCAGAGCAAATCGACGGCAAAATTCTCGGCGTCCATTTCGCCAGAAACACCGGCGCGGGCGTCAAGCTGCATGCCTTCAAAATCATCCTTGAGGATGAAGTTGACAACACCGGTCACGGCGTCAGCACCATAAATCGCCGAAGCACCACCGGTCGTCACTTCGACATTCTGAACCAGCGCACGTGGGATGGTCCCGATATCAACTGCCTGGCTGCCGCGGAAGCCGGCAACGTGGCGACGGCCATTGACCAGAGTCAGTGTCCGATCCCCACCTAGACCGCGAAGGTTCAGAATATTGGCGCCGGGATCGACATCGGCAAAACCGTCAGTCAGCGTGTTCGCGCCGGTGAAGGATGATACCAAGGCCGGAATGTCGTTGACGACATCAGCCAGGTTCAACTCGCCCGACAATCTGATCTGCTCTTCGTCAATCGACTGCACTGGCGTTGATGATGCCAGGTTTGGGTCTGTCGGAATCCGCGACCCGGTAATCACGATGGTATCCTGAACCGCCGCTTCTTCCTCGTCGCCCTCGTCCTGGGCTGTTGCTGTCATTGATAGTGCCGTAGCCATAGACGCCATGGCCGCGCTCGAAATGAGTACCTTTTTTAAAGATACGCCCTTCTTCTCTCTCCGCATGGGTGAGCCTCTCCCTCTAGTACATTAACGCTGATGTAATGCTTAGGAGCGGAACCCGCGCACAGTCCAAGAATTTCGTCTCGTCAAGCTGCAATCCACATTATTCGTGGCAAAGGTGACACACCTCTGGGCAGCAATGCATCGGAATCAGGCAGAAATTTCAGAGCGATATTAGGCCGGCATCGCGATGCGGCGATAGACCAGATCCGCATAGTCATTGACCAGTGCTTCAGACGTATATCCAGGCGAAAATGTGTGCTCGCCAATCTCAGCGACAGGCGTGATTTCAGCCGCTGACCCGGTAATGAAACACTCATCAAATGTGCTCAATTCGTCCGGCATGATCACGCGCTCGATCACCTCGATTTGGCGTGCCTTGGCGAGTTTGATGGCCGTCTGACGCGTGATCCCGTTGAGGAAGCAATCCGGCGTCGGCGTGTGCAGGGCGCCATCGCGCATGAAGAAGATATTCGCGCCCGTGGCTTCGGCAACCTGGCCGCGATAGTCCAGCATCAGGGCATCCGCATAGCCTTCATTTTCGGCCGCATGTTTGGACAGGGTGCAGATCATGTACAGTCCGGCGGCCTTGGCGTGACACGGCGCGGTGAGCGGATCCGGCCGGCGATACATGGCATGCGTCATCCGGATGCCCTTCATCTTGTCGGCAAAATAGTCGCCCCAGGCCCAGACCGCGATAGCGAGGTGGATAGTATTGTGTTGCGCCGACACGCCCATCATTTCGCTGCCGCGCCAGGCAAAGGCGCGGACATAAGCGTTTTCCAGACCCGACTTGGCAAGTGTTTCAGCCTTGATCTGCTCCAGCTCATCGACAGAGACGGGAAGCTCAAAGCCCAGGATCTTGGCTGAGTTCGCCAATCGCTCTGAGTGCCGGCGCGAGGCATAGATCACCCCGCCATAGGCACGCTCGCCCTCGAACACACAGGAGGCATAATGCATGGCGTGCGTCAGCACATGGACTTTCGTGTCGCGCCACGGGACGAACGCACCGTCCATCCAGATATAGCCGTCACGATCATCATAGGCCTGGTCTGCCATTCTCTTTTCCTGTCTTGCACTTTTGAGCGTTTCACGGGCATTCTCAGATGACCATGGTGAATGTCAACCAAATACGCGCAAACGCGCCGGGTTTCGACCCCCGTCTTTTCCTCAGAGATGAAGAGCTGGACTACGGAATCGCATTGCTGCTGGCCAGCGAACGCGCCCTGATGAAAGCCGCGCGCGAGATTGCCCGCGATTTCGAGATGCCTTTGCTGGCGGCACAAACGCTTTTGACCATTCGATTTCAACCCGGTCATTCGATCAATCACCTCTGCGAACAGCTGGACACAACAACGCCGACCTTTGCCCGGATCATTGCCGATCTTGAAAAACGCGGCCTCGTTGAACGCCGCCGCAACGAGGCGGGTGATCGGCGCGTGCGGCACCTCTTCCTCAGCTATGAAGGCAAGCGTGTCACCGATCCGGCCACACTCGACATGCGCGACAAGTTGCGCAAAGCCTATCGCAGTGCCGGAGCCAGCGCCGTGGGCGGCGTGCGCAGCGTGTTGGAGGCTTTGTTGTGAGCGACGAAACGCATCTGCTGATCGTTGATGATGATGATCGCATTCGCGACCTGCTGAAACAGTACCTGACGCGTGCGGGCCATTCCGTAACGACCGCGGCGGATGCAGCTGCCGCTCGAAAACTGTTCCAGACTTTCAGTTTCGACCTCGCCATTTTCGATATCATGATGCCGGGCGAAGATGGACTGAGCCTGCTCAAGACCTTGCGTGATGACGGCAATCAGACACCGGTTATATTGCTGACCGCGCGCGGCCAGTCGGAGGATCGCATTGAAGGCCTGCGCCTGGGAGCGGATGATTATCTCCCGAAACCGTTCGAACCGGAAGAACTGGCGCTTCGCACCGCGGCCATCATTCGCCGCACGCATGTGCCGCCTCCGCCGGACGAAGTGGAAATGTCCGGCCTGGTGTTCGAGCCAACCAGGGGATTGCTGACCGGCCCAGCCGGCCACATTCGCCTGACCGATAGCGAGTTGCAGCTATTGACCTTTCTTGCTCGCCACCCCGGCGAACCGATCTCGCGCGAAGCGCTCGCCGACAAGACCTCCAGTGGCACCGAACGCAGCATTGATGTGCAGGTCACCCGTTTGCGAAAGAAAATCGAACCTGACCCGAGGAACCCCATTCACATCCAGACCGTTCGCGGTATCGGATATCGTCTGATGCCAGACTGATAAAAGGGACTCTCACATGCTCAAAATTCACCACTTGCGCGTCGGGCGCTCCATTTTCACGGTCTGGCTGCTGGAAGAACTGGGCGCGACCTATGAATTCGAATTCTACGATCGCAACGAAATGGGGCGAGCGCCGCCTGAGCTGAAAAATGCGCATCCGCTCGGCAAATCTCCGGTGATCGACGATGATGGTTTTACCTTGGCGGAATCCGGCGCAATTGCGCTCTATCTGCTGGAAAAATTCGACACCGAGAACAAGCTCGGGCCGCAATCCGATGATCCCAAGGCGAAAGCCGAATGGATGCAATGGTTGATGTATACGGAGGCCTCCGCCTTCGCCCCCATGTTGATCAAATTACTGCTCAGTCGGCACGAGGAAAAGCCGCCCCTCTTTGACATGTTCGCGACCGGCGAAGTGGCGCTGCAGCTTAGCTATGTCGAGGCACGCCTGGCCGATCGCGACTATGTCATGGGCGATACATTCCAGGCGCCGGATATCGGCATGACCTATATTGCCCAAATGGCGGAACGCCTGGGCGAGTTGGGACCGTATCCGAAGCTGACGGCCTATCTCGCGCGCAACGTGGCCAGACCCGCCTTTCAACGCGCCTTTGAAAAGACAGGCGGTTAGATCGCCAGCGTGCGCATTTGGTCTCTGAGATAGAGCTTCTCACGCCGTAGCCTTTGCAATTCAACCGAGCATGGGGCTGGCCGCTTCAGTTCCCGCTGGACCAGTTCATCCAGGTGGGCGTGCCGTCGCTGCAAGGCCCTGAGATGGACCGTGCGGCGCGGCGGCGGCAAGCTGCCACCTTCATTCTCCCAGCGATCAACGTCTGGCATTGCCGCCGCTAGCTCTTGCCGCGGCGAATGCGACGGCGCCGCCAGCCGCGCCGGGATTCGGGCTTGGGGGTCTGCTCGGCCGTAACAAAGGCATCAATGTCGAGCGCATTGACCGGTGTTTTGCTCAGCAGAATAGCCGCATGGGTTTGCGGAAGGGCAAGGGAGGGATTTGCTGTTATTCGGACCATTTTTGGCTCCATCTATTGCGATTGAGGTAGAAATTGGTTGACGAGCGCGATAATTCAAATCTAAAGAAACTAAAATTTCGATAGGAACAGGCTACCACAAATGCGCCCGACTCTTCGTCAACTTCAATACATTGTCGCCGTCGCTGAAACTGGTCGATTTCACGAGGCGGCCAAACGTCTGCATGTCAGCCAACCCAGCCTGTCGGCGCAGATCTCATCGGTCGAGGACCAGCTGGGACTGCAATTGATTGAACGAGGGCGCAGCGGTGCCCTGATGACCACGCAGGGTGAGGAATTCGTCCGCCGCGCCCGTCTGATCCTACGCGATGTCGAAGACCTGAAAGCCGCCATGCGAGCGCAGGAAGGGACCCTGTCCGGGCGGATCCGGCTCGGCGTGCTGCCCTCGGTCGGGCCCTATCTTCTACCGCCTGTCGTCAAGGACCTGCATCGCTCCTATCCGCAATTGCGGCTGGTGGTGGAGGAATACTGGACCGAACACTTGCAAGCGCGCCTCATGAATGGCGGTCTGGATTGCGTCATCTCCACACCGGAAGACCATCCCGACATGTCCAGCGCGCTACTGTTCGAGGAGCATTTGTGGATCTGCGCCGCGCCGGATGACGAGCTGGCGGGGTCTGGTCCGGTCCGCCTGGCCGATTTGAAAGATCGCGAGCTTTTGAGCGTGGGCCAAAATCACCGGCTCAGCCGCATTGTCCATGAGTTGGCGGACGCAGCCGACGCGAAGATGAGCGGCGTCTTCACTGGAACCAGTCTCGACGCCATTCGGCATATGTCCGCGACGGGCGCCGGGGTGGCGATCCTGCCGGCCATATACGCCCTGACAGAGGCCCGCCGGGACGCGGACCTGGTGCTGCGGCCGCTGGATCATCCGCGGGCGATGCGGCGTGTTGCTCTGATCTGGCGTCCAACCTCGCCTATGGCGGCGAGTTTTCAGGACATGGCCGAAATCCTCAAGGAAGACGCCATGGCCATTTTGAGCAATGATCTCGACTGAGACCTGACCTACCCAATAACGGACGAACCGCGTATACAGTCGACCTGCGTTTCTGACTGCTGGAGACAAAATGGATCACGCCACACAGGCCTTCCGGCCAGGCCCGCTGTCACAGGCTCTCGTGACCCTGTCACGGTACACGCCACTGGGGCGTGGCGGCATGCGCAAATTGATGGCCAAGGCCGTTCGGGCGCTCAATCCGCAAGTGCCGCTGGATGTCTCACTCTATGGCGGTCAGGCGCGATTGCATCACACCGGCAACAATTCCGAAGTCAAAGCCCTGCTCAGCCCGAACCGCTATGCCCGCGAGGAATATGCGTTCTGCCGGAAACATATGCCGTCTGAAGGTGGTGTATTTCTCGACATTGGCGGCAATGCCGGTGTGTTCAGCTTGTTTGTGGCCTCGCTGATGCAAAGCGGAACCTTGATCAGCGCCGAACCACAGCCTGCGATGTTTGAACGGCTCCGAACCAATTTTTTGCTGAATCCCGATTTGGGTAAGCGTCTGGATCTGCACTTGCAGCAAACGGCGGTGGGCGGCGATTCGCCGGGATTGCTGACGATTTCCCTTCCCGAAAGCGCCGGACAAGCGTCGGCCCGTTTGGCGGAGGGCGTGCCGACCCTGGATGTGCCCGTCATCCCGATGATTGACCTGCTCCATCGATGTGGGGTCGACAAGCTGGATCTGCTGAAGATTGATGTTGAAGGCTTTGAAGACGGAGTGTTGTTCCCCTTCTTCGCCGCCGCCACGTCAGACCTTTTGCCCAAAGCCATCGTCATGGAAGCGTGCCATTCCGGGCGCTGGGAGCGCGATTGTGAAGCTATGCTGCTCGAACATGGCTATAAAATCGTGCATAAGGATCGCACCAATATGATGTTGATTCTGGAACCCTAGGCATGAGCAGCTTTCGCCTGCGCGATTACACACCCCGCGGCCTGTATGCCCGACTGGCAGCGCTGGTCGCGGTGCCGGTGATTGCGATCTTTGCGATTTTTGCGCTCTATTACTATCAGGAACACATTAGCGACGTGAATGAAAAGCTGTCGCAATCCATCGCCCGAGAAGTCGGACTGATTGTCGACATCTGCGCCGATCCTGCCCAGGATCTTGCAATGGAAACCGAGATCGAGGCGCAGCTTGGCCTGCGCCTGGATTGCGCCCACCCAAAAGGCATGACTTGGCCCGAGAATGCCCGCACGAGCTTCAGCTATGGCGACGTCCTGCGCGGACAGCTGGCGTCGGTGACATCGCAACCGGTTGAAGTGCGCACCGTCGAATCCGGCAGCGTTCTCGACTTTCGTAGTACGATCGAAACCGGCACGGTTCGGGTGTTGATCGACCGCAAGCGCGCGTTGGCGGCCAATACGCACTTTACCATTGTCTGGGTATTGCTGGGGGCGATTGTGATGCTGGCGCTCGCCTTTGCCTTTCTGCGCAATCAGGTGCGCTCCATCCTGCGCCTGACCGAAGCCGCCAAGGCATATGGCCGTGGACGCGAAATGCCCGGATTCCGGCCCAGCGGCGCTACCGAGATTCGCGATGCCGCCCGCGCCGTGACGGATATGCGCGCCAAGCTGACCGCCTTTAATGAACAGCGCACGGCTATGCTGGCCGGCGTCAGCCATGACCTGCGGACGCCGCTGACCCGGCTCCAACTTCAGCTCGCCATGATGGAACAGTCTGAAGAGATTGATGGTGCGCGGGATGATCTCGATGACATGTCGAAAATGCTCGATGAATATCTCGCCTTTGCCAGTGGCGAAGAAGGGGAAAAGCCGGAAGAGCTCCGTCTCGATCACATCACAAGGACGGTCGCTGAGCGGATTGATGGCGCCCATGTCATCGCAGCCTCGGAAATCTCCGTCACCGTCCGGCCCATGGCCCTGACGCGGACCCTCACCAACCTGATTTCAAACGGTGTGGGTTATGGCAATCGCTGTGAGGTCCGCCTAATCAAGGGTCCGCGCATGGCGGAAATCCTGTTTGATGATGATGGACCCGGCATCCCCGAAGACAAGCGCGAAGATGCGTTCCGACCGTTCCATCGTCTTGATGATGGCCGCTCCCAGAATGTCGCCGGCACCGGGCTCGGCCTGACGCTGGCGCGCGATTTTGCCCGCGCGCATGGCGGCGATATCCGGCTTGAAGACAGTCCGCTCGGAGGGCTGCGCGTGCGGTTACGCCTACCTTATTGATCCGCTTCGGTCTTTGCCTTGCGCTTACCACGGGCGGAAAGCCATTCCATCCGCTCTTCCAGCTTGATCAGTTCCGCATCCAGGGCCGCCATCGTGCGACTGAGATCCGCGCTCATCTCCTGCCGCCAGGCCCGTTCTGCTTGTGCGATGGCCCAGGCAAGCGCTGTGACCTGCACCCCGCGGGGCAGCGCGCCGGCGCCGTCTAGGCCAGCACAGGTCAGCGCCCATTTCGCCGTGGCGGCGCGATTTTTCACCCGCAGACCAAGACCGTCCAGCGATCGGTCGCGCCAGCGCAGAAAGGACATCGCCCCATCGCGGACCTGTTCCATCGTCTCGAACCGCATCATGATCACATCGAACAGACGCGTTCGCGCCGTCTCTTCCGTGTCGAAGGAGCCTTCGCTCATACCTGCGTCAAAGGTTCGCTCGACTGCGGCTGACAGAGCATCCTTGTCTGCATGCAAGTGAAAGTCACGAAGACTGAGATCTGCTTCTTTTGCGATCGCAGCGAGCGTGATCGCGCTCCACTTTTCCGTCTCGGCCAGTTTCAGCGCCGCTTCGACGCCTTTTTCGATGATCTCGTCGCGGGTCATTCAGTCTCCTTCGACAGCGCAATGTCGCGCGCGATGGCTGCGGCAACAGCGTCTTCGAATAGAGATGGCATGGCATTCGGCGACATCAAGACCTCAAGCGCCGCCTGCGTCACTCCGTTCGGTGAGGTCACATTCTGGCGCAAGGTGGCCGCATCCTCATCGGCATCCTCCATCAGGGCCCCGGCGCCTTCCACCGTTTTGCGAGCGAGCCGCATGGCAAAATCCGGGTCGAGCCCATGTTTTGCCCCGGCTGCCGCCATCATTTCCGCCAGCAGGAAACCATAGGCCGGCCCACAGCCTGAAATCGCTGTCGCGGCGGGAAGCTGCGCCTCATCAATTGGTCCCTCCACTGCCCCAAGCGGGGTGAGGAGGTCCTGAAGCGTCGCAATCGTTTCCGCACCTGTATCAGGTCGTGTGCAAAGAATGGTTACGCCCTTGCCAACCAAACCCGGCGTGTTCGGCATTGCTCGGGCCACGCGGTTTGTCCCAAGCTTGCGTTCCAGGGTGGCGAGCGAGACCCCGGCCATCACCGACAGGACCTGTGTCTCGGCGCCCACGCGCTTTGCAATGTCGGCGGCCAGCTCACCAAACATTTGCGGCTTTACCGCCACGACCAGAACATCCGCATCTCGTGCCATGTCATTCAGCCGGACCGTCCCCGCATCGGCCCAGGCCTGGACCGTGGCGGACGGTCGGGGTTCGACAATATCAATCTGTCCGGCAAGACCCGCTTTCAACCAGCCGCCCGCCAGCGCGGATCCCATTCGGCCAGCGCCGATCAGTGAGAGTGTGTTCGTCATTGTGTCGCTAGGCCTCGCGATAGGTCTTCAGATCTTTTGCCACTTGCGACGCCTTTAGTCCTTTTCCGGCCAGCAGTCGCCTGAAATCCGGCCCGTGATCAAAGTGTTGCAGCTGACGATGATAATAATTGATATATTCGAGCAAAGCCATAATCGCGGCAAAGGTTGCCACCCAGCGATCTCGCTCGCCGCTGAAATGCTCAGGCCGCAGCCAACCGAACAGGAGGGCGCCCAGCCCCAACACGGTTAGCAATATGGCGGGCGCTTGCACCCGGGAGATCACGCCCATGGTCGCGGCAAATGAACAGGATCGGACCTCAAGCTGTTTCAGCTTCGCGCGCCAATAGACAGCGCCAATCACCAGCAAGAGCATCATCGGCGCAATGCCGGCAATCGACACCCAACTCAGATTCATCTTGGCCACAAAAAACAGAAAAACCGGCAAGATCACCACATTGCCGGCTTCCATTTTCCAATAGCCGGACAGACGGCGCTTCAGTTTCGCCGACGGTGACGGCATCCAATTTAGGCTTCGCCCGCCGTTTCGAACAGCGCAGCTTCCAGCGCCTCACGCGGCGACTTGCCGGCCCAGATGGCAAAATTGAAGGCCGGGACAAACATGTTTACGGCATCGAGGCCCGCCGCCATGACGGCGCGGATTTCTCCAGCCTCTGGTTCGACCCGGTCCAGCATTGGCAGCGCGTGACGATAGATGATCACGCCCTCATCGGCCCAATAGTCAAAATGACCGAGCCAGAGCCGCTCATTCGCCATCATCACCAATTCGGAAATGGCCTGACGACGCGCTTCCGTCGGTTTGACGTCCAGCGTAATCGAAAAATGCACGGCAGGGGGTTCCGACCGGCTGGCAAACATGCCGCCCATATCGCCCCATTTCGATCCGGCAATGCATTGAATCGTGGCATCATCCTCATCGCGCTGAAAGTCCCAACCTGCTTCGGTCAGGCAGCTTTCAACCAGCTCAAGGGCATCAATATCGATGGTTTGCGAACGTTCTACGGACAGACTCATAGGTTCCCCCTTCCGAATCAGCCAGGCTTTCTTGCCTTGGGGTGAAGCTACTCATGCCCGACTCATCACGCAAGAGTCTTGGTTAAAAAGCAGTGGACAGGCCTATTTCTCGAGCGCGTCCAGCCGTTTCTCAAGCGCTTCGACGCGTTCCAGCGCCTGCACCGCAATCGTTTTCAACGCTTCGATTTCCTCACGACTGGCCAGGTCCATATCGGCGATCATCGCACGGATGCGCGACTGGCCGGCGGTCTTCATTTCCTCGCCAGCGGCGCGGGCCGCGCCCATCGCCCCGGTCATCAGTCCGGCGATATCATCCAGCATCGGGCTTTTGGTAGACATGTGACGGACTCCTCTGCGCGTCTTGAACCTGAAACCATTTGTGCCTAGCAGATGGGGATGATTATGCCGACAGGAAAGACCGCCGCATGAGTCTGATCGCGATCACTGCACAACAGGCCGCCATGAGCTTCCCGGAAATGTCACCGGCTTTGTTCCAGATTGACCTCGGCTTCCTCGGCCTCGGCAAATTTCCAATCCGCTGGTATGCGCTGGCCTATATTGGCGGTCTGCTGATCGGGTGGCGGCTCGCCCTGGCCATGGTTGCACGTCCGACCCTTTGGGGCGGCACGAGCCCAGCAAACCGCGACGATATTGATGATCTTCTGTTTTACGTGACGCTCGGTGTGATCCTGGGTGGCCGTTTGGGATATATATTCTTCTATCAGTTGCCGAATGAATGGGATGAGACCTGGGCGGATCCGCTGAGGCTTCTTCGCATCTGGGAAGGCGGCATGAGCTTCCATGGGGGTTTGATCGGCGTCGCCGTCGCCATTTGGCTGGTTGCGCGGCAACGTAATGTGCCATTGCTATCGATTGGCGACATTGCCGGCGTGGTTACACCAATTGGCCTTTTCCTCGGCCGGTACGCCAATTTCATCAATGCAGAACTTTATGGACGCCCCGTCCCTGAAGGCAGCACTTGGGGCATGATTTTTCCCCAAGGCCGAATTCCCGGGTCGACGCCGCCGGCCTACGACTGGAACGCTGGAAGCTGGGTGTATTGTACCGACAATAATCCAATCTCTCATCCCTGTGCTCCAGAAGTCGCGCGATATCCAAGTCAGCTTTACGAAGCCATCCTGGAAGGATTGATCCCGGCGATCATTCTGTCCGTTTTGGTTTGGCGGTTCAAAGCTTTGCAACGCCCAGGTCTGATCGCGGGCTTGTTTCTTTTATTCTATGCGTTCGGGCGAACAGTCGCCGAGCAGTTCAGACAACCGGACGAGTTCGTGCAGTTTCTCCCCGACTGGATCACCATGGGGCAGATCCTGTCTTTGCCGATGTGGATTGGCGGTGCCTATCTGATCTGGCACGCGCTCAAGAAGTCGAGCGTCACTGCACAGGCGTGAGCGATCTAAGAGACCGTCTCATCGCCATGATCCGCGCCAGCGGTCCAATTTCCGTCGCGGCCTATATGGACCTGTGCCTGCATGATCGCCGTCATGGCTATTACGCCACCCGTCCTGGCCTCGGCGAAGACTTCGTCACGGCGCCGGAAACCAGTCAGGTGTTCGGCGAACTGATCGGGCTCTGGGCGGCGCATGAATGGCAGCAAATGGGCGCGCCAGAGCGATTCTCCCTGACCGAGATCGGGCCCGGGCGCGGCACGCTGATGGCCGATGCGCTGCGGGCGACCGCGGGTGTGCCGGGCTTTCACGCGGCCATGGATCTTTGTTTCATCGAAGCAAGCCCCGTTTTGAAATCGCATCTGACCGAACGGTTCGCCACCTCCGACATTCAGTTTCTGAACGATCTGGACGCGGTCCCGACGGACCGGCCCTTCCTGCTGATTGCGAATGAGTGGCTCGATTGCCTGCCCGTCCAGCAATTCGTCAAAGTCGGCGCGGCCTGGCATGAGCGGGTGATTGGGCTCGACGCCAACGACACCCTTCAAATTGGGCTCAGTTCAAGCGCTTTGCCGGATGAAATCAGCCCGTCAGGACCTCAGACCAGCATAGAAATTCAACCCGGCTTGAAGACACTCATGGAAACCTTGCAGCATCTGTTCAACACGACGGCGGGGCGTGCCTTATTCATCGATTATGGTCCCGCCGATACAAGTCCGGAAGACACGCTGCGATCCTATTACAAGGGTGAGCAAATCGACCCGCTTGCCGCGCCAGGAAAAAGCGACCTGACCTGCGATGTTGATTTCCGTCGAATTGGGCATCTCGCCAAGGCGCTGGGACTGCGCGTCGATGGACCAATCTCGCAAAGCCAGTTTTTGCTCACGCTCGGCGCCGAAGCCCGCCTCAATCAATTGGCAAAACAACATCCCGGACAAGCGGACGAGCTCTACACGCGTGTGCGCAAACTGGTCGACCCAGTTGAAATGGGTAACCGGTTTCAAGCTCTGGCCATCGGGCTATCAGATCTGCCGTCGGCGACGGCCTTCCGTGCTATCTGACCGCGCGCAACTTGTTCCAACGAATTTGATCCATTGGAACAAGGGTTTCGAGATTAATCCGCCTTACAGCCCTGAATGGGGTCCGAAGCTTGATTGAGGACAGATCATGATCGGTTTGGGCCTGGTACACGCTGCATGTGCCGTCATTGTGCTGATTTTTGCGATCGGCATCTATAATCAAAAGCCAGATATTCAAAAATATGAGTCCGCCCTGGCTGGGCTTCCAATGATCCTCCAGAGCGGGCTGCCCGTATTTCTGATCATCATTCTCACGGGGAACCTTAAACTTGTGTCCGGGCTCCTGGCCTTCCCGACGTGGCTGATCGATGCCTTCGGCCTGATTGTCCATGAAGGCGGGCATTTCTTCACATCCTGGGCTGGAGACCTGATCCATTTCTTTGGCGGCACCCTGTTCGAAGTCGGTGTACCGGCCGGACTGACCCTCTGGTTTCTTTGTCGAAACTGCAAACGCTTGGGCGCTCTGACGCTGGGCTGGATGTCGGTCGCCCTGTTTAGCGTCGCCCGCTATTCGGGCGACGCTCAAAAGCTGGAACTGTCGCTTATCGGATCGCCAGGCATGGAACAAAAGCTGCTGGGCCATGATTGGTACAATATTCTGAGGATTCTGGACCTGCTTGAAGCGACCCCGGTCATATCGGATGCCTTCCGGTCAATGGCCATGGTTGCCGGACTGTCCGCCATCGCCGTGTCCGTCTGGGCAATCTATGGTGATCATCACGCGAAGGCCGTGTTTGATCAGAAACTGAGCTGAACGCGCCCAACAGGGCCTAGAAAGGCATTTCAAATTTCCGCGCCAAACTGACGCTAACGTCAAGGTAAGCCTTGTGTTTCCTGACGGTCCTGCTACCTGCGAGGCATTATCAAACCAGAACTTTCGGGAGTCGCCGATGAAGGTCCTCGTGCCTGTCAAAAGGGTCATCGATTATAACGTCAAAGTCCGTGTCAAATCGGATCAGACAGGTGTCGATCTGGCCAATGTCAAAATGTCCATGAACCCATTCGACGAGATTTCCGTCGAAGAAGCTGTGCGGATGAAAGAAGCCGGCGCAGCGACGGAAGTTGTCGCCGTATCTGTTGGGCCTCAGCAAGCACAAGAAACCATCCGGACGGCCCTCGCCATGGGCGCGGATCGCGGCATCCTGATCAAGACTGATGATGATGTTGAGCCGCTCGGCGTGGCCAAACTGCTCGCCAAAGTCGTTGGCGAAGAGAACCCGGATCTGGTTATTCTCGGCAAGCAGGCGATTGACGATGACAGTAATCAGACAGGCCAGATGCTCGGCGCCCTGCTCGATTGGCCGCAAGGGACGTTTGCCTCTGAGGTCAAGGCTGATGGCGGCAAGGTCAATGTCACCCGTGAAGTCGATGGCGGCCTGCAGACGGTTGCGCTGGATGGCCCGGCCATTGTCACCACCGACCTGCGTTTGAACGAGCCACGCTATGCGTCTCTTCCAAACATTATGAAGGCGAAGAAAAAGCCGATCGATATGAAAGAGCCTGGCGATTACGGCGTCGACATTTCACCACGTCTGACCGTGGTCAAAGTCACCGAGCCACCGGTTCGTGAAGCGGGCGAGAAAGTCGAAGACGTCGCCACACTGGTTGATAAACTCAAAACTGCGGGAGCTGTATAATGGCTGTTCTTGTAATTGCAGATCATGACAATGCGTCCTTGAGCGACGCGACGGCCAAAACCGTCACCGCGGCCAAGACCTTTGGCGGCGATGTGGACGTCCTGGTGGCCGGTAAAGGCGCTGGCGATGTCGCGGCAGCCGCCGCTGGCATCGAAGGTGTCCGCAAAGTATTGCACGCCGATGGCGATGCTTACGAAAAGCAGCTGGCGGAAGCCATGGAAGCGCTGATCGTGCCGATGATGGATGGCTATGACGCGGTCTTCGCGCCAGCCACCACGATGGGCAAGAACGTGACCCCGCGGATCGCGGCCAAGCTCGACGTCATGCAGCTGTCTGACATTATCGGGATTGAAGGTCAGGACACGTTCGTGCGCCCGATCTATGCTGGTAACGCAATCATGACCGTGACCTCTTCGGATGCGAAGAAAGTCGTCACGGTTCGTGGCACAGCGTTTGAAGCAGCAGGAGCTGGCGGTTCGGCAGCGGTTGAAACCGTTGATGCGCCGGGCGGACCGTTCAAGTCTGCTTTCGTCTCGGAAGAGATTGTCGAAAGCGATCGTCCGGAACTCACCGCCGCCAAGCGGATCGTGTCCGGCGGCCGGGCCCTTGGCTCTGCCGAAGAGTTTGAGCGTCTGATGAACCCGCTGGCGGACAAGCTCGGCGCTGCTGTTGGTGCTTCGCGCGCGGCAGTGGATGCAGGCTATGCACCAAACGATTATCAGGTCGGTCAGACCGGCAAGATCGTCGCCCCAGAACTCTATATCGCGGTCGGTATCTCCGGCGCAATCCAGCACCTGGCTGGGATGAAAGACTCCAAGATCATTGTTGCCATCAACAAGGATGAGGAAGCGCCTATCTTCCAGGTCGCAGATTACGGTCTGGTCGCGGATCTGTTCAATGCCGTGCCGGAATTGACCGACGCGTTGTAGGCCGCGAAGACAAACTATTCCGAACAAACCCGGCCTGAACAGGCCGGGTTTTTCTTTGACACTCTTGCCGGTCGGGATACGTTCACTCCGTCTGCTCGCCGTCCTTAAAAGGAGACCCATGTGGCCACCGCGATGTCGGTATTGATGCTGATCCTGAAAGTTGCAGGCGGCCTGATTGGAGCACTCATTCTGCTCATGATCGTGCTCGGCGCAGGGAGCAACCTGCTCCGCTCCGGGGCGGGTCCGACCGGTGACATGATTGCGGTGGATGGCCAACGTCGCCTGCATTGCATCTGCAAAGGGCCTGAATCCGCGCCGCTGGTTCTGTATGATGCTGGAGCGTTTGGAATCTATACAGATGGCTGGTGGCTGCTTGAGGAATTGAGCAAGGACCACCGCATTTGTCTTTACGATCGCGCTGGCATGGGCTGGAGCGACCCGCCGCCTGACGGGGTCAGGCCTGACCCGGACTGGCATGTTGAAGATATGCGCCGCCTGCGCAAGGCGCTTGGACAGGATGCTCCATTTGTCCTGATCGGGCACTCCATGGCGGGGATTCGCCTGCACGCCTATGCCAATGCCTATCCGGAGGAATTACGCGGCCTGGTCTTTGTCGACGCCGCGCGACCACAAACCATCGATCCTGCCCGGATCGAGCAGTTTGTGCCATGGATGAGCCGGATCCTGTCGGTGAGTGGGTTTTTTGCCCGCATTGGTGTCACGAGTGGGGTTGCGCTCTTCATGCCGGATGAGCTCGACCTGCCGGCCGATCAGGCCCGGGACAAGCGACGGTCTATCGCCGCGGTGAGCCATCACAAAGCCACCAAAACCGAACTTTTGGCTGCCGCCGCGGCCTGGCCAGATGCCAGTTGGCGATCCGAATCCCGCGCCGAAGAATTGCCCGTCTTCGTATTCACGAACTCGGCCGGGGGCGGCGCGAACGGCGCGGTTGCCGACGCATCCATCACAGCGACCGGCGTCGGCAGTGTGACGGTTCTGCCGGATGAGTCGCACGTCTCACTGCTCAACCAGACCAACGCCTTGTTGATCGCGCGCGATGTCCGAACCGTGACACAGGGACCGACGGATGACTGAGCCGACAGACCGGCGTGACCCTCCCGCATGGATGTTTGATCGAGGTCCGCGCATGGTCGCAATCATGGCCTTCCTGGCGGGAGCAATGGCGCTGATTTCATCGGCTTTCCCGCATGGCAACATCGAGTCGAAAAAGCCGATCATCCGCTTGCTGGCAGAGGCGCCGGCCGTGACCTTGTCGATTGGCGGTCTGATCATGATGGTCCTGTCGCTGGGTTTGGTTCGACGCCTCCGCGCAGCCTGGTTCCTGACGCTCCTGGCTACGACCCATGGCATTGTGGCGACCACATTGCTGCGACCCCGACTGTTCGAATTCATTGTCTATGCAATTTTGCTAGGCTTGCTTCTGGTGACGCGAAAAAGCTTCTTCAGGCGGTCTAGCCTGCTGACCATTATCGTGCCGCGCCTCTGGATTGCGACCATGCTGCTCACCCTCGCTATTGCCAGCTTTGTTGCCTTATTGTGGGTCAGTCATCAAAGCGGGTTCGTTGAGGCAAGTTTCTTCGATCTGCTGATTGATCCGGATCTCGGCGCCGCCGGACGTCCGGTTGTGGCTTCAATGATCCTGCTGGGCGTCGCCTTGTTTTACTTCGGGGTTGCCAGTCCGGCCTGGCCAAGGACAAGACCCGCCGATCAGGAAGATTTCCGGCTCGTCTCAGAATTGCTTCAACGCAGCGACCATCCCCGCCCGGATAATCTATTGTCCTATGTCGGCGACAAGAGCATTTTCTATGGCCCGGAAAAATCGGCCGCCATGGCCTATACGGATTATCAGGGGTCCAGAATTGCCATGGGGCCGCCGATCGGGCCTCGCAAGGATTGGCGCGAAACCTTGAAAGCGTTCCGCAAAGGCGCAGAGGCGGTCGGCCTGCGACCCGCGATCTACTCCGTGCCGCCGGATCTTCTCGCGGACTTGCATGATTTGAAGTTCCGGTTCGAGAAGATTGGCGAGAATGCCATTCTCCAATTACCTGAATTTTCCTTGTCGGGGCGAAAACGGGAGGTCATTCGCCGGTCACGCCGCAAGCTGGCGGAACGTCAGGGCGCCACGTTTGAAGTGTCCATGCCGCCCCATACGCCTTCGATCTTGCGGGATCTGGGCCCTGTGTCCGAGCGTTGGTTGAGCGCAAATGGCGCCCAGGAAAAGTCATTCTCACTCGGTCGATTTGAGCCGCGCTTCCTCGATCACTGTCCGATTGGGATTGTCAGAATTGGGGGGCGCACTGTGGCTTTTGGCAGCTTGCTTATCGCGCCTGACAAAAGCTGGGCGGGCATCGACCTGATGCGCTATGATCCGGACCTCGCGGTCACCAACACGATGGATTTTCTATTGGTCGAACTCATTATGTGGGCCAAGGATGACGGCTATCAGAAATTCGATCTCGCCATGGCACCCTTGTCGGGCCTGGTCGATCAGGAGGTTGCACCCCTCTTCGCCCAGATCGGACAAATGGTGTTTGAACGGGGCGAGCGTTTGTACAATTTCCAGGGCCTGCGTCGGTTCAAGCAAAAGTTTAATCCGGAATGGGAACCGCGCTATATCGCAGCCCCGGGATACTGGACGCTGCCCTTTCTGCTCGCACAAGTGGCATTACTCACCAACAGCTCCCAGACGATTGAACAGGACATGAAAGCCGAGATCGAAACCCCATAAACGCTGGCGCGCGCGGACTTCCGCTCCACCGGCTCTTTCACTTTCGCGAAATCGATCTAGTCTTTCCTTGCACAATGGGGAGCAGGTTATGCGCAGTGAAATTGCCAAACATCTGGACCACGATCCAGACTTCGAATGGCGCGGCCAAAGCGTCACGCGGATAGAGAACCTGTCCGACATCGTCTTCGCCCTGGCGCTCGGTATGATGTTGTTTGGCGGACCGCCGCCGCAGACTTTTTCGGAATTGGTCCACTTTCTGATTTCGATCATTCCGGTGACGGCCAGCTTTGTCATCCTGTTGATGATGTGGAATTCGCATTTCGTCTTCTTTCGGCGCTATGCCCTGGCGGACAACAAGGTTGTGCTGCTCAACTCGGCGCTGCTGCTCATGGTCCTGTTCACCGCCTATCCGCTGCGCTTCATTTTTGACAGTTTCTTCTGGTATATTGTCGGCTCTGCAACTGGCGATTTTTCACAGCTGCGCGAAACCGATATGGATTGGATCAATTCGGCGCGCAGCATGGCCATCTTCGGAGCCGGATATGGTGTCATCTATACACTGCTCAGTTTCATGTATGCGCATGCAATCAGCAAGGCGGACTCGATTGGCTTGTCCGAGCGAGAAATCCTGCTGACCCGCCAAACCGTATGGATTTTCCGCGGCGAGGTAGCGATCGCCATCCTGCTCATCTGCGCCGCGCTGTTCACGCCGATTGGGCCCTTCGCGGGCACTCTGATGTTCTTGAACTGGCCGAATGCCTATCTGATGTCTTATCTGGTGAAGAAATCGAGCCGGAAGCCGGCGGCGAGCGTGCTGCACGCGGGGCCGGATGCCTAAGCGCTGATATGCCCGACCACGCGCCGGCTGTGCGGATGGGTTCGATGTTCGAACAAATAGATGCCTTGCCAGGTGCCAAGCGCGATCTGACCGTCGATAATCGGAATGGAAAGCGATGTCTGAAGCAGCGCGGCCTTTATATGCGCTGGCATATCATCCGGACCTTCGGCGCGGTGGATAAGATAGGCCATGCTCGGATCATCCGCGGCTGGCACAAGCCTTTCAAAAAAGGCATTCAGGTCGCGCTGCACATCCGGGTCGGCATTCTCCTGAATCACCAGGGAACAGGACGTGTGCTGGCAGAAAAGGGTGAGGAGTCCGGTCGTCAGGTCCTGTCCGCGCACAAACTCCCGAACACTGGCCGTTACTTCATAGAGGCCTGGACCTGTCGTTGAACATTCAAAAACCGTTTGCACATCATCCTCTTAAGCGCACAAAAAAAGCGGCCCGCAGGCCGCTTTCTTGTCTTAAGTATCCAGGAAGCTGCGCAGCTTGCGGCTGCGGCTTGGATGTTTCAGTTTGCGCAAGGCTTTCGCTTCGATCTGGCGAATACGTTCGCGTGTGACCGAGAATTGCTGACCGACTTCTTCCAGCGTGTGGTCAGTATTCATGCCAATGCCGAACCGCATCCGCAAAACCCGCTCCTCGCGCGGGGTCAGGGAGGCCAGCACGCGGGTTGTCGTCTCGCGCAGGTTGGATTGGATCGCTGCATCGACCGGCAACAAAGCCGCCTTGTCTTCGATAAAGTCGCCGAGATTGGAATCCTCATCATCACCAATCGGCGTTTCGAGCGAGATCGGCTCTTTGGCAATTTTCAAAACCTTGCGGATTTTCTCCAGCGGTAGGCCGAGCTTTTCGGCCAGCTCTTCCGGCGTCGGTTCGCGACCAATTTCGTGCAGCATCTGACGCTGTGAACGGACAATCTTGTTAATCGTCTCAATCATGTGCACCGGAATACGAATGGTCCGTGCCTGGTCGGCGATTGACCGGGTGATGGCCTGCCGGATCCACCAGGTCGCATAGGTCGAGAATTTATAGCCGCGGCGATATTCAAACTTATCGACCGCCTTCATCAGACCGATATTCCCTTCCTGGATCAGATCCAGGAATTGCAGGCCGCGATTGGTGTACTTCTTGGCGATCGAGATCACGAGACGCAGATTGGCCTCGACCATTTCCTTCTTGGCGATGCGCGCCTCGCGTTCGCCTTTCTGAACCCGCTGAACAATCTTGCGGTAATCGTCGATCGGAATGCCGATTTCCTGGGCGACCATCTGAATCTCGCCGCGAATGTCGGCAATCTTTCCGGTCTCGCGCTCCGTGAAGCGTTCCCACTTTTTCGACATCGCGGCCACGTCCTCGACCCAGTTCGGATCCAGCTCGCGGCCAAAATAGTTTTTGAGGAATTCAGAGCGCGGCACACCATGCGCATCGGCAAGCCGCATCAGCTGGCCTTCCAGGCCCATTAACTTCTTGTTGATGGCATAAAGCTGTTCAACCAGCGCCTCGATCCGCGCATTGTTGATGTGCATGGTCTTCAGCTCATCGACAATGTTCTGCGAAATCCCGTCATAATTTTCCTGGTCTTTCGGCGTCAGACCCTTGCCAGCCATGCGACGCGTGACCAGTTTTTCCTGCAGCTTGCGGAATTTGGCGAAGCCGCCCGCAATATCGTCCAGTTTGTCGAGCACGCCATCACGCAGCTCGGCCTCCATGCCGGACATGGACATGGCCGCGCCTTCTTCTTCATCCTCGCGCTCTTCGCGGGCATGGCGCTCTTCGACCGTCTCATTCTCGCGCGCTTCGGCTTCTTCCTCGTCGAGTTCGTCTTCTTCCGGCGCCGGATTTTCGGCACCATAAGTCGCTTCCAGGTCGATCAGGTCACGCAGCAGAATGCGCTCATTTACCAGCTCGTCGCGCCAGACCATCATGGCTTCAAAGGTCAGCGGCGATTCGCACAGGCCCCGGATCATCGCATCGCGGCCCGCTTCGATCCGTTTGGCAATCGCGATCTCGCCTTCACGGGACAGAAGCTCGACCGCGCCCATCTCACGCAAATACATGCGGACCGGGTCATCAGTGCGATCAGAGCCGCGGGCATTGCCCTTCTTGGTCACCGCGCCAGTCGTGCCGGTCGTGGCGACCGCGGTCGACTTGGCCGCGGCTTCGCCTTCCTCCTCGCTGTCGACGACGGTGATGCCCTGTTCTGACAACATGGCCATTGTGTCTTCGATCCGGTCCGAGGACAATTCATCCTCAGGCAGGACCTTGTTCAATTGCTCAAGCGTCACATAGCCTTTGGCTTTGGCGTCTTTGAGAAACTTTTTGACTTTGGTGTCACTGAGATCGAGGACCGGACGGTCTTCGGTATCTTCAAGTACTTCCGCT
>JBCBBC010000020.1:0-60965 GCA_038532145.1 Pseudomonadota bacterium | reverse complement strand
ATTGGAGGGCAAGGCGATCATGACGCAACTCGGCGGAGCCGTAAGGCGCGGAAACACGACAAGCATCTTCACAGTCGGGGCGCTGACGAGCGTTTTTCTCTTTCTGGCGCTCTTGATGGGATCCTTCGCGCAAGACGCGGCGATGGAATATCAAGCGCTCTCCTTCATGGCTTTGGCGGGCGCCTTTCTGGTCGGCACCGCGCTGTGGGCAGGTGGACTGGTCGATCGCGACCCGTTTGATGAGGCCGAGTATGAAAATACGCTGATCAAGTTTGGCGTTGCGGCCTCGATGTTCTGGGGCATTGCCGGTCTGTTGGTTGGCGTCATCATCGCCTTGCAGCTGACCTGGCCGAACCTGTTCTATTTCCCGGAGCTTGGGTGGACAAATTTCGGCCGTCTCCGCCCGCTGCACACCAGTGCGGTTATTTTTGCGTTTGGCGGAAACGTCCTCCTCGCCACGAGTTTCTACGTGGTTCAAAGAACCTGTCGGACGCGCCTGGCTGGCGGCATGTGGCCCTGGTTTGTGTTCTGGGGATATCAGATCTTCATCGTCCTCGCGGCCACCGGCTATTTGATGGGCGTCACGCAGTCGAAAGAATATGCGGAACCGGAATGGTATGTCGATCTCTGGCTCACCCTGGTTTGGGTGGTCTACTTACTCGTGTTTCTCGGCACGCTTTGGAAGCGCAAAGAGCCACACATCTATGTCGCGAACTGGTTCTATCTGTCTTTCATCGTGACGATTGCGATGCTGCACATCGTCAACAATCTCTCCATCCCGGTCAGCCTGACGGGCTCGAAATCCGTGCAGGTTTTTGCCGGCGTGCAAGATGCGATGACGCAATGGTGGTACGGCCATAACGCGGTCGGCTTTTTCCTGACCACCGGCTTCCTCGCGATTATGTATTACTTCATTCCAAAGCGGGTGAACCGGCCGGTCTATTCCTACCGTCTGTCCATTGTTCACTTCTGGTCGCTGATCTTCATCTATATCTGGGCCGGGCCACACCATTTGCATTACACCGCCTTGCCGCAATGGGCGCAGACGCTGGGCATGACCTTTTCGATTATGCTGTGGATGCCGAGTTGGGGCGGTATGATCAATGGCGTCATGACCCTGTCAGGGGCCTGGGACAAGCTGCGCACCGACCCGGTCGTGCGGATGATGGTGGTCTCGCTGGCCTTCTATGGCATGGCGACATTTGAAGGCCCGCTCATGTCGGTGCGGGCGGTGAATGCGCTGAGCCATTATACCGAATGGGGTATTGGACATGTCCATTCCGGCGCGCTTGGCTGGGTTGGCTATATCAGCTTTGGTGCGCTCTATTGCCTGACGCCATGGCTCTACAAGAAACAGGGTTTGTTCTCCAAATCGCTGGTTGAATGGCACTTCTGGATCTCCACGATTGGTATCATTTTCTATATGATCTCCATGTGGTTTGCCGGGATCATGGAAGGCCTGATGTGGCGCGCATACAATGAGTATGGGTTCCTCGAGTACAGTTTCGTTGAAACCGTTGAGGCCAAACATATCAGCTACATCATTCGGATGGTGGGTGGCCTGCTCTATTTCAGTGGCGCCGTGATCATGGCGTACAATCTGATCCGGACGGCGCTGGGCCATGGCGAGGCAAAAGACCTCGAGCGCGCTGCCACCGATACTTACACAAATCCAGAGCCGCGCGGTGCGCTGGCGCCAGCCGAATAAGGAACAGACCTGATGGGACTGATGAACAATCACGGCGTTTTAGAGCGTCACTCACTGCTCCTTACAATCGGTATTCTGGTGGTGGTCTCGATTGGAGGGATTATTCAGATGGCGCCCCTGATGTATATGGATAACACGATCGAGAAGGTGGACGGCATGCGCCCGTACACACCGCTCGAACTCAAAGGTCGTGACATTTATATTCGTGAGGGCTGCTATGTTTGTCATAGCCAAATGGTCCGCCCATTGCGCGATGAAGTGGAACGCTATGGTCACTACTCTCTCGCTGCTGAGAGCATGTATGATCACCCGTTCCAATGGGGATCGAAACGCACTGGCCCGGACTTGGCGCGCGTTGGCGGCAAATATTCTGCAGAATGGCAGGTGGATCACCTGATCGATCCGCGGGCCCTGGTGCCAGAAAGCATCATGCCACCCTACGCTTTCCTGATGGATAAGACGCTCAAATATGATGCGATCGAAGATCGGTTGCGGACCGAGCGTCTTGTCGGTGTGCCTTATTCAGATGAGATGATCGCGAATGCCAAAGGCCATATCCTCGCGCAGGCGGATCCGAATGATAAAGGCTTCGATTATTATGATAGCTTGATGGCCCTCTATGAGGGCGCGGCCGGCCGCGAAGGCACGGTTGAGGCCCGTGATTGGGATGGCGACCCCGATACAATTACAGAGATGGACGCGCTGGTCGCGTATCTCCAAATGACCGGCACTCTGGTCGATTTCTCGACCTATCAGGCCGATGATCTCAGCAACCGGCGATAGGGGAAAGCCATGTATGAATTGCTCGCAAGCTTCGCGCAAACCGGTGGTCTCGTCTATTTCGTGCTGATGTTTCTCGGCGCGCTGACTTACGCCTTATGGCCGCGCAATCAGGAAAAATTCGATGCCGCCGCTCGGCTCCCCTTAGATGATGGAGGCCCTCACAATGGCCAATGATATCAGAGACGTTGACGATCATAGTGGCGTAGAGACGACCGGACATAGCTGGGACGGGATCAAAGAGCTGAATAATCCGCTGCCGCGATGGTGGCTATTTGTCTGGTACGGCACGATCATCTGGGCGGCGATCTACATGATCTTCATGCCAGCCCTTCCGGCTCTGCCAGGCCTTGGCACCAACACAACCGGCCTGCGCAATCATTCGGACCGGGATTTGGTGGCGGAGGCCGTTGCGGATTTGAAGTCAGCTCGGGTCGCGCAGTCGGCGAGCCTTCTCGAGGCGTCATTGGAAGAGATTGAAACCGATCGCAGCCTCCAGCAATTTGCACTGGCCATGGGCGAAAGCCTGTTTGGCGATAATTGTGCCACCTGCCATGGCGCCGGTGGGCGTGGCGCGGTTGGATATCCGATGCTTGCCGATGATGTCTGGCTTTGGGATGGCACGCTTGACGGTATAGAATACACGTTGCGGCACGGCATTCGCCATGAAGGGGATGATGCCACGCGGTTCTCAATGATGCCATCCTTCGGACGCGATGGATTGCTCTCAAGCGACCAAATTGACGGCTTGACCCAATATGTGCTGCGCGTTTCTGGTCAGCCGCATGATATGCAGGCTGCCGCTAATGTCGCTGACCTCTATCAGACGCAATGCGCAAGCTGTCATGGGGCAAACGGGACGGGCGACCGGCTGCAGGGCGCGCCGAATTTGACCGATCAGGAATGGCTATTCGGCGGCTCCGAAGCGGCGATCTATAATACGATCTACAATGCTCGAAACTCGCATATGCCGGCCTGGCAAGACCGGTTGGATGACGCGTCGATTAAAGCTCTGGCCGTCTATGTCCACACATTGGGTGGGGGCGAGTAGAGGCCTGGTGTCATGGGACAGACCACGCTGAACATTCATCCTTCTGCAGGGCAGGGCGGTCCAACCCCGCCGCCGCCCAAAGACCTTTATGCGAAGCGTCTGCAAATCTATCCGAAGCTTGCCCATGGCCGGTTTCGCCTGGTTAAATGGGTGGTTATGGCGGCGACGCTCGCGGTCTATTATCTCTTGCCATGGCTGCGCTGGGATCGCGGCACGGGCATCCCGAACCAAGCTGTGCTCGCTGATTTTCAGAGCGAGAAATTCTACTTCTTCTTTATCGAGATCTGGCCGCAGGACATTCATTTCCTGGCCGGCCTCCTCATCCTGGCCGCGCTGGGGCTGTTTCTGATCACCTCGCTCTTGGGCCGCGTTTGGTGCGGCTATACTTGCCCTCAAACGGTGTGGACGGATCTTTACATATGGGTCGAGCGCGCGTTTGAGGGCGACCGCGCCGCGCGGATGCGGCTTGATCATGCGCCGTGGAGTTTCAACAAGGCCTGGCGCAAACTCGGCAAGCACACGGTTTGGCTCGTCATCGCTTTTTGGACGGGCGGCGCGTTTATTCTTTATTGGCATGACGCGCCGACCGTGGCGCAGGGTTGGTTCACTGGCGCCGCGCCGCTATCGGCCTATTGGTTCGCCGGCATTTTGACGCTCACCACCTATTTCCTCGCAGGTTGGATGCGCGAACAGGTCTGCACCTATATGTGTCCATGGCCACGCATTCAGGGGGCACTCACAGATGAGCATGCGTTAAATGTCACCTATCGCTATGATCGCGGCGAACCACGCGGCCCGAAACGGAAATCTGAGAGCTGGGATAATCGCGGCGACTGCATCGACTGCGATCAGTGTGTGCAGGTCTGTCCGGTCGGAATCGACATCCGGAACGGGTCTCAACTCGAATGCATTCATTGCGCCCTTTGCATAGATGCCTGTGATGAGATGATGACAAAGATCGGGCGCCCAAACGGCCTGATCGCCTATGATACTGACATTGCTGTCGCCGCGCGCGCGGCGCATCAGACACCGCCAAAATTTCGCATTCTTCGATCTCGCATCATTCTCTATACGTTGTTGATCGCCGGGATTGGCGGACTCATGGTGTGGGGCCTTGCCAACAAAGCGACGATTGAAGCGAATGTGCTGAAAGATCGCTCACCGCCTTATGTGCAGCTATCCAATGGGCGAATCCAAAATGGCTATACGTTGAAACTCGTGAATAAGGTATCTGAGCCCCGCATAATGCAAGTGTCGATTACCGGCATTGAAGGGCTGACCTTTGCTGTTGTTGGGTTTGAACACGCCGATGACTCGCCAATCGACTTGCCGGTTGAGGCGTTTGGCGTTGATCGCTACCGTATCCTGGTCAGCGCTCCGGAAGGGGCCGGCCAACGCCAAATATCAATCTCGGTCCACGACATTGAGACAGGGGAGACGGACACAAATCGCGCTTCTTTCAGAGGACCAAATCAATGATCCAAGCAGACACACAATCGTCCGGGAACGCGACCAGCAAAGAGCTGAAAGGCTGGCACGTTCTTGTGATGATGCTCGGTTTTTTCGGCGTTATGTTCTCGGTGAATGGCGTTTTTCTTTATCACGCGGTGACCAGTTTCCCAGGCGAAGACGTCAAGAAGTCATATGTCCAGGGCCTCAACTATAATGAGACGCTGGCTCAGCGCGCGCGCCAAGCCGAGATGGGCTGGCAGGCCGAAGCAGGTCTTCGGGATGCGGACATTGTCTTCCGGTTGCGCGATCGTGCAAACCGGCCGCTCACCGGTCAATCCGTTATCGGGGAGATCCGACGAGCCGCGACACAGGATCAGGATGTGTCGATTGCCTTTGCACCAGGCCCGGACGGCGAATATTATGCGCCTGCCTCCGTCCTGACAGCGGGGCAGTGGCGGTTGCGCGTAACGGTATTGGACGCGAATGCCGAAACCATTCTGTTTGAAGTCGAGAAAACGCTGATTGTGTCATGAGCGATCTGGTCCTTACGTCTGATCCGGGGTGTCCCTCTGGTCTCGCCCCGCCCGAAACGTCGCCTGCGAGCGATTTTACAGCCTTTGTGCGACAGAAGGATGGTTTGAACACGATCACTCTGTCGGTCCGCGGGGCCAAGTGTGGCGGCTGTCTGTCGAAGATAGAGCGTACGGTGAAGACGCTAAACGGTGTTCAATCCGCGCGCATGAATCTCTCCAATGGCAAGCTTTCAATCACTTGGGTGAGCCCGAGCGATGCCAATCAAATTGCCGAATCCGTGCGGGCGCTCGGATATGGCGTTTCCGCGTTTTCTGAAGACAAGACCGCTCAAAGCGTAAAATCAGAAGAGCGCGGCTTGCTGATTTCCATGGGCGTGGCGGCGTTTGCTTTGGCCAATATCATGTTGCTGTCAGTATCGGTCTGGGGCGGGCATGGCGAGATGGGTGAAGATACGCGCCAAGCGCTACATGCGATATCGGGACTGATCGCCTTTCCAGTATTGGGGATCAGCGGACGTCATTTCTTTAAGTCGGCATTCACGGCGCTTCGACATGGGCATGCCAATATGGACGTCCCGATTTCGCTGGCCCTCGTCTTGGCCTTTGGCGTGAGCATCTGGGAAACCGCGACCGGGGGGCTGCACGCTTATTTCGATGCCAGCGTGATGTTGCTCTTCTTTTTGCTCATCGGTCGCTTTTTGGATGCGCGTTTGAGGCGACAGGCGCACGCCGCGGCCCACGATCTGGCGGCGCTCCAAAATCGTTCTGTCCAGCGGCAGAGGTCTGGTGGCTTGATTGAGGCGGTGCGCGCCGATGCAATTGCACAAGGCGACATCATCCTGCTGGCCGCTGGCGAGCGTGCCGTCGTCGATCTGAAAATCACTGATGGCGTCAGTGGCATTGATGAGAGCCTCGTTACGGGAGAGAGCCTGCCGCGGATCATTGGCCGAGGTGAGACGCTCTACGCTGGCAGTCTCAATCTCGACCATCCGCTCCAGGGACAAGCTCTGGGATCGATATCGGATTCTTTGCTTTCAGAGATTGGAGCCATGCTCGAAGCGGGCGAGCAGAAAAAGGCGCGAAATCGGCAAATCGCAGACAAAGCGGTCGCGCTATATGTGCCCTTCGTCCATGTTACGGCCGCGCTGGCTTTCGTGGCCTGGTTGAGCCTGGGGGCTAGCGTCCATCAGGCGGTTCTGGTCGCGGTGTCGACGCTGATCATTACCTGCCCTTGCGCGCTCGCGCTGGCAGCGCCGGTTGCGCAAGTCGTGGCGGCTGGGCAACTCTTTAGGCACGGCATCTATCTGAGGTCAGGGGACGCCTTGGAGCGGTTGGCGGAGGTGGATCATCTCGTGCTCGATAAGACGGGCACGCTTACGCTGGGAACTCCTGCGCTCATTTCCGAACACGGCGACGAATTATATCTCGCGGCGCAATTGGCGCGCGCAAGCCGGCACCCTTTATCGCGTGCTCTGGTATTGGCAGCTGGGCCCGGGCCATTGGCCGAGCGAACCACAGAACACGCCGGGCTTGGCTTGGAAGGGTATATCGACGGCAAGTGGTTTCGGCTCGGCGCCGCGGATTGGGTGGGCGCCCCAGAGTCTGAGGCCATTGGCGGGCCTTCGCTTTGGTTTGCGGGGGAGGGGACGCCGCCCACGCACTTCCGGTTTGAAGACCAATTGCACGCCGATGCTGTTCAGTCGCTTGAAGCGCTTAAACAGCTTGGGCTCGATATCGAAATCCTCTCCGGTGATCGCCGCGGCGCAGTGGCGCAAGTCGCACGGAGACTCTCCATCCAGGACTGGCGGGCCACGGTGACCCCCAAGGGCAAGGCGGCGCGTCTTGAGACCCTCCACGAAGCTGGAAAACACGTTCTTATGGTCGGCGACGGGTTAAATGATGCCGGCGCATTGGCCCTTGCGCACGCGTCGCTCGCACCGGGTGGGGCGATGGATATTTCGCAATCCGCCTCCGATGCGGTTTACGCAGGCGGCCTCTCATCTATCAGGACCGTGCTGTCTGTTTCGAAGCGCACAAAATCGGTCATGCTTCAAAACTTCGGATTGGCGGCGGCTTATAATTGTATCGCGGTTCCTATTGCTGTGACGGGTCATGTCACCCCACTTATTGCGGCGATCGCAATGTCTGCTTCATCGCTCATCGTGACATTGAATGCCCTGAGACTTAATCGGAAAGGTTCGGAATGAATGTGATCGTCTATTTGATCCCCGTCGCCTTTGGCCTCGGCGCGCTCGGGCTCGGGGCATTTTTATGGTCGGTCAACTCCAATCAATATGACGATCTGGACGGCGCGGCTCACCGAATTCTCGATCAGACGGACAAACCTTTGTGACGACACTCTTGAGGTGCTGAGCAGGGATATTCTCCATGGTTTGGAAATCGAGTTGTCCGCATCTCGATCAAGCCAGATCGGACAACCACGCGGCAACGTTTGCGCGTATCACAGAACTCGCCCCAAGTTTTGATACACGGCTTGAACGCGCTCCGCGTCACACCCCTGACGAATGAAATCATCAATCTTGGCTTGATCTGACATGACCCAGCCAACGACACTGGTGATGCCTGCTCCGCCGCCGCGACTGCTGCGAAGATCGAGTTCAGCGCTCATCGCCTGGCTGGTCAGCCAGAGTCTGTTTGCATTCTCCCAGCGGATATAAATGTCTTCAAATTTACGATCCAAAGTGAGTTGATAGGTTTCCCCCGTTTGACGCGGGCCCGAACTGGATCCATCGCCATAAATCGTCTCTTCGATCGGCGTGACATCAAACGTCACCGGATTGACCACAGAGGCGCTGCACTGTTGCGAGTAAGCGAATAGAAACTGATTGTGGAAGACACGGAAATAGTTCGAATACTGATCGCGGATGAGATCAAGGTCGCCGCGAGCGAGATAATCGATCATGTCCTGTGCGGTGCGGATTCTCGGCGCCGCGAGCGCAGGGTCTTCCACGTAACCGATTGCTTCTACCCGCCAATCATTTTGGCGCTCGCTGATTCCGCTCATCATCTCCGGGAGCTTTTGCATAATCTCTTGTTGGGTGGTCGGACGGGGTTGAACGACTCGCGTAACTTCCGCCTTCCACGTGACTTGCAAATAGCATTGCCCATCCTCGGCATCACATAGAAGTCCGGCTGGATGATCGACTGGATGAAAACGTAGTAAATTTGTGCCCGGGCATAGAAAGTCGTGCAGGATTGCGCCATCTTTCGCTGCGCGGCGATAAACCTGAAAGCGCTCGGCCCGCGAGCCCGGCCGCGTTCCGTCCATAAGGATATCTGCCGGGTCATTGCATTTGATCCCGCCCGGCATCATCGCGGCATTCAGTAATTGGGACAATGCGATGCTGGGGCGAAACCGGTCCGGAACTGCGCCTTCCTCCACGCTCCAATTCGCAGACCGGGCGAGCGTGAAAGCTGCAGTCTGACTTGGCAAATGCGTTGGGAAGACTGACATGGTTTGAATGTCGGGACAGCCGCGCTCGATCAGCTTGCGGAGCTCGTGCAGGATAGCGTCAGCGTTTAGATCCTTTGGGTCGCCGCTCGAATAGTGCGTTTGCAATGCATTTGGGTCTCCCACCACGAGCATAACTTTTGCGTCCGTGCCACAGCTGCCGGAGTAATATGCGATGGACTGGGTTTTCGTATCATTGACCACCGCTTCGAGCGACTCACTGCCTGCTGGCGCACTGAGCTGTAGCGTGAAATCACCGTTTTGCTCTGAAATAAAATTCTGAGCCGCAACGGTGGCCGTCTGTGTAAGAACAGTAAAAGCCAAGGCCAAGATGGCCAAGAAAGTCTTCATGAACGCGTCCCCGTAAATTGCTTTGCACCTCTTTCAGTAAACATTTGCCGGTTGAGAATAAAGGTACGAAACAATCCTTTTTGCATTACGCAGGAAAGTCTTCTGGAGTCGGTTCGACTTTCGCCCGAACCTCGACATCGCCCGGGCTCGTTTCCTGATGGGCAAGTGACTGTTCCGGGCCTTGTTATTGAGATGACGCCCGACCTCCTGGCGGTCGTGCAGTTCTATCTCTGGTAATTCCGGTTAGAGAGATCTGGCCACACGAAACCCAGTATCGATCCGTCGTGTTAAAGGGGCTTCCGTTTGGCGGTCCGCAGATCGCAGATGTTTTGGATAAACATTCCAGGCACCGCCGCGGACGATCCGCTGCGCGCAATCGGGTGCATCACGAGCAGATCCATCCGTGGGCGCGCCGGAATAGCTATTCACATAACAATCCTCGGTCCATTCCCAGACATTACCAATCATATCATGGAGGCCGAAAGCGTTCGCCAAATACGTGCCGACAGCGGCGGTGTTTCGAACACCGTCATCACACGTCACTGTCGTCCAGCCACTATTTGAGCGCTTGGCGGTCACATCTGCACCATTCATGAACGCGCAGCCCGAGTTCGCATCGTCACCCCAAAAGTATGCACTGCTCGTCCCAGCCCGCACTGCATATTCCCATTCCGCTTCGGTCAAAAGACGATAGCGTTTACCTGTCTTTTGGCTCATCCATCTCGCATAAGCCTGCGCTTCTTCCCAGCTAACATTTATGACTGGACGGGAGCCCTTGCCCCAACCTTCATCGCCGCCTCCATTGTCAGGCGCAGATTTGGAACATCCTCCGTCGCTAACGCACGCGTCCCACTCAGCCCATGTTGTTTCATACTTACCGACGGCAAGCTGATAACCAATCTCCACGGTTCGTTGAGGACCTTCATTCGTGTCCCTGCTGGGTTCGCCTGGCGGCGAGCCCATCAGGAATGAACCTGCTGGAATGACGGTCATTTGAGGGCAATCGTCGCAGTCTTGAAAGACACGCTGTTCGATCGGATAGCCAAGTTCAGTTGCAAAGGCGGCCAATGACGCTGGATCAACCGACTCGCCGGTGATGAGATCGCTCAAAGGGTCTTTTGGCGTTTCGACAGCATCATACAAAGATCCGGATCCGAGCGTCGTATCCATTCTTGGACCGAGGTCTTCATCAGCGACCTCAGGAGTGGGAGGTTGGTAGTCGGCTTCGCCCCAATCCCAGAATTGATTGTCGAACAGCCACCACACTCCGACAGCGGTTACGGACAGCAAAGCCAGACCGGCAACGATCAAACCAAGCTTCCCACTGCGTTTCGTTTGAGCTTCAACGTTCCTGGCGCGCGTTTTCAGGTCAATTGGCAAACCGTTGATAAGCCGAGCGACATCGGCGTCGAATGTTAGACGTTGCAGCGGCACAGCGTTTCGACGCGCTAGAGGTTTAAGGTCATCTGGTAAGTCTTCCGCGGCAGGCGGCGGCGTGCCATCTAGCAGTACCGGCACGACCGGTATCCCGCGTTTCAAAGCGCTGGCAATTTCTATCCGAACAAAGTCTTGGGGGTCATCAAGGCGTCTCAGCCCAGTTTCAGGGTGTTTCGCTTCCAACCAGCGGGGGCCGATTAGAGCGAGCAGCGCTTCACATTGACTGACGATGCCATCCAGGTGGCTGATAAAGTCGACGCCAAACGGAATATTGTCGACGTCGATGAAAATGTCTTCTTTGGGGTTCTGAACGTACTGCTTCAGCTCTCGATGGAGCCGATCGGTCTGATACTCACTGTCATCGCGACGATAGCTGATGAAAATCTTTGCCATCTATGCCTCTGTGCCCAGCACGCTAGAGGCAATGGTGCAAATCGGGGTTCGAAGATCAAGGGGTTTTCGGTTCGGTCGAAAAATTGCTGCCGACAAATGGAGAGGCTATATTTTTGAAGACAAAGCGCGGTCTGCGCGGCATGCTGATATCTTTCACAGCCGCTCAATAGGAGCGTAGTCGGTCAGTGACGACATATTAGCGCTGCCAGTCGCTTTATTGCTGCCTCAAAAAGCGTAAGCGCAGATTGCTTGTCCCGGGACTTGGCAACGTATGCCTCTCCCATGGGGGTAAGACGCATGGCGCCTCGGCACCCAACAGCGAACGATGTTGAAGCGCTCGATCAAGACGGATAATATCCGTCTTGGGTAGGGAGACAAAACGCAATGAATCAGTCGAATGACGCGCTAGAACGCCGCGTGCTGCAAGCATTGGATGAGGCATTCTCAAAACCAAGCAATGAACGTGCGGCGTGGGTGCGCCAGCGATATGCAGATGATCGAGCTCTGTTGGATCGTGTTTTGAGCCTCTTGGCGGCTGAGGGAGATGGCGCGGGGAGGTTTCCAACGGGCGGCGCATCCCGTCTCATGGAGGAGGATGTCGTACCGGAACGCGCAGGCGCCTACAAAATCGACGAGCTCATCGGTAGCGGCGGGATGGGCGCGGTCTATTCCGGATCGCGAGATGTGGGGGATTTCGATCATAAGGTTGCGATCAAGGTCATTCGGCCTGGCGTGCTTTCGGACGTATTGATCGAAAGGTTCGAAACAGAGCGCCAAATTCTCGCAAGCCTCAACCATCCAGGCATTGCGAGGCTTTTCGATGGGGGGACTCTGGACGATGGCTCACCCTTCATCATTATGGAGTTCGTAGAGGGCACCCCGATCACGGATTGGGCGGATCAAAACGGTTTGTCCGTGGATGATCGACTATGGGTCTTCTCGGATGTCTGCACGGCCGTCGAATACGCCCACCAGAACTTGATCATCCATCGCGACATCACGCCGTCAAATGTTCTGATCGACAAGGCGGGTGCGGTGAAGCTTATCGATTTCGGTATTGCTAAACCAACGGCAGAGGATGATGGGATAACTGGATCGAGCGATGGATCAAACTCTCTGAATTCATTGAGTTTTACCCCAGGCTTTGCAGCTCCCGAGCGCGGCCGCGGGGCGCCTGCGAATACGCTCTCGGATATCTTCTCATTGGGAAAATTGCTCGAAGCGCTTTTGGCGAAACGCTCTGTCGATGCCGACCTCTCAGCGATAATAACACGGGCGGCGGCTATTGACCCCAATGACAGGTATGCATCTGTCTCCTCGATGATGGATGACATTCGCAATTATCGCCAGGGCTTCCCTGTCGAAGCTCGAAAAGGCGGCGAATGGTATAAGCTGAAGAAGTATTTTAGACGGCGACGATTGATGATTTCCAGCGCAGCTCTTGGCGTCCTTGCCCTGTCAACGGCGTTGGTGGTTACCTGGTCGCAATATCAAACCGCTAAAACCGAACGGGCTGCGGCTGATGCGCGTTTCGAGGAAGTCCGGGCACTGTCCTCATTCATGATGTTCGATTTGTATGATGAACTCGAGAAAGCACCGGGCAATACAAAGGCCATCGAAATGCTCGCGGAGCGATCGCAGGCCTATTTAGAGTCGCTGGAGAAAGATGAACGTGCGTCCTTAGATGTCAAAATCGAAACTGGCGCCGGATTGAAACGCCTTGCAGACATTCTTGGCAACCCGAAAAATCAAAATCTCGGAAGACGCGCAGATGCGGGTATTTTGTTGGATCGCGCGGGTGCTTATTTAGCGGCCCTGCATGAAAACCACTTGGACAATGATGACCTAACCAGAAAGCTGGCAGATACGAAATTCGCCAATGCGGTTCACAAGTACGTTTCTGATGATGATAGCGAAAGAGCACATATCTTGGCCAAAGAGGCAGCCGAACTCTTTCGGCCTTTGGCGAAACGCGAGGGGGCGAGCTACTCAGATCAGTCAAATTTCATTCGTGCCCGAATGATGTCCGCTGTTCCACTGCCCTGGATTTCTCGCGACGAAGAGGGGATTGCGATCCTTAGAGAGGTTCGATCTGAGGCGGCGCAGCTGGTTGCGAATGACCCCGAAAGTCTTGACGCCAAAAACCTGTTAGGGTCGATGAATGTGGAACTCGCGCGTGCAATCATCCGATATGAAAACAATGGTGGCGACACAGAAGACACGCTTCCCATTTGGGATGAGGCGATCGCCCTTCGTTTAGAGGTGAATGACGCAAACCCCGACGATGCCCGTGCTTACAGATCTCTGGTGTCAATTTACTCAGAACGAAGCGCGGTGCTGAGAGGCTGGGAGCGATACGAGGAATCGCTTCGTGATCTGGCTGAGGCAGAGCGCATTGGATTGGAGCTTCTTGCCATTGACCCAGATGACGCCTGGTTGAAAAGAGTTACGCAAGGCGCGCAGGAAGAACGGATCAAGACGCTCACATTTTCAGGGCGCCATACCGAAGCTGTTCAGCGGGTCGAGGCGGCCTATCCGGTGGCGCTTGAGGAGTATGTAACCAATCAAGATAACTCCGGCTATGTGCGGGAATGGGGATATACCCTAATCATATTCGCCACTGCTTATCTCGACGCGGGCCTAAGTGAAAGAGGATGTACGATCGTCCAGTCATCACGGGATGCTTGGACTCAGTTTGATGAAATGGCCGGTATTTCGGATGCCGATCAAAATGTATCGATACAACGGCTGGAGCGTCTCGAAGAGCGCTGCGTAGAGGTGCAATGAATCAATCGGGACTGGGTGTCAGCATACCAAAAAAGCAAAGTAACTTGACCGGAAAAGTATCCGAACTGCGCCTAGTCGAATAGAGCGCAAACAGGGTGTTCGATATTGATGCCAATCGTTACCAAACGGGATCGAGAAATATGACGGTCATTTACGCAATTGGCGATATCCATGGTGAGGCGGTCCGCTTAGAGACGCTGCATAAGTTGATCGACGAGCGGCATGATCTGCTTTTTTCAGGCCGTCCTAAGAAGCTCATACATTTAGGAGATTACGTCGATCGAGGTCGCGACAGTTTTGGCGTCATAGAGCAGCTCATGGCATTACAGTCTCGGATGGGGAAAGACTGTATTTGTTTGCGCGGAAACCATGAAGAGATGATGCTCACCGGTCTGACCGCTAACAAACCGTCAGCTTATGACAATTGGTTGGCGAATGGAGGCGAAGACACTGTTGCGAGCTACAGGCGCGCGAATGTAGATCCGATTCCGACCGGCCATATCAATTGGTTGAAATCGTTGCCCAGTATCCATCGGGAGCCTGAGGACAAGCTGATCTTTGTCCATGCGGGTATTGATCCGATTGAATACCCGAATGACCGCGAAGGTGTTTACCTATGGACCCGAGCGCGCCGTTTTTACGAAGTCGAAAACTGGCAAAACGAAGCGCTCGAAGGGTGGACGGTTGTGCACGGGCATACGCCCACAGAGGATTTCTATCCAGAGCATGTAAGCGCTCAGTCTTCGCGTATCAATTTGGATACGGGAGCTGTTTTTGGTGGGCGACTAACAGCAGCGATATTCGACAACGGGGCTCCCGTCCGGTATATTTATGCCTAAAATGAGGATGAGTAGTGGCGTCGAGATCGATGCGTAGCGCCAGGGCTATTTTTGTACTGACAAGCTCTCTTGAACCGCATCCAAAAGCCATGCTCTCGCGATGCGCCAATGACGTTTTACGGTGGATTCCGAAAGTCCCGTTACCTCCGAAACTTCGGGCAGGCTCATTCCGCCAAAATACCTGAGTTCGACAATATTGGCTTTCTCGGCATCGATGACCACGAGGCGGATGAGCGCCTTCTCCAACTGGTCAATGTCCAGCCTTTGCTCAACGCCCTCTAGACGGGTCACCAACGTCACTTTGTGATGTTGGCGCTTATCTGACTTCTTCTTTCTTGCGTGGTCGATGAGAACGCGACGCATGGCGCGGGCGGAAAGCGCCAAGAAATGACTTTTGTCGACCCAATCGATTTGATCGAGCCGGATCAGGCGCAACGTGGCTTCGTTGACCAAGTCGCCCGTAGAGAGAGAGTTATTGCTTTCTGCCCGCAGCAGGGCCGCCGATATTTGACGCAGCTCGCTATATAAGAGCGTAAACAACTGGTCTCGAGCGCCTGTGTCACCCGATCTCCAGCTTTGCAATAATTCCTTTGAATTCAAATCGCTCAATTTTTTACGTCCTACCCCGACAAAGCTTAGGCGCAAAAAATCAAGAAAGACAAGGGTTAACCTAATTTGCTCTCATGAGGTTCGATCGCTGACCCGCTTTTTGAAAATCCTGCGCCTCTGCAAGTAGGGCGCACAGATTTGATTGCGCGCCGCTGAAAAAATCGAGGCGAAAGGTCGTTCCCATGAGACAAGCATTCACGCTTTTTCCGCTCCTTCTGGTTCCCGTATTTATCTATAATCTTATTGCAATTTTTGGTGGCGGGGGAGGCGACCCTGCTGTCTCTCCAGCGCTCGCCAGCCTCGACACCAATCTCATTCGAATGCCCATGATCGCCGGTGTTCGATGGGAGTTTAGTGTCGGAGACAGCATCCTGTTTCTTGGCTTCGTTATGCTTTTCATTGAGGTCGTTAAAGCGACGAGCACGCGGTCGACAGCGATCATCAATCACGGGGCGTCGATGCTCGTCCTGATGTTCTGCGTTTTTGAGTTTCTGCTCCTCAAAAGCTTCGCGACATCGGAATTCTTCCTGCTGACAATGATGTGTTTCTTGGATGTGCTTGCTGGCGTCATGGTCACCATCGTATCTGCCCGCCGTGATTTTGGCGTCGGCGACGGCTTCTCTGGCTGAGCAATCCGGCCCGTGAAATTTTATTTGACCCGTTCACCCGCATCTCTGCGCCTTGCTGAATAGAGAGCTAATTTGAGGACATCATCATGCCGGAGACTTTGAATCAGATTCCCCCCGAAGCTTGGCCGCTGATCGATCTACTTTTCAACATCACCATGGTCAGTGTGGCGATTTGGCTTGCGATTACTATTTTCGTCTGGTGGCGGCGCAGTGCTTCTAACCTCACGCCAGTGAATGCTGCGGGCAAAAACAAAAATGCACAGCCGGACTTTTTAAAAGTCGATCAGAGCGCGCGCTCTGAGGCGATCGAGCGCGGTGAGAGCTTCGATAAGGAAATTGAGCGCCGCGAGCGAGCGGAAGCCCGCGCAGCCGCCAGAGCGCATCAACCGCGCGGCACTGTGAGCGAGCGCCTGGCGCGCTTCGTAAGCTTCTTCATGTCGCTCTTTACACTCGCGACGATGATTTTTGGCGCGATCTTCCAGGTCACCCGCATGGGCGACATGATGCGCGAATACTCGACCACAGAACGCATCCTGACCGTAATCCAGAACCATCCGATCTCGTTCACGATCGCAGGGCTCGTCATCGTTTTCCAAATCTACCGTTTCTTCGTTGACCGCAATTGGCAGGAGGGCTGATCCATGGCCTCAGAACCACTCGTACTTACTGATCCTAATCTTCTTGCGGAATTTGTCCGCGAAACTGAATTCAAAGCGTTCTTCGAAAAGCGTTACGCCACGCCGCCGGATCTTGCCGCGCTTCTGTTTCGCAATGGCGAGCTTGTCGACGCGTTCAAAGGCGCTCATTTCTCTGTCGGAGGTTTAGCGACCGCTGTAAAAAGTGTGGTTGGAGGCTCAACGCACATTGCTTTGATGCTCGCAGACCTAAAGCCCTTTTCAGTTCAATTTCCAGTCTCAGCCGTTTCGAAAGACAAGGTTGAAATCGCTGGTGTGGCGACGGTTGAGCTGCAAGTGAATCCAGATCGCCCTGCCAATATTCTGGGGTTGATGGGCGGTGTTTCCCGTCAGCAATTTGATCAAGAAACCGGCGATGTTCCAGCGACAGGCAAAAACGCCCTCACGCGCATGGATGTGGTCGATCGGATCGCGCCGCATTTCAATGATCGTGTTTTTGAAGCAGCCATCGGCAAAATGAATGCCGAAGACATTCGCGGTGAGACCGGGCTTCAAGACAAGATCCAAGCGGATATGATGACAGAGGTCGAAAGGATCATCGGAGACCTCGGCGTGATCGTGCGCTCGGCAAGTGTGACTTGGGCGATGAATGCCGTCGAACGCGAAAGCTTTGAGCGTGCGCAAGTCGAGCGCAGGCAAGAGGCATTGGATTACGAGCTTGACCTCCTGACGCGAGAAGTCGCCCGCCAATCGGAAGCAACCCGCATCAAAATTGCCTCGAATGTCGACTTGGCGAAGCTCGAGCGCGCGTCTGAGGACGAGTTGGCTCAGATGGTGCTCAACAGCGAGGTCGAATTCCTGGACGCACGCGAAGCCGCGACGCGCCGCCAAGAGATGGAGGCGCTCGCGCATGAGATTGAAGTGCTGCGTACGGAGCGCGCTGCAAAAATGGAAGGGCAGCTCGCAGAGGCCACACATTTAACGGATCTCACCAAAGAGGCGGCTCGCCTCAGAAATTCCGAACGAGAGATCGAACGCCTCGATGCTCAGCACGTAGCTGAGATGAAGAAAATCGGCGCCTTCACCGATCAAGATATTGATGACCGCAAGCAACGGATGGAACTCAAGATCAGTGAGATCGCCGCCCAGCAATCTGCGGACAATCTAAAAACGCTGATGCAGCTTGAGCAGGGGGTCGAGGACCAGAAAGCTGATCGGGATATCAAACGCGCGGATGCGGCCTCAGCAAACAAAATCGCCGAGACAAAAGCGGACGCGGATAGCCGATTGGCGCAACTTCAAGCCGGCGCAAAAATGACGCCAGAACAAATCATGGCGATCAATGCAGGTTTGTCGCCTGATGTGGCCGATGTGTTGAAAGAACAAGCGCGCGCAAACGCAAAGGCGGGCGAAGATACAATGGAGTCAATGCGAGAGCTCATCAAGGGGGCGGCGGAAGAGCGCGCCGCAAGTCGCGAGCATGAGCTGAACATCCTGAAAGCGGGAATGGCCGGGGCATCAGGTGTTGCGCATGGTGCTGGAGGAAAAGAAAGCTCCGCCGCCAATGATGAATTGCGCGATAAACACGGGATGGTGGAATGCCCTAAATGCGGACGCTCCATCTCAGCCAAAGCGAACTTTTGTACCAGCTGCGGTCACAAGATGCGGACCTGATTATGCCGCAAGCTCGCACCCACTCATACATGCCGCGCCGCACACAAAAGGCGTGTTGTTATACCGCCGCCGTCGACGACGACTCGACGTATTGTGGTGAGTGCGGAAAACCGATCATTCGCTGCATGGCGATTGAAGAGTGCGGTGGCCTTTTAGATGATGACGGTCTTTGCACGGTTTGTGTTGCCCCGCACCTCCAGATCGATGCCGGCGCTCTAAAGGTCGCGAAGGTTGGGGGCGCCGTCGCTTTACCCGTTTCCATCGCAAATGTGTCGGTCGTGGGACGCCCCATTTTCGTGACCCGCGTGTGGAGCCGCGAAGCGTCGGGCCAATGGGAAGACGTTCGGCTCGGTTGGGAACGCCTTAATGCGGAGCAATCAAGACCCGTCTCCATTATTGCGAACGAACTCCACCACGCTGGGGCTCATAGCATTGAAATACTCATTGAACTTTCCACACGATGGCGGTGGCGCGAAGAGCGGTATGCGTTTTCTGCTGGCCTCACGCTGCATGTCAAAGCTGAAGATAAATCCGTGGGGCCGACCGTCACAGTGGGCGGTGAGACGGCCGGTCATGGAAACACAGTTTATATTTCTGGCAAGTCAGAAGCCTCCGCTGATCTCGAGACCACGCATGAAGCTTTGGATCTAGAAATGGTTCGAGCTGAAATCGAAGAGCGTGATCGGGGCATACGCGGGATCGAAGGTGGGATTTGCGTGTCGCGAAGTGTTCCCATTGTTTGGCGAGGATTTGCACCTGAGCACGCACCGCTCGACGGCCCAATACTTACAACCGACAGCCTGCTCGCGGTAGGACGCGCGCGGGCTCGACGAGCTGGCGGAAGTGGGGACGTCCGCCTGCTCGTCGATTCTTCCGATGGCGGGTTAGATGAAGACCTCAGCCGTCTTATCTCTCGACGTCATTTTGAGCTGTTTGTCGAATGCGATCGATTGATGGTGCGCGTTATCGGAACGGGCGGGGTTCGGATCGACGGAAAGGCTTATGGGCCTGGAAAAGCCGTTGTTCTTAATGATGGAGCGCGGATCGACCCCGTCGTCAAATCTCCCGACGCCTTATCGCTCAAGGTTCAATTTCAAATCGAATTCAACTTGGTCACGCAGGTCACAATATCGCGTTTGCCGGCAAACCAACAAGGAAACTAAATCATGGCCAAATGTCCAAGTTGTGATGCGACCGTTGATGCCGATACGCGCTTCTGCCCCGAGTGTGGCTATCAGCTGCAAGGAGAGAGCAGTGAACCGGTGACCGATGGAATGATGACCATGGGTGGCCTGGAGACGCTCGCGGACATGCCAACCCGCGACGGAAGACATAAACCGGCGCAGGTGCTTGAGGCCGGGAGTCAATTTGCGGATCGGTATACGATTGAAGATGTGGTCGGTCGCGGCGGTATGGGCGTTGTTTATCGCGCAACTGATAAACTAAGCGATAAAACCGTTGCCCTGAAGCTTATTCGCCCAGAACGTTTGTCCGGCGCGCACGCGATTAAAAAACTGATTTCCGAGGGGATTACGGCACGAGACATTCGGCATTCAAATATCGTTGCTGTTTACGATGTTGGAGAATCTGAAGGCCAACCATTCGTTTCTATGGAATATCTCGGCGGGGAATCCCTGCGCGCCTGGCATCGCCGCAAAACGCAAAATCGCGAAGATATCCCTCTCATCGTCGCCTGTAGAATTATCGCAGAGACGCTGAAAGGCTTAAGCGCTGCGCATGAGGCAGGGGTAATTCATCGCGACCTGAAACCTGAGAATATCGTCCTGACCAGCGAGCCCACTGAAGAAGCTACGCCGCTAAAAGTCCTCGACTTCGGAATTGCCCGCGCGACGGGCGGGGCTCAAACCAGCAGCACAGGAACGGGGACCGGGCTCGGGACGCCTCACTACATGGCGCCTGAGCAAATCACGAACCCGGACAGCGCGGGGCCAGCGGCGGATTTCTATTCTCTCTCCGTGATGTTCTATGAGCTCCTCATGGACGTCGTTCCTCAAGGGCATTGGCAACCACCGTCCGGCGGTCGGTCAGACGTTCCGATCGGGATCGATAATCTCATTGAAGGGGGATTGTCGAACCGCCCTGCAAATCGGCCGCAATCGGCCAAAGACTATCTCGACGCGCTTGAGCTCGCCTTCGCCGGAGCGGGGCGTAATGTGGAGTTCAACGTCATAAGCGGTCTGCCCGATGGCTTGCCGATCGGGAAAATTCTGAAGTGGTCGGGCATAGGCCTAGGTGCGTTCTTTGCGCTCGGTGTCATTGGCTTGATGTTGCCAGAAGAAGACATGGGCTCTGACCCGTGTGAAGGGCTCTATGGGGACGATCTCCTGCTTTGCGTGAATGAGGTTTGGGGCGGACCCGACCCTGATCCTGAAGCCGTTATAGACTTAAAGCCGGAGATCACTCCATCACCCCCGCCGCCGCCACCTCCACCGCCGCCGCCGCCCCGCGATCCAACCTATGTGGACCTTTCAGGCAGCTGGAATGATGGACTTGGGACGACTTATTCGATGCAGGTGAATCGAAATGGGCAGTTCTCGGGAACAGGCCGTAGCACGGATGGTTTCACATTGCAGATCGCCGGATCATTCTCTGGTGTGAATGGAACCTATACAATCCAAGCGCCTGAGCTCGGCATGGCTTTCCAGGGACGAATGGTCTGGGACCGTAACTGCCATATCAATTTCCAGACCTTTGATGCGTTCGGGCAAATGCTTCTTGAGCAAGGCCAGATGCACGTCAATCACGCGCCTGGTGGGCCTTGTCCGGTGCTCCGATGAGACGCGTTTCAGAATACGGAGGGACACTTGAGTAAATGCTATAATTGCAATGCGCCTTTGCCGGTTTTCTCTTTCGAATGCGGCATTTGCGGCGCCAACAATACGCCGATCGGCCCAGATCTTACCCCAGTTGATCTTAGTGATGGAGGACCAGGAATGTCCACGAATTGGAGCCAATACAGCTTAAACGGCTGCTTGTTTGAGGATGCTCCGAAGCCTTCCCCGATGCTGGGAACGTCTTCTGTAGATTTACCGCAGCGCGTCGACTTGAGAATCCACTGCCCACCAGTGGAAAATCAACTCACGACCAATTCTTGCGTGGCAAATGCCGTTGTCGGGGCGCTTGAAATTCATCAGAAGAAAGCCGGATTGCCGCTCACGGACCTGTCACGCCTATTTGTATACTTCAATGCCAGATCGCTTGCGGGAAATCAGATGAGGGATGTCGGCAGCCTTATCCACCACGGTATGGCGGCTGTGCTTGCCTATGGCGCGTGTGAAGAAAGACTCTGGCCGTTTGAAATGGCGACTGTGATCGCGCAGCCTTCGGCAAATTGCTACCAAAACGCAATGCAATATGAGGCGGTTCAGTATGCTCGCACGCCGCGGGGAGCGCCAGCCCTGACCGCTTTGGCACAAGGACTTCCAGTGGTGTTCGGGATGTGCGCTCCGTCAATATTTTACGAAGCGGCGGCGCAAACGGGCGCCATGCCGCGCCCAGACCAGGTTCCTCCACAGGTCCAACCGCCTTCGGGGCACGCTATGGTGATTGTCGGCTATGACCTGTCGGACAAGACCTATCTCGTTCGAAACAGCTGGGGGACGCAATGGGCGGACCGGGGCTATTGCCGAATACCATTCGAGACCATGGACACATGGGCCCGCGCTGAGGAGTTTTGGACCATCGGCGCCATCGAACAAACGGAAGGGGTTGCTTTGTCGGGACCCAGTGTTGTGGACTCCATGAAAGGCATCGGTGTTCCTGAGGAGACGCTGAGCCGAACGAGCGTTAATTTGGATCGATTGCGCGGAGATTTGCGGGCGCGCCTGTCGAGCGATCTGGAATCTGCAAAGCGAGATTTTAAGAAGCGTTTGCGGGATTAACGTTTCGGGGGACACGATGACACGACGCATGTTCAAAACGGCCTTGGCGGCTTTTGCGCTCTCACTATCGGGCTGCGCGACGAGTTATGGCGCACAGACGGTTGCGCCGTCGGGGTATGACTACAATACAGCAATCGCCGACTCTGTGGACCAGCAATTGCTGCTCAATCTTGTCCGCTTGAGGTATCGCGACACAGTGGTCTTTATGAATATCACCAGCGTTACGACGCAGCATCAATATTCTGCGGGCCTATCGGCTGAAAACAATATCCCGTTTCGCCGGGCGAGTGACGGAGGGACTCTGATCACACCTTCCGCCGCTTACTCTGAAAGCCCCACCATTACATACGCTCCGGTTTCCGGAACCGAGTTTGCGACCAATCTTCTGTCGCCAATCTCCCCAGAAACAATTGTGCTATTGGCCAATTCTGGCTGGAGCATCGAGCGATTGATGAATTGCTGCATCGAGCATTTAGGACGGCTCTCGAATGCGCCGAGTGCATCCGGACCGACGCCGTCGCAATTGCCTGACAATTCTGAGTTTCGACGGCTGGCGCGGTTTCTTCGTCAATTGCAAATGCGAGAGCAGGTTTATGTAGAGCGCTGGGTTTCGGAGGCGGGCGAGCCAGAAGACGCAAACCTATTTGTCGACGCCGGCCAGGGGTTTGAATGTGAAGAGTTGAAGCGCCTGCTGGGCATCTCTTCGTGTGAAGCTCAATTTAGTCTGGTCCCGCATCACACGGTTCGCGATGGTACTGAGTTGAGGGTCCAAACGCGCTCTGTTTTGGGCGCGCTGTACAACTTATCTCACGCGGTGCTGGTACCTGAGGAACATATGCGAGCCGGTTATGTCACACAGAGTTCAGTCGTGTCGCCGAACACGGCGACATGGCGAGCGTTCCTGGCGGACCAATTCCAGGTCAAGACATCGAAGACAGATCCCGGTCATGCCTTTGTCAAAATTCAATATCGTGACCATTGGTTCTGGATCGACGATAGTGATTTGGAATCCAAAACGACATTTAGCCTGATTTTGTTTTTGGTCTCCCTTCAATCAGCCGCGAGCGAAGGCGTGACCCCACTCCTAACGGTCAGCGCATCGCGTTAAGCGACCGCGATTTCCCTTTTTGAAATCGAATTGAACCGGTTACGCCCTGTCTTGCGCCTTTCCCTTTAGGAGGTGAGAGTCATGACAGACGACAATTTTGGGAATTTGAGAAAGCGGGTGAACGAGCGGCGACAAGCGGCGTCGGCGAAGCTTAGAGAAGCGCTCGGCAAGCCGCCCTCAACACCTCGATCTGGAGCTGACACCCACGCCGATCAAGCGAGTTTACAGGCAGCGAGCGCCCTCTATCAGCAAGATATGGCTGCGGCTGTGGACGAGAACCCTTTCACGTATGGCCACGAGACCGTTCCGTCGACAGATAAGCCAGCGGCTCCCGCGGGGCAGTGGAGGTGCATTGTAAATAGCCCGATCGTCTCGATTGATCTCGTTGCAAATATTGCGGAAGACGGCTCCCTATCCGGTCAAGGTACTATCATCTATGTCGCCACAAACCGCGTGTTTCAGGTTTCGGGCAAAGGCGATTGGATTCTGCTTCCTCCGGATCAATCGTCAGATGATTGGTTGTTCAAGTTTCGGCTTCATCCCTCCAATCACGCAATATTTAGTTGGTTCGCATCACCGACAGACTCACCAAACCATATGGCGAACCGCTTCGTGTCCCCCTCCACAGGTGGTGTGGTCGTGACCCGATGCGAACGGAAGGGTTAGGAGTATCGGCCGTCTAATGTGAATCCGTCTTAAGCATCGTTTGGCGGCGGGGTTCTTATCTTGCCAGAGTTTGGCGCCACTCAGAGAGGACGGCGTTTCCCATAAACTCAAAGTGAGGTCTTTGGTTGATGTGGCGATCTACATTGAAGTGATTGTGGAACGGAGTGTGGGTCGAGGCGAATTTCTGCGGGTTGGACATTCGCCTGAACCTAGACATCGCTCGCGCTCCTCGTTGGACCCGTAAGTGGCCATTCTCGGCTCGGAAATTTAGGCGGTAAGCGACCTCCTGGTGGTCATGAATTCCGATCCTCATGTTCGTGAGATTTGGCCGAACGAACCCAACTTATCTACAAATCAAGAGACGCTGCCCCGGGAACGTAAGTTTTGCGAAGGGTATTTTCGTCTCTTTTGCTCGCTTTTCGAACGTGGGGATTTGAGCCCCGGTATAAACGGGGGCTCAATACCAACGGTGCTTAATTGGCAAGTCCAAACGCACGCTCAAACTCCCTTGGATCGAAATATTCCCGGTAGAGCGTGATCTTGCCATTCTCGACATGGAACAGGCTGCCATAGGTCTGGCGGTAGGTGCGACCGGTCGGGATGATGTCGACTACGCCTTTAAACTCGACATAGACGGTTTGCGGATCGGCCATAGGATAGAAGATGATTTTATCGGTGAAGGTCGCTTTTCCGGCGGCCTCGGGCCAGCCTGCATATTGCGCGATCAACCCTTCCTTCCCTATGACTTTGTGCGACCAGCCATCTGGCACATAGGGCATGTGCTGGACTGCATCATCCGCCCAGACGCCGTTTACCTTCTCCATGTCTTTCTCTTCTAGACCCGTCAGGAAATCGAGTACGGCTTGGCGAGTCTGTTGGCGCTGGATGTAAGACGCAGGGTTGGCGGTTGCTGCCTCGATGGCAGGTCCGAACACATCACGAGACCCGGTCTCGTCCTCGAGCGAAAAGGTCATGGAAATGATTTTCCAAGTCCCAGCCTGACGCTCCAGCTGATAGTCGTACTGGCCATCAACTTGCCAGTAGGCGCCATCGACCCAGTGTCCAGCTTCGACATTTGCGGTTGCGGCGGCCTGATCGCCATCAATTGTCGTTCTAACGTCAGATAGGGCGTGCCGCGTGCGATCAAATCCGGGCAGGACGCTCGCCCATTCCGTCATTAGGGCTTGCGGGCTTTTCACTTCTGCCGGGGCTCCAGACAACGAAGAATAATCCAGCATGAACTCGTCGGCATAGAGTTTTTCGAGGGCGTCAAATTCGTGCCGGTCGGCAAGGAGGCCAACACTTTCGACAATTGTTTTGATCGTGGCTTCATCCTCAGGGGTTGCGTTGGCGAGCGGGGCTGTGGTCAGCGTTGTGGTCATGGCGAGGGCTCCTATGAAGTGTTTCATTTTTTGCCTCCTGTGGTCGAACGCCCGGGCACATTAACGTGGCCCCGGCGTCTAAGACTGATCAATGGTTGGCGAAGAACGCTGCGACGGCGTCGCTGGCGGCGGTTACAGCATCTTCGCGGTGATAGAAGTCGAACTGTGTCACACCGTTGAGCCAGAGCTCTTCCTTGTCAGCGCCAAGGTCGGCAAAGAACTGGTGCGCGCCAACAGAGATCGCGGCATCTTCTGAGTGCACAATCATTAAGGGTTGAGAGATGCCTGGTGCGGCCCGAACGCCATCAAAGGTCAACCATTCCTCCCAGGACGCCAGGTTGAATGTGTTCTCCCATTCCGGGATCATCCCGAGCCCTTCTTCTGTATAATAAGGCGCACCGGGCATCAGCGAGGCGGACCCGTCTGAACCCGTCGCGGGGATGAGTTGCGGCTCGCCGGTTTCGGCTTCGGTCGTCGCCGCGGCGCGTCCTGTTTCGATCAGGTTCGCGACACCTTCGGCGCCGCCATAAACCTCTTCGACGATCGCGGCGTTGTGCAGCCAAGGGGCGACCAGAGCGATCGTCTTGAAGGTCGAAGATTGTTCCGCTGCTGTCGCCATGTATCCGGCGCTCGCGCAGATGCCGAGGCCGTTGACGCCTTCGACCTCGGGACGGGTTGAGAGGAACTCGCCAGCTGCAATGATGTCTTCAATCTTGATTTGCGGGTTTTCGAAGCTCCGGGTTGCGCCGCCGCTCTCACCCCAGGTGCGGAAATCGAAAGCGAGAGCGATCTCGCCGCGCTTCGCCATTTCGGCGGCATAAGTGCCGGACATGTGCTCCTTGATTGTGGTCCAGGCGCCAGTGACGACAATGCCGTCCGTCCTGTTTTCCGTGTTCACACCGGCTGGGATGTAGAGGTCACCTACCAGTGTCTCGCCTCCGGACTCGAACGTCACGCGCTCGACACTGTAAGCGGTCTCTGAGGCGGTTGTCTCTGCGGCTCCGCAGGCAGCAACGGCGCCCGCGGCGGTGGTGGCGGCAAGGGTTTTGATGAGCTTGTTCATTTTGATCTCCATGGCTCAAATTCAGTGAGCCCAAGCTATGCAGACACCGATCACAATGCTTGGAGGGTTCAACTTTGTTTTTGAAGATTCCGATTATCGTCGCTATTCTCCAGGCATGAGAACCTATCAAGAGATCTACCCGTCAGAGCCGTTGATGCGGTCCGGTGACCAAGTCCGGCCGCGAGCCGCGGACTTGCTATCGCTTGAATATTTCGAGGCCGAGCCAGCAACAATGCCAACCGAGGCTTTTGCGCAGCATCATATCCTCATCAATCTCAAGGAAACGCCGCACCGCGTTGAAAATTGGCGCGGCGGCGAACATCGCGACTTCACGTTCCACAAGAATGAGATTGTGGTGACACCCGCGGGACTAAAGAGCGGTTGGCGGTGGCATGATCAATCCAAGTGCATTGTCGTCACGCTCGATCCCGCGCGCCTCGAAGCGTTCACCCAGAGTGAGCTGGGTTTGCTTCTTGAGGAGCAGCAACTTCGAGATCTCCCGCAATTTGAAGATGCCGACATCGCATCGGCGGCGAGCATGCTATTGGAGGCACTACGCCTTGCGGGCGCAGGTTCGGACGTAATGTTCGAAAGCCTCGCGCGGGTTTTCCTCGTGAAGCTAGTGCAGAAGTATGGGGAAAACCGAACAGATGAGATCGCTTTCTCCAGCAGTTTTACTGCAGCGCATTACAAACGTGTGCTCGATTTCGTGGCCGACAATTTCGGAAAGCCAATTCAAATCGAAGACCTTGCCCGTGAGGCCGGCCTGTCTGCCTCGCACTTTTCACGATTGTTCAAGTCGGTGATCGGCGACAGCCCGTACCAATTCTTGATGCGCTATCGCGTCGAGCGCGCTGAAGAAATGATGCGCGACCCTGCAAGCGCTCTCATCAGTATTGCGTTGTCGTGTGGTTTCTCAGACCAGCCGCATCTGACTCGGATCTTTAAGCAGCATCGTGGAGTAACGCCAAAAGCCTGGCGTAAAGCCAACGCCTGAGCAATCGCTTTGGTGCGAGTTAAGTCGCTGAACCAATGTCCCCTTTCGCCGTCTGCGCCAAGTCCGGGTCACGCTTCTCTTCGCGGTCTGGTTGGCTCATAGCGTCGGCGCCGCTGCATGCATGTGTGTGATCTTATGTTGTGGAGCGCCCTACTTTTGCGCGGACGTCTCTGTCGCCGGCCCCAGATATACGACCCGTATTGACCACCTCTCGAGATTGGAAACGTTTCGGTGTCAGACCGAAGTGTGCGCCGAACAGTTTGGAAGATTTAAAGCGTGTTGGGTCATCAATGGCATCGGTCTTTCGCGTTCTAAGCCGCATCACGGTTGCCCTAAAAAAATTCAAATATGGTGGGCTTGCCGCGCGTTCCTCTGACGATTCCGAACCACCTCTTAAGTCGCGCCTTTCTCGCGCAGATGAGTCAGGATTTTCTGCACGATCGGACGCTTATTATTTGCCGCACTGAAAACGCTGATCTGCATATGCTCTGGCGCCTCAACGGACACGCAGCGAAGCGCGTCCGAACGCTGATTTGAAGCCACCACGCTTTCGGGCAGCCACGCCATTCCCAGCCCATTGATCGCTGCGGTGCAGAGACTTTCTGCGAGCGTTCCTCGATAGACCGACTTCAAGCGTTTGCGAAACGGCACTTGCTTTACCGTATGGTCGACGACCCGTGACATGAATGAGGTGCCTGCATATTCCAGATACGGGATCATTGGACCGGACCGGTTCAGCAGGTCGTCGGAATAGTCTTCTCTTCGAATGTACGGCAAAATGCGATCGGACCCTATATCCAGGCGCGGAAACTGATTGAGGTCGATATCGAACGAAAAAGCGGGATGTCGATAACAGATAAAGAAGTCGCTGGCGCCACTGAACAGGCTTTCAAGATACTCTTCAATAGTTCGGGTCTCGGCGATTATGGTCGCTTCAACGCTGCCGATCGAGGCTTTCAGATCCGCCACCATGGCGGGCACACGAAACAGTGCAAGTGTGTGCAGGCACGCAATTGTCACACCTGTTTCAGCGAGGCGTGAAAAGCCCATAGTTTCGTTGCGCGCTTCGTTCGCCAGGCGAATGATGTCTTGCGCATGAGATATAAAATCACGCCCAGCAGAGGTCAGGGTCACCGGGTGTTGAGACCGGTCGAGTAATTCCGTGCCGGCCCAGATTTCGAGCGCCTTGATGCGACGGCTGAATGCCGACTGGGTGATGTTCCGTGCATCAGCCGCGCGGGCAAAGTGTCCCTTTTCGACAACACTCACCAGGTCCTCTAGCCACTTAAGCTCCAAAAACTCGCCCCTAAACAACGCATTGCGATTTTCGCATCAACACTTTCGAATTTAGAATTTGATGTCAAGCCGGTAATTTCTCTGACTGACCGTCGAGGGCACAAGTGTAACATGGAGGCTAAATTGAAACCGTTAAAGTTGAAATTACTGAGCGCGGCGAGCGGCGCGATCCTGACAGCGCTTGCGTCGAATGGCGTGGCGCTGGCGCAAGACACGCAACCTGATGAGGTGATTACCACCAGTTCGAATGGCGATGATGAGCCTGCGCTCGAACAAGATCGTATCGTCGTGACGGGTACGCGTATTCAACGCACGAATGCGCAATCTTCTATCCCACTGCAGACATTCGGGGCGGCGGATCTTGAAGAGATCGGCACCACAGATCTGGCAGAAGCGCTGGTGCAAATTCCAGGCGTGTCTGAATCTGTTTCGCCCACCAATTCGAATTTCCTGATTCAGACGAGCGGCCTGTCCACGATCAACCTCCGGCGGCTCGGCGATGATCGCACTCTGGTCCTGATCAATGGCAAGCGGGCTGTTTCCAACTCCGGTAATGCAGACCGTGTTTCCCTGTCTACCTTACCGATCGGTTTCGTAGAGCGTACCGAAGTGACCACAGGCGGCGCATCTGCGATTTACGGATCTGACGCGATTGCTGGTGTTGCCAACTTCCTGTTGGAGGATGACTTCAACGGTTTTGAATTTGACGGTCGGTATAGCTCGCCCGAAGCGAGCGGCGGCCAGGAAGTGCGTATCAATGGCCGAGTCGGTCAAAACTTTGCGGATGATAAAGGCTATTTCCTCTTCGCATTGAGTTTTCGCGATGAGCAGATGATCCGGGCGGATGAATCCCGACCTGAATCCGTTCGCTCCATTGAATTTGATGATCCGATTCCATCGACGGGCAGTGATGGCTGGACCGGAGAGATCAATTTGCCAGGATGTGGCGGTGTTGATACCGAGCGCCATTGTCTGGTGCCTTCGTTCAGCATCTCAACACCGGGCGGTGTCTTTGAAGGGGACGCATGGTTTGTGGACGGACAATGGTTCAATGACCAATCTCTGCGTCCGACAAATCGCCCCGCTGGTTCAGATTTTTTCACCGATTTTGATGGTTACGATTTCCGTTCCGGCCGAACCTTGAACGGGTCTCGCGAGCTCTTCAATGCGGCGCTCACGTCCAGCTATGAGTTTTCACCAGAGCTCGAAGGCAGCATTACGGTGATGTATTCCGAGATCGACACGGTGACCGCGAACGGCTTTGAGACTCTTAACGACAACGACTCCTTCGGCATCTTGAATGAATCGACGATTGGCAACATTGCAGCCGATCATCCATTCATTCCGCCTGAAGTTGAAGAGACGCGTTCCGGAACGGTCTCATTCGATCGTCGTCTGGTCGAACTTGGCGAACAACAGCGGCAAAACAACCGTCGCACACTGCGCACCGTGGCAGATCTGAAAGGCCAGTTGACCGAGAACTTCGATTGGGAGCTCTATGCGACTTATGGCAAGTTTGAACAGCACCAGTATAACCCAAATGAGTATAACCACGTAAATGCACAGTTCGCGCTCGATATTGAGAGCGATGGAAATGGTGGATTCCAGTGTGTGGATCCTGATGCGCGCGCGGCTGGCTGTGTGCCGCTCAATATTTTTGGTGAAGGCACAATAACCCCTGCTGCCGCGAATTACATTCGGTACAATGGCTATGCGACGCAGGAGCGTATTCAATATACGGCGGGTGGATTTGTATCAGGTGATCTTTTCCAAGTTCCCGCGGGCGACGTAAAATTCGCCGCTGGCGCTGAGTTCCGCCGTGAGGAACAGGATACGATTGGTGATCCCGACGGTGATGAGATTGGCGGCCTGGACGGCGATCCGACTACAGACGACGTGAACGTCACCTCCCTGGCCGTCTTCCCGTCCGTCAAATCGGATTATGACGTTGTGGAAGGCTTTGCCGAGATAGACGTACCGATCTTGCGCGATCAACTGAACTTGCAAGCCGCTGGACGCGTTGGCGACTACAATTCGATTGGTACAATCTTCTCTTACAATGTTGGCGCGGTCTGGGCACCGATTGAGGATATTCGGTTCCGCACGCAATATTCTCGCTCGCAACGGGCACCAAGCCTGACCGAATTGTTCTCACCGCCTCGTCAGGACTCGGACAATCTGGCCGACCCTTGCGAAGGTCTGCAACCTGACGGCACGGGTATAGATCAACCCGACGGAGATGGCGGCGAGAATGCCGATCTGGCAATCGTGTCGGCGAACTGCCTGTCCGAATCTGGCATCCAGGCCTATTTTGCCGATCCCGAACTGTTTGATCCGGTTGATGGCTTCGACGCACCGGGGTCAGTCAATGGGCCGAACTCTGGTAATCCCAATGTGAAAGAGGAAACCGCTGATACCTTCACCATCGGTGCTGTTTATGAGCCAAGCTTCATTCCAAACCTCACCCTGATTGCGGATTATTATCAGATTGAAATCGAGGATGCGATCACGTCGATCTCGACCCAAAACACGGTCGATCTCTGCTATTCGTCTGCAGACTTCCCGGACAATCGGTTCTGCGATGTGATCACTCGGAATCCGGCGACGGGTGAAGTCACCGAAGTGATCAACTTCCAGGAAAACCTGAACGAGGAGAAGGTCGCCGGGATCGATGTCAGTGCGCTCTACGATTTCGAAATCCCGAGCGTACCTGGCGAGTTCAATGCTGATTTCCGGTACACCCACTATCTCGATCAGGAAGTGACGTTCACAGGTATTGGCGACACGCAATTGACCACCTCTCCGCTCGGAGAAATCGGCGACGCTGAAGACGAATGGCGGCTTCGTCTGCGTTATGATCTGAGCGGGTTCGTTGCGAGCTATACTGTGACCTATATCGGGGGCGGGGTCGATGACCTTCTCAATGATCCAAGTCCTGATGATGACCGTTTCTTCGAAGTCGATGGACAGGATTTCCACCGAATCTTCATGTCCTACACCTGGGGTGACGATAATCAGTACCGGATCTATGGCGGCGTAAACAACCTGTTCGATGATCTCGGACCGATTGTACCAACCGGTCTGGATACCGGTAGTTCGCTGAACATCATCACACCCCTGAATGATGTTGTCGGGCGGGAATTCTTTGTCGGCACGAGAATTCGTTTCTAAAGCGAATTTGACGTCCACTGTGGCGAGCCTGTTTCCTCCAACAGGCTCGCCACCTCCCAAACCTCCCAATCTCCAGATCCGGAGCCGACGCCAATGTCCCGCACCTTACTATCGCTTGCTTTGTCAGTCCTGTTCGTTGGACTGTTCGCGAGTTCCGAAGAGGCCGCAAAGGGCATGACCCCGCGCGATTTTCTGAGCATCCATCATCTCAATGATCCCGTGCTCTCGCCGGACGGGCGGTATGTGATCTATCAGCGCTCAAATACGCTCTGGTCGAAGAATGAGAAAGTCGATCGATATCGCCTGATTGATCTTGAAACAGGCGCCCGTTTGCCCGTGCCGGAACCAAAACGGGATGCCACCTCAGTCGGTGATATCTGGTGGCGTCCGGATGCGACCGGCTATATCTATCTTCGTCGCCCGCCAGGCGAGCGGAATCGTCAAGCCTATTTCTTCGAGATCGATAGTGGCGAGTCGAAACAACTCACAGACCATGATGAAGAGATTGGATTCATCATCTGGGCCAGGGACGGCGCGGGATTCTATTTTGGCACGCGGGAGCACGAGAACCCGGCACCCGGCGAAAAGGCGGTAAAATCAGAATGGGAAATTCGCGCCTATGATGAGCCGAGCGATCGCGAGCTCTGGTATTTCGACCAGGACTCGGGCAACAGCGAATCCGTCGTCGCCGGTGATTATACGGTTCGGGCGGCGTCACTGTCGAACGATGGCACGCACCTGGTCTATACGCGTGCGCCGGATCAAAGGCTCAACTCGGGGTATTTGAGAGAGGTCTTCATTCGGGATCTCAGCACCGGCGTGGAACGCGTGTGGACGGCGAACGACTATTCAGAGTCAAATGTTCGACTGTCGCCCGATAATCAGACAATCGCTTTCATCGCGACCGTTAATGAGGCCGGCGAGCCCTATTATGAAGACAAGGTCTTTGTACAGAACTATGGCGAAGCCCCGCGCCGGCTCCTCAGCGATATGGCGTTTGGGGCGCTGGCCCATGAATGGGATCAGTCGGGCGAGCGCTTGTTCATTCTCGGCAATACAGGTCTTCGCACGGCGCTCTATCGGTATGATTTGAAGCAGGACAAACTCGAGCAACTCACTCGTGGGGATCAGGTTGTCAGTGATTGGCGATACGATCCTATCCAGAATACGCATACGGCGAAAATTACCGATGCACGAAGCCCTGGCGAACTCTATATCTGGCAAGATGGAGCCTCTGGCTTCGAGCCGGTCACCAGAGAGTATGAGGACTGGGACTCTGAATACCTCCTTCCGCAACAAGAGGCTGTGACCTGGACCGCCCGCGATGGCCTGACAATTGAAGGCCTGCTCGTCTACCCGATCGGGTATGAGCCCGGTCAGCGCTACCCGCTCGTGACGACCACGCATGGCGGACCACGGAGTTCATCTCAGTTCGGATCCTGGAATACGTCGCGCTACGTGTCCGTCCTTGCCGCGCAGGGATATATGATCTTTCTTCCCAATCATCGTGGCGGAACAGGCTATGGCGACGCTTTTATGCGCGACATGTATGGCGGCTATTTTCGCAACGCACATCATGATGTGATGGATGGCATTGATTCCCTGATTTCGCGCGGACTGGCTGATCCGGACCGATTGATCAAAATGGGCTGGAGCGCCGGGGGGCATATGGTCAATAAGCTGATCACGGAAACCGATCGGTTCAAGGCCGCTTCGTCAGGCGCGGGTGCGGCAGATTGGGTTTCCATGCATGGCGAAAGTGATGTTCGCCGCGGTCGAAACCACATGTTTGGCGGTTCACCCTGGGAGAAAGATGCACCGCGCCAACAATACCTCGCTGACTCACCTCTCAAGGATGTCTGGAAGGTGACGACGCCAACATTGTTCTTTGTCGGTGAGCGCGATGTGCGCGTGCCGCCAACCCAATCCATTCTAATGTTTCGCGGCGTGCAGGAAACCGGGACGGAGACAAAACTCTATCAGGCTCCGGGAGAGCCTCATAATTATCGGAAGCCGGCCCACCAATTGTTCAAAATCAACACCGAGCTTGCCTGGTACAGCCGCTTCGTTCTGAACGAGGTCTACGCGTTCGATCTTCCAAAAAACGCCTATGAAGACGAGCATGAGGAGGATGGCTGGACCCTGGACACCGACACAGACGACCCGCGCAACGAATAATCAACCATGCCTGGAACAGACACAAAATGGCTACGCCTCTGATCAGTAATGATGCCGTCGTATTCGGGCTCCTCGCAACGACCCTGGGAGTGTTATTCTATACCAGGAGTCTCGGCGGATGGTGGAACAAATTTTACACATTCGTCCCTATCATCCTGCTGTGCTATTTGATCCCGTCGCTGATGAACAGTTTCGGATTGATTTCGTCCGAAGGCAGCCAGCTCTGGCCGATCGCGAAGGATTATTTCCTCCCGGCGTCCCTGATCCTCCTGACGATGAGCATCGATCTCAAGGCCATTCTCGGTCTTGGCCCAAAAGCGCTGATCATGTTTTTTACAGCCACAATCGGGATCGTGATTGGCGGGCCGGTCGCTGTGCTTATCGTCGCCAGTTTCAGCCCGGATACGGTAGGTGGGGAAGGGGCTGAAGCGGTCTGGCGTGGTCTCGCAACCGTGGCGGGTAGCTGGATCGGTGGCGGGGCCAACCAGACGGCCATGCTCGAAATCTACGGCTATAACCCTGAAAAATATGCCGCCATGGTCGCAGTCGACATTGTCGTTGCCAATATATGGATGGCGTTTCTTCTCTATGGTGCCGGCAATCCGGGGCCAATTGACCGCTGGCTTAAAGCCGATACATCCGCCATCGCGACCCTGCGCGACAAGATGATTGACTATAGCGCTCAGATGGAGCGCACCGCGACGACAGAAGACTTCATGAAGCTTCTGGCGATTGCGTTTGGAGGCGTTGGGGCATCCCATCTGGTCGCAGCATTTTGTGCCAATGCGGCCGTGGCGGTGCCGGCTCTTTCCGGGTCCATTCTCGCCAATCAGTTTTTCTGGATCGTCGTGACGGCAACAACGCTTGGCCTTGGTATAAGCTTCACCCGTTTACGTAAACTGGAAGGCGCGGGAGCGTCGAAAATCGGGACGGTCTTCATCTTTCTTCTGGTCGCCATTATCGGCACCAAGATGGATGTATTCCAAATTGCCGAGAAACCGCTTTTATTCCTGGTCGGTATCATCTGGATGCTGTTTCACACCATCCTTCTCTTCATGGTTGCGAAATTGATCCGTGCGCCATTTTTCTTCATAGCGATTGGCAGCAAGGCAAATGTCGGCGGGGCGGCGTCGGCACCAGTTCTGGCGGCGGCGTTTCATCCATCGCTGGCACCGGTCGGGGTGCTGCTCGCCGTTCTGGGGTATGCGCTTGGCACTTATGGCGCGATCCTCTGTGCCTACCTCATGGAATTGACAGCACCATTATGAACACGCCGCGTCGAATATTGGGAATCAGCGACTCAAAGTCCGTCTTTGTGGATGGGCACAAACAACCGCTGCTCCTGCAACTGGCCCGGGATCAGGCTTCGACGCCGTCTGGGACTATGCCTTGCATCCGATATATCGGCGCCGCAACGGGCGATCGGCCGGACCGGATATCGAATTTTTTCAACCTCGCACAAAGAGCCGGTTTTCGCCCGACAAGCCTGGACTTATTTGCCATGAAAACTGGCAATCCGCAGGCCTATTTCACCAATACGGATGTCATTTTCATTGATGGCGGTGTGACTCGAAATTTGATCGCCTTGTTCAGGGAATGGAACGTGGTTGATGCGCTGATTGAAGCGTATCAACAGGGCGCTTTGATCGTCGGTGCCAGCGCCGGAATAAGCATGCTGTTTGAATGGTGTGTCAGCGACTCGATAAAATCAGACATTCAACCGGTGAAAGGGATCCAGCTGTTGAAAGGCAGTTTCTGTGCGCACTATGACGCTCTGGAATCGCGCCGCAACACATTGGCTGAACTGGTGCGTTCAGAACCGAGCGCCCTGCCTGCGTATGGCCTGGAAGATGGTGTGGCTATTCTCTTCGAGAACGAGCAGCTTGTGGAGACATTCACGGTCAAGCGGAACGCACAATTGCATCTGTTTCAGCCGAGTGATGGCGGCATTTCTCATAGCCAATCCATTGGTCGCCGCCTGAATGCGATGAGTCTTCCTGGCCTGGGTCACTAACGCGCCATAAGGGGGCGCCCGGATGATCTATTCCACGAATTCTGCAGCGGCGACTGCCATTCCGCCGTTGGAATGCGCGACACCTTCAACCATGCGCAAGCGCCATCCGAAACTGGCACTGAGTCTTTCCGCTTCGGCCCGGCCTTTTTCGTAGAAATTGATCCCACGGGCAAAGCGATGCGGCCCCTGCTGGTCGACGCCATCGTCGCGTTTGAGACTTTCATGCGTCGGATCATTATCCTGGTCGCCGACCAAAATGACCAAGTCCTTTTCAAGATATGCCTTGAGGTCAGCGTCGCTCCAGCCAAGGCCGCCTAGGCCAACCGGATATTCGATCTCAAGATCGGGAAACGTGTACCACCCAGCGTTCGCAGCGAGGTATCGTTTCGCCCGCGCCGCCGGCTTGAAGTACATGAAACGATGGGTGAACTGTGATCCTGCAGAGTGACCGTAAATCGTATATTCGGTCTGCGTATTGTTGAGTTCCTCAGTTACATAATCGAAAATCCGTTCGATCGCGCTAAACGTCCATAGCGACTCATCGATGATCGTATCACCGCCGCGCGGTATGCGATTGCCCAGATTGTAACCGGCCGAACCGGGAAATGCACTGCGGGTGAATTCTGGTGCGATGACGATGAAACCGTAGCTTTCGGCCAATTGATCCCACTCCGATAGATACCGCGCTGCGCCGCGCTTTGCGCCATGCATCATGATCATGATCGGTGCATTTTCCGCTTCGATCGAGTGCGGCAGATAAATCCAGACGGGCAGGCGGGTCTCTGCCCAATCGTCAAAATAGACATGATTGAGGCCGGGTTGAAGCGCTCGCACATCATCCATGTTGACCGCGGTAGTCGATACATTTTCTTCCGCGTTTGCGACCATCGTGGTGATCGATGAGGGGCACATAAATAATGCCAGAGTGACGAGACTGAGCAAGCTGTGCTTCATTGAATTCTCCCAGGCTTTCGAGAGAGCTTACCAGCGCGCTGATCAGTTTCTAATGCAATCTTTGCAAGTGGAGTTGCATAGTATGCATTGTTCCGAAGGGCGGGGCCGTCAGTCTGAAGCGAGACCGTCTCCAGCATCGTAGTCCGGGGACCTTCAATCTTTATCCTCAAGCTTGCGCGGCGCGGCCATGGATAGTGCTAACGGTAATACGGACCATGCAACCAGAATTGCATAGTAAACCGGTGGTGAAATCAGACCCCACCATGTCGAGGCCATCATACCGATTGCCATGATTATGTGAGCCGAGACCGCCCATGCCACACTCAGAAAAATGACCGCGCGCCGGGCCGGGATGACCATGTACGCCAATATCGCGAACGGGACAAAAATCAGAACTGAGGTCAACAGGCCTGGATTGTACTTAAGCGTTAAGATGCTTCCTGCGATGTGAACAATGCCATTGACGATAACAATTGCCGCTAATGTCAGGGTCGGAAAAGTCCGTTCCGGAGCCTGCCAAATAGCGATCGCCGCAACAAGCCAAACCAGGGAGGTATTTATGAAGAAAATCGCCTCCTCCGTAAGAGGCCCGATCTGGTCAGGAGGTGGGACAAGCGCGTTCTGAACGAGTGCGTTGATGCTGCCCTGAAAGGCGTACTGGTTCCCCAGCACGTCTATCCAGTGTTCTTCAAACTGGTGAATGAGATAGGCGGCGAGTAACAGTATTGCGACGAATTTGGGAGACCGATAACGGGTTTCGCGCCCTGGCTCATGAGACTTGAACGCAACGAATAATAGTAGCGGCAACATGAAGGTGCCGAGTTTCATCCAGTGCGAAATCAAAAATGTGGATTGGCCGGCCGGGATCCACAATAGGACGAATACGATCAAGATCGCGAAGCCTTGGACTGTTCTCGTCGTCATCTGTGGTCTCCAGAATTTAGCGCCGCGATATTACTTATTCATTCGCGAAAATGCCGACAAACAAGGGCGGGCGCGCGAGAGATATACATCGCTCAAAGCCCTTCAGCTAACGCACCAACGCGCATGATGTGCGCATCGCGCTGTCTTCCGTGCAGGGTTGTTTAGCCGCAAAATGATCGCTCAGGTCATTGCCGCGGCAATGTAGAATTGAAGTTTCAAAGTGAATTTTGAAGGAGCCTGAAAGTGCTGACTCTCTTTATGAAGAACGTACTCGGCGTTATCTTGTCGGTGACAATTGTCTCGGCCTGCGCAACCGTGGCGACAGCTGACAATTCTACGCATGCGCCTCAATATTCGTGGACGAAAGGCTCTTACGAGCCTTATCCACTGCCTCATTTTGTGGATGACACAGACCGCTACCCTGCGGCTTTGCCGCCGCCGGAAGCAGTCAACCAGCACGGCGAGATAGAGTACATTGGCAACGGTGTCTTCGGCGCACATTGGTTCATCGATGTCGAGGGCGCAGTCTGGCACGTTATCACTGCAGGTGATCCTTCGAGAGAGCCTGTCCTGTTCATTCACGGTTACCCGGACACATGGTTTGCTTATCACAAAGTCATGGCCGATTTGGCAGACGATTATTATGTGGTCGCCGTTGATACATTAGGGTACGGCCAATCTGATAAGAGACCTGAAATTGATGTGAGTTATGCTGCAGTTGCGGCCAGCCTTATCAGCCTGTTAGACCGAATTGGCATCGACAGTTTCAATTTGATCTCCCACGATCGTGGAAGCGTTATAAGTGATCATCTGATCGCGTCTGAGGGTATGAGTACGCGCATCAAAGCGTTTTTGCGCATGCAACAGTCTTTCGACCAGCCCCATGGGCTTCCGCGTCCGCCACACGCACAGATGGCGACGCCGGAGTTTCACAGTGCGGAAAACATGATCCGGAATATGTATGCGGGTGATTATGTTTCCGTCGTGCTTCCCGAGCACGAACTTGCCAGACTTGAATGGGAGTGGGGCTTCGCTGGTACAGCCGAGGCTTCAGCGCGGACGTTTCAGGGAACGAGCTTCGACCAGGAGCTTGAATTTCGCATGGCCAATACCGTTCCGAAGATGACGATGCCCGTTCTCATCGTGCAAGGGACCCGAGACCCGGGGCAACACGCGGAGGAGTACTATCGGTCTGCCGATGTGATTCCGAATGGCAGGGTCGTTTTGGTCGATGCGAACCACTTCATACACACCGAAGATCCGAAACTCGTCGCCGATTTAGCGCGAGACTTGTTCGAGAATCTCAACTCCAACCGCCCACGAAAGATCTCATCTCACCCTGTTGAATTTCTCTATCCTGAAAAGGACCAGTGAGACAGAAAAGCTAGCTTATTTGCTACGGTTACCTGTGCGCGCTTGGCAGGCTTTCAAACAGGTTGCATTTGGCACGCTGCTTCGAGTGCTCACGCCAATTTTGCCACCAAACGGCGGTTGTTCTGTGCTGTCGTGGATCGCAATCCATGTGGATCTGCGACAAGTCTCAAAGATTCGCGCATTCGTTCAACATCTGAACCAGGATCGCGAATTTCCAGTTGCTGAGCTCGCCAAGTCAAACGAAGAACAGCGCGTTTAGAGCTGCATTTTGTCTACGGTACTTTCCCCAATAATAGAACACGAAGTCACCCACAGAAAACCTCGATATGTGTTGTGTGGTTTCTAAAACACACTAAAAAACATGCAAGATTGATTTTTCCAAACACACTTGACTTTTTTATCGGGCGCGTGCGTATTGTTCTCAGCGTAAAAAGCTCCCGACGAAACAGGGGGCACCGCTCTGGGAGGAAAAAAATGCGCAAATCCAAAAAAACTTGGATGATGACTTCTGCGTTAGCTGTTGCTGTAAGCTCAATTGGATTCAACACGGCACTCGCGCAAGAACAGACTGAAACGGAAACCGTTGATGACGATCGTACGCTCGGCACTGTTATGGTGACAACCACGAGGCGTGAAGAAAGCCTGCAAGACGTCCCCATCGCGATCACCGCGATCACCGAGGATACGATAGAGCAACTTGCGCCGCGAAACATAGCGGACCTGACCGGCTTAGCTCCGAACACATTTATCGGGCAGACGACCGCGGTGCCAGGTGGCGGGGCGATCTTCATTCGAGGACTCGGATACGCCGAGGTCGAAAAATCACAGAACCCCGCAGCGGGTGTGATGATTGATGGCGTCTTCCTTGGGACCAATACGGGCCAGTTGGTCGATGCGTTTGACATTCAACAAGTTGACGTGAACCGCGGCCCGCAGGGGATCTTCTTCGGCAAGAACACCACCGCGGGCGTGATCAACATTACCCGCTCAGCGCCAACGCGCGAGAACGGGTTCAGAGGGTCTGTCGGCATCGGAACCGACGATGAGGTGATCCTCAAAGGCGTCGCGAATTTCGGATTAGGGGAGAATGGCGGCCTGAAACTCGGCGGCACCTATCGCGAGAATGAAGGCTATCTTGAAAACGTGTTCACAGGGGAGTCCAATGGTGGGATCGAATATACCGGCCTGACAGCCTCTCTGGATTATGATCTGACCGATACGTTCAATGCGCGTCTGACGCTGGATCACTTTGCTCAGGATGGCGGCGGTACGCCAATTCAGTATGGTAACGTTTTCACGACCGGGGTTTTAAGCGGATTGTTTGGAACGGATCTAACCCAGACGCCGGGCTATAATGCCCAAACCGGAAGCCTGGCGGGATTGGCGCCTCGGCAAGTCCTGAATGATTTTGAAGACAAGGACGAGCTGACGACAACGATCGCAAATGCAACCTTCACCTGGGATACGCAGATTGGCGAAATTGTCTCGGTTACGGCTTACGTTGATAGCGAGGATATTGTCTTTCAGGACTTTGATGGGACCTGTTCTACAGCCCCAACCGGGTGTCCATTTCCCGGCACGAACCTGTTGCTGACAAACGTCGCCAATCCAGTTGGCGTCCTGCACACGATCAGAGACCAGACCTATGAGCAGTTCACTCAGGAGGTGCGCCTTTCGGGCACCAATGGGGCGTTCGATTACCTGGTCGGGTTGTACTATTATGAGCACGAGTTCGAACTCGACCAGACGACCAATGACGCGGTCTTTCAGCTGGGCACCGAGGATAATGAAAGCTTCTCGGTTTTCGGTAATCTCGATTGGCGCATCACGGAGCGTTTGAAAGTCTCGGCAGGCGCGCGCTTTATCGACGAAACCAAGGATGGTGCGAACGCTTTTGCATTTGGTGCAAAACCAAACCAGCCGGGTGCCGTCCCGCTCGTCAATCCGATTTCAAACTCAAACTCGTTTGATGATGTCATCACGAGGTTTGCCGTCGATTGGCAGGCGACGGACGACAATCTGGTTTATGCCTCCGTCTCGGAAGGCTTCCGGTCAGGCGGTATTTCAATTCGGGCAACCTTGTCAGAGCAAGCTGAAGGACAACCGAACTGTTTGCCGGATGACGGCGATGCCATTCCGTTCGAAGTCCTGTGTCCGGAGAATAATTTCTCGACCTATGAGCCGGAAAACGTCACTGCATTTGAAATCGGCTCGAAGAACGTCTTTGCGGATGGTCAGTTGACGTTCAATGCGGCCTACTTTCTGACCCAGGTGGACGATTTCCAGGTCAATGATGTTGTCGTCACTGGCACATATGGTCCAGGCACGACGACCTATACGAACAATTTCCCCGAAGTAGAGATAGACGGGTTTGAGTTCGAAGCGGTCTGGGCCCCGGACGCCCTTGATGGCTTCACGCTGACGGCGCTTCTTGGTCTGCAGGATGCTGAGGTCACGGATGGCACGGTGGATGGACGCCGGGTTGGGATTGGCCCCGGGGCGACCCCAGGGACACCAGGCTCGATTTCGGATCGCACGGGTGTCGATCTGCTGCGCGTCGCCGATTACAATTACTCTGTTCGAGCGGCACACAGCTTTGATCTTGGACCGGGAGAGCTGTCGGTCAGCGGGGGTTACAATTACATAGATGATCACGGCCTCGCCAACGGCTTTGGCGTGATTGATGTCGAAGACGGGTATGGGCTCGTCGACGCGTCAGTCGCCTATGATTGGGGCCGCTACACGGTTCGCCTGACAGGGCGTAATCTGACCGATGAAGACTATCGCATCAATTCCTTGCCGACGGTCTACTTCCAAGGTTGGGCGAATGAAATGAACTGGCTCCTGGAACTCGAAGCAGAGTTCTGACCTCCGCACCTTCAACGCCGGGCGGCAGCAATGCTGTCGCCCGGTATTTTTTCAAAAGGGATACATATGGCGGGTCAGGAACTTGCTGGAAAAGTCGCTATCGTGACGGGCGGCACACGCGGGCTCGGGCTCTCCTGTGCACGCAAGCTTGCCGGGGCGGGGGCCCAAATTGTCATTACCGGCCTCGATAAAGCGCGGGGGGAAGCTGCCGCTCAATCCATCGGGCCGTCAGTCCGCTTCGTTCAGCAGGATGTCAGCAAGTCGGCCGACTGGCCTGCCGTGATGCGCGCTGCGGCCGAAATGGGGCCTTTGAACATTATGGTGGCAAATGCCGGGATCAGTAATTTCGTTCCGATTGAATTGATGGATTTGGATACGTTCCGAGCCCTGATGGAGACAAATCTAAAGGGTGCGTTTCTATCGCTTCAGAACGCAACAGAAGCAATGCGAAACCATGGCGAAGGCGGCTCGATCATCATGATGTCTTCGGTGATGGGCCGCATGAGCGCACCAGCCAACACGCACTATTCAGGATCAAAAGCGGGCATACGATTATTGATGAAAGCTGCGGCGCTTGAACTCGGCGCTGAGAAGATTCGCGTCAATGCCGTCCTGCCAGGCATTACCCATTCGGATATGACGGCCGGCTTTGATGAAGCGGAAACGGCGCCGGCGCTGATCCCCATGAAGCGGTTTGGCGCGGCCGACGAGATTGGCGATGCGGTCCTCTTCGCTGCCTCTGATCGGTCCCGTTTCATGACCGGAACGGAAATGATTGTTGACGGGGGGCTGGTTGCAAGATGACGCCGATTGAGGATCTGCGCGACAAGGTCGCCATCGTGACCGGCGCCACCAAGGGCATGGGACGAAGCACTGCAATATTGCTGGCGCAGTCGGGTGCGAAAGTCATCGCCACCGGACGCTCGGAAGAGGCGGGGGTTGAAACAGCCGAGATGATGCGTGCGGCGGGCGGTGAAGGTCTGTTCATGCGCCAGGACGTGACCGTGGAAGCTGATTGGAAAAAAGTGTGCGAAGCGGCGCTGTCTGAGTTTGGTGGTCTGGATATCCTCGTCAACAATGCCGGCGTATTTATGGTCAAACCGATCCAGGAAACATCTGAAGCAGACTTTGACTGGATCTATCGCACCAATGTCGAAGGCACGTTCCTCGGCATGAAATACGGGTTTGAGGCGATGCGGAAAACCGGCCGAGGCGGTTCGATTGTCAACGTATCGTCCCTGATGGGGCAGGTTGGGTTCCCTGGTGCGACCGCCTATTGCGCCACTAAGGGCGCGATCACCGGAATGACCAAATCAGCCGCGCTGGAGGGCGCTGACCTAACGCCGCCCGTCCGGGTCAACTCGCTTCACCCCGGGGTCATCTGGACGGAAATGATTACAGATCAATTCGGTGATGACGCGGCACTTCAGCAGGCGTTTATTGAAGAGACTCCGCTCAAGATGATCGGGTTACCGGAACATATGGCAGACGCCATTGCCTATCTGATCTCGGATCAATCGTCCTACGTCACCGGCACGGAACTTACTGTAGATGGAGGTCGGGGCGCTGATTAAAAAACGCATTGTCTAAAACAATCAGGCTTGCTGGTTTTTTTTAATGTGTCATAATGAGGTTGAGAATTGCGATGCCAATCGGGAGGAAGCCATGGCTGACGATATCGGCAAAACGACATTAATCGGTGAAGAGCGTTGTCCTGGAACAAGCTACTCCGATCTGCTCGATCAGGATTCACGAGAAGTGCCGGATTTCCTCCGAGAAGAGGCGTTTGAATATCTCGGATCCGACCCGATCCCGACGTCGCGATATACGTCGCAAGCCTTTATGGATCTGGAAAACGAGAAAATGTGGCCCAAGGTCTGGCAGTTCGCGGCGCGCGAAGAGGAAATGCCGGATGCGGGTGACAATGTTGTTTACGAGAATGCCGGAAAGTCTTTTGTTCTGATGCGTCAGGACGATGGCAGCATCAAAGCGTTTCGGAATTTCTGTCTGCATCGTGGGCGTAAGCTGCGCACCAAGTCTGGCTATGCAAAGCACCTGAAGTGCCCATTTCACGGGTTTACCTGGAACAATGACGGCTCGCTCAAGGAGATCCCGTGTCGCTGGGACTTTACGCATCTTGATGACAAGGACATGAGCTTGCATGAGGTGCGTGTCGACCGATGGCAGGGATTTGTCCTGATTTCAGAAGATCAGGATATCGCGCCTTTCGTGGAATGGGCGGGGCCCGCTACAGCACACTATGAACGTTGGCGCCTTGATCAGTGTTATACAGGGGCATGGATCGGTCGTGTCATTCCCGCCAATTGGAAGGCGACGGCAGAAGCTTTCATGGAGGCGTGGCATTCGATTACAACGCATCCGCAAATCCTGCCTTTTACCGGCGATGCCAATACGCGTTATGATATTTATGGTGATCATATTAACCGCGCCATTACGCCATCTGCCGTCCTGTCTCCGCATTTGGAGGATCAGGGGCATGACCAGGCTTTCATCCTCGCCAAGCTTGCAGCCTTCGTGAATCAATCCTCAGACAGTGATGAGCAAACGTCGGATAATGCCAACGCGCGTGCGGCGGGGCGCAAAAATGCGTCAGATCGATTCAGCAGCAATGAGGAAGCCGCCTTTGGTGTGGACCCAATGGATCCATTTATGGCGCGCAAAACCACCGCAGAAGCCAATCGTGAGGCTTTCACGATGATGTCGGGGCTGGATCACTCAGAATTCTCCGACAGCGAGATGGTTGATAATTTTACCTATAATGTTTTCCCGAATTGGGCACCGTGGGGCGGGTTTATTCCAAACATTGTCTATCGCTGGCGGCCATGGGGCGACCCGGATCATTGCTTGATGGAGGTCCGCATCCTGATGCGGAATCGAGAGGGTGAGCCGATGCCCAAATCTCCGCCGATGCATCTGATTCCGGACGATAAACCGTTTGCTTCAGCCGGACATCTCATCGGTCCCGCATTGGCATCCGTGTTCGATCAGGACATGGCGAACCTGCCTTATGTGCAAGATGGGATGAGGGAGTCGCCTGATATCGATATGCAACTTGGCAATTATCAAGAGATCCGTGTGCGTCACCTGCACCAGACTCTGGATAAGTATCTGAACACCTAACCTTACTGAAATTTGGACGATTGGACGCCCCATCCGGGAGCGGGAGAAGACGTAATGAGTATTGAGCCGATTAAGATGCCCAAATGGGGCCTTGCCATGGAAGAAGGCAAGATCGTTGAATGGTGGGCCAAGGAAGGCGACCAGGTCAAAGAGGGCGATGACCTTGTCGACATTGAAACGTCCAAGATTACCAATGTCTGCGAAGCGCATCAGGATGGAACTTTGCGCAAGATTGTTGCGTCGCTTGAAGAGACATTGCCGGTCGGGGCGCTGATTGCGGTTATGGCTGAAAGTGATGTCAGCGATGACGAGATCGAGGCTTTCATCGAAGACTTTCAGGCGAGTTTTGATCCAGGTGAAGCGGCGGGCGAGGCCAGCGGTCCGGAAATTCGCACGGTCGATGTTTATGGCAGAACGTTAAGAGTGGGGGTCATGGGCGAGGATTTGTCCGGGACGCCGATTGTCCTGCTTCATGGCTTTGGTGGGGATCTGAACAATTGGATGCTGGTCCAGCCGGCTTTGGCTGAAGAGCGGCCGGTCTACGCAATCGAACTGCCAGGTCATGGGCAATCGGCGAAGGATGTCGGTGACGGAAAACTCGGCACAATTGCCACCGGTATTGTCGCGGCGATTGATGCACTCGGCCTTGAAACCTTCTCTTTGGCTGGCCACTCGCTCGGCGGGGCGATCGCTGCAGAGGTGGCGGCGCGGGCAGGGGACCGCGTGAAGGGACTTGGCTTGGTATGTCCGGCCGCAATGCCGGGCGGATCAATCAATGAAGACTATCTCGACGCGTTCGTATCCGCGCGTCGGTCAAAAGACTTACGTGAGCCCGCCAAGAACCTGTTCGCAGATGTGAGCTTCGTGACGCGCGATATGTTGGAGGATCTGATAAAAGCCAAGCGTTTGGACGGGGCTCAGAACGCGCTCACCTTGATCAAGGACAATCTAAAAGGTGCGGATCCTGATTATGCGGCGCTTGGGGGTCGACTAAGTGACATTGCGGCTCCGATCACCCTGATCGCGTCGAAGACGGATCAGATTGTCGGGGCGCCCGATCCAGCAGCCTTTCCCGCTGGAACGAAAGACATCTGGATCGAGAACGTTGGCCATATGCCGCATCTGGAGAAAAGCGCTGACGTGACGACCGCGCTAAAAGAGCTTGCCTAATTCAAGTCGATTTCGCCTTCGCGCAACATCAGGATCGTCTTGCTGACGAGATCTCTCACAGCCGTGCGACGTTTTCGATCGGTTATGATTTGGCGATTCGTGTAGAGGCCTTGAATGGCTGCAACAATCAGATCATTTGCAAGGCGTAGCGTTTCCTTTGAGACGGCTTTCCATTCCGGGAAGAAAATCGGAATCTGGTCGAATGAATAAGCGTCCAGCTCGATCGCGCGAGTTTCAAAAATCTCGCCGAGCTCCGCGTCCTTGCGCGACGCAATAGAAAGCTCAAGAAACGCATCGAATTCGGGCGTTTGCACCCAGTTCCAATAGACTTCCACACCCCCTGTTACATCGCGGCGTCGTTCTTCACTCAGACGCGTAATCTCGCCAAAGAACAATTTCATACGTCGATAGAAAACGTATTCGATCACCGATGCGATCAGTTCAGATTTTGTGGCATAGTGGTGGAGCATTGCCCCGCGAGAAATCTTTGCTGTCGCCGCGACTTGTTGTGTCGTGGTCTTTGCGTACCCGTGTTTGGCGAGGCACTCGACGGCAGCTGCGAGAATGGCCAGCCGCGTTTGTGCACTTTTGCGCTCTTGCCAGCTTGCTTCATCATTCGCCGATTTGTCTGGGTCCAGCCTGATAATTTCGGCTTCCATTTGTGACATTGCAGCCTTCAGGGCCTCTTCGGCGGAGACGTCTTCAGGATCGGCACTTTTGATTTTCTTGATGACATTCATAGGCCTAATACCACTTTCGACATGATGTTTCGCTGCACTTCGCTGCTTCCGCCATATATCGTAGCGGCACGATTGTTAAGATATAGACCCATAATTGGCACATCTTCCGGTTCAGCAAGGCGCCAGTTCGATTTCCCATAGCGGGCATCCAGATAATCAGGCGCGGCATGATCGCCCAGAGCCTCGATGGCCAATTCGTCCAGTTTTTGAACCATTTCAGTGCCTTGCAGTTTCAGAAGGGACGGTTCTGCCCCCGACACATGTCCATTGGACATGTTGGAGATCATTCTTTGCTCGGTGATATCAATTGACTGCACTTTTATCTCGGCATTCGTAACCTTGTCCTGGAACGCAAGATCGGTGCCCTTCGCCCTGGAGATAGTCTGTATTTGCGACAGACGTCGCTTCAATCCGGCGGCGAAAGACCCGCCGCGCTCGTGCTCAAGAAGATATTTCGCCACCGTCCAGCCTTCATTTTCCTCACCAACCAGGTTGGTCACCGGAACACGAACATCGTCGAAAAAGACCTGATTGACTTCGTGATCACCTGAGATCGAAATGATGGGGGATATCGTGAGACCAGGGGCGTCCATTGGGACCAATATGAAAGAAATACCAGCTTGAGGTTTTCCATCATCACGGGTGCGCACCAGACAGAAGATCCAGTTTGAAAACTGCGCATAGGTTGTCCAGATCTTCGTGCCATTGATCACATAGTCATCGCCGTCTCGCACGGCTCGACACTTGAGTGCTGCCAGATCAGACCCCGCGCCTGGTTCCGAATAGCCCTGACACCAAAAGTCTTCGCCAGAGAGAATGCGCGGCAGAAAGCGGTCTTTCTGCAAGTTTGTGCCGTATTTCATCAAGACTGGACCACACATCCGCAAGCCCATGGCGGGGATTCGCGGGGCGCCATACTCTGCGCACAAATTGTCCCAGATATAGCGCTGAACCAGCGACCACTCGCATCCGCCATAGGCTTTCGGCCAGGATGGTGCGATGAGCCCGCGCTGATACAGGATTTTCTGCCACCGCATGCCGAGATCAAATTCCGCCCAAACACCGGCGCCGCGAGCCGTCTCCAGGCGCATGTCTTCCGTCAAATAGGTGTCGAAGAAAGTTCGACAGTCTTGTTCAAACGTTTTGTCCTCTGGGCGCAGATCGAGATTCATGAGTAGGCCTTCTAATAAAAACAGGATATCCTGATTGTTATTATCGCATCATGTGTTTAAACTGTCGAGCACAGATTGCTCAAGCGACAACACGAGAGGGAGGCAGCGATGGATCTGAAGCTCAATGGGAAAAAAGTACTGATCGCCGGCGCAAGCCGCGGAATTGGTTTGGCCACAGCAAAGGCGTTTGTCGCCGAAGGGTGCGAAGTTGCGATTTGCGCGCGTGGCGAGGCAGCTCTGGGGGCGGCTATCGGAGAGCTAACCGGGGGGGGAGGTCGCGCGACGGGTCATGCGGTAGATATTTCAGATGGGGACGCGTACCGCGCATGGGTAACCAAAGCTGCAAATGAAATCGGCGGATGCGACGTTTTCATCCCAATGGCATCGGCGGGCGGCGGTCCGGCCTCGGAAGAAACCTGGAAGGCGGCGTTCGATATCGACCTGATGAGTGTCTTCCGTGGAATTGAAGCAGCCGCACCATTTCTGGAAGCATCAGACTCCGGCTCGATCGTTTGTGTGGCAACCACCGCAGCGCTGGAAGAGTTCGCTGGTGCGCAGGCCTATAACGCCATGAAGGCGGCTGTCATCGCGCACGCCGCGGCGCTGTCCCAGGCATTCGCGCCAAAAGGCATTCGGGTGAATACGGTCTCACCCGGGCCGGTCTATATTGAAGGCGGATCCTGGAATTTCGTCAAAGACAATATGAAGCCCTTCTATGACGCGACCCTTGCTGCCATTCCAATGGGACGATTTGGCAACGCCGAAGAAATTGCGAATGCGATCGTCTTCGCCGCATCGGGGGCCGTCCCGTTTATGACTGGAACCAATATCGTGATCGATGGCGGTGTGACCAAGCGCATTCAATATTGAGGTGCGACCATGACCGACACGTTGAATACCCGCATAGATGTCGTGCTGATTTGTGGAGGCGAATGGCACGATATTGATTTTGCCCGCTCAGAGCTTCTGAAACTGCTGGCAGAAGATGAGCGCATACGCACCAGAGTCTTCGAGAATTATGACAACGCTCATGCAGCCTTGAGCGATGCCGATTTCCTTGTGACGTTCACGTCGAACGTGGTCGCCAGCCTGGAAACGCAACAAGTATTAAGAACGTTCGTCGAGCAAGGCGGGCGCTGGTTCGCACTACATGGAACCAATTCTTTTGTTCGGTTCTTGTCTCCGGAAGGCGCCGATTATGGCAGTCTCCTCGTTGATGCGCCGCGCTGGGCACCGCTGATGATGGAAACTTTGGGCAGCCAGTTCATCGCGCATCCACCCATCGGGCCCTACAAAGTTGAAATTGGGCAGCCCGATCATCCCTTGGTAACTGACATCGAGCCATTCGAGACGACTGACGAGCTTTATTTGCTCGAAACACATGGCGATCTCGAGGTGCTGCTCTACACAGAGTTTGAAGGGGAGGCACCTGGTTTCGTCGAAGACAAGTGGCCCAAACAAAAACACCCCATTCTATACCTGCAGACTGTTGGAGACGGCGAAATTCTATATTTTACCCTCGGTCATTGCCGAGGACACTATGATATGGTCGGCATCACGGACTATTACCCCGAGGTCGAACGTTGCTCCTGGGAATTGCCAGTCTTCCACGAGATTCTCCGCCGCGGCATCGCCTGGGCTAGCGACCCGGCACTGACAAAAGCGCGGGAAACTGCGGTAGCGGAATGAAGGATCAACAGGTTGTGCTCGTCGTCGGCGCGTCGTCCGGGATTGGAGCGGCCATCGCCAAACGACTCATTGCCAAGGACCATATTGTCTATGGGACAAGCCGTGATGCCAGCCGGGTAAAATTGAGCGGCGCAAATGCCTTGTCGCTTGACGTCTTTGATGATGGCGCAATTGCAAAAGCTGTGGATACGATCACCTCTGAGCAGGGGCGGATTGATGCGCTGGTCTATAGCGCAGGTTTCTATATTGCTGGCGCTGTCGAAGACACCCCGATGGGTCAGTTGCATGAGCAAATGCACGCCTACTTTTTCGCGGCGGTAGAGTGCGCCAGGGTCATCTTACCTCATATGCGCGCGCAAGCGTCCGGCCGATTGGTCTTCATGAGTTCGACCGCAGGCACGGTCTCCATTCCCTTTCATGCGGCTTACTCTGCCTCGAAAGGGGCGCTGGGCCGTTGGACACAAGCGCTTCAATATGAACTCGAACCATTTGGAATTCATGCAAGCTACATTGAAGCCGGGCCGATACAAACGAATGCCGGACAGGCCATGAAAGCGAGTAAACGTGCAAACAGCCCCTATGCTGAGAGGACGGCAAACGCCGAGGCAAGCTTCAAGGCCTCATTAGCCAAGGGCTTGCCGCCAGATCGGATCGCGCGCGCGGTCGCAAAAGCGATTGATCGTCCAAAACCCCGTGTTCGCTATCGCGTCGGTGGGGCAGGGGCCTGGTTCCCGAGACTGCAGGCCATTCTACCAGAACGAACCTTTCGCAGCATGATGCGCGCGGCCTTCAAGACATAAGTCGCCCACTCAGCCAGGCATTTGAGTCTGAAATTCTGCAAGATCGAAATAGTCACGCCATTTGGCCAGTTTGCCTGACGGTGTCCATTCAAACACACCCATCACGCGGACAGTGATGTGATCCCCAGACGACAGCACAAACGTGTCGATCCGTTCCGTCAGCACCTCTCCGGAACTGGTTTCTGCGATCAAGGGCGTTTCCCATTTTACGTCCTCTACCATTTGGAGCAGCGGAGAAATCGCGGTTCGAAAAGCGCCTTTCCCACTCACGACGTCCATTGGGATATTGTGATAGACAATTCCCGCGTCCACCGCGTCGACGATGGATTCAATATCACCCCTGTTCCAGTGATTGATAAATTCGAGCGTCAGACGAATGTTGCTCATCCCCGGCCCTTCTTGGAGTAGGTGACGTTGAGATTGGTCACGCCGCGCAACAACACGCTGGGCAAATAAGTGAACTCACCTCTGGACCGATCGAGCTGCAAGTCTGCCAGTCTATCCAGAATGATAGGAAATGCGGTTATCATCTCTTTTCGTGCCAGTTGCGAGCCCAGGCAGGTATGAATGCCAGCGCCGAAGGCGAGATGCTCCTTGGCGTTCTTTCGTTCGATATCAAACGCATCCGGGTCTGCGAACTTGCAGACGTCGCGGTTTGCGGAACCATACCTCAACAAGACAAGATCTCCTGGCGCGACAGGGACGTCGCCGATTTTATCTTCAGCCGTAACGACGCGCCACATATTGTTCGTTGGCGATAGATATCGCAGAACCTCTTCGACCATGTTCGCCGTCAAGGTCGGATCGGTTTTCAGGCGTGCCATTTGCTCGGGGTTTTCAAGCAGGAATTTGATGCCTGCTGTCAGCGTGTGTGCCGTCGTCTCATTCCCAGCCACCAGGAGTTGCTGGAGAATGGATAGCAGCTCCTCATAAGTCATCTTTCGAGGATCACCTTCATCAGCGAGGTCGGCATGAACCAGGTCGGAAATTACGTCATCGGTCGGACGCGCGCGTTTCTCTTCTATCACGTCGACAAAATACTTCTGGAACTCGACAATCTTTTGCGCCCCCCAAAGTCGCATGTCCTTGTCCGCGACACCCGAGAGCATCAAAACAAATGCGTTCGACCAGGTTTCAAACTCATCAAACTTGTCGCGCGGAACCCCCAGAGCATCGGATATGACATACATTGGCAGCTTGTTCGCAAACGCGGTTTTGAATTCGCAGCCGCCGTCTGGCATTGCGTCAATCAAATCATGAACCAGTTCATCGACATACTCTGTCATTTGAAGGACGCGCTTATAGGTGAAAGCTTTCATGGCAAGCTTGCGATAGCGTGAATGTTCAGGTGGATCTGCCGTCAGCATCGTATCTGCGACGATCCAGCCTTGAGATAGAATCTCCATCTCTTCCGGTGACACCGACGACGTACTGCCGGACCGCAACTGCTCGGCGAACTTATTCGAAAAGATACGCGGCTTGGTGTTCACATGTTTGACCAAATCATAAGTTGCGACAAACACAACATTCGTTTCCGGGTGGCGATACACGGGCGCTTCATTGCGCGTGCGCTCATAAAACGGATATGGATCCTGCAGAAACCCGGCATCGAAAGTGTCAACTTCGTGGATCGGACAGGTCATTGGATCAAGTTGAGTGGCTGTGTCTGCCATAGGTGCGTCTCCCTTGGATTAAGCCAGATAGCCGCCGTCGACAGGCAAGTCGGCGCCGGTGGTGAATGAGGATTCGTCAGAAGCGAGAAAAACGATGGCGTTGGCGGTTTCCGTTGCTGTCCCCAATCGGTTCATTGGGTGAACGCTCGCAAATCCTTGAATGACCTGATCGCGGCTCTGACCGGCTTGCTTGCCGGCGGCAATGTACCCTTCGACCATTTCTGTGTGGATTGCCCCGGGGAGCAGCGTATTGACGCGAATATCATAACCTTGCGCCGCGCAATGAAGCGCGATTGAACGTGACAGCATTCGAACCGCGCCTTTTGAGGATGAGTATGCTGGAAATATTGCGCCGGAGCGGACACCTAAAGTCGAGCCAACATTGATAATGGAACCGCCCGACGCGGCTTTCATCGCTGCAACGGCGTGTTTGCAGCCAAGAAAAACGCCGTCCAGATTGATGCTGAGCGTGGCGCGAAACTGATCCAGATCAATGTCTTCAATAGAGCCGGGAATTGAAACGCCTGCGGAATTGACCAGTGTAGTGACGTCGCCTAAAGCCGAGGCGCGCTCAAAGGCGGATTGCCAGTGCTCAGACTCGCGGACATCCAGTTCTGCGGCTAAAGCGTTCGGTCCCAGTTCGGCGGCGAGCGCTTCGCTCTTTGCGAGATCAATGTCACCGATCACCACGCGCGCGCCTTCTTCGACAAAACGTTTGGCGCTCGCAGCACCGATGCCGCTCGCACCGCCACTAATAATGGCTGTTTTGCCCGATAATCGTTCATTCCCCATCGCAGCGACTCTCCTCCCGTTTGTTCATTTTCCGCATTAAAACAAATAATACGGTTTAAAACAAGCACAGTTGACTTTTTTAGACGGAGACCGATAAAGTCGTCCCAAGAGGGCGGACCGATAATCCGCTCCCGGGAGGATAAAGTTGATAATTCTTGGTGGCTTCAATGCGAACACTGGTTGGGTCGGTCCGTTACCCACAGCCAGCCATCCGAGCGCTTATCCGGTCCTCGAACCTCAATCAAACAGCGCACAAGCGTCCAGTGTTTCCTCTCAATCACAGGACGATGGCACTAACAAACAGGAAATAGCCCATGCAGTTGCAAATGAGTCGGGACGATCTGATTCGCGCTTATCGCCGGATGACAGCCATCCGCCAATTCGAAGAGCGCGTTGAAAAAGAATTCGCGCTCGGAAACATCCCCGGGTTCGCACACGTATATCTTGGTCAAGAAGCTTCAGGTGTCGGCATATGCCATGAATTGACGGATGATGACTGGATCGGTTCAACCCACCGAGGACACGGCCATTGTCTCGCAAAAGGGTGCGAGATCGGACCTATGATGCTCGAGATCATGGGTAAGGAAGGGGGGCTCTGTAATGGCAAGGGTGGATCCATGCACATTGCGGATTTTGACAAGGGCATGCTCGGCGCGAACGCCATTGTTGGGGGCTCCCCACCCATTGCTGTAGGGGCTGCGCTGACTCAAAAGCTCAAAAAGACCGGAAACGTATCCGTTGCGTTTTCTGGCGACGGTGCCTCTAACCAGGGAACGACGTTTGAGGCCATGAATATGGCCGTCGTTCTCGAAGTGCCCGCGATCTTTGTGATCGAAGACAATGGTTATGGGGAACATACCGCTGCAAGCTATGCTGTTGGCGCCCCTTCAATTGCGGAGCGCGCCGCAAGTTTTGGCATGCCGGCGGAGACCGTGGATGGCACAGATTTTTTCGCGGTTCGTGACGCGATGTTACGTGCCCTGGAGCGAGGTCGCTCTGCAGAAGGTCCATATACGATCGTCACAGAGTGTCCGCGCTATCTCGGACACTTTGTTGGCGACCCTCAGCCCTATCGATCGGAGCAAGAGATTGCCGAAGCCCGCGCGCGGGATGGTTTGGTGAATTTTAGAGCGCGTGTCACTGACGCCGGACTATTGAGTGATGAAGATCTTGATCAAGTCGATCAGGAGATCGCCGCCGAAGTCGAGACCGCAGTCGAAACCGGCATCGCCGCTCCGCAACCCGATGTCTCGGCGCTAGAAGCCGACGTTTACGCCTCAGCATACTAGGAGACCGAAAGATGCCTATGAAATCGGTTCGAACCGCCATCAACGAAGCCATCGCACAAGAAATGGAACGAGACCCAAATGTCATCGTGTTGGGGGAGGACGTTGCCGGCGGGCAGGGGTCGTCGAACGGCCCGGGAAGCGTCGGCGGTGTGTTCGGCGTCACAGCCGGACTTTACGATCGCTTCGGTGGCGAGCGGGTCATAGATACGCCCATCTCCGAAAGCGCCATTATTGGCACCGCAAACGGCGCCGCACTCACCGGAATGCGCCCAGTCGCTGAGATTATGTTCGTGGATTTTATCGGCGTCTGCATGGACCAGGTGTACAACCAGGCTGCAAAGTTTCGATACATGTTTGGCGGCAAAGCCAAGACCCCTTGGGTGCTTCGTTCCATGATCGGAGCGGGGATGCGCGCGGGCGCTCAACATAGTCAGACGCTACATCCACTCTTTACAATGATACCCGGCTTGAAAGTCGTCATGCCGACCAATGCGTATGACGCCAAGGGACTCCTCATCGAGGCGATCCGGGACGATGATCCGGTCATCTTTCTGGAGTCAAAAACACTCTACGAACAAGAAGCGGATGTTCCGGATGAGGCCTATACAATTCCATTTGGCGAAGCTGAATATGTGCGCGAAGGCGATGACGTTACTTTGGTCGCGATGGGCGGGTCCATTTTGCACGCAAAGGCCGCTGCTGAGGCGTTAGCTCAAGATGGAATTGAGTGTGAGATCGTCGATCCAAGAACGACGTCTCCTTTGGACGAAGAAACGATCTTGGAAAGCGTCGAGAATACCGGACGGCTGGTGATTGTCGATGAGAGTCCACCGCGCTGCTCCTTGGCGTCGGACATCGCTTCGATTGTTGCGGATAAGGGATTCAAATCTCTCAAAGCGCCGGTCAAGAAGGTGACTTGCCCACATACGCCAGTCCCGTTTGCACCGTCTCTGGAAGATGAGTTTCTTCCCAATGCGAGCCGCATCATCGCCGCAGCGAAGAGCGCGGTAGACTATGCCTGATCGACTCGCCGGCAAGATCTGCCTGGTGACGGGCGGCGCGTCGGGGATCGGCGCAGCGACCGCACGCCGGTTCAAGGATGAGGGTGCAACGGTCATCGTTTCTGACGTTCAGGACGAGCTTGGTCAGGCGCTCGCCAAGGACATTGGCGCGACTTACTTGCGTCAAGATGTGTCGCGCGAGGATGAGTGGAAAGGCGCGTTCGCATCCATTAAGTCAGACCATGGTCGCCTCGATGTGCTCGTCAACAATGCCGGGATTTTTCGAGGCGCGACCATAGAAGAGACGAGTCTCGAGATCTGGCGTCAGGTTCTGGATGTGAATTTGACGGGGGTCATGCTGGGGTGCCGGGAAGCGATTGCCATTATGAAAGACAATCCCGAAGGTCCCGCTGGTTCACTCATCAACATTTCTTCGATTACCGGATTTGTCGGATTGGCCAGCGGCGCTGCCTACACGGCCTCTAAAGGCGGTGTACGCTTATTGTCAAAGTCTATCGCGGTTCATTGCGCGCGCACGTATCAGAACATTCGCTGCAATTCCGTCCATCCGGGAACCATTGACACACCGATGAACCAGGCCGCGTTTGATGCATCCGAAGACCCGGCCGCGATGCGCGATATGTTCTCAAGCCTGCAACCGATCGGGCGCATGATCAGGTCTGACGAAGTCGCAGGTGCCGCTTTGTATCTGGCGTCCGACGAAGCAAGCGCGGTAACCGGCACCGAGCTGCTCATCGATGGTGGATGGCTGGCCGCGCCAAATCCACTTTGAACCACAATATGAATGGGAGGGCCAAATGGCCGAAAATAGACAATGGCTGATCAATGGTCGCCCAACCGGGCGTCCGCTGGTCGAAGATGATTTCAAGAAGGTCGTTACGGAAATTCAAATGCCCGCCGATGGCGAAGTTCTGGTGAAAGTTCTCTATCTCGGATTTGATCCAGCTCAAAAAGGATGGATGGAGAATATAGGCGGCTATGTCGCGCCGACCGAAATTGGCGAAGTGATGCGCGGCTCCGGTGTGGGTGAAGTTATCGAGTCAAAGCATCCGAAGTTCAGTGCTGGCGATAAAGTTCACGGCATGTTGAGGTGGCAGGACTTTGCGACCATGCCTGGAGCGGAACTCGAAAAAGTACCTGATGATGAGCTGTTGACTGGAAATCTCGGCGCACTCGGAACCACCGGAATGACCGCCTATTTCGGATTGCTGAAACATGGGCGTCCGCAGCCTGGGGACACAGTTCTGGTCTCCGGAGCGGCAGGCGCGACCGGGTCGATGGTCGGTCAAATTGCCAAAATTGCCGGATGCCGCACCATCGGAATTGCAGGCGGGCCCGAAAAGTGCGCGTGGCTGAGAGACGAGGTCGGTTATGATGAAGCGATTGACTATAAGAATGAAGATATCAAGCAAGCCCTGAAGGAGCATTGCGGGGGGCAGGTAGATATCTTTTACGACAATGTTGGGGGGAAGATCCTGAACTATGCGCTCGCCAATCTCGCCATGCACGCACGTGTTGTGATTTGCGGTGGGATTTCTCGATATGAGCGCGGGCAGATGCCTGCCGGGCCTGAGAATTACTTCAACTTGATCTTCATGCGAGCGTCGATGAGTGGGTTCATCGTCCTCGACTATATCCCGGAGTATCCCGAGGCTCAAAAGCGTATGCGGCAGTGGATTCGAGAGGGGAAGATAACCTTCAAAGAAGACATTCAGGAAGGGTTCGACAAAATCCCGACCACCCTGAATCGTCTGTTTTCAGGGCAGAATTTTGGCAAACAGATCTTGAAAATGGAGGCTTAAGTTTCGCCTGAAATACCGCTTAATTTACCGCGCGCGTTTTATCTCCCCAATAAGGTGCGCGCAGTTCCTTCTTGAGAATTTTACCCGATGGATTGCGCGGGAGCACCGCAACGAAATCTACCGATTTCGGGCACTTGAACCCTGCGATCCTTTCACGCGCCCACGCGATTATATCTGCTTCATCGATGGACACATAGGGTGCCGGCACAATGATCGCTTTGACGGCTTCGCCCCATTTCTCATCCGGAATGCCTATGACGGCGACATCCGCTACATTCGGGTGGCCAAAAATGGCATTCTCGACCTCAGCGGGGTAGATGTTCTCTCCCCCTGAAATGATCATGTCTTTGACGCGGTCATGGATGTAAATGTAGCCATCTTCGTCCATAAAGCCAGCATCACCGGTTCGTAGCCATCCTTCTTCGTCAAGCGCTTCGTTGGTTGCATCCGGCAAGTTCCAATAGCCAGACATGTTTGCCATTGTTCGCGCTGCGATCTCCCCAACCTGACCTCGAGGGGTCTCTTTTCCATCTTTCCCCAAAATAACAACCTCGACGCCGTCCATCGCCTTTCCGGCAGATCGCATGCGCGCATTCCCGGCGGGGTCGTGATCCTCGGGCGGCAAGGCAACAATCGTGCCGGCGGTTTCCGTCATGCCATACATCTGCACAAAGCCACTCCGGAAAACATCCATACACGTTTTCAACAGATCCAATGGAATTGGAGATGCTCCGTACAGCATATATTTAACCGACGAAAAGTCAGTGCTAAGCGCCTCTGGTTGTTCAACAACGATTTTCATCGCGGCGGGCACCATGAAGATTTTTGAAATTTTGTACCGATCAATCAGGCCAAGCACTTGCATGGGGTCAAACTCGCGCATCACGATTCCGGTGGCGCCTTCGGCGAGACCGCTTAAGCCCCAACCGGTTCCACCAATATGAAAACACGGCATTGCAACCAGGCTGACATCATCAGACGCCCAGCGATTCCATTCAGGTTTTTGTTCGCTCGGTATGAGCTCTCGTAGGCCGATGAGGGCTCGATTGGATAGGATTGCTCCTTTGGGGTGACCTGTTGTGCCGGACGTGTAGAGTTGCAATGCGTCGTCTTCGAACTTCCGGTATATCTGGACTTCTTTGTCTGATTGACTGTCGCGCCATGCTTCGTAGTTTTCGAACCCAGAGAACATCCCTGTCATCACAAAGAAACGCTCTACATTTGGGAGTGCCGATTTCAGGTCTGCAATTTGCTCCACAAATTCGGGCCCGACAAACATGCACCGCGCTCTGGTGTCATTCACGATGTATGCAATTTCTGTCGATGCAAGTCGCCAGTTAACAGGGCAAGTGACTGCGCCGGCCTTTGAGACGCCCATGAGCAACTCAAAATATTCCGGAGCGTTTTTTCCCAAATAGACCACGCGTTCAGAGGGTTGAGTGCCGCCGTCAAGCAGCCCGTTCGCGACCTTGTTAGCGCCGAGATTGAGCTCTTCATAGCTAATTTCACTGTCTTCGAAAATGAACGCTATTTTGGCAGGTCGTGTCTCCGCTTGTCGACGTACAAGGTCAGCCAGAACCAGCGAACGATCGGTTTGTGTGGACGTAGACATAAATCCTCCCAGTGCATTTTTTTATCGTCAGGGTCTTTATAAAACAGTCAGAAGAGATTAAAAAGAGCAGACGTGACTTTTTTGTATGGATCGTTTATAAAAGAAAAGCGGTTCGTGCTTCGGGAGGAATGATGCGATTGATTTCAGAGAATGTAGTAAGCGTACAAGACGGTATGCCGGTCCTTTTCGGAGGCAAATCCAAAGGAACCGGCGAAATTGTCTTTCCGTATCCAGAAGGTGCAGAGCGCGAGCGTTATGAAAAAGTGAAGCTCAAATCGGAGGGTGCGCTATGGTCTTATACGATACAACGCTTCCCCCCCAAAAACCCACCTTACCTAGGACCGAACACGCCTGATACATTCGAGCCGTTCGCTGTTGGCTATATCGAATTGCCGAAGGAAGTCATTGTTGAGACGCGCATCGTCTCTGAAGACTTTTCAAAACTCAAGGTCGGTCAGGCAATGCGCCTGACCACAGTTCCATTCGCTGAAGATGAGCAAGGCACACCCCTGCACACCTATGCGTTCGAACCGATTTAAGGACACCAGTATGAGTAAAAATGATGTATATATCGTCGGCGCGGGCATTCATCCGTTCGGCCGACACGACCTATCTGGGTTGGATCAAGGTGTGTTCGCCGTGCGCGAAGCATTACAGGATGCCGGTCTGGATTGGCCAAGTATTCAGTTTGCATTCGGGGGGTCATCTGCGGCCGGCGCAGCTGATGCGATGCTCCCTCGATTGGGGCTCACCGGAACGCAGTTCATAAACATTGCAAATGGATGCGCAACTGGCGGCTCCGCACTTCTCTCAGGCTATTGGGCGATTAAGTCCGGAGAGTTTGATCTTGGCATCGTAACAGGCTTTGACAAGCATCCGCGCGGCGCTTTCAACGCGGATCCCGAAGAGAATGGCTTGCCCATGTGGTACGGCGAAACCGGGATGATGATGACAACCCAGTTTTTTGCGATGAAGATCCGGCGATACATGGACCAGTTTGGAATCTCTGAAGAATCGTTGGGGCGGGTTTCGGAAAAAGCGTTCGAAAATGCAGCAAAGGCGCCACATGCCTGGCGACGCCAACCAGTCGACTTTGAAACGATCATGTCATCTCAGATGCTCAGTGATCCTTTGCGCAAGTTTATGTTCTGCTCTCCGGCGGAAGGTGGCGCCGCGTTGATTCTGGCCAGTGAAAAAAAGGCGCGTGAATTGGGTCGGACCGAGTGCCGTATTCATGGGGCGGCCGTGCGCACGCGCCCGGAAGGTTCATTTGAGGTGTTTGCGCCCAGTTTGAGTGTTAAGCGCGGACAATCGCCCACCGAACTGGCGTCTGCTGCGGCTTTCGAAATGGCAGGTCTAGGGCCTGATGATATTGATGTCGCTCAGCTTCAGGACACGGAGTCGGGAGCCGAAATCATGCACATGGCTGAGAACGGTTTTTGCAAGGATGGCGAGCAGGAGCAAATGCTCCTCGATGGTGAAACGAAGCTCGACGGACGACTGCCCGTGAATACAGATGGCGGTTGTCTCGCCTGTGGGGAACCAATTGGCGCTTCAGGCTTGCGGCAAGTCTATGAGAACGTCATCCAGGTTCGAGGCTCCGCCGGTGATCGGCAGGTCGAGGACGTACAGATTGCGTATAGCCAGGTGTATGGGGCGCCAGGACTTTCTGCGGTCTGCGTCATCGGCGCTTAATAAGTCAAATCTTTCAGATGGAGAGCGCGATGCGCGACGTGAGCCATTTCATTGGCGGCAAACAGGTGGCCGGAACCTCGGGCCGGTTTGGCGATATTTACAATCCGAATATTGGTGAAGT